>CAUJHJ010000027.1 GCA_963204835.1 Pseudomonadota bacterium
CCCGGGCGGTGACCCGGCCGAACCGCTGCAACTGCAGATCTCGGCGCTCGACTATTCGAGCTTCGTCGGCCGCATCGGCATCGGCCGCATCCGCCGCGGCACCCTGCACGCCGGCGATGACGTCGCGCTGCTCGTGGGCGATGCCGCGCCGAAGCGCGTGCGCGTCAACCAGATCTTCGGCTTTCGCGGCCTCGAGCGCGTGCCGATGGAATCGGCGGGCGCCGGCGAGATCGTGCTCGTCAACGGCATCGACGAGATCGGCATCGGCGTGACGCTCGCGGACATCGAGCGGCCCGAGGCCCTGCCGGCGCTGCGCGTCGACGAGCCGACGCTCACGATGAATTTCCGGGTCAACAACTCGCCGCTCGCAGGCACGGAAGGCAAGTTCGTCACCAGCCGCCAGATCCGCGACCGCCTGCAGAAGGAACTGCTGACGAACGTCGCGCTGCGCGTCGCCGACACCGAGGACACCGACGTGTTCCTCGTCTCGGGGCGCGGCGAGCTGCATCTCACGATCCTCGTCGAGAACATGCGCCGCGAGGGCTACGAACTTGCCGTCTCGCGCCCGCGCGTCGTGGTGCGCGAGATCGACGGTGTGCGCCATGAGCCCTACGAAGTCCTGACCGTCGACGTCGACGAGTCGCACCAGGGCTCCGTGATGGAGGCGCTCGGCACGCGCCGCGGAGAACTGCAGGACATGGCCTCCGACGGCCGTGGCCGCGTGCGCCTCGACTACCGCATTCCCGCCCGCGGCCTGATCGGCTTCCAGGGCGAGTTCCTGCGCCTGACGCGCGGCACCGGCCTCATGAGCCACGTGTTCGACGATTTCGCGCCGATGAAGGAAGACGTGCCGGCGCGCCGCAGCGGCGTGCTGATCTCGGCCGAGGCCGGCACCGCCGTCGCCTACGCGCTGTGGAAGCTGCAGGAACGCGGCCGCATGTTCGTGACGCCCGGCGAGAAGATCTACGAGGGCATGATCATCGGCATCCACAGCCGCGAGAACGACCTCGTGGTGAATCCCGCCAAGACCAAGCAGCTCACCAACATCCGCGCAGCCGGCAAGGACGACGCAATCCTGCTCACGCCGCCGGTCGAGCTGACGCTCGAGTCGGCCGTCGAGTTCATCGACGACGACGAACTGGTCGAGGTGACGCCGCAGTCGATCCGCCTGCGCAAGCGGGCCCTGAAGGAAAGCGACCGGCGACGCGCGGCACGCACGGGGGATGCCGCATAATCTGCGGATAACATTCGATACGGCACCATGGCCACCCGTTTTGTCGGGATAATCGGGCCATGAACAGGAAACCCGGACTGCCGATCGTCGCCGCTGCACTCGCCGCAGCGGCCCTCTCCTTGCCCGGCCGCGCAGCGGCCGCGGCCACCATCGAGGAGCGGCTCGAGGCGCTCGAAGCCGGCTATGCGCAGCTCAAGGAAGAGAATGCGCGTCTCAGGGATCTGCTGGCGGCAAAGACCGCTCCGCAGGCGCAAGCAGCGGGTGCCCCGCCCGCGGATGCCCCGCAACCCGCTGCCACTCCGCGCGTGGTCGCGAAAGGCAACGAGCGCAAGCTCGAAATCAGCGGCTTCATCCAGGGCCAGTACGAGGCCGGGGACGCCGGTGACGCCCGCTTCGCGGGCATCAACGATCGCTTCTTCTTCCGCCGCGCGCGCCTCATGGTCGCGGGCGATTTCGCCGAGCACTTCGATTTTCGCCTCGAAGCGGACTTCGGCGCCAACTCGCTGGGCGCCAGCACCGGCGTGCGCGCGAGCGCGAACGAGATCTACGTGAACTGGAACCGGTACCCCGCGGCGAATGTCCGCGTCGGCTACCTGAAACCCGCCTTCGGCGGTGACCAGCTGTGGAGCGATACCACCTTCGACACCATCGAACGGCCGCTCGCGAGCGATCGCATCGCGGACGGCCGCCAGCCCGGCCTCGGTGTCTACGGCAGTTTCCTCGACAAGCGCATCGGCTACCTCGTTACGGCCGGCCATGGCAATGGCTCGAACTCGAGCAGCAACGACGACGATCGCTTTCTCGGTGCCGCGCGCGTCTACGGCACGCTGTTCGACTCGACCGGCGCGGGGCGACTCGTGGCCGCCGCGAATGTGATGCATTCGGGCGATTCCGCCGTGTCCAAGCCGGGATTCGGCTTCGATGCGACCGCGGGAGGGGCGGTCGACGGCATATTCCGCGGCAAGCGCACCGGCTGGGGCGGCGATGCGCAATGGACGCTCGGGCGCTGGCAAGTCGGCGGCGAGTACCTGCGTGAGCGCTTTGAACCGGACAATGCCCTTCCCCGGCACAAGTTCGATGCCGACGGCTGGCAGCTAACCGCTTCATACATGCTGGTACCCGCGCGCCTGCAGGCCGTGTTGCAACGCGAAGTCTTCGACCCGAACCTCGACCTCGCGGGCGATACCACCGAAAACTGGCTCGTGGGGCTCAACTACCTGCTGAAGGGCAATGACATCAAGCTGATGATCAACTACCTCTTCGGCGATGCACCTGGCCTGCCGGGCGACTCGGGTCGCCTGCTGGCGCGCGTGCAGCTCATGTACTAGGCGCAAGCCATGCGCGTCCTGTATGTCGAGGATTCGCCGCGGCTGCTGCGCAGCGTGGCGGCCGCTTTGGAGCGTACGGGCTATGCGGTAGACACGGCGAGCGACGGCGAGGAAGGCCTCTGGATGGCCGGGTGCGCCGCCTACGATGCGGTGATCCTCGACATCATGCTGCCGAAGCTCGACGGCCTCACCCTGCTGCGCCGGATGCGCGAAGCCGGCAACGACGCGCACGTGCTGCTGCTCACGGCGCGCGACACGGTCGCCGAACGGGTCGAGGGGCTGCGCACCGGAGCGGATGACTACCTCGTGAAGCCCTTCGCCCTCGAGGAACTGCTCGCGCGCGTGGAGGCGCTCTGTCGCCGCACCTACGGCGCCAAGCAGAACCCGATCGTCGTGGACGACCTGTCCGTCGACACGGCCCAGCGCATCGTCACGCGTGCCGGGCGGCCGGTGGACCTGACCGCGCGCGAGTACAACCTCATGGAATACCTCGCGCGGCGGCGTGGAGAAGTGGTCACGCGCGCCGATATCGAGGAACACATCTACAACGGCGAGAGCCCGACGAGCAACGCGGTCGATTCCGCAGTCTGCATCCTGCGCCGCAAGCTCGCCATCGACAATCCCGCACCGTTGATTCACACCCGTCGCGGCCTCGGCTACGTGCTCGGTCCCGACCGGTGAACGGCTCAATCCGCCGCCGCCTGACCGTCAGCCTGCTGTCGACGCTCTTCGTCGTGTTCGCGGCCGGGATGGTCGCGCTCCACTTCGCGGTGCGCGAAGAGTTCATCGAGAGCTTCGACCAGGCCCTCGCCACCGAGGCGCGCGCGATCAGCACGCTGGTCACCGTTCGCGCGGACGGCACGGTATCGCTCGCATTCAGCGACAAGTTCCTGCGCGGCTTCGACGACGACGTCGCCAGCGACTTCTACCAGCTCTGGGACGCCGATGGCGGATCGCTTGCGCGCTCCGAGAGCCTCGAGGACAAGCCCGACCTGCCGATGAAGGCCGGCAGCATGAAGAAGCCCAAGTACTTCTTCCTCGAGCTGCCGGACGGCAAGCGGGGACGCGGCATCGGCGTCCGGTTCGAGCCGCGCCCCGCCATCAAGGGAACGAAAGCAGAAAGTCGCCCGCTTACGCTCGTCGTCGCAGCCCATTCGGGGCGACTCGACGAAGAGCTGCGCGAGCTGCTCATCGAAACGGGCACCTGGGCCGCGGCCTTGCTGCTTGCCGTGGGCCTGCTCGTGCCCTGGCTGCTGCACCTCGGCCTGAAGCCCCTCGACCGGCTCGCGGACGAAGTCGCCGCGGTCGATGCGAGCACGCTGGATGCGCGTTTCGCGACAGGTGCGCTGCCGCTCGAACTGACGCCCATCGCGACGAAGCTCAATGCCTTCATGGAGCGCCTCGAGGCGTCGTTCGAGCGCGAGCGCCGCGTCAGCGCTGCGATGGCGCACGAACTGCGCACGCCGATCGCGGAGCTTCGCACGCTCGCCGAAAGCGCGTTGCGCTGGCCGGACACCCGCCCGCCAGCCACCGACGCCGACGCACTCGACATCGCGAGGCAGATGGAAGCGATCGTCTCCCGTATGCTGGCACTCGCGCGCAGCGAATCGGGCCAGCTCGCCGCGGCGCGCCAGCCGGCCAACCCCGCGGAGCACGTGCGTCGCGCCTGGCAGTCCCTCGAGGGAGCCGCAGCGGCGCGCCGGGCGAGCGCCGCAATCGAGGTCGAGCCGGCGCAGGTCGAGGCCGATCCCGCGCTGCTGCACTCGATACTCGTGAACCTGATCGAGAACGCCATCGAGTACGGACCGGAGGGCGGCACGATCCGCATCACGGGCACCGCGCAAGCGGATGGCTATCGGCTGCTGGTGGCAAATGCCGCGCCCGACCTGACGCCCACCGACACAGCGCACCTGTTCGAGCGCTTCTGGCGCAAGGAGGCAGCGCGCAGCGGCGGCGTGCACATGGGCCTGGGCCTCGCCCTCGTTCGCGAGTTTGCACGGGCGATGGGCTGGGAGGTGCACGCCCGGCTCGAGCCGCCGCAGACGCTCGTGATTGCCTTGCTCGCGCCGTTGCAGGCCGCGTCAGCGGGCCGGCCCGACCCTGGCTAGCACCGCGGCTTTCGCGCGACGCGCGCGACGCTGCCGCCGTGCCGAAAGCCACAGCCACACGCCGCTCGAGACGAAGAAGATGAGCGACATGCCTCCGGCGAGCACCAGTGTGCGTCCCGGCAGCCGGGCTGCGCGACCGGTGTGGATCGTGTACAACCAGTCGTACGCCGTATTGAGCGCCGGCAGGGCGGCCGGCTCGTAGCGGCCGAGCTCGGTGCCGTCGTACGCATTGTAGAAATACTGCCGCGTCGCATTGGGGCGCAGCGACGTTTCGTCCTGGAAGTAGAAGGCTATCACTTGGCCGTCGACCCCCGAGAAGCGCAACTCCCGCAGTGGCAGCGAGCCATGCTCCCGGCGCGCGCGCGCGTACAACGTGTCGATCGACGTCAGCGGCACGCCCGCCTGCGTCGCGACGCTGAACTTCGGGCGCGGCACCATCGGCAACCACGATTGCAGCGCCGCGCGATGTATCAGCAGCGCGCCGGTAACGCCGGACATCAGCAGTACAATCGCGATCGAGGCACCGAGTGCCCGGTGGACCGTCCGCAAGGCGCGGTCCGCGCCCTGGCCGGTGATGACGCGGAAACCCGACTTCAGCCGGCGCCGCCCCGGCCACCAGATGATGAAGCCTGCTATCACCAGGAAGGCCAGCATCACGCCTTCGATGCTGACGATTATTTCGCCGGTCCGACCCGCAAGCAGTTCGTCATGGATGCGAAACAAGAACTCCATCGGCCAGGCGGCAAGGCCACCCTGCCGCAGTATTTCGCCGCGCCACGGATCCACCGCGACAAGGTAGGGCCGATTGTCCGCGCCCTGCATCACGAACACGGCCGCGCCATCATCAGCGTCGAAGCGAACGCGCTGCAGGGTCGCCTCCGGTGCGGCCGCGCGCACTGTTTCGACGAGTTGCTGCATCGGCACGCGCGATGGGGCCGATGCGACCACAAGTTCCGGATGAGCCAGGCGATCGATCTCCTCCCGGAACACGAGCAGCGTCCCGGTCAGTCCCTGGACGCACAGCAGCAGCGCCAGGGCGAGGCCTACCCAGCGGTGGATCTTGAGCAGGGTGGCGCGGCTCATTGGGGGGCGTGTCATTCGCCGGCGTACGCCTTGACGAGCCGATACAGGAACGCGCGCGCGTCGAGGAGCGCCGTTACCCTGATGCGCTCGTCGAGGCCGTGCACGCCGTTGCCGTCCGCATCCCTGAAAACGCCGGAAATGCCGTAGGTCGGGATTCCGGCTGCATTGAGGAAGCGGCCATCGGTGGCGCCGCTGCTCAGGCTCGGGATCACCGGTACGCCCGGCCACATCTCGGCCACGATCGCCTCGACGGGCGCCATGATGCGGGCCTCGGGCGGTGGCGCCACCGATTGCGGTCCCGGCTCGTCCGCTAGCGTGATGTCGACCGCGGGGTCGGCGACCACATCGACGAGCCTCCCGCGCACACCTTCGACACTTTCGCCGGGCATGATGCGGCAGTTCACGTTTGCCTCGGCACGCTGGGGTTGGGCATTGGCCGCGTGCCCCCCGCCGATGAGCGTCGGAATGCAGGTCGTGCGCAGGAAGGCGTTCCAGAGCGGGTCCGCGGCCGCGATTCGTGACAAGGCTGAATCGTCAGCGGTACCGTCGCCAGCCGCCTCGAGATCGCGTGCCGTCTGTCCTTCGTATTGCTCGGCCGAACGCCGGAAGAATTCCCGGGTTGCCGCCGTCATGTTGGCAGGGAACCGGTACGTGTCGACGCGCACCAGGGCTGCCGCCAGCCGCCCGATGGCATTGCCGCCCGCCGGGCGCGCGCTGTGACCGCCGGGCGATGTCGCAGTCAGCGTGAAGTCCTGGTAGATCTTCTCGCCAGCCTGGACTCCGAACGATACCGGCCTGCCGTTTCCGTCGAGGCGACCCGCACCACCCTCGTTGATGGCAAAGCCAGCCGCAAGTGCATCGGGCTCTTTCGCCAGCAGGTACTGCACACCGTTGAAGACGGCGTCGGTCTCCTCTCCGCAGGTCAGTGCAAGCTTCACAGTCCGGGCCGGACGGAAGCCTTCCTCGCGGTAGCGAATGAATGCGTCGACAAAAGAGGCCGCCATGGCCTTGTCGTCCACGGTCCCGCGCCCGTACAAATAACCGCGATCCTCCACCAGCTTGAACGGATCTCGCTTCCAGTCCGCCGTCCCCGCCTCGACGACGTCGACATGCGCGAGCAGAAGGACCGGGGCCAGATTCGGGTTCGCCCCCGGGATCCGCGCAACGAGATTGCCCTGGCGAGGGTATCCGGGCGGCACGACAATGCGCACGTCTCGCCCGGTGAAGCCCGCCGCGTGCAGGCGTGCGGCCATCCGTTCGGCCGCGAGCGTGCAGCTGCCGTTCGATAGCGACGTGTCCGTTTCGACGAGTTCCCGGTAAAGGCTGCGAAAGCTCCCTTCCTTCGCCCATGCCAGATCACCCGTGGCCGCCCACGCGCCCGCCTTGCCGAGGAACGCGAGGACTAAGAGAAGGACGGCGGGACTGCAAGGGCGTGGCATCCGTTGAGCTAACACCAAGCAGGCTTTCAGGACGCTGACTTGCCCGATGCATGCGCCCGATCCGCCACGACCGGGAAGTCGATATCGATGCGCAGGCCGCCATTTGGCCTGCTGGCAATGCGGACGCCGGCTGCCAGGGCGTCCGCCAGCACCTTGACGATGGCAAGCCCGAGGCCGCTGCCCTCCACGGCGCGATCACGGTCGAGCCTCAAGAACCGCTTGAACACATCCGCTTGCTTCGCCGCCGGGATGCCAGGCCCGTCATCCTCCACGACCACGCTGACCGCACCGTCCCGCGGTACGACGCGGAGCCAGACGGTTCCGCCCTTGCGGTTGTAGCGGATCGCGTTGTCGACGAGATTGGAGACGAGTTCACGTGCGAGCTCCCCCACGGTCGGAACTGACGTCCGATCGGCCGTATCGAACTGGATGTCCACGCCACTACGCAGGGCCGCGGGCACGTGATCCTCAGCCACCGATCGAACAAGCATCGCAAGGTCGACGGTGCGCACCAGCCGGGCAACGCCATCCCGGTTTCCCTCGGCGCGCGCGAGAGCGAGCAGTTGCGTCAGCAGGCGCTGCAATCGGGCTGTCGCCACATCGATGTCGGCGAGGGACGCCTGGCCGTCCGCTGTCTGGGTTCCCTCCCGCTTCAGGACCTGCAGGTGCGCCCTGAGGATCGACAGTGGCGTGCGCATCTGGTGCGAGGCATCGGCGGTGAAGCGACGCAAACCATCCACCGCCTCGTGCAGGCGATACAGCAGGCCATTGAACGCGGTCACGAAGCCTCGCAGCTCCGAGGGAACCTGCTGCAGCGTGAGCGGCGTGAAGTCGGTGGCTGAACGGCTGTCGATGCCACGGCGGACCTCAACCAGGGGCGAGAGGCCCCAGCGCACGGCGAGCGGCAGCAGCAGCACGAGCAACCCGATCAACAGCGCCTCGAGCGCGAACAAGCCGCCCAGCATCTGCCGGCTGAGGCTCTTGCGGGCATCCATGGTCTCCGCGACCTGCACGACGATGGGCGCCTCTACGCGAGGCACCCGTCGCACGATCACGGCCACGCGAATCGGGGAATCCCGATACCGCGAATAGGCGAATCGGGTTTCGTCGATCCGGCCACTCCCCATGTCGATACGCGGCAGGTCCGGATAGCCCGTGAGCAGATCGTCGCCCACGTGCACGCTGTAGTAGACATTGTCGCGCTCCTCGTTCTCGAGCATGCCGAAGGCCGAGGGCGGCAGGTCGAGCGTCACCTCGCCATCTTCCAGCGCGAGCGTATCGGCGATGGAGCGAACGGATGCATCAAGCGGGCGGTCGTTCACGCTCTCGACAATGCGCGAAATGAAGAGCGCCCCGCCGATGCCCAGCACAAGCGCGAGCACGGCGGTCGGCAGGATCAGTGCGACCAGCAGGCGCGCGGTCAGGGAGACGCGCAGATTACGCTTCACCGGCCGGAACATCCTCCATGACATAGCCGAGGCCGCGCATGGTGCGGATCGTCGGCCCCTGAGGTCCCAGCTTGCGCCGCAACCTGGCGATGTAGACCTCAATCGCATTCGGCGCCACGGCGTCGTCGAACCCGAACACCTCGGCCGACAACCGCTCCTTTGAGACAACCTTGCCGACGCGGACAACGAGTCGTTCCAGCACCACCCACTCTCGCCTGCGCAGCTCGACCGGCTCCCCCGCCACCCGGATTTCGCAACGCGAACGATCGATCTCGAGCCTGCCGACCCGGATGATCGGCGCCGGGTCGGTGGCAGGGCGGCGTAGCAGCGCCCGCAGGCGCGCGGTCAACTCTGGCGGCTCGAAGGGCTTCAACAGGTAGTCGTCGGCGCCGAAGTCCAGGCCCTTTACCCGGTCGTCGACCGAATCCCGGGCTGTCAGCATCAGGACCGGCGCCCGGCAACCGCGCGCGCGCAGCGTCTTGAGTACTTCGAAGCCGGACATTCCAGGCAAATTGATGTCGAGCGTGACGACGGCATAGGGTTCATCGCGCGCCATCGCCAACGCACTCTCGCCATCGTGCGCGGAATCGACCGAATAGCCTTCTTCCCGAAGTATCGCCGCCAGCCCGCGAGCCAGCGCATGATCGTCCTCCACCAGAAGTATCCGCGCCATGCGTCCCTCTTTGACAGAACAAGGATCGATCCGCAGAGTGTGGCCGTGTGCGGCCCGTTACGCAAAATCCAGCTGCCTGCCCGCCCGCGCGTGACTGCCGCGCCGTTCGGGTGGCGGCTTGCGATGCTGCTCTCGGCCATGGCCGCGGCCACGGCCGTGGCGGCCGCGCAGCCGCGAGGTTACCCTCGGTCCTATGACGACATCATCGCAGCGGCACAACGCGAGGGCACGGTCGTCGTTTACTCGACGACCGACAAGCATGAAGTGGTCGCCGCCCTGGCCGCTTTCCGGGCCCACTACCCGTTCCTGCGCGTCGACTATCGCGAGCTCGCATCACCGGAACTCTACGATCGCGTGATCGCCGAGTCCCGGGCCCGCAAGCCGACCGGCGACCTGGTCTGGAGCTCCGCGATGGACTTGCAGATCAAGCTGGTGAACGACGGCTACGCGCAGGCATATGCCTCGCCGGAGAAACCCTACCTGCCGGACTGGGCAATCTGGAAGAACGAGGCATGGGGCGTGACGGCGGAGCCAATCGTCATTGCCTACAACAGGCGGCTGGTTCCGGCCCAGGACGTGCCATCGACCCATGTCGCATTCGAGCGATTGCTGCGCGCCAGGGGCGACTTCTACCGCAACCGTGTCTCCACCTACGACCCGCGCCTTTCCGGTTTCGGCTACTTGCAGCTGGCGCAGGCCGTCCATGTGAGCCGCGACATCGGGCCGCTCGCGGGCGCGCTCGGAGCGGTCGACGTCAAGTTCTACACGTCGACCCGGCCCCTGCTTGCGGACCTCGAGAACGGGAGCAGCTTGTTTGCCTACAATGCACTGGGCTCCTACGCGCTCGAACTCGCCACCCGCAACCCCGACATCGCCGTCATCATGCCCGCCGACTACACGCTCGTCGTGTCACGCATCGCGCTGATCGCGCGCGAGGCGCGCCAGCCGAACGCGGCAAGACTGCTGCTCGACTTCCTGCTTTCGATCGAAGGCCAGCGCCAGCTGGCACGGGCCTACATGGCACCATCGCGCAAGGACGTCGAGGCGCTGCCTGGAAGCACGCCACCGGCCAATGCTGCACGACCGGTCAGGCTGGGACCCGCGCTGCTCGCAGACCTCGACCGCATCCGGCGGGAGCGCATCCTCGCAACCTGGCAGGCCGCGCTCGAGGCCCGCTAGGCTCAGGCGTACCAGGGAAACAGGCCAAGCAGCAAACTGGTCAGCATGAACACTGCACACGCACCCAGCGCCCATTTCATGGTGAAACGCTGGTGGTCGCCGAGCTCCACTCCCGCGGTGGCTACCAGCAGGTAGGTGGAGGCCACGAGGGGACTCAGCAGGTGGATCTGCTGGCCAACGAGCGAGGCACGCGCGATTTCCATCATCGAAATACCGTAGTGTTCGGCAGAATGCGCCAGCACAGGCAGCATCCCGAAATAGAAAGCATCGTTGGAGATCAGTACCGTGAAGGGAATGCTGACGAGCGCCGTGATCGGTGCCATGTATGGCCCCAGCCCGTCCGGCACCACGCCAGTCACCGTGTTTGCCATGGCGTCGACCATTCCGGTGCCCGACAGCACGCCCGTGAAAATCCCGGCTGCGAATACCAGGCCCGCGGTCGCGAGCGCGTTCGAAGCATGCGCCGCTATGCGTTCACGCTGCATCTCGACTTGCGGGTAGTTGACCATCGCGGCAACGGCGAACGCCAGCATGAACAGCACCTGCAGCGGCACGCTGCCGAACAGCAGTATGCCCATGAGCGCTGCGGTGAGCGCTGCATTGAACCAGAACAGCTTCGGCCGGCGGGTGGAAGCTGTGCCGTCGCTGTCGGGAGTCGTCAGGTCGAGCCCGCCGGGGGGCGGCATCGCGAGGCGCTCCGTGATTCCGAGCCGCCTGCGCTCCGCACGGCCAAGCATGTAGGCCGCGAACAGCACCCAGCCGATCGAGGCCAGCACCGGCGGGACCAATGACCGGAAGAGCGCGCGCGGATCGACGCCAAGCGCAATTGCCGCACGCGTCGTCGGGCCGCCCCAGGGCACGAGATTCATCGTCGCGACTGCCATGATCAGGATGCAGGTCAGCACGCGGACATCCATCTTCATGTGCTTGTAAAGCGGCAATAGCGCAGAAAGCGTGATCATGTAGGTGGTCGTGCCGTCGCCGTCGAGCGCGACGGCCAGGCCCAGGATCGCCGTACCCATCGTGATCCGGAGCGGGTCACCGTGCGCGAGCTGCACGACCCGCCTCGTCAGCGGATCGAACAGCCCGGCATCAATCATGATTCCGAAGTAGAGGATCGCGAACAGCAGCATCACGCCAGTCGGCGCGATCTCGCGGATTCCATCGAGCATCATCCCGCCGAGTCCGCTCCAGAAGCCAGCGATCAGCGCGAACACGACCGGTACGATGATGAGCGCAAGCATGGCCGACAGCCGCTTGGTCATGATCAGTGTCATGAAGGTAGCGACCATGCCGAAGGCGAGGATGGAAAGCATCACGCGGCGACCCCCCGTGCGCCCGCCCGTCCGGGAGCATGACTGTCTACGGCAGCGATTCTGGAATGGACGACTGTCATGAAGCTGTCAGTGACATGCGACCGAGCATGAGCGGCAGCAGGCCGCCGGCCCTGAGTGCCGCCACTTCGGCGAGAGTTTCCACGGCAGCGCGGGCCGTAAACCGGCGCACGCGGCCATTCCTGTAGTGCGCGCCGACCGTGCAAGTGGCCGACGGAGCCAGCTCTTCCACCGGCATGTCGACTTCGATCCGGTCTCCCGGCGCGAGGCAGAGCGAAGCGGCATTGACGCCGGGGGGCAGCACGAGCGGCAGGATGCCCATGTTGCACAGGTTCGACCGGTGGATTCGCTCGAAGCCGGCTGCGAGCACCGCGCGAACACCGAGGAGGTACTGTCCCTTCGCCGCCCAGTCACGCGAGGAGCCCATACCGTAGCGTTCGCCCGCGATCACGATCACCGGCACTTCCTCTTCCGCGTAGCGCTGCGCCGCACGCCACAGGGGCAGCACATCGCCAGAAGGAACATGGACGGTCGAGCCCGCCGGGATATCGGCGCGCAGCAGGTTGCGCACGGCGGAGTTGGTGAAGAGGCCGCGCAGCATCACTTCCCAATTGCCCCGGCGCGCAGCGTACGCATTGAGCTCGCCGGCCTGCTCGCCGTGGTCGATCAGCCACCGACCTGCCTCACTCTTCGCCGGTATGGCTCCCGCCGGTGAAATATGGTCGGTCGTGACATCGTCGCCCAGCACGAGGAGCGGATGCGCGACGTAGCGCCCCAGGCGCGTGCGGGCATCGACATCGATGAACGGGGGTGGCCGCAGCTGCGTGGAGACCGGATTCCATGGATAGAGGTCTCCCTCTGGCACCGCAAGCCCCGACCAGGCGGGATTCGACTCTGCCGCGGCGTAGGCCATGTCGATGTCGGCCGGATCGGTGGCCATTGCCAGCACTGCGTCGATCTCCCCGTCGTCCGGCCAGATGTCACGGAGGCGGACTGGCGCCCCGTCCGACGAGTGACCGATTGGATCGGCCTCGATGTTGAGGTTGAAGTCACCCGCCAGCGCATAGGCCACTACCAGTGGTGGCGAGGCGAGGAATGTCGCCTCGATGCGCTGGTGTACCCGGCCGGGAAAATTCCGGTTGCCCGACAGCACCGCAACCAGGCGCTCATCCGGTGCGAGCCCCTCGATTCCGGGTGCCAGCGCGCCGCTGTTCCCGATGCAGGTGGTGCATCCGTAGGCCACGATGGCAAAGCCCAGCGCTTCGAGGGGCGCCAGCACGCCTGCGCGCTCGAGCACACGTCTCGCGGCGGGTGAGCCCGGTGCAAGGCTCGTCTTGACCCATGGCGGCACCGACAGCCCACGCATCGTGGCGCGCCGCGCCAGGAGTCCTGCGGCGATGAGCAGCCTCGGGTCCGAAGTGTTGGTGCAACTCGTGATCGCGGCGATCGCGACCGGTCGCGCCTCCTTGCATGCCGCCGGACGCGCACTGTCCCTGTCGAGCCTGTCCTGCGGGCGCCGCGGGCCGGCGATACCGGGCCTGACCGAAGCGAGGTCGAGAGCGATGACGCGCGCGTAGTTGGGCCGGGCATCCGCATCGAACCACAACCGCTGGCTTCGCGCATAGCGCTCCACGCGTTCGACGTGGGACTCTGCACGACCCGTCGCACGCAGGTAGGCAAGCACCTGCCCATCGATCGGAAAGTAGCCCGTGGCGCCGCCGAACTCCGGCGCCATGCTCGCGACCACTGCGCGCGTACCCGCGGACAGGCCGGCCACTCCGCCACCGAAGAACTCGACGAAGCACCCGTCGAGGCGGGCAGCGCGCAGCAACCGGGTCACCTCGAGCGCAAGATCGGTTGCCATCACGCCGGATCGCAGCGCGCCCGACAGGTGCACTCCGACGACCACGGGCACCCGGATCGAAACGGGCATCCCCAGCATGACGCTTTCAGCCTCGAGTCCCCCGACACCCCAGCCAAGGACGCCAATGCCACCGATCATCGGCGTGTGGCTGTCCGTACCGAGCAATGAATCGGGAAACACCCATTGACGTTCCTGCCACTCCGCCACCTGCACGACCGAAGCAAGCCGCTCGAGGTTGAGTGTGTGCATGATGCCGGTGCCGGGTGGGTGCACGCGCAGCCCGTCGAAGGCTTGCGCGGCCCATTTCATCAGTCCGAAGCGTTCCGAATTGCGCCGCATCTCAAGAGCGAGGTTCGTCGCGAGCGCGCTGGGCACGCCGAATTGATCGACGGCGATGCTGTGATCCGTCGAGACGTCGATGCGCAGCACCGGCGCAATGCAGCGCGGGTCGCCACCGCGCTCCGCGAGCACCGATCGCATTGCGGCCAGATCCACGAGTGCCGGGCCGCAGGTCGTGTCATGCATCAACAAGCGGGACGGCGCAAAAGGAATCTCTGCCGCCTCGTCGCCTAGCGAAAGCCAGCGCTCCGCGGCCCGGCCGGCATCGGCGTCCAGATCGCGACAGCGCAGCAGGTTCTCGGCGAGGATGCGATGTATCCACGGCATCTCACCGATGCGCCGCCCCAGCACCTTCGGCAGATCGACCTGCAACGGCCCGGGCCTGGACAACCCGCCCACCGGTGCAGCATTCATGCGGTGCCATCCACCGATGGCTGCGGTCCATCCGCCGGCGCATGCTCCTGGTCGATGCGCGTCGTCACGCCGGTAGCAAGGATGGTGCGTGTCGCGTCGATGGACGTGTACGTCCAGAAAATCGAGAGCGCCTCGGCTGCCGCAGGGTTGCGGAAAAAATGCGGGACTCCGGCGGCTATCCAGGTCACATCGCCGGGACCGACGGCGTGCTCTGCACCATCGATGTGCGCGCAGCCGTGACCGGACATTACCAGGACGCATTCTTCGCAATTGTGGATGTGGAGCGGCACGGCGGCACCCGGTCCGAGCACCGTAATGCCATTCAGCATCTGGCGAGAGGCCCTGGCCGTTATCATCGGCGTCGTGCGGATGCCGCCGCCGCGATCCGTCACGGGGAGCAGCCCGGGTCGCAAAATCACCGAACTGCCCGGTGTCGTCGCCATCGGTCAGCCGGCGCGGACCGCCGCGCAGATCGCTTCGCCAAACGCGGCCGTGCCGAGCGTCCCGCCGATGTCCCGCGTGCGCGTCGCGGGATCGGCAAGGACAGACTCCACCGCGGCCTCCAGCGCCAGGGCCGCAAACATCAGCTCGCTGTTCCTGTGCCGCCTCCCGAGCCAGTCGAGCAACATGGCGCTGGAAAGTAGCAGCGAGGTCGGATTGGCACGGTCCTGCCCCGCAATATCAGGTGCCGAACCGTGCTGCGCCTGTGCGACGCAGATGGAATCGCTCGCGTTGATGGAACCGCCGAGCCCGAGGCTGCCGCTCAATTCCGTGGCCTCGTCCGAGAGGATGTCCCCGAACATGTTGGTGGTAAGCATCACGTCAAAGCGGTCCGGACTGCGCACCAGCAGCGCCGCGGCGGCATCGACGATCACTTCCTCGAGTTCGACCCCGGGGAACTCCGCTGCCACCTTGCGCACTTCGCGCAGGAAGAGCCCGTCAGAAAGCTTCAGTACGTTCGCCTTGTGCACAGCCGCAACCTTCCGGCGACGCTCGCGTGCCCTTTCGAACGCGACGCGCGCGACTCGGGCTACCCCCTGCGCCGTGACCTTGCGTATCGAAAGCGCCATGTCCTTGTCGGGCATGAATTCGCCGCTGCCGGCGTACATGTTGCGATCGGAGTAGAACCCCTCGGTATTCTCGCGAACGATCACCAGGTCCATGGGCTTGCGCAGGATGCTGAGGCCCGGGCGGGAACGGCATGGCCGGATGTTCGCGTACAACCCAAACCGCTGGCGCAGCGCTCCCGACGGATTTATGCCGCCCGCCTCGCGGGACGGATACTCGAAATGGGACGCCGGCCCGAGGATGACACCATCTACCTGCGGGATGCGCTCCATCACCTCATCCGGCAGCGTGGATCCCTTGGTCGCAAGGCTTGCAAAGCCGATGGCCCGCTCTTCGAGCGTCAGCGTCAGGCCGCGCGCCTGTGCAAGCGCCGCGAGCACCTTGCGCGTGACGGCCGCGATCTCCGGGCCGATCCCGTCGCCGGGGAGCATGAGAAGTTGCACCTGCATCATTCACTCGCGACCAGGTCGGCCGGCTGCGCCATTGTCGGAAAGCCGGCAACTGGGCGAAGTGCCGTCAGAACAGGTCCGCGGACAGCGAGAGCTTCACCAGCGACGGCGTCCCGAAGGCAATGTAGTTGCCGCCTGTCGATGCAAAGTAGCGCTTGTCAGTGATGTTCTGCCAATTGATGCGCGCGGTGACGCCGACATCGCCGATTTCGAAACGGTATGAGCCACCGAGGTCATAGAGCGTGTAGCTCGGCAGGAACAGCGAGTTCTGCGGATTGATGGCACGTTCGCCCGTGTAGTACACGCCGGCATTGACCGCCAGCCCATCGACGAAGCGCGTCAGGTGGTACTCGGCCGACAGCGACCACTGGGTCTTGGCCGTGTTTTCAATCCTGTTGCCGATCAGCGATGCGTCGGATGTCCGGCCCTGCTTGGCGCTCAGCGACAGCGCAGAGGCATAGACCGACAACTCGGGCGTGATCTCGCCGGTGAGGCTCAGCTCGATGCCGCGGTAGGTCGCTTCACCGTCCTTGACGAAGAAATTCGCGGCATTGGTGTAAGTCAACTCGCGCGTAATGTCGAAGTATGCGGCCGTCAGCAACAGGCCCTTGCGCGGCTCGAGCTTGATGCCGCCCTCATACTGGGTGGAGTCGCTGGCTGGCAGGATCTCGCCGGAATTGTTGGCGGTGAGCGGTGCGGCGGGCGTCGATTCGAGGCCCTCGATGTAGGTGGCATAGATGCTCGCCCACTCGACCGGCTTGTAGACCAGGCCGCCCGAGAGCGACGTCGGCTCATCGGAAAAGGTCTCCACGGCGGGACCTGTCGCCGTCCGCCGCAGTTCCTTGTAGATCGATTTGCGTACACCGGCGAGGACGCTGAACCGGTCCCGGTCCGGGCCGCCGAAATGAAGCCGGTCGAACGCGTAGTAGCCCGTGTCCTCGATCGAGGTATCGCGGGTCGCATTGTAGGCCGTCGTGCCGTCGAACCGGATGTCGGCGAGGTCGACAGGGGCATAGATGCTCTGCTGGCAGGTTGTCGTCAGGCCGAGCAGCACGCAATTGCTGCGCGTCGCGGCCGAATTCGTCCCAACTCTCGCGACCGTGGAAGGGGAGTACTGGCGGCGTATGTTCTTCGAAGCCCCGACCAGCAGTTCGTGAATCACCGGCCCGGTTGCAAACGTGCCGGCCAGCTCGATGCGGCCATTCCGGTTTCTATACAACTGGCCATCCGCGGCACTCATCGACAGCGTGCCCAGGCCCGTGGCCGGGTTGAAATTGTCGAGCGTACTGAAGCGGCGATCACGCTCCGCATACGAAGTACCGCCCTCGACCACGAGATCCCAGGCCGAGTTGATCTTCCACGAGACCCGCCCGAGCACATTGTCCTCCTCGGCGCGATTCATGAATCCCTCGCTGCCGGCGTTGTTGGCTGGATCCGGCAATCTTGGCAGCACGGTCAGCAGATTGGCGGCCGAGGTCGGGCCGCGCAGCACCGTGGGTTCCGTCACGTCCTTCTCGATATGTTCCACATCGAGATTGAAGCGGATGCTGTCCGTGATGTCGTACTGGAAGGCACCCGACAGGAAAAGGCGGTCGCCGCTGACGTTGTCGATGCCCGAATCGATCTCCCCATAAACTGCATTGCCGCGCATGCCGAAACGGCCGATGGTCCCGCTCGCGTCGACATGGCCCTGCAACTGGCCGAAGTCGTTGCCGGTGACGGCCAGGTTCAGCAGGGGCTCGGCCGTTGGCCGCTTGGTGGTGAGATTGATGATGCCCGACGGCGTCGTGAAGCCGTAGTAGAGCGCGGATGCGCCCTTGAGTGCTTCGACGCGCAGCTTGTTCTCGAGCGGGAGATCGATCAGGTTGACGATCGGCAGCGATCCGTTGAGCCGGTAGTTGCCCCGGTTCTCGACCGGAATGCCGCGGATCGATAGATTGTTGTAGACGATGGGGCTCGTCTGCGAACTCGTGACCCCGGGGGAATTTCGCAGCGCATCGAGAATGCTCTGCGCCTGCTGCGACTTGAGTAGTTGCTCGGGTATCACACTGACGGTCAGCGGCGTATCGAGCTGGCGTGCGCCGCGGAAGCTGCCAGCCTGCACGAAGTCCGCGCCGTAGCTGTCCGCACGATCGGACGTGACGAGGATTTCCTCGAGCACGGGGCCCGATCGCTCTTGCCCGGCAGCCTCCTGCTGTGCGTAGCCCGGTGTCGCCGCGCCCATCGCGACTCCGCCAACTGCCAGCGCCCCGATCCGCTTCCACTGTTTCGACATGGTCCAGCTCCCCCGTTGCGCCGCCCCGATTCGGGGCGGCGGATTCTCCCGGAACCCCCGTAGCCCCGAGGTACGGCGGGTTGACCATATGCCCCACTACCTGTCACAAACCTGTCCCATGCGCTGCCTGCAGTCGCACCAGCGACAGCATGGCGACAGCATGCGCGCCTAGGTTTCATCGCAGGCACGGAACCACCGGGTCCGGGGAGTTTCGACATGGCAGCAGAACGGCGCCGCATTTCGCGCCGCGGCTTCACGGGCTGGGCGCTCGGGACCACGGCCGGGTTGATGGCAAGCCCGTGGATTGGCGCCGGCCCCCTCCCCGGCCGGTCCCCGGGCGACGGCTTGCCGCGCAACCGGCCGGAAGCACATGGCGTCGACCCGCGGGCCATCCTGGCCTTCCTCGATGAGACCAGGGCCGCCGGCCTCGAGCTCCACAGCTTCATGCTCGCGCGCGGCGGAGACGTCATCGCCGAAGGCTGGTGGTCCCCCTATCGGGCGGACCGCGCGCACATGATGCATTCGCTGACGAAGAGCGTGGCGGTCAGCGGAGTTGCGCTGGCGCTCCAGGAGAATCTGTTCGGGATCGACGACAAGGTCGTGTCCTTCTTCCCGGATGAATTGCCACCGGTGGTCAGCGAGAATCTTGCCGCGATGACGGTACGCGACCTGCTGACGATGCGAGCCGGTCACGATGCGGAGATTTCGGGCTCGGTCTGGCGCCAGGTCCGGACGAGCTGGGTCACGGAATTCTTCAAGGTCCCCGTACCGCTGAAGCCCGGCTCCAGGTTCGTCTACTCGAGCGCGGTGAGCTTCATGCTTTCTGCGATCGTCACCAAGGTGACTGGCCAGAAACTGCGTGACTACATGGAGCCGCGCTTCTTTGCACCGCTCGGCATTGCCGGCCTCAGCTGGGATGTCGGTCCGGGCGGCATCAATCCGGGCGGCAATGGGCTCACCTGGAAGACGGCCGATGCACTGAAGCTCGGCATGCTGTATGCGCAGCGGGGGCGCTGGCAAGGCAGTCAGGTCCTGGCGCCCGAGTGGGTTGACGCCGCCACCCGACCGCAGGTCGAGGAAGGCGAGTATGGCTACCAGTGGTGGATCGGCCCGAACCGGGCCTACTACGCCCTGGGACTCTTCACCCAGATGTCGATCGTGTTCCCCGATCACGATGCGGTGCTCGCGGTAACCGCCGCGATAGACGGCAGCGAGCAGTTCACATCGATTGTCTGGAAGCATTTCCCGGCCGCGTTCGGCGCGGGGAGCGCCCCGCATCATGGGAAGTCCTTCGCCGCACTTGCCAGCCGGGTGAAGACCTTGTCGGTACAACCGCAGCTCGCGACCGGCTCATCGCCTGCTGCGCGGCGGGTATCCGGCAGGGTGTACCGTGCGACCACCAACGCGGACGGCATCGAGGACTTTACGTTCACCTTCTCCGGCGACCGCTGCCACTTCACGATGCGTGACGGGCGCGGCACCCACGCGGTGGAGGTCGGTGTGGGCCGATGGGTCGAGGGCCGAACGAGCATGACCGGCAACAAGCTGCACCACCAATACCAGCCGGATTCGATGCTGGTCGTCGCTGGCGGCCAATGGGTCGCGCCGGACACGTTCGAGATGACCTGGCAGTTCGCCGAGACGGCCTTTCGCGACACGATCACCTGTCGCTTTTCCGGCGATCACATGAGCTTCGATCGTGGCGTCAACGTGAATTCGGCCGCCCGTTCCCTGCCGACCGTACACGCCACTGCGAGCTGAGGAGTCACTGCAACATGATCGGAAGGTCCATGGTCGCGGCCCGCTACCGGCCCCTGGCGTCGCTTGCCGCACTTGCCTTGCTGGCCTGCACCCTCCCCACACCGGGCCGTGCGGAAGGCGGACCCCGCAGCCTGCTCATCACGTATCGCAGCACGCCTGCCAACCGGCCGGCGTTCCGCCAGTACCTGCAAGGACCCGCAAGCACCCGGCTCACGGCGCTGAAGAAGTCGGGGAAGATCGCGGACTACCAGTTCCTCTTCAACTGGTACAACGACACGCTGACGTGGGACGCCATGGCGATCGTCCAGTTCAAGGACTACGCCGACGTTGCGTTCTGGAACCAGCTCGAGCAGACCTCACCCGGGGGACTGGACGCCCGCGGCCTCGCCCTCGGCCAACCGGTCATCACCGTCTCGGCCGACCTGCAATGGGAAGCGGGTGACTCCATTGCCGCGGGCAGTGGGCGGGTTTTCTACGTCATCCCCTACGAGTATCGCGAACGGGCGGAGTACACGGGCTATGTCGACGGCTACGTGATCCCGCAGCTGAAGGGCTGGATGCAGGAAGGCATCCTGTCACGCTACCGGATCTTCATGAACCGCTATCCGGTCGGCGCGTCCTGGGACGCGCTGTTCGTGTACGAGTACAGGGACATCGAATCGTTTGGCCAGCGGGAACCGGTCATGGCGAAAGTACGCGGCACACTGCGCGGGAGTCCGCAATGGGCGGCGCTGAGTGCCGCCAAGCAGCAGATCCGGAGCGAAAGCGAGAACGTGATCGCCGACGATTTGCCGCCCCGTTGACCATGACAGGTCGTGCTCGCGGCCTGACACGAATCGTGCTGCTGGCGGCAAGCGCAGCACTTGCCGATGACACTTCGATCGAGCGCTTCCCTGCGCCGGATTGCACCGCCCCTGTGGGATACGATCGGGACATGACCCTGCCGGGCTATTGGCTCCCAGACAGGCGGGGCATGCGAGTCTGCGTGCCGTTCACGACTGTGGGTGTCCGTCCGCCGCAAGGCTACCGCGGCGACTTTTACGTCGATGAATTCTCGGAAGAAAGGCTGCGGGCGCGCTGGCTCGAGTGCAAGTGGGACAAGGCATGCGCGACCCGCGTGGGCCGGGTCGTGAGCCGCCGCCTGCCTCCGAACCGCGAGCAGCGCATCAGCGATCCGCATGATCGATACCTGCTCGGCAAGATCAACGAGACGCCGAACCTCGACCTGCGCGCGATCCGCCGGCCGGGTTTCTTTGCGCGCGCTCCTTACCGGGAGGCCATCGCGGCCCTGGATGGCGCCACCAGCATTGTGGAGTTCACCGCGCCGGCTGAGGCCTACGAGCGGGCACTGGGCATGCGGCAGCCGGTCAAGCTGCGTGGCTGGTATTTGCGCGGTCGCGGGGTCGCCGGCAAGGACGGCGAGCGCCGCCGCGCACTGATCGTGATGAGCGGCGGCGGCGGCACGCGGCTCGCAGCCATCGACGACCCGTCGGACGCGCTCTATCGCGTGGACCCCGTCACGGGCAAGACGTCCATCAACTCGTTTCCCAATGCCACGACAGGATCACCCGGGCAGGCTGGCTGGCGCGCCATCATCGCGATGTACAACGAGGCTGGTTTCGATGTGCTCGCCTACGACCGGCGAGGCGTCGGCGTTTCGGGCGGCTTCAGCGATACCAACACGCTGCAGCAGGGACGCGATCTGCTTGCAGCCATCGACAGCCTGCGGTCGGGCGCCGGCCTGCGCGTACTCGCCCCGGAGGGCGTGGTTTACGGCGGCGTGCCGGCCGCACTGTCGTTGCGGGGCGAAGCGGGCGAACTGCCCACCCTGCTGCTCGGCAATTCGCGCGGCACCATGGCCAGTGGCTGGGCCATGACGCTGAACTTTCACAGGGATTGCAGCTACGACCTGCCGGAGATCGACTGCAAGCCGCCGCATCGCGACCGGTCGATCAAGGGCGCTTTGCTGATTGCAGATTTCACGAGCGGCCCTGGCTTCGTTTCTTCCATGCCCACGGCCGAAGACGAGAGTCGCGGCCTCGGCAAGGACCGCGGCCTGTTCATCGGAGCGAGCCAGCTCGAGCACCACATCGTGTTCTTTCCCGGCTCCGCGATCCTCGCCGGAATGCATGCCTGGCCGGCCGCGTTCTTCGCGCGCGGGCTTTGGGACTATGCGGCGAGCCTTGAAGGAACGATCGCCTCCTATGACCGCGTGCCCGGCCTCAAGGAGCTCGTCGTCGTGCGCGGCCCGCATCCGTACGAAACCTGGCCGGCAGGTGAAAAGGAACGCGTACGTGCCCGCATGCTGGCCTTTGCCCTCGCGCTGGTCCGCGGCGACAACGCGGTACCGGGCGAGCGCCGATGGGCCACCATGAAGGACCTGGTGGCAACGTCGGGCGACGAGTGGGAACGATCTACGGCGCCCGCGACGCCCTGAGTCGAAGCGTGTGCGGCTATTTGAGCCAGCGATCAAACCATGCGACAACTCGTCGCAGCGCGTCTTCACGCTCCGGGGTGCTGCCTTTCATGAACACATGCCCGCCCGGAGCGTCGTCGTAGATCTTCGCCTCATAGGTCTTGCCATTGGCCTTCAGCGCATCGATCAGGCGGCCAGTGTGAAGCGAATACGGCACGATCTTGTCGCCGGTGGTCGCGAGCACCAGTACAGGCGCCTCGATTTTTTCGACGAAGTTGATGGGCGAGACGTTGATATAGGCGGGAAGATTCTCGTGCGGCAGCTTGCCCTTGAAGCCGGGATTGGACTCGGCCACCTCCTTGCGCCGATAGTCGGGCTTATATGACATGTAGGCCACGAAATCGGTGAGCCCCACGATGTCCACTGCGGCCTTGAACTGCTTCGGCGCCCGCTCGATGGCGAGCAGGGTCACCATGCCGCCGCGACTCTGGCCGAGGACACCGATACGCGCCGGATCAACGTCGGGACGGGCCGCCGCATACCGGCCTGCGGCAAGGACATCCGCCACATCGGTGTTGCCGTAATCGTTCTGGTAAATGGCATCGCCGTAGCCGCGGCTGCCGCGATACTCCGGGAAAAGGACGACGTAACCCGCATCCACGACCGCCTCGACCAGCGGGAACCACGACGGCTCGAGCCGCTCATGGAATCCGCCGTGCACCATCACAACCGCAGCCCGCCGCCCGCTCGTTGCGGCCTTGATCGGCGTGAAAACATGCGTCGGGATCAGCTCGCCGTCACTGTTGATGTATTCGGTTTCCAGCCGGATCCGGTCCGCATGGTCCAGACGGAACTGCGTCAGGATAGCCAGCTGCTGCGTGACGTAGATTTCCTGCTGGAGATGTTTCAGCAACGCCGCGGGATCATCCGTTGTCGTGTTGGTGAAGCTGTCGAGGGCGCCTTCCCTGCCGTCGGAACTGCGCCCGAAAGCATTGGGGGCGCCGCGGCCGCCCTCCGACCCGGCGCTGGTACCAGGCATGGTGGCGAGCAACATGAGCAATGCAACAGTGGCGCGCATGCCAAACGATATTGCCACAAACCTGTCGCAGCGCTGTCGCAGCGGATGGCGGCGCGCCCGCCTGGTCAGCACTCCGGCACGTTGACCGCGAGCCCGCCCTGCGACGTTTCCTTGTAGATCGTGGACATGTCGTGGCCGGTCTGGCGCATCGTCGCGATCACCTGGTCGAGCGACACCTTGTGCGATCCGTCGCCACGCATCGCGAGCCGTGCCGCGTTGATCGCCTTCACCGCGCCCATCGCATTGCGCTCGATGCAGGGGATCTGCACGAGCCCCGCGACGGGGTCGCAGGTGAGGCCGAGGTTGTGCTCCATGCCGATCTCGGCGGCATTCTCCACCTGCTCGTTGGTGCCGTTCAGGGCGGCGACGAGTCCGGCGGCCGCCATCGAGCATGCGACCCCCACTTCGCCCATGCAGCCGATCTCGGCGCCCGATATCGACGCGCCGTGCTTGAAGAGCATGGCGATGCCGCCGGCGGTGAGCAGGAAGCGCAGCACGCCCTCCTCGTTAGCGCCGCGCTCGAAGCGCACGTAGTAATGCAGCACGGCCGGCACGATGCCGGCGGCGCCGTTGGTGGGTGCCGTGACGACGCGGCCACCCGCCGCGTTTTCCTCGTTCACCGCCAGCGCGAAAGCATTGACCCACTCCATCGCGTCGAGCGGCCGGTCGGGCGGGCTCTCCGTGAGCACGCGATGCATGCGCGGCGCGCGGCGCCGCACTTTCAGCACGCCCGGCAGCACGCCCTGTTGCTGGAAGCCGCGCTCGACGCAGGCCTGCATCACGCGCCAGATGTTGAGCAACCCCGCGCGCACGTCTTCGGCCGGGCGCCAGGCGAGCTCGTTGGCGAGCAGCAATTCGAAGATCTCGAGGCCGCTCGCACGGCAATGCGCGAGCAGCTCGGCGCTCGTCGCAAAGGGATAGGGAACCGCAACGTCCGCGCCGGCCGGCAGCTGCGAGCCGCGCGCGCCGGGCGGTCCGGGCGTCGGCCCAGTCGCGCCGGCGCGACCCTGGCCCTGCGGGGCGGCGCGCACGATAAAGCCGCCACCGACCGAATAGACCTCTTCCTCCCGCAGGACGCTGCCTGCGGCATCGAGCGCCGCCAGCCGCATCCCGTTAGGGTGTGCAGGCAGCGACTCCTGCATCATGAATAACAGCTGCATCGGCTCATCGAATGCGATCTCGTGCCGGCCGAGCAGCCGCAGCCGGCCTTCCGCGCGCACCCGCGCGACGCCGCGCTGCATCTGGTCCGGGTCGACGGTGGCCGGGTCTGCGCCCTCGAGGCCGGCAATGATCGCGCGATCGGTGCCATGGCCCGCGCCGGTCAGCGCCAGTGAACCGTAGAGGCGCACGTAGACCTGCGCGCAGCGCTCGAGCAGGCCTTCCCCGGCCAGCGCGAGCGCGAACTCGCGCGCCGCGCGCATCGGGCCCATCGTGTGGGAACTCGACGGCCCGATGCCGATCTTCAGGATGTCGAAGACACTCAGTGCGCTCATTGTTCCGCCAGTGAAAGGAGCGTCGCATTGCCACCCACCGCCACCGTATTGACCGTGACGGTCTGCTCGGTGGCGAAACGGTGCAGGTAGTGTGGTCCGCCCGCCTTCGGCCCGGTCCCCGAGAGGCCACAGCCGCCAAAGGGCTGCACGCCGACGACCGCGCCGATCATGTTGCGGTTCACGTAGACATTGCCGACACGCGCGCGCCGCGCGATGCGCCGCGCGAGGCTGTCGATGCGCGTCTGCACGCCGAGGGTCAGGCCGTAGCCGCGGTCATTCACGGCATCGACCACTTCGTCGAGCTTCGCCGCCTCGTAGCGCACCACGTGCACGATGGGCCCGAACACTTCGCGCTCGAGCTCGGCGATGCTGCCGATCTCGACCGCGAGCGGCGCGAAGTAGCGGCCCGCCGCCGCACCGGCATGCAGTCGCGCGCGGTGCGACCAGCGGGCACCCGCGGTGACCTTGGCCGCATGCGCCTCGAGCACCGCGAGGGCCTCGCGGTCGATCACCGGACCGACGTCGGTGGCGAGCAGGGCGGGGTCACCCAGCACGAGTTCGTCCATGTAGCCTGCAAGCAGCTCCAGGACGCGGGGCGCGACCTCTTCCTGCACGATCAGCAGGCGCAGCGCCGAGCAGCGCTGCCCGGCGCTGTTGAAGCCCGATGCCACGGCATCGAGCACCACCTGTTCGGCGAGCGCCGAACTGTCGACGATCATGGCGTTCAGGCCGCCGGTCTCGGCGATCAGGGTGCCGATCGCCCCACTGCGCGCCGCCAGCGAGCGCTCGATGATGCGCGCGGTGTCGGTCGAGCCCGTGAAGCAGATGCCGGCGACATCTTCGCTGCGCGACATTGCCGCGCCAACCACCGAGCCATGGCCCGGCAGGAAATGCAGCACTTCGCGCGGCACGCCGGCCTGGTGCAGCAACTCGACCACGCGCGCTGCGCAGAACGGCGTCTGCTCCGCGGGTTTGGCGAGCACGGCGTTGCCCGAGGCGAGTGCCGCGCACACCTGCCCGGTGAAGATCGCCACCGGGAAATTCCAGGGGCTGATGCAGCCGAACACGCCACGGCCACGCAGGCGCAGCGCATTGCGCTCGCCCGTCGGGCCCGGCAGCACGACCTCACCCTCGAACTCGCAGCGCGCCCGTTGCGCGTAGTAGCGCAGGAAGTCCTCGGCCTCGCGCACTTCCGCAATGCCGTCGGGGATCGATTTGCCCGCTTCACGGATGCAGCGCGCGACGAGCCCCGGGCGGTCCTCGGCCATGAGGTCCGCCGCGCGCTCGAGGATCGCCGCCCGCGCCGCGCCGCCAAGGGCGTCCCAGCCGGGCTGCGCGGCGCGCGCGGCCGCGGCGGCCCGCGCGACGGTGTCTGCCGTGGTGTGCGCCACCGTCCCCACGACCTCGGATTCGTTCGCCGGATTGACGAGCGTGAGCTTGTCGGCGAGCTCGACCGCGGTCGTGGTCAGCGGCTCCGCGCGCCAGTGCTCGGCCTGGCTACGCGCGCAGGCGCCGTGCAGCGCCGCCACTTCGGCGCCGTCGGCCAGGTTGGCACCGAGGGAGTTGCGCCGCTCGGCGCCGAACAGGTCGGGCGGCAGCGGTATGCGTGGGTGCGCCACCTGGGTGGCGGCATCGACATCCGCCACCGGATCGGCGACGACCGATTCCGGCGGCAGGCTCGCGTCTACCAGCCGGTTCACGAACGACGTATTGGCGCCGTTCTCGAGCAGCCGGCGCACGAGATAGGGCAGCAGGTCGGCGTGCGCACCGACCGGCGCGTACACGCGGCAGGGGAAGTCTCCCCACTCGCCGCCGACGACGTGCGCATAGAGCTCCTCGCCCATGCCGTGCAGGCGCTGGAACTCGAACGGCGCGCCCACCGAGGTGAAGTACTCCGCCACCCAGGCGACGGTATGTGCATTGTGGGTGGCGAGCTGCGCATGGATCGCACCCTTCGCCGCCGCCAGGCGCCGCGCACAAGCGAGATAGGCGACGTCGGTGTTCGCCTTGCGCGTATAGACGGGATACGAGGTCAGGCCACGCTCCTGCGCGCGCTTCACCTCGCTGTCCCAATACGCGCCCTTGACGAGCCGCACGCAGATCCGCCGGGAGAGCGCGCCGGCGCGGTCCGCGAGCCAGTCGATCACCTTCGGCGCCCTCTTCTGGTAGGCCTGCACCGCGAGCCCGAAGCCGTCGTAGCCGCGCGTGACGTCGTCCATGAGCACCCTGTCGATCAACTCGAGCGACAGCTCGAGCCGCTCGGCCTCCTCGGCGTCTACCGTGAGGCCGATGCCCGCGTCCCGCGCAAGGCGCGTCAGCTCGAGCAGGCGCGGGGCGAGTTCGGCGAGCACGCGCTCGCGCTGCGCAAATTCGTAGCGCGGGTGCAGCGCCGAGAGCTTGACCGAGATGCTGTGCTCCGTCTCCACCCCGCCACCGGCAGTTCCCTGCGCACGGCGCGATGGAATCTCGCCGATCGCGCCGCGATACTTGTCGAAGTAGCGATCGGCATCCGCCGCGGTGAGCGCGGCCTCGCCGAGCATGTCGAAGGAGTAGCGATAAGCGCGCTCGCGCTTGCCCCCCGCGCGCGACAGCGCCTCGGCCACGGTGCGTCCCATGACGAACTGGTGACCGAGGATCTTCATCGACTGGCGCAATGCGGCCCGTGCGACCGGCTCGCCGATGCGGCCCGCGAGCCGCCCGAACCAGTTGCGCGCCGAACCGATCGCCTCCGTTTCTACCTGCACGACGCGCCCGGTCAGCATCAGGCCCCAGGTCGAGGCGTTGACGAACAGCGATTCGCTGTCGCCGAGGTGGTCGGCCCAGTCGCCCGCGCTGATCTTGTCGGCGATCAGCCGGTCGGCGGTCTCGGCATCCGGAATCCGCAGCAGCGCTTCGGCGAGGCACATCAGGATCACGCCCTCGCGGGAGGCGAGGCTGTACTCGCGCAGGAAGGCGTCGAGCGAGCTGCCGCTGCCCTTGTCCGCGCGCACCCGGCCGACGAGGTCGAGCGCCCGCGCGGCGATCCGTGCACGCGTGGCCGGATCGAGCCGCGCCTCACCGGCAAGCGCGCGTACGAGCGGCTCCTCGGGCGCAAGCCAGGTGGAATTGATGACCATCCCGATGCCCGATGTCCGCATGCGCGTGTCTTCCCTGGATTGGCGTCAGAAGCTGTAGCTGAGGTTCACCGTCATCAGCGTGTCGGTCGACTCGAGCCCCGGCGGTGGGTCCGAGTTGTAACGCACGCCGTAGCCGAGCGACAGGCCGAAACGCTCGCTCATCTTCACCTCGAGTGCAAGGTCGTTGCCGGCAAAGGTATTGGTCGACCCGGCTTCCACGATCAGTTTGTCGGTGAGCTTCGTGTTCGCGGTGAGCCGGCGCTCGAACCCGAGGTCGCCGCGATAGACGAGTTCATCTTCCTTCTCGCGGGTGAGGCGGTCCTGCGACTGCCGGTAGCCGATACCGGCCTGGCCGTAGAACTTCGTGGCTTCGCTGTCGATGAACCGGTAGCCGATACCGCTCGTCAGGGAAGCCTGGTAGTCGAAGCCGCTGAACTCGTCGCGCTCGTAGCGCAGGCCGCCGAACCAGTAGGCCCGCGGCGTGATCTTGTAGTCCGATTGCCAGCGTGCCTCGTAGCGCTCGGCGGATGCCTCGAGCTCGTTCGTCACGCTGTTTTCGCTCTCGGCGTAGAGCGCCGCGAGGTATGCCGAGTGTTTCCACTGGTCGAGCTCGTTCGCCATGTCGAGCTTGCCGTTGGCGGTCGTGGTCTCGGTATTGCCGCGCGCGAACACCACGCCCGCCTCCACCTTGCCCTTCCAGTCCGCGAGCGCTGGCGCGGACGCGGACGCCGCGAGCGCCACGAGGGATGAAGCCGTCAATGCATTTTTCATCCGTGAATTATAAGCGATCAGGCCGCCGCCTCGCGGCGCAGCGCGTCGGCCCCGGCGTGGCCGAGGTAGCGCTCGATCAATCCCCTCGACAGGTACAGCAGCGGAATCAGCGCCACGGCGGCCGCCATCTTGTACCCGTAGTTGACCGTACCCACGGCCAGGAACCGCTCGACCGGCCAACGTTGCGGCCCGAGCACGAAGGCGATGTACAGCACGATGTAGCTGTCAACCAGCTGCGAGACCGCCGTCGAGGCGGTGGCGCGCAACCACACCATGCGCTCACCCGTATGGCGGCGGATGCGATGGAACACCAGCACGTCGATCAGCTGCCCCACCATGAAGGCGACCAGCGAGCCGCCGATGGTCCACATGCCCTGGCCGAAGATCAGCGCGAAGGCGCGCTGCACGTCGGGCACCCCGAGCGCGGCGTTGGCCTCGAGCCAGAACCCCGCCGGCGCGAGGGCGATGATGGCGTAGGCCGCGAGGAAGGCGTAGGAAATGCAGCCCACCGCGAGCCAGGAGATGAAGCGCACGCCCCGCACGCCGTAGTACTCGTTGACCACGTCCGTCATGATGAAGACGAACGGCCAGAGCAGCACCCCGGCGGTGAAATCGAGGGCGCCGCCCACGCCGAAGAGCTGCCAGTGCACCGGCGCCGAGCCGAGCGTCGCCTCGAGCGAGAAGATCTTCACGCCGACGAACTCGGCGAGGATCGCGTTCACGAGGAAGAAGGCCGCGAGCGCGATGTAGAGGCGATTGCCGCGATGTTCGGTCGTGCGCATCGTCGCCAGTATAATGGGTCATGGACCAGGCATTCCTCGACCGGCTGGCCGCGAACCTCGCGGACCTGCGCGCCCAGGGCCTCTACAAGGCCGAGCGCGTGCTTTCGAGCCCCCAGGGCGCCGTCATCCGCAGCGACGACCGCGAGGTCGTCAACCTCTGCGCGAACAACTACCTCGGCCTCGCGAACCACCCGGCCGTGCGGGAAGCCGCGCTGCGAGCGATCGACCGCTACGGCTACGGCATGGCCTCGGTACGCTTCATCTGCGGCACCCAGGCCGTCCATCGCCAGCTCGAGGAGCGGCTCGCCGCCTTCCTGGGCACGGAGGACGCCATCCTCTACTCCTCGTGCTTCGATGCAAACGGCGGGCTCTTCGAAACCCTGCTCGGCGAGGAAGACGCCGTCATCTCGGATGCGCTGAATCACGCGAGCATCATCGACGGCATCCGGCTGTGCAAGGCCGCGCGCCTGCGCTACGCGAACGGCGACATGGGCGAGCTCGAGCAGCGGCTGAAGGAAGCCGCAGGCGCACGCACGCGCCTGATCGCGACGGACGGCGTGTTCTCGATGGACGGCACCATCGCCAACCTTGCAGCGATCTGCGACCTCGCCGACCGCCACGGCGCGCTCGTGATGGTGGACGATTCGCACGCCACGGGCTTCATGGGCGCGGGCGGCCGCGGCACGCACGAGCATTGCGGCGTGCTGTCGCGCGTCGATGTCCTCACGGGCACGCTCGGCAAGGCGCTCGGCGGCGGCAGCGGCGGCTATGTCGCCGGCAAGCGCACGGTGGTCAACTGGCTGCGGCAACGCTCCCGGCCGTATCTTTTTTCGAACAGCATCCCGCCGGTGGTCGCGGCCGTGAGCCTGCGGGTGCTGGATCTCGTGGCAAGCACCCCGGAGTTGCGCGAGCGACTGCACGCCAATGCCCGCCACTTCAGGAGCGGCATGCAGGCCGCGGGTTTCACGCTCAAGCCCGGCGAGCACCCGATCATCCCGGTGATGATCGGCGATGCGGCGCGCGCCACGGCGATGGCCGATGCGCTGCTCGAACGCGGCGTCTATGTGATCGGCTTTTCGTTCCCGGTCGTGCCGCGCGGCGAGGCGCGCATCCGCACGCAGATGACGGCCGCGCACACCACCGCCCAGCTCGACCGGGCGGTGGCCGCGTTCACCGAGGTGGCCGCGCTGGCGAACTGAGCGGGGCTAACGCACCGAACAGAGGCAGTAGGCGTACAGGTGGTTCGCCGACTGCAGGCGACTCCAGCGGGCGACCTCGGCCGCGAGCGGATCGAGCTGCTGCGCCACTTGAACGAGCGCCGGGGGCAGGCGGATTCCAAGACCCGCCACGGCCTGTACGGCCTTCGTCTTGACCTGCAGCGCAAGCTCCTGCGCCCACGACATCTGTGGCCCGATGAACTCGAGGTCGTAGGCGTCCTTGTCGAGCTTGGCGAGCGCCGCCGCGGCCCCGACGGCATCCTCGAAGCCACCGAGGTGATCGACGAGTCCGACGCGCTTGGCGTCGACGCCGGCCCAGACGCGGCCCTGCGCGATCGAGTCGACTTCGTCCCTCGTCTTGCCGCGGCCCTGCGCGACACGGGCGAGGAAGGTCTCGTAGCCGTGCTCGATGGTCGCCTGCATGAACTCGCCGGCTTCCTTGCCGATCGGCCGGTCGAGGCGCAGCTGGCCCGACCACACGGTCGTGCCGACGCCGTCGACACCGATGCCGATCTTGCCGAAGGACCGGTCGAGCGTCGGAATCGTCGCGAAGATGCCGATCGAGCCGGTGACCGTGGTGGGACGGGCCCAGATCTCGTCGGCCGGCGCCGCGACGTAGTAGCCGCCCGAGGCCGCCAAGTCGCCCATCGAGACGACCACGGGCTTGCCCTCGGCCTTGAGCGCCTCGATCTCGCGATGGATCTGCTCGGCCGCGAACATGCTGCCGCCCGGGCTGTCGATGCGCAGCACCAGCGCCTTGACGTCCTCGTCGAGCCGCGCCTCGCGAATCAGCCTCGCAGTCGATTCGCCGCCCACCGTGCCGGAGGGCTGGTCGCCGTCGAGCATCTCGCCCGCCACCACGATGACGCCGACGAGCGGCTTGCCGTCGCCGCGCAGCTTCGCCTCGGCATTCACGACGCGCAGGTAATCGTCGACACCGACCTGGCGATAGCTCTCCTCGTCGCTGTCCTCACCGACGAGTTCCGTGAGCTCGCGCTCGACATCGATGGACGTGCGGATGCCGGTGATGAGCTTTGCCTCGAGCGCGAGCTTCGCGCCATCGCCCTTCTGGGCGGCGATGCCGCCGGCGAGGCCGTCCACGTACTTCGCGATGTCCCCCGGCGCCAGCTTGCGCGCCCTGGCCACGTCGGCCTGGTAGCCCTGCCACATGGCCCCGAGGTAGGCGAGCGATTCCTCGCGGTCCTCGGGCGACATGTCGCTGCGGGTGAAGGGCTCGACCGCGCTCTTGTAGGCCCCGACGCGGAACACGTTCATGTCCACGCCCAGCTTGTCGAGCGCGTCCTTGTAGTACATGACGTAGCGGTCGTAGCCGTCGATCAGCACGAAGCCGAGCGGATCGAGGTAGATCTCGTCCGCGTGGGCGGCGATGTAGTACGGCGCCTGCAGGAACACCGAGCCCTGCGCGATGACCTTCTTGCCGGACGCGCGGAAGGCATCGATCGACGCTGTCAGCTCCTGCATCGTGGGCTGGCCCGCGCCGGTGAAGCGATCGAGGTCGAGCACCAGTGCCTGGATGCGGTCGTCGTCACGCGCGGCGTCGATGGCATCGGTGAGGTCCCAGAGCAGCGTCTCGCTGCGCAGGCTCCCCTGCACCTTCTCGAGCGCGCGCTCGAACGGGTCGCCGGTCAGCTGCTCGACGATCTGGCCCTGCGGCCGGATCACGAGCGCTGCCTTCTCCGGCAGCACCGGAATGGTGGAGCGCAGCGCACCGACGACGATGCCGAATATCAGCAGCAGCAGGACGAGATGCAGGAACTTGCGCAGGCCGTCGAGGCCACGCCACAGGGCGCCGAAAAATGCCCGCACGATGCGAGTCTCCTCAGGAGGCCTTGTAAGTGATGCGGTATATCGCGCCCGCCTTGTCGTCGGACACGAGCAGCGAACCGTCGGGCAGCTGCAGCAGGTCGACCGGACGGCCCGTGACCGTGCCGTCGGGCTTGAGCCATCCCGAGACAAAGGGCGTGTAGCTCACCGCGCGATTGCCGTCGAGCTTCACGAGCGTGATGCGGTAGCCGATCTTCTTGCTGCGGTTCCAGGAACCGTGCTCGGCGATGAAGGCCTGGTGGCGATATTCCGCCGGGAACTGGTTGCCGGTATAGAAGCGCAAGCCGAGCGGTGCGACGTGCGGGCCGAGCGCCTGCACCGGCGGCGTCGCGTCGGCGCAGCGGCCGAGCCCACCGAACTCGGGGTCGGTGATCGTGCCGGCGTGGCAGAAGGGAAAACCGAAATTCTCGCCCACGCGGCTCAGGCGGTTGAGCTCGCAGGGTGGCACGTCATCGCCCAGCAGGTCGCGGCCATTGTCCGTGAACCACAACTCGTGCGTGAGCGGGTGCCAGGTGAAGCCGACGCTGTTGCGCACGCCGCGCGCCACGACCTCGCGGCCGCTGCCGTCGGGATTCATCCGCTGGATCGTCGCGAAATCTTCCTGGTCGCGATCGCAGGTATTGCACGGCGCGCCGATGGCGACGTAGAGCTTGTCGTCCGGCCCGAAGGCGATGTAGCGCCAGCCGTGGTGGCGCTCCGCGGGCAGCTCCGCCACGAGCACCGGCTTCGGCGGCGCATCGAGCCTTGCCTCGATGTCGTCGTAGCGCCAGATCTTCGCCATCTCGGCGACATACAGGGCGCCCTTGCGGACGGCGACGCCGTTCGGCATGTCGAGCCCGCGCGCGATGGTGAGCACCTCGCGCGACCCGTCCGCCTTCGCGCGGACCGCGTACACGACACCACCCTGGCGGGTGCCGACGAAAATGATACCGCCCTCCGCGCGAGCCATCGAGCGCGCGTTCGGGATGTCGGCGACCCAGGGTTCGATATGGAAACCGGCAGGCAGCGTCAGGCCGTCGACCGCGGGCGCCGCGCAGGCGGCAGACAGAAGGATCGCCGCCGTGCAAACGGCGGCCGCGAAGCGGGATCTCGGGCGCATGGGGACAGTCTAGCAGCAGCGCGCCGGGTACGCGCTGCGTGCGGCGGGCGCGCTGCGGCCCGTCGGCCGCGGCGCGCCACCCGTCCTCAGATCTTTTCTTCGATGCGCGCGGCCTTGCCCGACAGCTCGCGCAGGTAATACAGCTTGGCGCGGCGGACGTTGCCGCGGCGCTTCACCTGGATGTCGCTGATCGCCGGGCTGTGGGTCTGGAACACGCGCTCCACGCCCTCGCCGTGGCTGATCTTGCGCACGGTGAAGGAGGAATTGAAGCCGCGGTTGCTGATGGCGATCACGACGCCTTCGTAGGCCTGCACGCGCTCGCGGTCGCCTTCGACCACCTTCACCTGCACGACGACGGTGTCACCGGGACGGAAAGCCGGCACCTTGCGGGTGATGCGGGCCTGTTCAAGTTGCTGAATGATGTTGGCCATGTCGTTCTTCCTCGAGAAACTCGTTGAGGAGCGCACTCGCCTCGCGGCTGAGCCCGCCCCCCGCTATCAAATCCGGCCGGCGCCGCCAGGTGCGCGCCACCGCCTGCTTGAGCCGCCAGCGCCGGATGTCGGCGTGATGGCCCCCCTGCAGCACCGCGGGCACCTCGTGCCCCTCGAACTGCACCGGCCGCGTGTAGTGCGGCCAGTCGAGGAGTCCGTCCGAGAACGAATCCTCGACGCTCGAGCGCGCATCGCCGAGCACGCCCGGCAACAGCCGCGCCACCGCGTCGATCACCGCGAGCGCCGGCACTTCGCCGCCCGACAGCACGAAGTCGCCGAGCGACACTTCGCGATCGACGCGCGTCGCGATGACGCGCTCATCCAGGCCCTCGTAGCGGCCCGCTATCAACACGAGCCCCTCGAACGCCGCCAGTTCCGCGACGAGCGCCTGGTCGAGCCGCTCGCCCTGCGCCGAGAGGTACACCCTCGGTGCGCCGCGCGGCGCCCGCGCCACCGCGGCATCGATCGCCGCCGCCACGGGTTCGGGCTTGAGCACCATCCCGGGCCCGCCGCCGTACGGCCGGTCGTCGACGGTCCGATGCACGTCGCGCGCATGCGCGCGCGGATCTTCCGTCCCGACCTGCACCAGGCCGCGCTCGATCGCGCGGCCCAGCACCCCGAAGCCAAGCGCCTGCCGGATCATGTCCGGAAAGAGCGTGACGACTTCTATCTTCACCGGCCCACCCGCCGATCAAAAATCCGCGGGCCAGTCGACGACGATCGTACCCGCGACGCGATCCACCTTCACGAGGTGCTGCGGCGTCACCGGAACCCAATGTTCGCGTTCCCCGCGCACCACCATCACCGCGTTCGCCGGCGCGTCGATGAAATGATCGACCCGCCCGAGTTCGACTCCCTCGACGTTGCGCACCGCCAGCCCCATCAGGTCGGCCTGGTAGTACTGGCGCTCGCCCGGATCAGGCAACGCCGCGCGTTCGACCTCGATCCCGGCGCCCGTAAGCCGCGCCGCACCGTCACGCGTATCGACCCCGGCCAGCCGCGCGACGAACCGCGCACCCTGCGCCCGGATCTCGGCCACCTCGTGCGAGCTGCACGCGCCTTGCGGCGTTCGCAGCTGCCAGGTCCGGAATTCGGCCAGCAGCCCCGGCGGGTCGGCGAACGAGTCGACGTGGCAGAAGCCGCGTACGCCCCAGGGCGCACCGATGCGCCCGATCCCGACCCAGCGCGTCGCGTCCGTCAGGCTGCTGCTTGCTTGCGGTAGCCCGCCACGAGCGTGGCGACACGCTCGGACGGCTTCGCGCCCTTGCCGACCCAATGGTCGATGCGAGGCAGGTCGAGCTTCAGCTTCGTGTCGCCCTTGCGCGCGACGGGGTTGAAGAAGCCGACCTGCTCGAGGCTCTTGCCGCCCTGGCGCTTACGGCTGTCCGTAACCACCACATGATAGAAAGGCGTGTTTTTCGCACCGCGCCGCGTAAGACGAATCGTGACCATAGTTCCTGTTTGCCCACCGCCCCCGGGGGGCGGCCAAAAAAGAGCGCGGATTCTACGCAAATCAGCGGCTTATAGGAAGCCCGGCGGGCGGCCCCCCTTGAGGCTGCCGAGCATGCGCTTCAGGCGCCCGCCCTTCATGCCTTTCATCATCCGCTGCATGTCCTGAAACTGCTTCAGCAGACGGTTGACGTCCTGCACCTGGACCCCGGCACCGCCGGCGATCCGGCGTCGCCGGGACCCGTCGATGAGGCCCGGCAGGCGCCTTTCGCGCCGCGTCATTGAATTGATGATGGCGATCTGGCGCTTGAGGTCCTTGTCCCCCGGCGCCTTGGCCGCCGCGCCCCGGGTGACCTGCTGGGGCAGCTTGTCCATCAGGGCGGCCAACCCGCCCATCTTGAGCAGCTGCTCAAGCTGTCCTTTCAAGTCATTGAAATCGAATCCCTTTCCCTGCGCGAACTTCTTGGCAAGTCGCTGCGCCTCGTCGACGTCGGCCTGCTTCTGGACCTGCTCGACGAGGGCCACGACGTCGCCCATGCCGAGGATGCGGGTGGCCATGCGCTCGGGGTCGAAGGGCTCGAGCGCGTCGGGCTTCTCGCCCACACCGACGAACACGATGGGCTTGCCCGTGATCTGCCGCACCGAAAGGGCCGCGCCGCCGCGCGCGTCGCCATCGGCCTTTGTGAGGATCACGCCCGTGAGGTCGAGCGCCCCGCCAAAGGCTTTCGCGGCATGGACGGCGTCCTGCCCCGCCATCGCATCGACGACGAACAGCCGCTCATGCGAGCCGGTCACGCGGTCGATCTCACGCGCCTCTTCCATCAGGTCCTGGTCGACGTGCAGCCGCCCGGCGGTATCGACGATCAGGACATCGAACAGGCCGCGCTTCGCCTGCGCGAGCGCATCGGCCGCGATCCTGGCCGGCGCACTTGCCGCATCGGCCCCGAAGAACTCCGCGCCCACCTGTGCCGCGAGGCGCTCGAGCTGCAGGATGGCGGCGGGCCGGCGCACGTCGGTCGAGGCGAGCAGCACGCGCTTTTTCTTCGCTTCGATCAGCCAGCGCGCAAGCTTGGCGGCCGTCGTCGTCTTGCCGGCACCCTGCAGGCCGGCCAGCAGCACCACGAATGGCGGCTGCGCGCGCAGTTCGAAGCCCGCCGCGGCGCCGCCCATAAGCGCGACGAGTTCCTTGTGCAGGATCGCGACGAACACCTGCCCCGGCGTGAGGCTCTGCTGCACCTCGCTGCCGAGCGCCCTGGCGCGCACGCCCTCCATGAACTGCTTGACGACCGGCAGCGCGACGTCCGCCTCGAGCAGCGCCATGCGCACTTCGCGCAGGGTCTCGGCAATATTGTCTTCGGTGATGCGGCCCCGGCCCCGGAGCGAATCCACGGTGCGGGAGAGGCGTGCGGTCAGGTTGTCGAACATGCCGGCATTTTACGTGACCGCCGCCGCAGGTGCCCGATCGGCCGCGGCACCCTATCCTAGGGCGCATGGATACCGCCCCCACGGCCGCGCTCGCCGTCGCGCTCGTCGCGCTGCTCATCGTCATCGCCTTCTCGTCCGGCACCGAGGTCGCGATGCTGTCGGTCAACCGCTATCGCGTGAAGCACCGCGCGGCCGCGGGCCAGCGCCGCGCGCGCGCGCTCGATGCGCTGCTCGCCAAGCCCGACGACTGGCTCGGCGTGAACCTCGTGATCCTCGCCGCGGCGAGCGTGTTCGCCTCGCAGATCGCGACGATCCTCGCGCAGCGATCCGGCTACGCGCTCGCGTTGCCGGTCGCCGGCGCCGCGCTCACCGTGGTGATGATCGTATTCTGCGAGCTCGCGCCGAAGATCTTCTCGGCGCTGCACGCCGAGGCCGTCGCGCTGTCGAGCACGCATATCTATCGCGTGCTGGTCGCGATTGCGCGTCCCGCGCTGTGGCTCGCGAACCAGCTGGCCTACGGGTTCCTGCGCCTCTTCGGCGTGGCGCGGGCCAGCCGTGGCGGGCAGTCCCTGTCCGCCGACGAACTGCGCACGGTGGTCGCCGAAGCGGGCACCGTGATCCCGCAGCGCCACCGCCAGATGCTGCTGTCGATCCTCGATCTCGAGCGCATCACCGTGAACGACATCATGGTGCCGCGCCAGGACATCGCCGGCATCGACCTCGAGGACGACTGGGACGACATCCTCGAGCAGATCCGCCAGACGCCCCACACGCGCCTGCCCGTGTATCGCGGCGGGCTCGACGAACTCGTCGGCCTGCTGCACATGAAGCGGGTCGCGCAGGAACTGGCGCGCGGCACACTCGATCGCGAGAAATTCGAAGAGCTCGCCATGGGCCGCGAGCCCTACTTCGTTCCCGAGGGCACGCCGCTGACCGTGCAGCTCGCGCAGTTCCAGCGCAACCGCCGGCGCATCGGCTTCGTAGTCGACGAGTACGGCGACATCGAGGGGCTGGTGACGCTCGAGGATCTGCTCGGCGAGATCGTCGGGGAATTCACCAACGACGCCGCGACGATCGTCCACAAGGACGTGCACGTCGAATCGCCGGGCGTCTTCATCGTCAATGCCGGAACGACGATCCGTGCGCTGAATCGCGCGCTCGGCTGGCAGTTACCGACCGACGGCCCCAAAACCCTGAATGGCCTGCTGCTCGAGCGCCTCGAGACGATCCCCGACGCCGGCACGGCGCTCGAGATCGATCGCTACCGGATCGAGGTGCTGCAGATCCAGGACAACGCGATCCGGACGGTGCGGATGCGCGCACGTTCCGGGCCAACGGCCGTCCCATGATGCACTGCACGATGCGGCTGGCTCGAGGGATGGCGCTATTGCTGCGCGGCAAGGCCGGTCCAGGACCGTCGAGGGAATTTACACGCCAGTGGGGCGCCACCCCAACTCAGCCGTCGACGCCGGCGGCAAGCGTATGAAAGTCCAGCGTTTAGTTTCTTGTGGCATGTGACTTGCTCGGTTCTGGGCGTGCATTCACCTTCTTTTTCGGAGATGAGCATGAGCAAGAACAAGTATTTCCTGGGGATGCTGATGGTGCTCGCCGCGCCGTTCGCATCGGCCCACACGATCGCCATAGGCAGCACCAACGCCGGGGGGCCGGGCACGGTCACGCTGTGGATGGGTACTTACGATCACGGCGCCCCCTTCGCCCAGGGTTCGATCACGCTGGTCGCGGGCCCGAGCAATGTCGGCGCCACCCAGGCGTTCTCCATGCTCGTGACGACGCAACCCGCGGGACTGACGGCCGGGGACAACTATTTCTATGCCAACGCGACGCCCGCCCAGTGGGGACTCCTCGCGTCGGACTCCTACACCTCGGCCACCAATGTCTCGGGACTCGGCCCGGTCGTGAACTGGCAGGGCGCCACGTTCACGGGGCTGACAGCGGGCCTGTACACGTACCAGCTGTCCGGCATGACCAGCGCGAACTGGAACAACATCAACTCATTCCAGGACAACTGGAGAGGTACGTTGCTGATCCCGGAATCGTCGGTTGTCGGCGTGCCGGAGCCGGGAACCCTTGCCCTGATGGCCCTCGGCTTGCTGGCCCTCGCAGCCCTGGGGCGTCGGCGCACGGTTTGAGGGGATGGATGAAGGTGCGATGACGTACCGTCCAGGGACGGTCGGTAGCTCCTGAACGAATGAACGCCGCCTCCGGGCGGCGTTCTTCTTTTGCGCGTCCAATTCCCTCAAGCTGCGCACCTCGACGGTGAGGAATCTTTGGGATGCACTTGCGACTGACGGCGAGCGGCCTCGCCTGGAATGACGAAGTGCCGCCGCCCCGGGTGGTGGCTTGCCTCGACTCCGTCCTGCGCGGCATCGGGCAGGTGATGCTGCAGGACAACAGCTATGCCGGCCTCCTGTTCCTGGTCGGCATCCTGTGGAACTCGCCCCTGTTTGCGGCCGGGGCCCTCCTCGGCACCTCAGTGAGCACCGCCACGGCGCTGCTGCTGGGCGCCGACCGCACGACCGTCCGCGCGGGCCTCTACGGCTACAACGGCGCGCTGGTCGCCATCGCGCTGCTCTATTTCCTGCGACCGGATGCGCTGACCTGGGGCTGCGTCGTGCTCGCGGCAGCGGGCACCACGATCCTCCAAGCGGCTTTCGCGCGGATGCTCGACACCTGGAAGCTGCCGGCACTGACGGCGCCTTTCGTGCTGGTGTCGCTGTGCGCCTTCCTCGCCGCCGCGCGCTTCGGGCGGCTCGAGACCACGCAGCTGCTGCCGACCGCTGGCCTGCCCCGATCCGTGGCGGTCGAGGGCATCGTGACTGCGGCGACGGTCGTGCAGGGGCTGTTCAACGGCGTCGCCCAGGTGTTCTTCCAGGGCAATGTCGTGACCGGCCTCTGCTTTGCGCTGGGGCTTCTCATCAGTTCGCGGCTGGCGTGCCTTGCAGCCCTCACGGGCTCGCTCACGGGATTGCTCGTCGCCTGGGGCATGGGCGCCGCGGAGCCTGCGATTCGCGCCGGCGCCTTTGGCTTCAACAGCACGCTCGTCGCCATTGCGCTCGCAGGCATGCTGGTCCGCGGCGCGGCATCCACCGCTTACACCTTGCTGGCGACGATCGCAGCGGCCTTCGTGTTCGCCGCCCTGTCCGCCGCGCTCGAGCCGCTCGGCATGCCCGCCCTGACCTTTCCCTTCGTGCTGGTCACGTGGTGCTGCCTGCTCGCAAGCCCGCATTTTGGGCGGCTGCGCACGTAACCCGGCGCGCGCTGCCCGCTGCCCGTCGCGTTCCCGCACCGCTCGCGCGAACTCGAATATCCTTCCCGCATGCCTACCGCGGCCCGCGACAAGCCACGCGGTCTGGCGCTCGCCTTCAATGGCCAGCGCGTGACCTTCACCGTGCTCTTTTCGTTCTTCTGGGGCGCGTTGCTCGGCCTCGGCTGGACATCGGAATGGTGGGGCGCCGTGCTGCGCTTCGTGGCCCTCGGCCTCATCCTGATGGCGGTCTTCGGTCTTTTCGAGCAGTGGCCGGGGCGCCTGCCCCGATGGCTGCCCCGCTGGGTACTGCAGGTGGCTGCCGTCGCCGCCTGCGTGCCCGTGGTGACGCTCGCCATGTGGATCGGCTCCACGGAACCCGGTGCGCCGCCCTTCTGGGAGGATGGTGAACGGGTCGCGGGCTTCGGTACCCTGACAGGACTCGGCGTCCTGATGTCCCCCTGGGTCGCCCTCGGCGCGCTCGTGCGGCAGAAGGAAGCGCTCGCGCGCGAGCAGGCCCTCTCGCTTGAGCTCGCGCGCAGCGAAATGGAGCGCCACGCACTCGATGCGCGCCTCGGCCTGTTGCAGGCGCAGGTAGCGCCGCACTTCCTATTCAACACGCTCGCGAACGTGCAGGCGCTGGTCGACGGCGGCTCGCCGCAGGCCTCCGAAGTGCTGCGCCAGCTCATCGCCTACCTGCGGGCGGCGGTGCCGCGGCTCGATGACGTGGCGACGACCCTCGGCCATGAGGTCGAACTCGTGCGCGCCTACCTCGAACTGATGCGCATGCGCATGCCGGACCGCCTTCACTACAGCCTGCACGCCGACGAGGCGGCGCTCGGCCTGCGTTGCCCGCCCATGACGGTGCTGACGCTGGTGGAGAATGCCGTCCGCCACGGCATCGATCCGGGCGAGGACGGCGGCCGCATCGATGTCGACGTCCGCCGCGAGGCGGACCGTTGCTGCGTGACCGTCACCGACGACGGTCGGGGCCTTCGCAAGACGGACCGCGGCCTCGGCACCGGGCTCGCGGCGCTGCAGGAGCGGCTCAGGCTGCTGTTCGGGGAATCCGTATCCCTCTCCGTTCGCCCGCGCGGGCCCAGCGGCGTGGTGGCGATCGTGCAGTTCCCGGCGCGCGCGGGGGCGCCATGATCGCCGGGCCGCCGACTGCGCTCATTGCGGAGGACGAGCCCTTGCTTCGGGAAGGCCTCGCACGCCAGCTGGCCGCGGCCTGGCCCGAGCTCGCGCTCGTTGCCGAAGCGCGCAACGGGCGCGAAGCCATCGATCTCTTCGATGCGAGGCTACCCGACGTGTGCTTCCTCGACGTGCACATGCCCGGGCTCTCGGGCGTGGAGGCCGCCCGGCACATCGGCCGGCGGGCCCATGTCGTATTCGTGACCGCCTTCGATCACTACGCCGTGCAGGCCTTTGCGCAAGGCGCGCTCGACTACCTCGTGAAGCCCGTGGAGCCGGAGCGACTCGCCGACACCGTGGCGCGACTGAAGGAACGGCTGCGCAGCGCCCAACCCGCGCGCGATACCGAGTCGCTGCTGCGGCAGCTCGCCACGCAACTGGCGCAGCAGCAGCGACCCGCTGCCCCCGAACCCCTGCGCTGGCTGCGCGCGCAGGTCGGCCAGACCCTGCGGCTGATCAGCGTCGACGACATCGACTACCTGTGCGCCGACACCAAGTACACCCGCATTGCCTGGCGTGGTGACGACGGCGGACCCATCGACGCGATCGTGCGAACGCCGTTGAAGGAACTGATCGGGCAGCTCGACCCGGCGCAGTTTGCGCAGGTTCATCGCTCGGTGATCGTGAACCTGCGGGCCATCCGCTTCGTGAAGCGCGGCGACAACGAGACCGCGGACATCCACCTCAAGGGCCGCGAGGAGGTCCTGCCGGTCAGTCGCAGCTACCTGCACCTGTTCAGGCAGATGTAGCGCTAGGGCAGCACGATCACCTTGCCGCGCGCATGGCCTTCCTCGAGGTAACGCATGGCCTGCGCGGCCTGCGCGAGCGGATACTGGCGATCGACCACGGGCCTCACCTTGTCCTCCGCCATCAGCCGCGCAAGCGTCTCGACATCCGCGGTGCTCGCGTGCGAGATGAACATGCCCATGTCCTCGCCCACGAACCAGGACAGGATGTAGGCTTTCAGCGGCGCGAGGAATGCGCCCACCCACGGATTCGCATCGGGCCCGCCGCCACCGATCACCAGGTACTTGCCGCCGGGAGCCAGCACCCGGCGGATGTCCTTTATCGGGCGGTTCGCCACGTTGTCCATGATCACGTCATAGCGTGCGCCGCCCTCGGTGAAATCGGTGGCCTTGTAGTCGATGACATGATCGGCGCCGAGGGAGCGCACGAGTTCCACATTGCGCGTGCTGCAGACGGCCGTGACCTCGGCACCGAGCCACTTGGCGATCTGCACGGCGAAAGTGCCGACGCCGCCCGAGGCGCCGTTGATTAGTACCTTCTGCCCGGGCTGCACGGCCGCGCGATCGCGCAGCGCCTGCAGGGCGGTGATCGCCGCGACATACACGCCGCCCGCCTGCTCGAAACTGATGTTGGCAGGCTTCGCGGCGACCGAGCCGCCCTCCCTCACCGCCACGTATTCGGCGAGCGCACCGCTCCTGCCGCCGAAGATATCGTCGCCGGGCCGGAAGCGCGTCACCGCCTTGCCGACGGCCTCCACCGTTCCCGCAAAGTCGATGCCGAGACGCACGTCGGACGGCGTACCCAGGCCTTCGCCGATGCGCATGACATAGGGCGTGCCGCGGATGCGGTGCCAGTCGAGCGGATTGAGGCCCGCGGCGCGCACCTTGACGAGCACCTGGTCGTCCGCGAGCACGGGCCGAGCGATGCTTTCGATCGTGAGGACGGACGGTGGCCCGTAGCAGCGACGAACGGCAGCGCTCATGACTGGCCCGTCGGCCGCCGCGCCGCGGGCGTCCTCCGCCGCCCGGCAAGGCGTATCGCGACTCATGACGACCGCCAGCACGCCGAGCGCGACCACCAGGGACAGGCCGAGGGCCGCCGATATCCGCTTGATCCATTTGCGCATGGCGGGACTATCAGGCCGCCACGAAAGCACCGCCACTCCGTTGCGACAGGTGACGGACTGCGGACCCGAACGGCGCGCCACCCGCGACAGACGGCGGACCCGCCGCCGCCCGCCCGTGGCCGCTAGCCCGTCCCGGCTGCCGCCAGCGCCTCCGCGACGCGTCCCACCGCGCGCACCTCGATGCCTTCGATCGGCTTGCGCGGTGCATTGCCCTGCGGCACGACCGCCACCTTGAAGCCCTGCTTGGCGGCCTCGCGCACGCGTTCTTCGCCAAAGGCGACGGGCCGCACCTCGCCAGTGAGCCCGACTTCGCCGAATGCCACGAGCGACTGCGGCAGCGGCCGATCGCGCAGGCTGGAGGCCAGGGCGAGCACGAGCGGCAGGTCCGTGGCGGTCTCGCCGAGCGAGAGGCCACCGACCACGTTCGCGAAGACATCGTGTTCCTGCAGGGAAACGCCCGCATGGCGATTCAGGATCGCCAGCAGCATTGCGAGCCGGTTGGCGTCGAGCCCCTGCGCCACGCGGCGCGGCGCGCCAAATCGCATGCGATCGACCAGTGCCTGCAGCTCGATCAGCAGCGGCCGGCCGCTGTCGCGCGCCACCATGACGATCGAGCCCGGCGCGGCTTCCGCTGCCCGCGCGAGGAATATCGCCGACGGGTTGCGCACTTCCTTGAGCCCCTCCTCCCCCATCACGAAGAAGGCGAGCTCATTGACGGCGCCGAAGCGGTTCTTGACCGCGCGCACGATGCGAAAGCGGCTGCCCGCCTCGCTCTCGAAATAGAGCACGGCGTCGACGAGGTGCTCGAGGACGCGGGGACCCGCGATCGCCCCTTCCTTGGTGACGTGCCCGATGATGACCACGGCAATGCCGGTCGTCTTGGCAAAGCGCACGAGCTGGGCGGTGCACTCCTTGAGCTGGGTCACCGCACCCGCACTTGCGCCGAGTTCGGCGAACTGCACGGTCTGGATCGAATCGACGACCAGTAGCGCGGCCCCGGCGGCGCGCGCCGCGCCGAGGATCGCATCGAGGTCGGTCTCGGCCAGTACGGACAATCCCGCACCCGCCAGGCCGAGTCGCCGCGCCCGCATCGACACCTGCGCCAGGGACTCCTCGCCGGTGGCGTACAGGATCGCGCGGCCGGGCGCGGCGCTCGCGGCCACCTGCAGCAACAGGGTCGACTTGCCGATGCCGGGATCGCCACCGATCAGGCTCACCGAACCCGGCACGATGCCACCGCCCAGCACGCGATCGAACTCGGCGAGGCCTGTCGGGAGGCGCGCCACGGCGCCGGCAGCGTCCACGAGGCGGGCCGGCACGACCGAGGGGACCGCAGCCGCGGCTCCTGCCGGTCGGGGCATTGCCGCCGGGCGCGGCAAGACGCGCTGCTCGAGCGAGTTCCACTCGCCACACTGGGGACACTGGCCCTGCCACTTGAGGGTTTCCGCGGCACAGGCATTGCAGACGAAGGAGACGGCGGGGCGGGCCATCGATTCACTTTAACATGCGGGTTCGCGTGACTTACCTTAGGATCACGCCAAATGGACGGGGCACGGCAAAGGGAACTGTGATCGGGCGCTCGGACTTCGCCCCACCCGATGCTAGTGTCTGCAGGTACGTACCGTTGATGAAAGACCGGGGGTTCGCGGGCCTTGATTGAGCAGGGTGGCATCGTGTCTGTGACGCGCGTCACGCTACTGTCCGCGGCCGGAGGGCCCGGGTAACCATGGCGCGCCGCTACGGCCCCCCAGCCAGCCTGCGAGGCAAGGTTCGCCTCGTGGGCCTGTCCGACACGGGCAAGGTGCGCGAGCACAACGAGGACACGATCGCCGTCGATCCCGACCTCGGCCTGCTGGTGCTCGCCGACGGCATGGGCGGCTACAACGCCGGCGAGGTGGCGAGCGGCATTGCGGTCAAGACGATCGTCAATCTGGTGCGCGAAGCGATGGAACGCGAAGACATGACCGTCGTCGACCCGGCCACCAAGCTCACGCGCCCGAGCATCATCCTGCGCGATGCGATCACGCGGGCGAACAAGATCATCTACCAGACCGCGCGCTCGCAGCCGCAATGCGAGGGCATGGGCACCACGATCGTCAGCGCCCTGCTGTTCGACAACATGATCTCGATCGCCCACGTGGGCGACTCGCGGCTCTACCGCCTGCGCGGCCCGAAGTTCGAGCAGGTCACGATGGACCACTCGCTGTTGCAGGAACTGGTCGACCGCGGCTTCTACTCGCCCGAGGAGGCGCAGCGGGCGGCCAACAAGAACTACGTCACCCGCGCGCTCGGCGTCGAGGCCAATGTCGAGGTCGAGCTGCAGGAAGTCCCTGTTCACAAAGGCGATCATTACGTCCTGTGCTCCGACGGCCTGAACGACATGGTCGAGGACAGCGATATTCACTTAACGGTCAATACCTTTGGTGATAATCTGGATACGGTCGCCAAGCATTTGATTCAACTTGCGAACGACAACGGGGGTCGGGACAACGTCTCGGTCGTGCTGGCCCAGATCCTCGACACATTCCCCGCTCGTCGCGGCGTTTTCGATCGGGTATTGGGCTGGTTCAGCTGAGTAAGGCGGACACATGGCACGCTTGATTTTGAGCCTGGATAGCCAGGTCCTCGCGGAATACAACATGAACAAGGAGCGCTACACGATCGGGCGCCTCCCTGACAATGACATCCGCATCGACAACCCCGCGGTGAGCGGCCATCACTCGCTGATCATCAACATCCTCAACGACTCGTTCCTCGAGGACCTGAACAGCACCAACGGCACCTACGTCAACGGCAAGCTGATCAAGAAGCATGCCCTGCAGCACGGCGACGTCGTGACCGTCGGCCACCACCAGCTGCGCTTCGTCGAAGACGACGAGCAGCAGGACGAATTCGAAAAGACGATGGTGATCCAGCCGTCCGCGCGCCCGGTCGACAAGCTGCGCGACGTCGCGGCGGATGCGGCCGCGGGTCCGAGCGCCACCGGCATCCGCAAGGCCCTCGCGGAAGGCCAGCAGGCGTTCAAGCCGGCGAAGCTGCAGGTGCTGTCCGGCGCTTTCGCGGGCCGTGAACTCGAACTGTCGAAGGCGCTCACCACCCTCGGCCGCCCCGGCGTGCAGGTGGCGGCGATCACGCGCCGCGCCGACGGTTACTTCATCGTGCACGTCGACAGCGACTCGGAAGGCAACTTCCCGCTGGTCAACGGCAGCGCGATCGGCGCGCAGGCCCGCAAGCTGCAGGACAACGACGTCATCCAGCTCGCCGGCGTGAAGATGGGGTTCTTCGAAGGCTGACCGGCGGCGCGTCGTGACCGTCCTCGAGACCCGGCGCCTCGCGCTGCGCCTCATCGAGACGGGCGATGCGCCCTTCATCCTGCGGCTGCTGAACGAGCCCTCGTTCCTGCGCTTCATCGGCGATCGCGGCGTGCGCAACCTCGACGACGCGCGCGCCTACATCGAGAAAGGCCCGATCACGAGCTACGAGCGCCACGGCCTCGGCCTGTGGCTCGTGCAATTGCGGGAAGGCGGCACGCCGATCGGCATGTGCGGCCTGCTGAAGCGCGACAACCTCGACGACATCGACATCGGCTTCGCCTACCTGCCCGAGTATTGGGGCCAGGGCTACGGCTACGAAGCGGCCGCTGCCGTCATGGACCACGGCCGCCGGGTGCTCGGCATCCCGCGCATTGTTGCCATCGTTTCGCCGGACAACGCCGGCTCGATCCGGCTCCTCGAGAAGATCGGCCTCATGTTCGAGCGCAACATCGACTTCCATGGCGAGGGACGGGAGACGAGCCTCTTCGTGCCTGCTCCCGCGCCGGCTCCCACATAGCCCCCGAGTTCGCCGCGTATTCCGCTTCCGTCGGGATCCCGAGCCCCGCGAACCAGGACCCGCGACTGCGCCCAGGATCACAGCCCACGCTTACAATCCCCGCATGCGCCCAGTCCCCCTTGCCCTCGCTGTACTGGCCCTGGCGTCCATGCCGTCCGCCGATCGCGCGGCTCCGCGAGACACCCTGCAATCCTCGGTCGACGCGCTGATGCACGCTTACACCGGCAAGGCACCCGGGGCCGCGGTGCTGGTGTTACGCGACGGCCGACCGCTCGTGCGCCGCGGCTACGGCCTTGCCGACCTTGAAAGCGGCAGCCCGGTCACGCCCGCCACCAACTTCCGCCTGGCCTCGGTGACCAAGCAATTCACCGCCGCCTCGATCCTGCTGCTCGCGCAGGACGACAAGCTCTCGCTCGACGACCCGGTGCGCAAGTGGCTGCCTTCTTTGCCGGCCAGCGACGAAGCGATCACCCTGCGCCACCTGCTGACCCACGCCTCGAGGCTGATCGACTATGAAGACCTGATGGCACCCGACGCAACCGAGCAGGTGCACGACATCGACGTGCTGCACATGCTCGAGGGCGAGCAGCGCCTCTACTTCCCTCCCGGCACCGGCTACCGCTACAGCAACGGTGCCTACGCGCTGCTGGCGCTGATCGTCGGCAAGGCGTCGGGGCAGGACTTTGCGACCTTCCTGCGTGAACGCATCTTCAAGCCGCTGGGCATGGTCAACACCGTCGCCTACGAGAAGGGCATCTCCACCGTCCCCCACCGCGCTTACGGGCACAGCCTGGTCGACGGCCATTGGATGCGCACCGACCAGAGTTCGACCAGTGCGGTGCTCGGCGACGGTGGCATCTATTCCTCGATCGACGACCTGGCGAAATGGGATGCGGCGCTCTACGACAACCGACTGCTGTCGGACTCGAGTCGCGCTGACGCCGTTTCCCTGCACAACCCGATCCACGACGAGACCGACGTGGAAGGCTATGGCTACGGCTGGCGCATCCACGGCGACATGCTGTGGCACTCGGGCGAGACCCTGGGCGGTCGCAATGTGATCATTCGCTGGCCGCACCGCCACCTCACGGTGGTGGTATTGACCAATCGAAACGACCCCGAGCCCTACCGGCTGGCGCGCAGGATCGCTGCGTTGTACCTGCCAGCCACGCCCTGATCGCGAGAGCGTTACAGCATCGCGAGGCGTCGGGTGACCCAGCCGAATCCGGCCTTGCGAGCATCGCTCCCAAGCGCGTTGCGCGCCGACTCCAGCGTGGCGCGCGACCGCGCCCGAGCACCCGGAGCATGGCCAGCCGCGCTTCGCCGCATCCTGCGCCTTGAACATCGATGACCTGTCGCGTTGACCTCGAAGGTCTTCGACCTGCTGCGCGCTATCCGCGTGGGAGTGGCGATCGGGGAGAACAGCCTGCCGCAGAGCATATCCGCTTTGCGACGCGCGCTGGGCGAGACGCCGGGATCCAATCGAGTCAGATCAACTGCGCCTTTGTGCTCGCCTCGGCATGTTTGTGCAGTCGCACGGACGCGTCACGCAATTCAGTGAACGACGACTGGCGAATTGGAACGAAGCGCGTGAGTGTGAAATCGAACAGAGTGGCATCTCCACCGTCATTCACGCCGCCTGCGGGCACAGCCTGGTCGACGGCAATGGCAACGGCTCGCGCGCAGGATCGCCGCAGGGAAGCCGCAGCACTGGCAGTACCCATTGCGCAGAGCCTAGAATCGCCGTCT
>CAUJHJ010000028.1 GCA_963204835.1 Pseudomonadota bacterium
GGCGATGCGTCGCTGCGCCTGATCCGCGGCGGTACGGTGCAGCCGATCAATACGGCGCTCATCCCGAGTTACAACGCGATCGACATCCGCCTGCGGCGCGCGCTCTGGCACTACGTCGATGGTGTGCACTACGGCGTGCCCTACCAGTGGGGCCCGAACGTGCTGATGTACAACACCAAGGTCTTCCCGACGCCGCCGACCTCGTGGTCGGTGGTGTTCGAGCCTCAGAACCTGCCGGACGGCAAGCCGAACAAGGGCCGCGTGCAGGCCTACGACGGCCCGATCTACATCGCCGACGCCGCGCTCTACCTGCTGTATAACAAGCGCGAGCTCAACATCCGTAACCCGTACCAGCTCGACGAGAAGCAGTACGCCGCCGCGCTCGACCTGCTGCGCCAGCAGCATCCGCTCGTACAGCGCTACTGGCACGACGCCAATGTGCAGGTGCAGGACTTCACCAACGAGGGCATCGTCGCCTCGAGCTCCTGGCCGTTCCAGGTGAACACGCTCGAGGCCAACAAGCAGCCCATCGCCAGCGTCGTGCCGCAGGAAGGCGCCACCGGCTGGGCCGACACCACCATGCTCGCGAGCAAGGCCAAGCACCCGAACTGCGCCTACAAGTGGATGGAGTGGTCGATCAACACCAAGGTGCAGGGCGACGTCGCCGCCTGGTTCGGCTCGGTCCCGGTCGTCACCGCGGCCTGCGACGGCAACAACCTGCTCGGTCCCGAGGGCTGCAAGAAGAACGGCGTCGAGAACTTCGACAAGATCTGGTTCTGGCGCACGCCGGAGGCGAGCTGCGATGACACGGCCCTCGGGCGCTGCGTGCCCTATAGCCGCTGGGCGACCGATTACGTTGCCATCATGGGCGGGCGCTAGGGCTGCTTCGCACCCGGAGCGGTGCCGCATCGATGACCGCGGCGATCGAGTTCCACGACGTCCGCCGCGCGTTCGGCACGATCGTCGCGGTGGATGGCGTCAGTTTCGCGATCGAGCCCGGCGAGTTTTTCTCGATGCTCGGGCCCTCGGGCTCCGGCAAGACAACCTGCCTGCGCCTGATCGCGGGGTTCGAGCTGCCCGACGGGGGCCAGGTACGCCTCGACGGCATCGATGTCTCGGCGACCCCGCCCTATGAGCGCAACGTCAACACGGTGTTCCAGGACTACGCGCTCTTCCCGCACATGTCGGTGCTCGACAACGTCACCTATGGCCTGCGGGTGCGGCGCGTCGCCGCGCCCGAGTGCCGGCGGCGCGGCGAGGAGATGCTCGCGCTCGTGAAGCTCGCGGACGCGGGTGCGCGCCGCCCGGCGCAACTCTCCGGCGGCCAGAAGCAGCGCGTCGCGCTCGCGCGGGCGCTCGTCAACCAGCCGAAGGTGCTGCTGCTCGACGAGCCGCTGGGCGCGCTTGACCTGAAGCTGCGCGAGGAGATGCAACTCGAGCTGCGCGGCCTGCAGCGCCGGCTCGGCATCACCTTCGTCTATGTCACCCACGACCAGGGCGAGGCGCTGTCGATGTCGGATCGCGTCGTCGTCTTCAACCGCGGTCGCATCGAACAGCTCGGCTCCCCGCAGGCGATTTACGCACAGCCACGCACCGCCTTCGTCGCGGGCTTCGTCGGCGCCGCCAACGTGATCGATGGGCGCTACGCCGTGCGCGGCGAGCACATTGGAGTGGCGCCCGCGGGATCCCCCGCCCCCGAGGGCGCCGTGCGCATCGAAGGCACGATCGTCGATACGCAATACCAGGGAGCAGTGCGGCGCTGGCAGGTACGCACTGACGACGACCAGCTGATCACCGCGACGCGTCCCGAGGGCGAGGCGAACACCCTGCACCGCGAGCCGGGCGCACGCGTGGCGCTCAGCTGGGCACGCGCCCACCAGATTCCGCTCGCGGCGGACTGACTTGGCAGCCGCCGCCTTCGCCACCGCTTCCCGTCCGCTGCGTGCGGCTTCCACGTTCTTCTTCCGCCGCCAGGCGCTCGCGGTCTACCTGTTGCTCGTGCCACCCCTGCTGTGGTTCGGCACCGTCTACCTCGGCTCGCTGTTCGCGCTGCTCGCGCAGAGCTTCTATGCCATCGACGAGTTCACGGCGACCGTCGTGCCGCGCCTCACGCTCAAGACCTACGCGCAGCTCCTCACGCAACCGGCGAACCTCGACATCGTGCTGCGCACGAGCGAAATGGCGATCGCGGTGACGATCGCCGCCGCGGTCGTTGCCTTTCCGATCGCGAACTACATGGCCCGCTACGCGCGCGGTCGCATGAAGGCCTTCTTCTATGTCGCCGTGATGCTGCCGATGTGGACCAGCTACCTGGTCAAAGTGTATGCCTGGCGCCTGATCCTCGCGAAGGAAGGCATCCTCAGCTGGTGCCTCGGTGCACTCGGCCTCGACGGCGCACTCGCCGCCCTGTTGCGCGCACCCGGCATCGGCGGTCCGTCGTTGTCCTCCTCCTACCTCGGCATGTTCATCGTGTTCGTCTACATGTGGCTGCCCTACATGATCCTGCCGGTCGCCGCGGCGCTCGAGCGCGTACCGGCGAACCTGCTGTCCGCCTCGGCAGACCTCGGCGCCAGGCCATCGCAGACCTTCTGGCGCGTCATGTTGCCGCTCGCCATGCCGGGCGTCGCGGCGGGCTCGATCTTCACGTTCTCGTTGACGCTCGGCGACTACATCATCCCGAGCGTGGTCGGGGCGCCCGGATATTTCATCGGCATGATGGTCTACCAGCAGCAGGGAACGGCGGGCAACATCCCGCTCGCGGCCGCGTTCTCGGTCGTGCCGATCGTGCTGATCGGCATCTACCTCGCCCTGGCGCGGCGCGCCGGAGCCTTCGATGCGCTCTAGCCGCGACTGGGAAGCCCCCTCGGCGGGCGCACGCTTCGCGGCCTGGGCGGGCATCGCCTTCCTGCACGTCCCGGTCGCGATCATCGTGCTCTATGCGTTCACGACCGAGGACCGCAGCTACGACTTCCCGCCGCCCGGGCTCACCCTGCGCTGGTTTGCGCTCGCCTTCGAGCGCAGCGACATCTGGGCGGCCATGCGCCTGTCCATCGGTGTCGCGAGCCTTGCGACCGCCGCCGCGCTCGTGCTCGGTACGCTCGCGGCCTTCGCGCTCGCACGCAGCCGCATCCGCGGGAAGAACGCCCTCACGCTGCTCTTCGTCCTGCCGATCGCACTGCCCGGCATCATCACCGGCATCGCACTCCTTGCCGCGATGAAGCTGGTCGGCGTCGAGCCCTCGTTCTGGACGATCGTGGCCGGCCACGCGACCTTCTGCATGGTGATCGTGTACAACAACGTCGTCGCGCGGCTGCGCCGCCTGCCGCAGAGCTGGATCGAAGCCTCGATGGACCTTGGAGCCGACAGCTGGCAGACCTTCCGCCGCATCGTGCTGCCGCAGGTTGCGACCGCCCTGCTCGCCGGCGGCATGCTCGCCTTCGCGCTGTCGTTCGACGAAATCATCGTCACGATCTTCACGTCTGGCCACCAGCAGACGCTGCCGATCTGGTTCTTCAATGAACTCTTCCGGCCGCGCGACCGCCCGATCACCAACGTCGTCGCCGTGCTGGTGATCGCGGTGACGCTCGTGCCGATCCTGCTGGCTTACTATCTGACCCGTCCCGCCACCGAGCGGGACTGAGGGAGGCGCTCGTGGACACGAAACTTTTCGTCAAGGGCAAGTCGGTCGCCGGCAAGGGCAAGGACGAGCCGGTACTCGACCCGGCGAGCGGCAAGCTGCTCGCGAACGTCCCGGAAGCCTCGCCCGAGCAGATCGAGGCCGCGGTCAAGGCGGCGGACGCCGCCTTCGCGGGCTGGTCGGCGACTTCGCCCAGGGACCGGGCGACCGCGTTGCTCAAGCTCGCGGATCGCATCGAGGGCGCGGCCGCCGAACTCGCGACGATCGAATCGCGCAACTGCGGCAAGCCCCACGCCGCCGTACTCGCCGACGAGATCCCCGCGGTCGCCGACGTGTTCCGTTTCTTTGCCGGTGCCGCGCGCACGATGCACGGCGCGGTCGCCGGCGAGTACCAGGCCGGATTCACGAGCATGATCCGCCGCGATCCCGTGGGTGTGGTCGCCTCGATCGCACCCTGGAACTATCCGCTGTTGATGGCGGCCTGGAAGGTGGCGCCGGCGCTCGCGGCGGGCAACACCGTCGTGCTGAAGCCCTCCGAGCAGACGCCGTTGTCGAGCCTGCGCCTCGCGCTGCTCGCGGCCGACCTCTTTCCGCCGGGTGTGTTCAATGTGATCTGCGGGCGCGGCGCCTCGGTCGGCGCCCCGCTGGTCGCGCATCCGTTGGTCGCCATGATCTCCCTCACGGGCGATGTCGCGACGGGCGAGAAGATCCTGGCCGCCGCGGCCAAGGGCACGCGCCGCACGCACCTCGAACTCGGCGGCAAGGCACCCGTGGTGGTGTTCGACGACGCCGACCTCGATGCGGTCGTGGCCGGCGTGCGCACCTTTGGCTTCTACAACGCGGGACAGGACTGCACGGCGGCCTGCCGCCTGTACGCGGAGGGGCGCATCTACGAGAAACTCGTCGCGGATCTCTCGCACGCCGTCGCGTCGATCAAGGTCGGCACGCAGCTCGAGGAAGGCGTGGAAATGGGACCGCTGATCACCGCGAAGCACCGCACCCGGGTCGCGGGCTTCGTCTCGCGCGCCGATGACAAGAAGCACATGGAAGTGACTACCGGCGGGCATGCGCGCGCGGGCGCGGGATTTTTCTACGAGCCGACAGTCATCGCCGGCGCGCGGCAGACCGACGAGATCGTGCGCAAGGAAGTCTTCGGGCCTGTCGTCACGGTCACCCGCTTCAAGGACACTGCGCAGGCGATCGATTGGGCCAACGATTCGGACTACGGCCTCGCCTCATCGGTGTGGACGAAGGACGCGGGCCGCGCGATGGAAGTGGCCGCGCGCCTGCGCTACGGCTGCACCTGGGTGAATACGCACTTCATGCTCGTGTCCGAGATGCCGCACGGCGGCCTCAAGCGCTCGGGCTACGGCAAGGACCTGTCGATGTACGCGCTCGAGGACTACAGCCTCGTGCGCCACGTCATGGTCAAGTGGTGACCTCGAGCGCCACGCGCGACGAGACGCCGCAGAGCAGTTCGTAGGCGAGGGAAGCGGCGCGGGCGGCGACCTCTTCCACGGGCAGCGACGGGCCCCAGAGCTCCACGGCGGCGCCGACCTCGACGTCCGGCAGGTCGGTGACATCCACCGCGATCATGTCCATCGACACCCGACCGACGAGCGGCGCCCGTCGCCCACGGATCACGACCGGGGTGCCGTCCGGCAGGCCGCGCAGCAGGCCGTCGGCATAACCCGCGGCCAGGATCGCGACGCGGCTTTCGCGCGCGGCGCGCCACAGCCGTCCGTAACCGACGTACTCACCCTGTTCGACACGGCGCACCGCGATAACTGTGCTGGTGAGCGTCATGACCGGTGCGAGGCCGAGCGAGGCGGCGCTCTCGCCCGCGAATGGCGACACGCCATAGAGCGACAGCCCCGGCCGCACCCAGTCACCATGCGCGTCGGGCCAGCCGAAGATGCCGGCCGAGTTGCACAGGCTCGTCTCGAGGCCGAGCGGCGCGGCGATCGCCGAGAAGCGCGCGAGCTGCTCGCGCGTGACGGGCGAGTCCCGCTCGTCCGCGCAGGCGAAGTGCGTCATCACGCGCAGCCGCGAGGACGGCACCGCGAGGGCCGCTAGGCGCGAGTGCGCGGCCGCAAACTGCTCCGCGCGAAAGCCGAGCCGGTTCATGCCGGTGTCGAGTTTCAGCCAGAGCGCGAAGGGTGCCGGACCGCGCCAGTCCTCGAGCAGGGCGATCTGCCCCGGCTCGTGCACCACGAGTTCGAGCCGGTGCGCGGCGGCTTCTTGCAACTGTCCGCGCGTAACCACGCCCTCGAGCAGCACGATGGGCTGGCGGATACCCGCCTCGCGCAGTGCGACGCCCTCCTCGAGCCGCGCGACGCCGAAGGCATCGGCCGCCTCGAGCGCACGCGCCACGGTCACGGCGCCGTGGCCGTAGCCATTCGCCTTGACTACCGCGATGGCGCGGCGGCCCGCGGCCACGGCCTTGATGCGGGAGTAATTGGCGCGAAGGGCGGCGGTGTCGATCCGGGCGCGGATCATCCGGCTCACCGCAGCACGCCCTCGGCGTAGCTGTCGGGCGCGTAGTTGACGAAACGGCTGTAGGGGCCCTGGAAGGTCAGCAGCACGGTGCCGATCTCGCCGTTGCGGTGTTTGGCGAGCTCGACCTCGGCGAGGCCCTTCTTGGTCGTGTTCTTGTCGTAGACCTCCTCGCGGTAGATGAGGAGGATCATGTCGGCGTCCTGTTCGAGCGCGCCGGACTCCCGCAGGTCGGACATGACCGGCTTCTTTTCCTGGCGCTGCTCGACGCCGCGATTCAGCTGCGACAGCGCGATCACCGGGCAATTGAGCTCCTTCGCGAGCGCCTTCAGGCCGCGGGAAATTTCCGCGATCTCGGTCGCGCGATTCTCCTTCGTGCCTGCCACCTGCATCAGCTGCAGGTAATCGACCACGATCAGATTGAGCCCGTGCTCGCGCTTCACGCGGCGCGCGCGGGCGCGCAGCTCGGTGGGCGTGAGGCCCGGCGTCTCATCGACGAAGATCTTCGCCTCGGACAATTGGCTGGTCGCGCCGGTGATGCGCGCCCAGTCCTCGTCGGCCACCTTGCCGCTGCGGATCGCATTGAGCGGCACGCCGCCGATCGAGGACAGCATGCGGGTGATCACCTGGTCGGACGGCATTTCCATCGAGAAGATCACGACGGATGCCTTGATGTTCGGGTTCACCGCCGCGTACTCGGCGATGTTGACGGCGAGCGTCGTCTTGCCCATCGACGGGCGCCCCGCGATGATCACGAGGTCGCCGCCGCGCAGGCCGCCGGTCTTCCTGTCGAAGTCGGCGAAGCCGGTCGGCAGGCCACGCAGCGCATCGGGGTTGTTGTGCCACTCGTCGATCTGGTCGATGAGAGCCGGCAGCAGCGAGCGCACCGAGAGTGCGCCGTCGCGGCCGCGCGCGCCCTGCTCCGCAATCTCGAAGACCGCCTGCTCGGCGCGATCGACGAGCTCGCGCGCGCTTTCGCCCTGCTGCTGGAAAACCGAGGCGGTGATGTCGTTGCCGGCCTTGGCGAGCCGGCGCAACAGCGAGCGCTCGCGCACGATGGCGGCATAGGCGCGGATGTTCGCGGCGGTCGGCGTATCGCTCGCGAGCTTGCCGACATACGCAAGGCCGCCGGCATCCTCGAGGCGCCCGCTCCTCTCGAGGTGCTCGGAAACCGTGATCACGTCGCACGCCTTGCCCTCGCCCGAGAGCAAGCCGATGCTTTCGAAGATCAGCCGATGGTCCGGCCGATAGAAATCCTCGGCCGTGAGCACGTCGCCGACACTGTCCCAGGCGGCGGCGTCGAGCATGAGGCCGCCGAGGACGGATTGCTCCGCCTCGACGGAATGCGGTGGGGTCCGTGGCTCGCCTGGCGAAGCCAGCGGAATTACTCCTCGGCGACGATCGAAATGGCGAGCGGCACGTTCACGTCGGTGTGAAGGTGCAGGCTCACCGAGTGATCGCCGACGACACGCAGCGGCCCGTTCGGCAGGCGCACTTCGCTGCGCGCGAGCTTCTGGCCGGCCTTGGTCGCGGCCTCGGCGATGTCCGCCGTGCCGATCGAGCCGAACAACTTGCCTTCCGATCCGGCCTTCGCCGTGATCGTGAGCTTGAAGGCCTCGAACGCCTTGGCGCGCAATTCGGCGTCACCGAACTGTTCGCGGGCCACCTTCTCGAGTTCGGCGCGACGCACTTCGAACTTCGCCACGTTGGCGGGCGTCGCGAGCGTCGCCTTGCCCTGCGGCAGCAGGTAATTGCGGCCGTAGCCGCTCTTCACCTTGACGCGATCGCCGATCGTGCCGAGGTTCGCCACTTTCTGCAGGAGAATGACATCCATGGCGGGGCCTCAGTGCTGGTCCGTGTACGGCAGCAGCGCGAGGTAACGCGCGCGCTTGACGGCCACGGACAACTGTCGCTGGTAGAACGCCTTCGTGCCGGTGATGCGGCTCGGGACGATCTTGCCGGTTTCGGTGATGTAACCCTTGAGCGTCGCGAGATCCTTGTAGTCGATCTGCTTGACGCCTTCCGCGGTGAAGCGGCAGAACTTCTTGCGCCGGGAGAACCGGCTCTGGCGGGGTGCTGGCATGTGTGTTCCTCTCGGTGCCGGGCTCAGGCGTTGTCGCCCGCGGAGTCGTCGTCCGCGTCGTCACGGTTGCGCTCACGGCGTCCGCCGTTCGCTTCTTCCTCTTCCGCCTTCGCCATCGGCGAGGGCTCGGTCACCGCTTCGTCCATCGAAACGACGAGGTGGCGCAGCACCGCATCGCTGAAACGGAACGCGCCCGTGAGCTCGGCCAGCACTTTCTGGTCGGTCTCGATATTCATCAGCACGTAGTGCGCCTTGTGCACCTTGGCGATGGGGAAGGTGAGCTGGCGGCGACCCCAGTCCTCGAGGCGATGCACCGCGCCGCCACCCGCCGTGATCAGGCCCTTGTAGCGCTCGATCATGGCCGGAACCTGCTCGCTCTGGTCCGGATGGACCAGGAAGACGATTTCGTAATGCCTCATGTTCTCTCCTTGTGGGTTAGCCACCCGCCGAGGCACGGCGGTGTGGCAAGGAAAAGGCGCGCGAGGATACTGGATCAGCTTCCCTGTCGCAATGCGGGCGCAGGCGGCGCGCCCGAACGCTGCCGGGTGATCTCGTACAGCAGCATGCCGGTGGCCACAGATACGTTCAGGCTCTCCACGGCGCCAAACTGGGGCAAACGGACGAGAAAATCGCAGTTCTTGCGGGTAAGTTCGCGCAATCCGCTGCCTTCCGCGCCCATCACCAGCACCAGGGGGCCGGCCAGGTCCGCGCTCGAGGCCAACCGGTCGGCCTCGCCGGCCGCCCCGACCACCCACAACCCGGCTTCCTTCAGCAGCTTGAGCGTGCGGGACAGGTTGGTCACGGCCACCACCGGGGTGGTCTCGGCCGCGCCGGCGGCCACCTTGCGTACCGTGGCATTCACCTGCGCCGCGCGATCCTTCGGCACGACGACTGCGAGTGCGCCGCACGCGTCGGCCGTGCGCAGGCAGGCGCCCAGGTTGTGCGGGTCCTGCACGCCGTCGAGCGCGAGCACGAGCGGTGCAGCGGCGTCCCGCAGCGCCCCGAGCAGGTCGTCTTCCGTCCAGGGCCGCAGCGGCTTCACCTCAGCCACGACACCCTGGTGGACGCCCTCGCCCGCGAGCCTCGCCAGGGCCTGCGCATCGGCCCGCCGCGTGGCGACGCCCGCCGTGCGCGCCAGCGCTTCGATTTCGGCGACACGCCGGTCGCCCCGTTGATCGGCGAGAAACAGCTGCACGACCCGGCCGGGGTCGCGGGCGAGCACTGCCCTTACCGCGTGCAGGCCGTAAATGCGCTCCGTCCTTTCCATCAGGCGAGCTCGAGGTCGATCAGGCCTTCGACCGGATTGGCATTGGTCACGACGACGCGGATGCGCTCGCCGAGGCCGAGGCGCCGCTTCGAATGGCGGCCCACCCACGCGTGTCCGCCCGCATCCATCTCGTAGGTATCGTCGGCCAGCGCCGCGGTATGCAGCAGCCCGTCGGCCGCGACGTCGAGGATCTGCACGAAACAGCCGAACTCGACGACCGCGGTGACCAGGCCCTCGAAGGTCTGCCCGAGCCGCTCGCGCAGCCAGCTGCACTTGAGGAAGAGGTCGACGTAGCGGTCGGCCTCGTCGGCGCGCTTCTCGAGCTGCGAGGTCGACTCGCCGAGGCGCGACAACTCCTCCTCGCCGTAGGCCACGCCGACCGGTGGCGGCACGCCGAGCACGGCCTTCAGCGTGCGATGCACGACGAGGTCGGGATAGCGGCGGATCGGCGAAGTGAAGTGCGCGTACGCCTTGAGCGCGAGGCCGAAGTGGCCGATGTTCGCGGGCTGGTACTGCGCCTGCGGCATCGAACGCACCACCAGCGACTCGACGAAGGGCCGCGCTGCGGACGATCCGAGGCGATGGGTGATCTGGCGGATGTCGCGCGGCGTGACCGTTTCGGGGATCTCGGCGGGAAAGCCGAGCGCCGCGAGTGTCGACAGCAGCCGGTCGAGCTTCTCCTCCTCCGGCTTGCCGTGCACGCGATAGAGCGTGCCGGCGCGTCGCTTCGCGAGTTCCTGCGCGACGGCGACGTTGGCGAGGATCATGCATTCCTCGATCAGCTTGTGCGCATCGTTGCGTGACTTCAGCACGATGCCCTTCACCCGCTCTTCCCGGTCGATGTCGAAGGTCGCCTCGGGCGCATCGAAATCCAGGGCGCCACGGCGATGGCGCGCCTTCAGGAGCGCCCGGTACAGGTCGACCAGCGGCAGCAGGCGCCCGGTGAGCGCGCCGACCTGGGCGCGGGCCTCGGGGCGCCCCTCGAACAGGGCCGCGTGCGCCAGCGAATAGGTGAGGCGCGCGGCCGAATGCATCACCGCGGGATAGAAGCGCGCCTCCTGAAGCTGTCCCTGCCTGGAAACGACCATGTCGGCGGCGAAGCACAGCCGGTCCACCCGTGGCTGCAGCGAGCAGAGATGATCGGAGAGCGCCGCGGGCAGCATCGGGATCACCCGCGTCGGGAAATAGACCGAGGTGGCGCGCCGCTGCGCCTCGTCGTCGAGGGCGCCGCCGGGGCGCACGTAGTGGCTGACGTCGGCAATCGCGACGATGAGGCGAAAACCGTGCGGGTGCGGCTCGGCAAAGACCGCGTCGTCGAAATCGCGCGCGTCCTCACCATCGATCGTGACGAGCGGCAACGGACGCAGGTCGACGCGGCGGGCGGCCTCTTCCGGATCGACTTCCTCGCCCCAGCCCTCCGCTTCCAGGCGGGCCGTGGGCGGAAAGTCGGCCGGCAGGCCGAAGCGGGCGATGGCCGTCTGCGTGGAGAGCTCCACCGGGCGGTCGGGGTCGAGCCGCTGCGTGACGCGCGCCCGCGCGTCACCCTTCGGCCCGGCGTAACGCGTGATTTCGGCGAGCACCCAGTCGCCGTGGCGCGCGCCGTTCAGGTCGTCCGGCTGGACCTGGCAGCGCAGGGCGAGGCGGCGGTCGGCCGACTGCACCCAGGCCACGCGGCCCTCGACCTCGACGGTCCCGAGGAACACCCGCACGCCGCGCTGGGCGACGCCGAGCACCTCCGCCGAAAAGCGGCCGGTACTGTCGCGCTTGACGGTGAGCCGGATGGTGTCGCCGTGCATGAGGCCCGCCATCGCAAACGGCGGGATGAACACCGAATCCGTCATGCCCTCGACGCGGGCAAAGCCGTAGCCGGCCCGATGGGCGCTAACGACACCCTCGACGGGTCCCTTGGGCATCGGTCCAGTCGCGGCCTTGACCGGCGCGCGCACGCGGCCACCACGCCCCCGGGGGGCCGACTTGCGGATCTTCTTCATCCGCCTAGCCTAATTGACAGCGCGGAGGTCCATGCGTAGATTTCGCGGCCCATCTGCCCAGGTGGCGAAATTGGTAGACGCACTAGCTTCAGGTGCTAGCGGGTAACACCGTGGAGGTTCGAGTCCTCTCCTGGGCACCAGACCGGCCCGTCCCGACCCCGTTTTGAAGGCTCGTGTACAGCGCAAGAATGCGAGCTGCATTGCCGCCGCCATTTGCCGGTTGAGTTAGGATCGGGGTCGAACTGCGAGGAACCCATGCCGAATTCAGACGGTTCACCCCACGCCTTGCCGCTGTCGAGGCGCACCTTCCTGCGCAGCTCCGCGCTGGCGACGCTCGCGCTGTCAGCGCCGGCAGCATTTGGCCGCGCCGTTGAGCGGCGCAGCCTGACCTTCGTTCATACCCATACCGGCGAACGGCTCGTTGCGCCGTACTTTCAGGGCGGTTGCTATCAGCCCGACTGCCTGGACCGGGTGAATCACTTGCTGCGCGACTTTCGCACCGGCGATGTCCATGCCATCGATCCCGCCCTGCTCGACATTCTCTTCAACTTGCAGGTATTGGCCGATCGCGAGGCGACGTTCGAGGTGATTTCCGGATATCGATCGCCCGCCACCAATTCCCAGCTGCGCCGCAAGTCCAACGGTGTGGCCACGCAAAGCCTGCACATGCAGGGCAAGGCAATGGATATCCGCATCAGCGGATTCCCGACGGCGAAGTTGCGGGACCATGCGCTGTCGCTCAAGCGCGGTGGCGTCGGCTACTACGCGGATTCCAATTTTGTGCACGTCGATACTGGGCGAGTGCGATTCTGGTAGCTCAGGCCCTATTGGATCCCCAGCACTTTCGCCAGCCGCGCATCGTTCCCGTAGATATCCTCGAAGAAATAAACCTGGCCTGCTTCGTTGGCGACTGCCGTCCCGTATAGGATCAGCACCTGCACTGGCTGCCTCAGATTCACCTGCAGCGTCTTCCCGCCATGCATGGCCGCCTCGATCTTCTCGCGTGACCAGTCTCCCGGCGCCTGGCGCAATACATATTCGGCGAGCGCCACGGGATCGCTCACGCGGATGCAGCCGTGACTGAATGCGCGGCGTGAAGCCTTGAACAGCTCGTTGGCCGGCGTCGAATGCAGGTAGACGTTATAGCGATTCGGCAGCATGAATTTCACCAGGCCCAGCGCATTTCCCGGACCGGGGCGCTGCCGCAAGCGTGACTTCCCGCTGGCCAGCGCCTGGATCTGTTCCTCGGTCGGATGCTGTGTGATGGCGCCGCCCGGCTCCACGATCTCAAGGTCCCTCGTCGCGAGATAGCCCGGCGAACTGCGAATGCGCGGCAACATCTCCCGGGACATGATGCTGCGCGGCACATCCCAATAGGGATGGAACACCACGAACTTCATGTCTTCGGCAAATACGGGCGTGCGTGCGCCCGGATAGGTCTGGCCGACGATCACGTCCATCGCCAGCATCTGCGCCTCGCGATCGCTCTCCGACGGGAAGGCAAACAGGCGAAACTGCGGGATGTTCACGATGATCGTCGGCGCCTTCCGCGCGGGCAGCCATCGCCAGCGCTCGAGCGTCAACTCGATCTGCCGCACCCGGGTGGCCATGGGCGTGGTGAGGGCCTGGTAGCTTTGCGGGCCCAGCACGCCGTCCTGCTGCAGGCCGTGGCGGAACTGGAACCGCCGCAGTGCCTCGATCAGTTGCGGATCGAGCGAGAGATCGGAATCGGGCGCCCGCTGGGCGCGCGACAGGTCGCCGAGCTCGACGAGCAACGTACGCAGCGCCGGCGCACCCGCATAGTCCTCGCCGGCAGCGATCGAACGGCCGCCGGGCTTCGGCAGTTCGGCAAGCCCACGCTGCATGGCAAGTTCCCGATACCGCGCCAGCTGCGCCTTGAGCAACAGGTAGTGCTGGAAGGCGGGCTCGGCCGAGGCCAGCAAGCCGCGTGTGTCCCGTGTCGTGGCCAGCTTCTCGAGCAGGGCCCCGGCATCGAATGCCGAAGTTCGCTCCGGCATGTCGAAGCCCACCTTCTTCGGATCGACACGCCCGTAGTGCAAGTGGGAGATGAACCGCAGCGCGCTCGCCGAGAGCGCTGCTTCAGCCTGCGCGCGGCGCTCGGGGGTATCTGCCGTGCGTGCCTGCGCCAGGATGTTTGCGGCATGGTAGTCGCCGGGTTCCAGCCCCCACTCCTGGGCCCGGTTCATGGCTGCAAGCAGGTCGATCGCCGGCTGGGACAGGCCGGTGCCGTTGAACCACGAGGGCGCAGCGGGTACGGGCGCAGAATGGGCGAGCGCGAACAGGGCGAGGCACGCCACCCGGCGCGATGCCGCCCGACGCCGGATCGAAAGTGGAACCCCGCCTGCTGCCGTGCTACCCATCCAGTGCTTCCCGTTGTCTTGCCCCGAGGGCTTGGCTCGAATAGCGTGACACGGAATGGCCCGCATGATCGGCGGAAATTCCGATCGCGGCTACTGCGAATCGCGCCTCTCGAGAAAACGGCGCAGGTCATCCCGCACGCTGCGGATGTGCGCCGACAGCAGGCGCAGCGCAGCGGCCTTGTCACCCGCCTCGCACAGGTCGATCAGGCTGATGTGCTCCTCGTGGGCGCGCAGGCGATTCCTGTCGGAAATGGCCAGCTGGATGCGCACGTAGCGATCGAGATTGTCGTGGATGCGCTGGACGAACTCGAGGGTGGTCGGGCGATTCGCCGAGCGATACAGCTCCGCATGCAGCAACCAGTTGAGCCGCCCCCACTCGCGGGGCGGCGCGGAATCCATCCTTTCGACAATCTCGCGGGCCCGGGCGATGGAGTCGGGTCGCATGCTGCCTATTGCCCGTTTCAGCAGCTCCGACTCCAGCACGATCCGGATATCGAACAGCTCATCGATTTCCGCGGCGGACAGGCGCGTCACGACGGCGCCCTTGTACGGCACCGTCGTCACGAGCCCCTCGGACTCGAGCAACTGGAACGCCTCGCGCACCGGGATGTGGCTGACTCCGAGCCGCTTCGCGATCTCGTGCTGCTTCAGCTGCTGGCCCTGCACGAAAGCGTTTGAAATGATTAGCTCGCGCAGCGAGTCGGCGACCTGGGTGGAAAGCGAACGGCGCTCGGGCGCTGCGGAAGGCTCCATTCTCGTGTGCGGATCCGGCATGTCGGCTCGCTGTCGCCACCGAGGTCAGTTCGCGCCCGCGAAGTTCGCGGTCACCCGCGCAAAGTAGAACCGCCCCAGCACATCGTCAAGCGCAAGGTATCCCGACGACGTATACGGGTGGTTGCGCGGGCCCTCGTCGAAGACGTTGTTCACGCCGAATGACAACCTCACGCTCCACGGCGTCTGCCAGGAGAACGACGCGTCGTGATAAGTCACCGACGGCACGCGGTGCAGCGGCCCGAGGTCCTCGGCGGGATCGACCACGCTGTTGCTGGTCACGGTCGAGTCTATCCAGCGGACGTACCAGTTCGCGGCGATGGGTCCGCGCCGGTAACCGAGGTCGAGCAGCACGCGCCACTCGGGGTTGTCGTACTCGCCGGCGTGGTCGAAGGTGGTGGAAATGCCGGTGGCGATATTGCGATCGATGAACGCATTCGTGATCTGGTGCGTACCCACCAGCCTCGTGCGGAGGCTGCCCCAGTCGGCTTCGCCCGAATGCAGTGAATTGAGGCTGGCGGCATACGACACATCGAAGTCGATGCCCTTGACGCGAAAGCCGGACGCGTTGACGTAGCTGTCCCTCACTTCGGCGATGTTGCCGTTCGCGTCGCGCGTCGCAAAGCCGCAGAACTGGTTCGCGGTGTTCGGCAGGTCGACGCAATTGTTGAGCGTCTGCTGCGCCCCGATCCGCGCGATGCCGCCGCGCAGGTCGATGTCGTACCAGTCCGCCGCGATCGTCAGGTTCGGCACCCAGCGCGGCTGGAACACCAGCCCTGCGGTAAAGGTGTCGGCCTCTTCGACGTCGAGCGCCGGATTGCCGGTCGTGAACACCAGCGTCGTGACACGACGCGTATTGGGATCGAAATTGACCGGGTCGAGGCCCAAGGCCAGGCAGTTGGCGCGCCGGTTGGCGGTGCCGGAGTCGAGCAGCAAGGGATCGCAAGGATCGGACAGGCCCTGCGCGCCGCGGCTGCCCGGGTCGAACAGCTCGGCCAGCGCCGGTGCACGGACGGTTCCCGACTTGGTGGCACGCAGGCGGATGTCGGCGACCGGGGACCACGTGAGCCCCAGCTTGTAGGTATCCACGCCACCCGCGCGCTCGTAGTCGGAGTAGCGCCAGGCGCCCTCGACATCGAGGTTCTTCGCAAAGGGCTTGTCCTTCAGGATCGGCACCAGCAGCTCCGCGTACGCCTCCCGCACGCTGCTCGATGCGTCCACCGGCGAGAACTGGCTCGCGAAGAAGCCGAGCGCCTGCTCCCAGACGAACGACGGGTGGAAATCGAGCCCGTCCTCGCGGTACTCCGCGCCTACCGCGAACTTCATGTCGCCGGCGGGCAGCTCGAACAGCGGACCCGTCACGACCGCCTGGGCGAGCTTCTGCGTCGTGTCGGTCACGCTCGTGTGCTCACGCACGCGCACGTAATCGAGCGCCGCGGCGGAAATCGTCCCGACGCCGAACAGGTCGACGGGCACGCAACCCCGGGCGCGCGCGGCGGCATCGCGACATACGGGCTGCCCCGTGACCGGGTCGGCAATGACATCGATCGCGCTGTACCAGTTGGCGTCGAGGCGATCGTTCAGGCTCGCGTTGCGCGTGTTTGTCTTGCCGTAGCCGCCGTGCACCGACCAACTGTACTTCGAGGCGATCTCGCCCTCGAAGCCGGTCGTGAAAGACCAGAAGTTGCGATTGATGTCGGATCCGCGCGGCCCGAATTCGTCATGCTCCCGTGAAATCGAGACGCCCGCCTCCCCGCCCGCCACCAGGCTCTGGCGAACCGCCGCCGGCATGAACGGGTTGTCGGTCGTGACGAAGGCTGAGAAGACATCGAAGACCGGCCCGATGCGATCGATGGCGGTCGAGTCCGTGAACATCAGCTCGTTGACGAACCTGACGCTGTCCGTCAGCTCATAGTCGAGCCTTGCGAAGGCCGAAGTGCGGCGCAGCGGCACGATGCGTGAATCGAAGGCCTGTGGGCGTCCGCCGTCCGGGCCGAGCGAGGCGAAGCCGTCGATCACGCCGCGCGGACTATTGCTCGCGTTGAAGGCCCGGAAGTTGTCGATCGCCGGATCGAAGATGGCATAGCCGCCAAGCGCCGCGCTGTACGTCGTGATGGTCGGTATCCCGAAGAAGACCGTGCGCGCATCGCGGAGCCGGATGCGCGCCGGAATGCCGTCGGCGGAACCCGTGTTGGCGGGGTTGCTGACGAGGTAGTCGCCCACGTCGAGCCCCCGGTCGGCCATGGTCAGTCGGGTGTTCTCGAGGTGCGTGACATTCAGGACCGCATTGCCGCGCCCGAAATTGCCGCCGAGCGTCACGCTGAAGCTGGTGTCGTTGTAGTCGCCGCGTTCATCCGCGCCGTACTGCCCCTGGAACTGGATGCCTTCGAAGTCCTTCTTGAGGATGAAGTTCACGACACCGGCGACGGCATCGGCGCCATAGACGGCCGCGGATCCGCCGGTCTGGATCTCCACGCGATCGATCAGCGCGGCGGGGATATTGCCGACATCGAGCGCGAGGAAGTTGGCGTCATTCGGCGTGCCGACGCGGCGGCGGCCATCTATCAGCGCGAGCGTGCGATTCACGCCGAGGTTTCGCAGGTTCAGCTGGTTCAGCCCCACGTTGCCGAAGCTGAAGCTCGTGTTCGTGTTGTTGAGGCCGTTGCCGATCTGCGGGAACTCGTTGACCAGGTCGATGATGTTCGTGATGCCGCGCGCGTCGATCAGGTCCGAGCCGATGACCGTCGTGGGCGTCGGCACCGCAAACTCCGGTCGCGCGATGCGCGAACCCGTCACTACGACTTCGCTGATTTCGGCTGCCGCGTCCGCACCCTCCTGCGCCAGGGAGACCTGCGCTGGCTGCGCGACCGACAGGATGCCCACGGCGAAGCCCGCCAGCAGCTTGCGGCCATGGGCACTGCGAGAATCCTTCGTCGAGAACCGACCCATTGCACTCATGTTTGTCTCCCCTTGACGCACCACAGGTCCCGCACGACGGGCTGGTTGTTATATTATATAATATATTATCTAACAGTAACGCAAGCTCCCCAAGGCGCCCACCGCGCAGCGAAGGCCCTCATGCACCATTCCCGCACTGCCGCATCTTTCCTGGCGTACCTCGCGATGTTCGCAACCGGCACCGTCCTGGCGGACGACCTGCGGGAAGCCTATGCCCGCGCGGAGGCCCTACTCCCGCAGAACGTCCCCCTCCATTCGAGCGACCTGGCCATGCGGCCCATCTGGTCTGAATCCGGCGACTTCTTCGCTTACATGCGCGCGAGCGAAGGCCGGCGCGAGTTTTTCCGGCTACAGGTTTCCAGCGGCCAGAGGAGCTCGCTGTTCGACCGGGGAGCGGTGGCGGGAGCGCTTGCGGCGGCGTGCCCCGACCGGGTCGATCCGGAGCGATTGCCGCTGACACTCGAGCGCCTTGCGGGCAATGGAGACTCCATCGCGCGGGCCTGCGGCCAGCTCTGGCGAATCCCGCGGGACGGCAGCGCAATCGTCATCGATGCTGGCAACGAGGACGATGCCGCGCGCTCTCCCGACGGGCAATGGGACGCACGGGTTCGCGGTGGGAATCTCTTCCTGAAATCCCGGGCCGACGGCCGTGAAATCGCATTGACCGCCGACGGCACCCCGGAGAGCTTCTATGCGCGCCCGGTTCCCGACGCCGCCGCACTGCGCCTGAATCGCCCCTATTTTCCGGATGGCCCCGCGGACGTCGTCTGGTCGAGCGACTCCAGGCGGCTGGCCACTTATCGCATCGACGCCTCGGGCTCCGGCAAGCTGACGCTCGTGCAATCCGTGCCCCCCGAAGGCAAGCGGCCACGCACACTCGACTACTACTACCCGCTCACCGGGGATGAGCGCGTGCCGCAGGCGCGGGCGATGACGTTCGAAGTGCCTTCCGGGCGCCGGGTCGATCTCGCGCACGAACCGGTGCCCATCCTCTACTACGGCGGGCTCGGCTTGCAGTGGCGCGATGACAACCTGCACGTGCTGTTCGAGACGACGGATCGCGGCCGCAAATCGGTGTCGGTGATCGAAGGCAGTGCGCTGGACGGCAGGTCGCGCGTGGCGCTGCGCGAACGTTCGAGCACGTTCGTGGCCCTGCAATGGGACAAGTGGCAACTGGTCGACGGATGGAACCAATACCTGTGGATCGCGGAAAGGGACGGCCGGCCGCAACTGCAATTGGTGGATGCCACGAGCGGCAAGCTGGCGCGCGTGCTGGTGGACGGCGCGTGGTCCACGCTGTCCGTGAAACACGTGGACCGCAAGCGCGGCACGGTCTTCTTCGTCGGCACCGGGCGCGACGGACCGGAGCCCTACCTGCGCCGCCTGTACAGCGTGGATCGCAACGGCGGGCCGGTGCGCGCGCTCACGACGGAACCCGTGGATCACGACGTTTCGTTGGCGCCGGACGGCAGGCATTTCATCGACAACCTGTCCCGCGCCGACCTGCCGACGCGCACGGTGCTGCGCGACGCGCGTAGCGGACGCGTGCTGCGCGAGCTCGCCACGGCGAACATCGACGGGCTCGAGCGCATCGGCTTCAGCCTGCCCGAACCCTTCGAGGCGCTCGCGGCCGACGGCGAGACGCCGATCTACGGCGTCATCTATCGCCCGGCCAGGTTCGATCCGGCGCGCAGGTACCCGGTGATCGACAACATCTATACCGGGCCGCATTACACGATGGCGCCCAAGTCCTTTGAACGTGCGCTGACGGGCCGCACGGCCAATGCGCTTGCGCAACTCGGCTTTGTCGTCGTTCTCGTCGACGGACGCGGTACGGCGGGGCGATCGCGCGCATTCATCGAGCCTGCCTACGAGCACCTTGGCAGCGTCGGGCTCGACGACCACGAGGCCGCGATTCGCGCCCTCGCAAGGCGCTACCCCTACATGGACCTGTCGCGGGTCGGCGTCTATGGATTCTCGGCCGGCGGCTTCGATGCGGCGCGCGCACTGTTTCACAAGCCGGATTTCTACAAGGTCGGGATCGCGGCATCGGGCAACCACGACCACCGCTCCGACAAGGCCTGGTGGAACGAGATCTGGATGGGCTTCCCGCTCGGCCCGCAGTACGACCGGGAATCGAACCTCACCTGGGCGGGCAAGTTGCAGGGCAAGTTGATGCTTGCCCACGGCGAGCTCGATGAAAACGTCAACCCGATGGCCACGCTGCAACTCGTCGATGCCCTCATCAAGGCCAACAAGGATTTCGACTTGCTGATCGTACCGGGCGCCGGGCACTTCCTCGATGAATCGCCCTACTTCCTGAGGCGCCAGTGGGACTTCTTCGTGCGCAACCTGCTCGGCGCCGAGCCTCCCGGGTACGCCATCGCCCCGTTCCCGCCGCAGTGACGGACGGTCCCTCCCCGTGCGCCGGCCTGCCTACGCGACGAGCGTGAAATCGATGACGATGGCACCCGCCTCGCGCTGGCGATACTCGATGGCGATCCGCTCGCCGAAGCGTTCCCGCAACTGGTCGAGCAGCGGCAGCGGGTCGTGGTCGTTCACGAAGCGCATCGACTCGCCGGGCTGCAAAGCGCCCAGCGCCCCGAAGATGGCCGAGTGACGGAAGCGGCGCGCCACGCCGCGCGCGTCGAACAGGTGGGCGGAAGTCTGGGGCATGTCCTGCATGTTGGGCTCCGAAAGCATGATCGGTATACAGGACCATATTAGTCCTGTTTAGCCGGACCGTCGATCCTCGCCGTCCAATCCTCCACCGTCCGCCGCGCCAGCCGGCCGTTCACGAGCTTCAGCCACGACGGCGTCAACGGCAGCGTGAGCATCTCGCGCAGCACCCCCGCGTCGAGCGTGCGGTGATAGAGCGTCCCGATGAGACGAGCCAATGACCAGCCCGCATGCGGCCGCGCCACGAGGATCACTTCATCGCCCGCGCGCATCGCCCCGGGCTCGATCACGCGGTAGTACCAGCCGGTGCGTCCCGTGCGCTGGACGCGCCGCGCCATGTCGGCCTGGCCGAAGCGGTCATTGAGCTTCCAGCAAGGCTGGCGGCTCTGCGTGACTTCCAGCACGACACCGCCCACCCGCACGCGATCCGCCAGGCAGATATCCGCCTCGCTGATGCCCGTCGTGCTCAGGTTCTCGCCAAAGGCACCCGGGGTGCCGAGTACTGGCAGGTCTCCCAGTTCGCGGCGCCACGGCGCATAGTGATCGAACGCATAGTGATGCACGGCCTTGTCTCGCCCGCCATGCACGCGGGCGTCGCCCTGCTCGTCGCCTTCGATCCCCCCGATGCCGACGGCAACCGGACCCGAAACGGCGCATTTCGCAATCGCACTGCGCGTGCCGGGACGCGTGTAGGGCACTGCCCTGCCCGCCAGGACCGACACCACCCGCCCCAGGCTTGTCATTTGTCACGCCTCCCGGCTCGTGTGCACCCATTACAGCATGTACATCTTGGGCTAGAGTGCGCGTCACCCACTGGAGCGAATGAACTCATGCGACGAATGCTCGCCGGCCTGTTCTGCATCCTGCCCTTGCCGGGCCTCGCCGCCACCGCCACGCCGGAAGACGTCGTGCGTGCCTTCAATGCGGCGATATCCGCGCGCCAGCTCAACGCGGCCGTCGCGACGCTGGCAAGCGGCGCCGTGAATTTCAATCTCGGCTCGGTGCACGGATTCGCGGCGGGACCGGCCAGTCCCGAGCCGCTCACGAGCGACCTCGCGCTGCACTGGCGGACGGTGGCGCCCGTGCTGTACAGCGCGACCACGCGCTACGAGCGTCGCGTCGAGCAGGCCACGACACACACGGAAGGTGCGCTCGCCATGGTCTGGGCACGGGTGCGCACGACGACCGAGCGCAAGGACGGCAACGCGACCACGCTCGAGTTCGCCGAAACCTACCTGCTGCGGCTCGAGCAGGGCGCGTGGCGGATCGCCGGCATCGCGAGTGCGCGACCGACCCGGTGACCGGGTACGTCTAAATGCGTACCTGCCGCCGCGCCCCGCCGGCCGAGGCGCGGTGGATAAGTGTATTTACACTTGTCCGACGCGGAATACGGCGCTCATCATTCGCGAGCTTTAAACAGGCGGGGTGGGGCCATGGAATTCTACGTTACGACTCACGGCGTGCTGCGCTGGCTGCACGTGCTCGCGATGGTGTACTGGCTGGGCGGCGAATGGGGCGTGTTCAACACCTCGCGCTACGTCACCAACATGAACCTGTCGCTCGAAGAGCGCCGCAGGCACATGGACACCGCCTTCCGCATCGACATCCTCGCGCGCCTCGGCATCATCCTGCTGTTGCCGCTCGGCATCCACATGGGCTACGACCTCGGCCTGCAGCCGCTCGGCGGGCCGTGGATCACGGCCACCTGGCTGTTCTTCGGCGCCTGGCTGTGCCTGACGCTCGCGGCCTACTTCACCCACCAGAGCGACCTGGGCCTGCGCCTCACGCGCATCGACGAGGCGCTGCGCTACCTGCTGATCCCGGCGCTGCTCGTGCCGGGCGTCATGGGCCTCATGGGCCTCGGGCCGCTCGGCGCGCGCTGGTACGCCTTCAAGGTCACGCTCTACGCGCTGCTGCTCGTGATCGGGCTCATCCTGCGCGTCGTGATGCGCCACTGGGTCACCCTCTTCCGCAGCCTCGACACGGGCGCATCGCGTGCCGCGGTCGAAGCACAACTGGGCCGCGAGATCGCGCTGGCGCGCATCCTCGCGTATTTCTACTGGGTCGGCATCGCCACCGTGGCCTTCTTCGGCGTGGTAAAACCGATCGCATAGAGGCGGCGGCATGCGGCTGAGCTTCCTCGGGGCAGCCCGTCAGGTGACGGGCTCCTGCTTCGGCTTCGAGGTTGGCGACTGCCGCTTTCTCGTCGATTGCGGCCTCTTCCAGGGAGGCCGCGCGACCCGCGCGGAGAACCACGCAGCCTTCGGGTTCGATCCGGCGAAGATCGATTTCGTCGTCCTGACCCACGCGCACCTCGATCACAGCGGGCTGCTGCCGCGCCTCGCAGCCGAGGGTTTCGCGGGGCCCATCTACATGACGGCGGCCACGCGCGACCTCACCGATGTCCTGCTGCGCGACAGCGCGCACATCCAGCAGGTCGAGGCGGAACGGGCCCGGCGGCGCGGTACCGATTACCAGGCCGTCTACTCCCTCGCCGATGTCGAGCGCGTGCTGCCGCTCGCGCGGGTCACCGCCTACGGCGAGATCGTCACCGCCGGCCCCGGGGTCCGCCTGCGCCTCGAGGACGCCGGGCACCTGCTCGGCTCGGCGATCGTCGAGCTCTGGCTCGAGGAGGGCGGCAGCCGGCGCAAAGTTGTCTGCTCGGGCGACCTGGGCCAGCCCGGCCGCCCCATCTTGCGCGACCCGGCGCGCATCGCGCAGGCTGATATCCTGTTGATGGAGTCGACCTACGGCGATCGCGATCACCGCTCCCTGCCGGATACCCTGGAAGAGCTCGCGGCATGCCTGGATCGTGCCACCCGCGAACCGCACGGTGTCGTGCTCGTGCCCGCATTCGCCGTCGGGCGCACGCAGGAATTCCTCTATCACCTGAACGGCCTCGGCCGCGCTGGCCGCGTGGACAACCTGAAGGTCTTCGTCGATTCGCCGATGGCAAACGAAGTAACCCGCATTACCGCGAGGCACTTCGACCTTTTCGATGCCGAGGCGCGCCGGCTCGCGCATGAGCCGACGCCGAAGTTCGGGGCACCCACGCTCAGGTTCGTCGAGTCAGTCGAGGAGTCGAAGGCACTCAACTCGCTTGCGGGTGGCGCGATCATCGTGGCGGCAAGCGGCATGTGCGATGGCGGCCGCATCCGCCATCACCTGCGCCACCGGCTGGCCGACCCGCGCACGACGGTGTTGTTCATCGGCTTCCAGGCCGCGGGCACGCTCGGGCGGCGCATCGTCGATGGCGCGCCGGCGGTGCGCATTGCCGGGGAGGAAATCGAGGTCCGCGCGCGGATCGTCACGCTCGGCGGGTTCTCGGCGCACGCGGATCGCGGTGCGCTGCTCGACTGGCTCGCCGCCTTCGGGAAGCCGCCGGCAAGGATCTTCCTGGTGCACGGCGAGGAGCAGGCGGCGCAATCGCTCGCGCAGTCCATCGAGGCGCGCTTCGGCCACCGCCCGGAACGGCCCGCCCACCGCTCGGCCGTCACGCTCTAGCTCGCGGCCGGCGTGTACACTGCGCGCATGAGCTGGAAGATCCGCCGCATACTCGTCGCGATCGGTGATCCCCGGCATGTGCCGCCGGGCCAGCTGCGCAAGGCCGCGCAGCTCGCGGCCGCGTCGGGTGCACAGATCGAGCTCTTCCACGCGCTCCATCCTAACGTCGCGGGCGTCGTTGCGGAAATGCGCGCCCGCATGACCCGCCTCGCGTCGCGCAAGCTGCTGCGCGGGCTCGACGTGCGCAGTTGCCTCGCCATCGACTCGCCGCCGCACGAAGCGATCGTGCGCAGGGCCGGGCTGATCCGCGCCGACCTCGTGATTGCGGCCACTTCGGCCCATCGCCCCGGGGCGCGCCTGCTGCTGCGAAACACCGACTGGGAACTGATCCGGCACACGCCCTGCCCCGTGCTGTTCGTCAAGCAGGGCGGCGGCTATCGCAGGCCCGCGATCGTGGCGGCGGTCGATCCGATGCACGCTCGCGCCAAGCCCGCACGCCTCGATGCACGCCTGCTCGCTTCGGCCTCGCAGCTCGCGCTGTGGCTGCAAGGCTCCGCCCACGCCTTCCACGCATACCTGCCGCTCGTCGCCGCACTGCCGGGCGCCATGGGCCAGCCGGTCGCACTCGCCCTGCCGCCCGAGGCGGAGGGCATCCATGGCGCCAATGTCCGGCGCAGCTTCGAGCGGCTCGTTGCGGGCAGCGGCATCCCGCGCGCGCGCCGCCACCTCGAAATGGGCGACGTGCCGTCGCGGCTCGGCGCGGTCGTGCAGCGCACGCGCGCGCGCGTCGTCGTAATGGGAGCCGTGTCGCGCTCGGCCCTGCGGCGCCTCTTCATCGGCAGCACGGCGGAACACCTGCTCGACCGGCTGCCCTGCGACATCCTCGTGGTCAAGCCGCGGGCCCAGGAAACTTCTCGTGCAGGCAATTGAGGCCGCGGTGCCGGACGCCCACTACCGCTCCGCGGGCGAGCGGCTAGCCGACAAGTGGGTCCACATCGTGGGACTCGCGCTCGCCGGCATCGGCGCGCTCTACCTGCTGCTGCTCGCGCTGCACGGCAACGGCGGCCGGATCGCCGCCATCGCCGTTTACGGCGTCGGGCTGGTGGCCACCTTCGCCTGCTCGATCGCCTATAACCTCACGCGCACGCCCTCGCGGCAACAGGTCCTGCGCCGCTTCGACCACGCGGCGATCTACCTGATGATCGCGAGTTCCTACACCCCGTTCACCACGCAATGCCTGCAGGGCGCATGGGCCGTCGGCATGACGAGCGCCGTCTGGTCGATCGCGGTCATCGGGATCGTCGCCAAGCTCGCGTTTCCGCACCTGCCGCGTGCGTGGTCGGTCGCAGGCTACCTCGCCCTCGGCTGGATCGCGCTCATCGCGCTCCTGCCGCTGATCGAAACCGTGCCGCGTGCCGCGATGTGGCTGATCGGCGCGGGCGGACTCGTGTACTCGCTCGGCGTGCCCGTGTATGTCGCAAGGCGCCTGCCCTATCGGCGCGCAATCTGGCACGCCTTCGTGGTGTCGGCGGCGACATTGCACTGGGCCGCGGTGCTGGTCGGCGTGGTGGTTCCCCCGGCCTGATCCACGTCAATGCGTCGATCGCAGCCGCGGGCGAGGATGCGCCATGCATCCTTCCCTCGGTTCCAGCGGTGGCCTGCTGCGTGCGCGGTTGTCGTCCGCGTTCGACGAGGGCCTGTATCGGACCGAGGCCGCGCGCAGCAATGCGGACCTGATCCCGCGGCCGCTGGCGATCGCGCTGCGCATGCCACCGGCACTGCCCACGGCTCGCGATCGCTGGGGCTACGTCGAACGGTTGACGCGCGAGATCGAGCAGGTCGCGCGCCTCTTCGACCGCGATCGCGACGTGCTGGCGCTGCATTTCGACGGCGCCGCGGGGCTCGCCCCGCAGTGGCGCGAGGTGGAAGCGCTGATCGGCAGCCTCGAGCGGCATTTCCATTTTGCGCCCGCCACCCGGCGACTCTTCTCGATCCGCATCGACCCCGGCATGGCGCGGGCCGCCGATTTCGACACCTGTGCGTCGCTCGGCTTTCATTGCGTGGATATCGAAGCCACGGGAGGTGATCTCGCCGCGATCGTGCGCGCCATCGACCTCGCGCGCGGCACCGGGACGTTGGCCGTCTGCGTGGAGTGGCCGGTGGAGCGACAGGGCGTTCCACAGGCGCTGCTCGCGACCCGTCCGGACCGGCTCGGCTGCCTGCTGCCGGACGCGTCGGCGGATCCCGGCTCGCTGCGGCCGATCGCGGACGCCCTCGTGGCCTCGGGCTACGCCGGGATCGGCCTCGATCCGCGGCCCTTGCCCTGGGTCGATCCCGCCGGCCCCCCGCTGCTGAACGGCATCGCACGCGACGGCCGTTGGCGCAGGCCCGAACCGAATGTCGATGTGATCGGGATCGGTGCCGGCGCGCTGAGCCGCGTCCGCGATTCCGTCAGCCAGAACCACGCGGACCTCGGCGCCTGGGAGACCGCGCTCGATGCGGCCGGACTACCGGTATGGCGCGGCCTGCTGCTCGCGGCCGAGGACCGCCTGCGCATGGATGTCGCCGGCGAGCTGCTGCGCACCGGCGAGATCGGGGTGGCGGGCGTCGAGCAGCGCTTTGCCATTGACTTCCACGAGCACTTCGGCGAGGAACTGCAGGCCCTTGCGGCCTTGCCGGGCGGCCTCGTGGAGCAGGGCCCGAACGGCCCGCGCGCCACGTCGCAAGGCCGCCTCATGCTGCGTATCATGGCGGCGTGCTTCGACATGCCGGGCCAGCGCCCACCCCAATAGCCGACGACGGCGACGAGTTCCGCTTCTGCAGTACCTGCGCCTTTTCGGCAGCCTGCCTCGACAGCGGTTATGACAAGTCCCAACTGCGCGACCTGCACGTGCTGGTCGAGCACATCGGTCCCTTCACCGAGGGCGAACACATCTTCCGCGAAGGAGATGCGTTCAATGCCATCGCGGCGGTGCGCTCCGGCACCGTCAAGACCTATGTGGTGGACGCAAGCGGCCGCGAGCAGGTGCAGGGCTTCTACCTGCCGGGTGAGATGATCGGGCTCAACGCGATTTCGCAGGCCCGCTACCCCTGCAATGCCGTCGCGCTCGATCCCGTCGTGCTGTGCCGCTTCTCGTTTCCGTCCATGGCCGCGCTCGCCACGCGCATGCCGGGCATCCAGCAGCAGCTGTTTCGCCTGCTGAGCCAGGACATCGGCAAGGCCGCGCTGCTCGCCGGCAACTACACGGCCGACGAGCGCATGGCGGCTTTCCTCATTTCGCTGTCGCGCCGCTATGCCGCGCGCGGCTTCTCGCCGACCCGCTTCGTCCTCACGATGACGCGCACCGACATCGCCAACTACCTGCGCCTCGCGGCCGAGAGCGTGAGCCGCGTGTTCCGGCGCTTCCAGGACGAGGGCTTGCTGCGCGTCGATCGTCGCGAGATCGAGATCCTCTCTCCAGGGCTCGAGGAACTCGCGCGCAACATGTTGCGCGACTAGCGTCATTACGTACATCCCACCGCTGCGATTGAAGGGTGCTTGACCCGGATCAGGGTTGGCGCCCGGTCCGCACCGCAGCATCTCCCGCATCGTTGGGAGATAGACAGATGAGTGCGAATCGCAAGCTTTGGCTGGGTCTTGGCGTACTGCTCGCCGTCTCGTTCGCGGCGCTGCTCGCGGTCGGCGGCGAGATCCTGCGGGTCATGCCGCCGATGCCGGAAAAGGTCGTGACGACCACCGGCGAGACCGTCTACACGCGCGCCGACATCGAGAAGGGCCGGCAGGTCTGGCAGTCGATCGGCGGGCAGCAGCTCGGCTCGATCTGGGGCCACGGCGGCTACGTCGCACCCGACTGGACCGCCGACTGGCTGCATCGCGAATCACTCGCCCTGCTCGAAATCGAAGCCGCGCGCGACACGAGCCGCAGCTACGCGGAGCTCGACCCCGAGGTGCAGGCGGGTCTCGCCGCGCGCGTGCGGCCGCAGCTGCGCAAGAACACCTACGACGCCGCCACCGGCACGATCACCGTGTCGCCGCAGCGCGCGGCAGCGATCGAGGCGGTCGCGGGCCACTACACCGCGCTCTTCGGCACGGACCCCGCGCTGCAGCCACTGCGCGAAGCCTACGCGATGAAGGAAGGCACGGTGCGCGACGCGGACTACCGGCAGGCGCTCACGGCCTTCGTGTGGTGGACATCCTGGTCGGCTGTCACCGAGCGGCCGGGCAAGAGCATCAGCTACACGAACAACTGGCCGCATGACCCGCTCGTGGGCAACGTACCGCCGAGCCAACTGCTCACCTGGACGGTGTTCAGCGTCCTGTTCCTGATCGCGGCGATCGCCCTCCTCGGCTGGCACTATGCCCGCCAGCGGCACGATGAGCCGATCGCGCTGCCCGCCACGGACCCGCTCGCGGCAATCACCGTGACGCCCTCGATGAAAGCGACCGCCAAGTACTTCTGGCTCGTCGTGGCGCTCTTCCTGACGCAGATCCTGCTCGGTGCAATCACCGCGCATTACCAGGTCGAGGGCCAGGAGGCCTACGGCTTCGCGCTGTCCGAGATCCTGCCCTACTCGCTGACCCGCACCTGGCACACCCAGCTTGCGGTGCTGTGGATCGCGACCGCCTGGCTCGGCATGGGCCTGTACATCGGGCCTGCGATCTCGGGGCACGAGCCGAAGTTCCAGCGCCTCGGCGTCAACCTGCTGTTCACCTGCCTGCTGGTCATCGTGGTCGGCGCCTTCGCGGGACAGTGGTTCGCGGTCATGCAGAAGCTCGGCCTCGAGCACAACTTCTGGTTCGGCCACCAGGGCTGGGAGTACGTCGACCTCGGCCGCTTCTGGCAATGGTTCCTGTTCCTCGGCCTCGGCATCTGGCTGGCGCTCGTGGGCCGCGCGCTGTGGCCGGCGATCAGGAAGGGCGGCGAATCGAAGTCGATCACGATGCTGCTGTTCCTCTCGACCGTGTGCATCGGGCTCTTCTACGGCGCCGGCCTGATGTGGGGCGAGCACACGCACCTCTCGATGGTCGAGTACTGGCGCTGGTGGGTCGTGCACCTGTGGGTGGAAGGCTTCTTCGAAGTGTTCGCCACCGCGGTGATCGCCTTCCTGTTCACGCGGCTCGGCCTGCTGCGCACGAGCAGCGCGACGGTGGCCGTGCTCTTTGCGACCATCGTGTTCATGGCGGGCGGCGTGCTCGGCACCCTGCACCACCTGTACTTCACGGGAACGCCGACCGCCGTGGTCGCGCTCGGCGCGAGCTTCTCCGCGCTCGAGGTCGTGCCGCTCGCCTTCGTCGGCTTCGAGGCCTGGCACACCTACAAGCTCGGCCGAGCGACGCCCTGGATGAGGCGCTACCACTGGCCGATCATGTTCTTCACGGCGGTGGCGATCTGGAACCTGGTGGGCGCAGGCCTGTTCGGCTTCCTCGTCAACCCGCCGCTGCCGCTCTACTACATGCAGGGCCTCAACCTGACGCCGCTGCACGGCCACACCGCGCTGTTCGGCGTGTACGGCCTGCTCGGCATCGGCCTGATGCTGTTCTGCCTGCGCGGCATCCGGCCGCAGGTCGAGTGGAACGAACGGGCGCTCAAGACTTCCTTCTGGGCGCTCAACATCGGGCTCTCGCTGATGGCGCTCCTCACGCTGCTGCCGATCGGCGTGATCCAGCTGCAAGCGTCGATCGACAAGGGCTACTGGTATGCCCGCTCGGCCGACCTCATGCAGCAGCCGATCATCGAAATGCTCGTATGGATGCGCGTGCCCGGCGATACGATATTCAGCGTCGGGGCGCTGGCGCTCGCTTTGTTCGTCCTGCGGCTCTGGGTCGCGCCGCGCAGCGCGCGGGCGGCCGAGGGCTGCGGCGAGGCCGGCTGCTGCGAGCCAGGGAAGAGCGTTGGCTGAGTTCTACGCACAGATCAAGTGGGTACACGTCCTGACGGTCGTACTGAGCGGCGGGCTCCTGTTCGCGCGGGGGCTCGCCGCCCACCTCGGGGCCGGCTGGACGATGGCTTGGCCGCTGCGCTGGCTCAGCTACACGATCGACACGGTGCTGTTCACCGCGGCGTTGATGCTGGTCACGATCGTCCACCAATACCCGTTCGTGCATGCGTGGCTCACGGCGAAGGTCCTGCTGCTCGCCGTCTACATCGGTCTCGGCAGCCTCGCGCTGAAGCGCGGCAGCACGCGCCGGGTGCGCGTCACCTGCTGGGTGCTGGCGCTCGCCGTCTATGTTTTCATCATCAGCGTCGCCCGCAGCCACGACCCGTTCGGCCTGCTGCACCACCCGGAGGCACTTGACCTCGGTCAGCGCCCGCTATTTAGTACCCCCGTATCCTGAATGTGGGCCGGCCATCCGCCGCCCTGAAATGGAATCGCCATGAACAGGTTTCCCGTCATCCTCGCCTGCGCCGCGGCCCTCGCGCTCGGCGCCTGCACGCAGGACAAGCCGCCGGCCACCCGTGCCGCCGACACCGGCGGATCGCTGAAGGGCGACTTCGGGCCGCCGCGCGGCGAGCCGATCAAGGCCGTGCTGACGAGTCCGCCGCATGTCCCTCCGGCCACCAACCGCAACTATCCCGCCAAGGTGATCGTGGAGCTCGAGGTCATCGAGAAGCAGATGGAGATCGCCGAGGGTGTCAACTACACCTTCTGGACTTTCGGCGGCACCGTGCCCGGCAGCTTCATCCGCGTGCGCCAGGGTGACACGGTGGAGTTCCACCTGAAGAACCATCCGTCGAGCAAGATGCCGCACAACATCGACCTGCACGGCGTCACCGGCCCGGGTGGCGGTGCGGCCTCCACATTCACGGCGCCTGGCCATCACACGCAGTTCACCTTCAAGGCGCTCAACCAGGGCCTGTACGTCTACCACTGCGCCACGGCGCCCGTCGGCATGCACGTCGCCAACGGCATGTACGGCCTGATCCTCGTCGAGCCGCCGGAGGGCCTGCCGCCGGTCGACCACGAGTTCTACGTGATGCAGGGCGACTTCTACACGGTCGGCAAGTACCGCGAGAAGGGCTACCAGCCGTTCGACATGCAGAAGGCGATCGACGAGAACCCGACCTACGTGCTGTTCAACGGCGCGGAAACCTCGATGACGGGCCCGAATGCGCTCAAGGCGAAGACCGAGCAGCGCATCCGCATGTTCGTCGGCAACGGCGGGCCGAACCTCGTGTCGAGCTTCCACCTGATCGGCGAGATCTTCGACAAGGTGCAGTATGAGGGCGGCACCCACTTCCAGGAGAACGTGCAGACCACGCTCATCCCGGCGGGCGGCGCGGCCACGGTCGAGTTCCACACCGAGGTGCCGGGCAACTACGTGATGGTCGACCACTCGATCTTCCGGGCATTCAACAAGGGTGCGCTCGCGATCCTCGAGGTCACCGGTCCCGAGAAGCCGCTCATCTACTCGGGCAAGCAGGTCGACGAAATGTACATCGGCGACAAGGTGGCGAGCCTCGCGCCGGTGGCCGCCGCTGCCACCGCCAAGGAGTCGGGCACGCTGACGAAGGAGCAGCAGATCGCAGCCGGCGGCGTGCTCTTCAAGGGCACCTGCTCGACCTGCCACCAGGACAACGGCGCAGGCCTGCCGAACGTGTTCCCGCCGCTCGCGAAGTCCGACTACCTGCTGAAGGATCCGCGACACGCGATCGAAGTGGTGCTGAACGGCCTCACCGGCCCCGTGACCGTCAACGGCAACACCTTCAATTCCGTGATGCCGCCGATGAGCCAGCTGACGGACGACGAGGTTGCGAACATCCTGACCTACGTGCTCAACACCTGGGGCAACAGCGGGCCTGCGATCTCGAAGCAGGAAGTCGCGAAGGTCCGCGCGACGACCAAGCGGCCCGAGGGGGCGGCGCATTGAGGCGGTTCGCGTCGATCGCGGCCTGCGTCGCCCTCGCGGCGGCGCAGGCCTCCCTCGCGGTCGACTTGCCGGGCGGTCGTTTCAAGTCGGTCCTGCCGCCCGCCCCGGGCATCAAGGAAGTCGCGGTGGCTCCCTTCCAGCTCGACCGCCTGCCCGTGACCAACGCCGAGTTTGCGCGCTTCGTGCGCCAGCGACCCGAGTGGCGGCGTGATCGCGTCGCGCGCGTGTTCGCCGATGCCGGCTACCTGCGACACTGGAGCAGCGACGCGGCGCCCGGCGCCGCGCTCGCGAGGCAACCGGTGGTGCAGGTGAGCTGGTTCGCGGCGAGCGCTTACTGCGAGTCGAAGGGCCAGCGCCTGCCGACCTGGTACGAGTGGGAGTACGCCGCGGCGGCAAGCGAAACGCAGCGCGATGGCCGCAACGATCCCGCCTGGCGGGAACGCATCATCGCCTGGTACTCGCGCCCGGCCGACGCGGCCCTGCCCGAGGTAGGCGCAACGCCGGCGAACGCCTACGGCGTGCAGGACCTGCACGGCCTCGTGTGGGAGTGGATCGAGGACCTCGGCGCCATGATGGTCTCGAGCGACAACCGCGAACAGGGCGATCCCGACATCATGAAGTTCTGCGGCTCGGGCGCGCTCACGATGGAAGAGAAGGAAAACTACGCAACCCTGATGCGCATCGCGATGCTCTCGAGCATGCAGGCGAGCTACACCTCGGGCAGCATGGGTTTTAGATGTGCGGCGGACGGCCCGCGGCCGCCCGCGGGAGTGAGGAAATGAGAATACTCGCGTTGATTGCGGCGGCCCTCGCCATGGCGGGCACCGCGCAGGCGGCCGACCCGCCCGCCTCCATCTACCACCTCGACGCCGAGTTGACCAACCAGGCGGGCGAGCCCGTGGGCCTCGACCTGTACCGCGGCCACCCGGTCGTGATCACCATGTTCTACGCGAGCTGCCCCGCCGCCTGCCCGCTGCTGATCGACACGATCCGCGCCGTCGAGCGCTCGCTCGACCCGAAGGTGGCTTCTGGCCTGCGCGTGCTGATGGTGTCGGTCGATCCCGAACGCGACAATCCAGCCGCGCTCACTGCGCTCGCGAAGACGCGCCGCATCGACCTGTCGCGCTGGACACTGGCCACCGCCGACGAGGCGACCGTGCGCAAGATCGCCGCGATGCTATCGATCCAGTACCGCAAGTTGCCGGACGGCGAGTTCAACCACTCGAGCGTCCTCACGGTGCTGTCGCGCGACGGAGAGATCCGCCGCCAGAGCTCGCTGCTCGGGCGGGTCGATCCGGAGATCGCCGCGGCGCTCACGCAGTAGCCTGCCGCCATGCGGGCCGGACCCGCCGTATCGATTGCGGCCCTGCCACCCGCACCGCAAAATGCCGCATGGCCCGCCCTCTCGTCATGCGTTGCGGCGCGCTCGGCGACATGGTGCTCGTCACCGCGTTGATCGACCAGCTGCACGCGCGCTTCGGCGCGCCGGTCGACGTGATCACCTCGGGCGGTTGGGCGCGCCCGCTGCTCGCACCGCGCCGTGGGGTCGGTGAGATCCACACGCTGCGCAGCCGCCGCAAGCCCTACTGGCTCGATCGCGAGCAGCAGGCGCTGGTGCGCCGCTTGCGCGAGCGCGGCGCAGGGCCCACCTGGTATTGCGACGGTGGCGGCCACGGACGCGAGCTGCTGCGTCGCGCCGGCATTGCGGATGCCCTCGTCTGCGATACGCGCGACCTCCCCTGGCTGCCCGGCGAGCATTTCGTGGAACGCTGGCTGCGCATGGCCGCGCTGACGCCGCCGGCGCTCACGGCTTCACCGCCTCCGGCGCCGCCTGTACGCGACGCCAACGCCGTGCTGGTTCCCGACTCCGGCGAGCTCGCTGCCTGCGAAGCGTGGCTTGCCCGGCGTGGGCTCACCGATCGCACGCTGGTCGCCTTCCAGGCCGGCAACAAGCGCACGATGCGCGGGCTCTTTCGCCGGCGCGCGAGCAACACCAAGTACTGGCCGGAAGCGCGCTGGGGGACGGTGGTCCGCGGCGTGCGCGATGCGTTGCCCGAGGCCGCGCTCCTGCTCCTCGGCGTGCATGAAGAGTCCGGCCTGAATGCGGATATCGCACGGGCTGCAGGGGTCCGCGACCTGCATAACGTCGCCGGCGACCTGCCGATTCCGGTACTGCTGCCGCTGCTCGGGCGCTGCCACAGCCTGGTGAGCGTCGACACGGGCCCGGCGCACGTGGCCGCGGCGCAGGACTGCCCGACGGTCACCCTGTTCGGGGTTGCGGATCCTGCGCGATTCCGGCCGGGCGGCGTGGGCACGCCGGTTGCGGTGCTGACCGGTACTGTCGAAGGCGAACCCGATATCCTCGGCATCACGCCCGCTGCGGTGCTCGAGGCCTGGCGGCAGCTGACCGCCAGTCACCGTCAGTCGAAGGGGTGACGCAGCACGATCGTCTGGTCGCGGTCCGGTCCCGTCGACACGACATCGATCGGCGTCGCGACGAGCTCGGCGATGCGCTCGAGGTAGCGGCGCGCATTCGCCGGCAGCGACGCGTAAGACGTGACGCCGATCGTCGAATCCTTCCAGCCCGGCAGCTCCTCGTACACCGGTGTCACCTCGGCGTAGGCGTCGGTCAGCGCGGGCGGCTCGGACAGCGTCTCGTTGCCGAGCCGGTAGCCGACGCATACGTTGATCACGTCGAGGCCATCGAGCACGTCGAGCTTCGTGACGCACAGACCCGAGACGCTCGAGTGCACGATCGAGCGGCGCAGCGCCACGGCATCGAACCAGCCGCAGCGCCGGCGGCGCCCGGTCACCGAGCCGAACTCATGGCCGACGCGCGAGAGGTGCTCGCCCGCCTCGTCGAACAGCTCGGTCGGGAACGGCCCCGCGCCGACGCGCGTGGTGTAGGCCTTGACGATGCCGAGCACGTAGTCGATCGCGCGCGGGCCGAGGCCGGTGCCGGTCGCGGCATAGCCCGCGGTCGTGTTCGACGAAGTGACGTAGGGATAGGTGCCGTGGTCGACGTCGAGCAACGCGCCCTGCGCGCCCTCGAACATCACGTTCGCGCCGCTCACGCGCAGGCCGTTGAGCGTCGCGGTGACGTCGGCGACGAGCGGCTTGACCTGCTCGGCGCTCGCGAGCTGCTCGTCGAGGGTCTTCTGGAAGTCGACCGGCGGCTGGCGGTAGTAGTGCTGCAGCACGAAGTTGTGGAAATCGAGCAGCTCGCCGAGCTGCGCGGCGAAGCGCTTGCGCTGGAACAGGTCCGCAACACGCACCGCGCGGCGCGCGACCTTGTCCTCGTACGCCGGGCCGATGCCGCGGCCGGTCGTGCCGATCGCATTGGCGCCGCGCGCCTGCTCGCGAGCCCGGTCGAGCGCGACGTGCGAAGGCAGGATCAGCGGGCAATTGGGTGAAATGCGCAGGCGCTCGAACACCGGCACGCCCTTGCCGATCAGCATCTGCGATTCGCGCAGTAGCGCCTCGAGCGACAGCACCGCACCGTTGCCGATGAGGCATTGCACGCCCGCGCGCAGGATGCCGGAGGGGATCAGCGACAGGATCGTCTTCTCGCCGCCGATGACGAGCGTGTGCCCGGCATTGTGGCCGCCCTGGAAACGCGCCACCGCGGCGGCGCGCTCCGTCAGCAGGTCGACGATCTTGCCCTTGCCCTCGTCACCCCATTGGGTGCCGATGACGACGACGAACTTGCCCATGCATCACGACCGTATCAGGAAAAGAAGTGCGAGACCCGCCAGCATCGTCAACAAGCCGCCCACGCGCAGTTCGCGATCGCCGAGCGCGAGGACCCGGCCGAGCGCGCGTTTCATACCGGCGGGATTGGCGAACGGCAGCAGTCCCTCGAACACCAGCAGCAACGCGAGCGCGCCGAGCAGGTCGGCCCAGTCGAGCGTCACGGCGCTAGCGGCCGCCCGGCGCGGCGTTCTTGAAGTACTTGAAGAACTCGCTGTCGGGGCTCACCACCAGCACGTCGCCCTCCTTGCCGATCGAATTGCGATAGGCCTGGAGGCTGCGGTAGAAGGCGTAGAACTCGGGATTGCGCTCGTAGGCCTTGGCATAGGTCGCCGCGGCCACGGCGTCGCCCTCGCCGCGGATGCGCAAGGCGTCGCGCGCCGCGGCCGACAGGATCTCGGTGCGCTTGCGGTCGGCCTCGGCCTTGATGCGCTGGCTGTCCTTCTCGCCCTCGCCGCGCAACTGCTGCGCCTGCTTGGCGAAATTCTGCTTCATCGTTTCATAGACGCGCGCCGCCACGTCGTCCGGCAGGTCGATGCGCTGCAGGCGCACGTCGACCAGGCTGATGCCGAACTCATCAACCGCCTTGCTCGCGCGGCCGATCATCTCGCCGGTCACCGCGGCGCGCTCCGAAGTCACGATTTCGCGCAGCGTGCGCTGGGCGACCGCGTTCTTGATGCCGTCCTTGACGATGTCGGCGAGGCGCTGGCCCGCCGAGTCTTCGCTGCCGCCGGTGGCGCGGAAATACTTCGCGGCATCGGCGACGCGCCACTTGATGTAGAAATCGACCAGCAGGCCGCGGTTCTCGTTCGTCAGGAAGGTTTCGCCCGCGTAGTTCTGCGTGACGACGCGGCGCTCGAAGCGCGCGACCTGGTCGATGAAGGGCCACTTGAGGTGCAGCCCGGGGCCGTAGTCGGAGCCCTGGATTTCACCGAACTGGGTGCGGATCGCGATCTGCGACTGCTGCACGGTGAACAGCGACGAGGACGCGACGATGAGCACCGCGACAACCCCGATGAGGACCGACATGAAGCGCGGGGACATCAGCGTTCTCCCCGCTGGCGGCCATCGACGGTGACGGTTTCGGCCTCCGCCGGCGCGGCCGTAGCCCGTGCGGGCGCGGTGCCCGTGTCCACCTCGCGCGTACGCCCTTCGGTCAGCCTGTCGAGCGGCAGGTAGATCATGTTGCCCGAGGACTTCGTGTCGATCAGCACTTTCTTCGAACCCTTCAGCACGCCCTCGATCGTGTCGAGGTACAGCCGCTCGCGCGTGACCCGCGGCGACGCCTCGTAGGCTTCGCGCAATTGGGTGAAGCGCGCAGCTTCACCGGTCGCGACGGCCGTCACCTGCGCCTTGTACGCCTCGGCCTCCTGGATCTGGCGGGCGGCAGCGCCCTCGGCCACCGGCAGGATGCCGCTCTGGTAAGCCTCGGCCTCCTTCTGCAGGCGCTCGCGATCGGCGATCGCCTTGTTGGCATCGCGCTGCGAGGGCACGACCGCCTCGGGCACCTGGACTTCGGTAAGGTTGACGCTCGTGACGCGGATGCCGGTGCCGTAGGCGTCGAGCGTGCGCTGGATCAGGTCCTTGGTGCGCTCGGTGACGAGCTGGCGCGCCGACACGAGGATCGCTTCCAGCTCGCCGCGCCCGACGACTTCACGGATCGCGCTCTCGCTGACTTCGCGCAGCGAGGATTCGGGGTCGCGCACGCCGAACAGCACTTTCACCGGATCGCTGAACTGGTACTGCACGGCGAGCGTGAGGTTGACGAGGTTCACGTCCGCCGTCAGCACGCGCGACTCGTACTTCACGCTGTTGACCGCCGAGACGTTGACCTTGGTGATCGTCTCGACGCCGCGCAGCCGCCATCCCCAGCCCGGCTCGCGCACGCCGACGAACTTGCCGAAACGCTGCAGCACGCCGCGCTCGGCGGGATTGACCTGGTAAAAGCCGGACAGCAGCCAGCCGATCGCCACGACCGCGAGCAGGATCAGGGGCGAAGGCCCGCCCTTCGAACCGCCGCCGAAGAACGACTCGATCTTGCGCTGCCAGTCCTTCACCGCCTGGTCGATGCCGTCCGGGCCGGGCCTGCGGCCCCAGGGATTCTGCTGACCGCCAGGTTGATTCCACGCCATGATTAGTGCAATTCCGCCGCTGGGAGAACGGGAGATTCTAGCAGCCCGCCCAGCGCCGCAGGAACGTTCCCCGCCGGCGCGTCCACCACGACCTGCACGCCCGGCAGCCGGGCGAGGGCCAGCAACTCCACGTCGGGCAATTGCGCGGTCAGTTCGCAGCCGCCGTCATCGAGCGCGCGCTCGGCCCGCACCGTGCCCGAGGCGTAGAGTCTCGAGCGCAGCGCGCCCTGCCCGACGGACAGGCGCAGCGTCGCGTTGCGCACGCCGCGCGCGATCCGCTCGGTGATCGCGGCGCGCAGCAGCTCGAGGCCGTCGCCTCGCGCCGCCGACAGCCAGACGCGCACGGGCAGGCCATCGGCATCGTGCTCGACCCGCGGCGCGATCCCGAGCCGGTCGATCTTGTTGTAGACGCAGATCTGCCGGATGGAACCGGCGCCGATCTCCTCGAGCACGGCATTCACGGCGCCGATGTGCTCGTCGCGGCGCGGGTTGCTGGCGTCGATCACGTGCAGCAGCAGTGTCGCCTCGCGGGCCTCGGTGAGCGTCGAGCGAAAGGCCGCGACCAGTTCGTGCGGCAATTCGCGGATGAAGCCCACGGTGTCGGCGAACACGCACTCGGTGCCGCCCGGCAGCCGCAAGCGCCGCACGAGCGGGTCGAGCGTCGCGAAGAGCTGGTCGGCGACATAGGCGTCGGCGCCCGTCATGGCGCGAAACAGCGTCGACTTGCCCGCGTTGGTGTAGCCCACGAGCGCCACGGAAGGCACCGGGATCTCGGCGCGCGCGCGCCGGCCGGTCTCGCGCTGCAGTTGCAGCTTCTCGAGCCGGCGCGTGAGGACGCGCACGCGCTGGCCCACGAGCCGCCGGTCGGTCTCGAGCTGCGTCTCGCCGGGGCCACGCAGGCCGATGCCGCCGCCGCGCTGGCGCTCGAGGTGGGTCCAGCCGCGCACGAGCCGCGTCGCGATGTGCTTCAGTTGCGCGAGCTCGACCTGCAGCTTGCCCTCGGGGCTGCGGGCTCGCTGCGCGAAGATGTCGAGGATGAGCCCGTTCCTGTCGAGCACGCGCCGGCCGGCCAGCTTCTCGAGGTTGCGCTCCTGGCTCGGCGACAGTGCGTGGTCCACGAGGATCACGTCCGCCGTGTTGGCGAGCGCGCAATCGCGGATCTCCTCCGCCTTGCCGCTGCCGACGAAATAGCGCGGGTCGGGCCGTTCACGCCGCCCGGTGATGGTCGCCACGGGCTGCGCGCCGGCGGAAACCGCGAGTTGCGTGAACTCCTCGATGTCTTCGGGATCGGCGGGTGCGCCGAGCCCGAGGCGTACGAGTACGGCGCGTTCCCCGGTGCGCGGACGCTCGAACATTACTCCGCTTGCGGCTCCACGACGGCTTCCGCTTCATCGGCCGAGGGCACGCGCACGTTGCGCGCGGGCACGACCGTCGAAATGGCGTGCTTGTAGACCATCTGGCTCACGCTGTTCTTGAGCAGCACGACGAACTGGTCGAAGGAATCGATCTGCCCCTGCAACTTGATGCCATTGACGAGGTAGATCGAGACCGGGATGCGCTCTTTGCGCAAGGCGTTCAGGAAGGGGTCCTGCAATGATTGACCTTTGGCCATGAGGTTCTCCTTGTTTTGACTCCGGTGTACGCAGTGAAGGCCGTTACGACGCCTTCCATGGCGAACAGCAGTGTGGCCAGCAAGCTGCCCCGACACGCGCGAGGCATAAGTGCCATGCATCATAACATGGGAGGGGTCCAGGTCGCGTGCACCCTTGCGATCCACGCGGCCCGCGCCGAAGGCTCGAACGGATCAATATTTTCCAATGAAATCGAGGACTTGAGCCAGGTCAGCTGCCGCTTGGCCAGCTGCCGCGTCGCTGCGACGGCGCGCAGCGACGCCGTGCCCAGATCGCACTCGCCGGCCAGGTGCTGCCAGAGCTGGCGATACCCCACGGCGCGGATCGCGGGCAGCTCCGCGGCCAGGTCCGGGCGCGCACGGAGCGTGCGTACTTCATCGAGGAGACCGGCCGCCATCATCGCCTCGAAGCGCCGTTCGATGCGCGCATGGAGTATGGCTCGATCGGTGGGTACCAGCGCCCAGCCGTGGAACTCGAACCCGCCCGCCGCCGCATCGGCCGAGCGCTGCCAGGCCGTGATCGGGCTGCCCGTCGCGTAGAACACCTCAAGCGCGCGCTGGATGCGCTGCCGGTCGTTGGCATGGATGCGGGCGGCCGCGACCGGGTCGTGCCGCGCGAGGTCGGCATGCAGCGCCGGCCAGCCCTCACGCGCGGCGCGCGCATCGATTTCCGCGCGGATGTCGGCGCGAGCCGTCGGCAGCGGCGCCATGCCGTGCAGCAGCGCGCGCAGGTACAGCATCGTGCCGCCGACCACGACCGGCAAGCGGCCGCGCGCGAGGATGGCGCGCAGCGCCGTCGTCGCGTCCGCGACGAACTCGCCCGCCGAATAGCGCTCCGCGGGATCGCGCAGGTCGAGCAGGTGATGCGGCGCGCGCGCGCGCGTCGCGGCATCGGGCTTGGCGGTGCCGATGTCGAGCCCGCGGAAGACCTGCGCGGAGTCGCAGCTCACGATTTCGATCGGCAGCGTCGCGGCCAGCTCGAGCGCCCAGTCGCTCTTGCCGACGCCGGTGGGACCCGTGAGGACGATGACGGGGCCCGTGGCGCCCGCGCGTGGATCAGCGGCCACGCAGGAAGAGCTGGTCGAGTTCGGTCAGCGAGAGGCGCGTCCAGGTGGGCCGCCCGTGATTGCACTGGTCCGCCCGACCGGTCGCTTCCATCTGCCGCAGCAGGGCATTCATCTCGGGCAGCGCAAGTCGCCGGTGGGCATGGATGGCGCTGCGGCAGGCGAGATTGCCGAGGAGCCGTGCGCCCGGCTCCTCGAAATGCCGGGAGCTGCCGCCATCGAGCGCATCACGGGCCACGTTGCGCAGCAGCTCCGCGAGATCCGTACGGGCGCCGAGCAGCGCCGGCACGCGGCGCACGACGAGGCTTTCCGGCGCGAGGCGTTCGATCTCGAAGCCGAGCGCCGCCCATTCGTCCGCGGCGGCGATCACGGCGTCGGCCTCGTGCGCCTTCATCCGGATATGGATGGGCTCGAGCAGGGCCTGCGAGGCCATCCCCTGCTCCATCTGCTGCTTGTAGGCCTCGTAAAGCACGCGCTCGTGCGCCGCGTGCATGTCGACGAGGACCAGCCCCTCGCGGTTCTGCGCGAGGATGTAGATGCCGTGCAGTTGCGCGATCGCGGTACCGAGCGGTTCGGTTGCCGCACCGCTTGTGGCCGCCTCGGCCACGGCCCAGGGCGAAGCACTCCACGGAATCGCGGGCGGCGCCGGCCCTTGGGCAAAAGGCAGCGGATCCATGGTGGGCGCGGAAACGGCCCTGGGCGGCGCGCCATCGACGGCGGCCGGCATTCCAGCGGGTGCGGCGGTTGCACCGTGCGCCGCGCTCGTGCTGCCCGGCCGGGTGGCGCCGAGCGTGCGCTCGACGGCGCGGAACACGAAATCGTGGACCTGGCGGCTGTCGCGGAAGCGGACCTCGAGCTTCGCCGGGTGCGCGTTCACGTCGACGAGCCGCGGGTCGATGGTCAGGTGCAGCAGGTACGCGGGATGGCGGCCGTGGTACAGCACGTCGCGAAAGCCGAGGCGCACGGCGCTCATCAGCAGGCGGTCGCGCACATGGCGGTCGTTCACGAACCAGTACTGCGCATCGGCCTGCGCGCGCGCCGCCGTCGGTGCGCCGATCCAGCCATCGACCGCGACCGGGCCCGCCGCGTGCTCGACGCGCAGGGCCCGTTCGAGGAATCCCGCGCCGAGCACGGCGTCCACGCGTCGCACGGGGTCCTCACCCGCCGCGAGGGCCGGCGCGTCTAGCAGCAGCCGCCCGCCGTTCGACAACCGGAACGCGACGTCGGGCCGTGACAGCGCGAGCCGCTCGACCCAGCGCTGGATGTGCCCGATCTCGGTGGCGTCGCTGCGCACGAACTTGCGCCTCGCCGGCACGTTGTAGAACAGGTCGCGCACCTCGATGGTCGTGCCGGGCGGATGGGCCGCGGGCCGCACCGCGCCCACCTGGCCGCCCTCGACGCCGATCTCGAAGCCCTGGGGCGCGCCAGCGGGCCGCGATACGACGCGCAGCTTCGCCACCGAACCGATCGAGGGCAGCGCCTCGCCGCGAAAACCGAGCGTGCGCACGGCCTCGAGGTCGTCGAGCGTCGTGATCTTGCTGGTGGCGTGGCGCGCGATCGCGAGTGCCAGCTCGCCTTCGGGGATGCCGCCGCCATCGTCCCGTACGCGGATCAGGCCGACCCCGCCGCGATCGACTTCGATCTCGATGCGGCGTGCCCCGGCGTCGAGCGCGTTCTCCACGAGCTCCTTGACGGCGGAAGCCGGCCGCTCGATCACCTCGCCCGCCGCGATCTGGTCGATGAGCTCCCCGGTCAGCAGACGAATCGCCATGCGCCGATTCTACGGAATTGGTGCCGGGTCAGTCCGCGGCGGCGAGCCGCCGCAGTTCGGCGAAGCGCGTGCCCTCGGGCGGGTTGCGCGTGAAGTAGCTCTGCACGCCCGCGACGATGGCGCCCGCCAGCTTGCTGCGCTGGGCGTCGCTGCGCAGCCGCCGCTCATCGGCGGCATTGGTGATGTAGGCCGTCTCGATCAGCATCGAAGGGATGTCGGGCGACTTCAGCACCAGGAAGCCGGCCTGCTGCACGCGCGGCTTGCGCACCGGCACGAGGCCGTCGAAGGCATCGATCACCCGTTCCGCGGCCAGCATGCTCGCGCTGATATTGGCGACCTGCGACAGGTCGAGCAGCACGGTCGCGAGGGCATCGTCCTTGTCGCTCAGCGACACCCCGCCGCGCAGGTCCGCCGCGTTCTCGCGCTCGGCGAGCCAGCGCGCGGCTTCGTCCGTGGCGCCGCGCTCGGAAAGCACGTAGACCGACGCGCCCGAGACGTCCCGGTCGCGGATCGCATCCGCATGGATCGACACGAACATGTCAGCCTTCGCCGCGCGCGCACGCCGGATGCGCTCGCGGTGCGCGATGTAGTAGTCCCCGTCGCGGATGAGCACGGCGCGCATGCCGGGCTCGCGATCGATGAGCCCGGCGAGTTCGCGCGCGATTTCGAGCACCACGCCTTTCTCGAGCGTGCCGCGATGGCCGATCGCACCCGGGTCCTTGCCGCCATGGCCCGCGTCGATCGCGATGACGACATCGCGTGTGCCCTGCTTCGGCGCATGCACCGCCGCCACGGGCCTTTGCGCGCCGCCGCCCGCCCAATCGACGACGATTCGGTGTCCTTCAGCGCCCACAGGCGCGAGCCTCGCCGCGCGCGGCTCCTCGTCCGACGACGTCTCGATCACGAGCCGCAGCGCGCCGCCCGGCTGCACGCCGGAACGCACCGCGATGATCGGGCCCAGCGAACGCGGCAGCCGCACACCGTCGGCGAGGCGGGTGTCCGCGAGATCGAGCACCACGCGGCGCGGGCTATCGAGCGTAAAGACCTTGAAGGCCGTGGGCGCGGAAAGGTCGACGACCACGCGCGGTCCGCCGGGGTCCATCGTCGCGCGCACCGCCTGCACCTCGCTCGTGCCGCCGTGGGCGACCTCAGCCGCGGCAGAGGCGGAAAGCAGCAGGACGGCGGCGGCCAAGGCGTGTCGCATGGCAAGCAAATGTAAAACCGCCGACGCGTAAATTCAATGGAAATTAAATAGATAGGTCGGCTATCTCCACGCATCCTCGCAACCACGCCAGGCCCTGGGCCGATGCCGCTTCCGTCCGCACGGTATGCGCGACCCCCTCGATCTCGAGCCGCAAGTGCAAGTCGGGCTCCGGCAGGACGGCACTCGCGCGCTCGGGCCACTCGACCACCCACAAGTGACCCGGTGCATGCAGGTCGCGCAGGCCCAGCGGCTCGAGTTCCTCCGGATCGGTGAGGCGATAGAGGTCGGCGTGCACGACGACTAGCGCCGGCAAAGCGTGCACCTCGACGAGCGTATAGGTCGGGCTGCGCACGGGACCCGCGACACCAAGCGCGGCGAGCAGGCCGCGTGCAAGCGTCGTCTTTCCCGCGCCGAGCCCGCCCGTCAGGTAAAGCAGCAGCGGCTCGGCGGCGAGCGCGGGCAGGCCGCGCGCGAGCGCGGTGCCGATCGCGGCCATCGCCTCGGGCGTGCGCGCGGCGATCAGATGTTGACCCAGGTGCGCAGCTCCCCGATCACGTCGCGGGCCATGAGGCCGCGCTCACCGCTGCGGGCGGCCGCATCGCCCGCGAGCGCGTGCACCAGCACCCCGATGCGCGCGGCGTCGTGCAGGTTGCCGTGTTGGGCGAGGATGCCGGCGATCACGCCGGTGAGCACGTCTCCCATGCCGGCGCTTGCCATGCCCGGATTGCCCCGCTCGCACAGCTGCGGCGTCTCGCCGGTGCGCCCGACGAGCGTGCCCGCGCCCTTCAGCACCACGGTGCCGCCGTAGCGATCGCAGAGCTGGCCGAGTGCGCCCAGCCGATCCGCCTGCACCTGCGCGGCATCGGTCCCGAGCAGGCGTCCCGCTTCGCCGGGATGCGGCGTCAGGATCCAGTCGTCGGCCCGCAGGGAAGGATGCTCGGCGAGGATATTGAGCGCATCGGCGTCGACCACCAGCGGGCGCCCCGCGGCCAGCGTGGCTTCGAGGACCTCCCAGGCCCAGGCGCTGCGCCCGAGGCCGGGTCCGATCGCCACGACGTCGGCACTCGCGAGCAGCGCGCCGAACTGCGGCTTGTCGAGGCCCGCGACGATCAGCTCGGGACAGCCTGCGGAAATCGCCGCGACATTCTCGGGTGCCACGGCAACCGTCACGAGACCGGCACCCACGCGCAGTGCCGATTCACCGGCGAGCCGCACGGCACCGGGCATGCCCGGCCCTCCGCCGACCACCAGTACGTGCCCGAAACTGCCCTTGTGCGAAGCGCGGCGCCGGCGCGGCAGTGCGCGCGCGATATCGGACTCGCTCGCACGCCGCAGCCGCGGCGCAAACGCCGGGATATCCGGTACGGTGACCTCGAGGTCGTCGAACTGCAGGCTGCCCGTGTACTCGGGCCCGTCGCCCATGAAAAGGCCACTCTTGAGGCCGATGAAGGTAATCGTCGCATCGGCCCGCACCGCGCCGCCGAGCGGCAGCCCCGAATCGGCACAGAGGCCCGAGGGCAGGTCGAGCGCGAACAGCGGGCGGCGGGCGCCGTTCATCGCCTCGATCACGGCAAGTGCCTGCGCGCGCAACGGGCCGCGCACCCCGAGGCCGAGGAACGCATCGACCACCACATCGCCCTGTTGCAGCGCCGCCGCCGCAAACGGCTGCACCTGGCCACCGCTCGCCAGGAACTCCTCGGCCGCGCGCTGCGCATCGCCGCGCAGCGCCTCGACGGGCGCCGCGGCGAGCACCGAGACCGTGAGGCCCGCGGCACGCGCGAAACGCGCGAGCACGTAGCCGTCGCCGCCATTGTTGCCGCCACCGCAGACGATCACGATGCGGTGGGCCATCGGCCAGCGCGCACGCAGCGCACGCAGGCTCGCCTCGCCCGCGCGCTTCATCAAGGCATGCCCGGCGAGGCCGAGCTGCTGGATCGCGTAGTCGTCGAGCTCGCGGACTTGCGCTGCGCTGTAGATCGCCGTGGGAAAGGCCATGCGGCGATTATACTGGCCGCTGCCCGCCGCCATGACCGAAACAGCGACAACCGACACCGCCGCCATCAAGCGGTTGCTCATCGAGGAGGCCGCCGCGCTCGGCTTCTCGCAGGTCGGTGTCGCGGGCATCGGGCTCGCGCAGGACGAACAACATCTCGACCGCTGGCTCGCGCAGGGCCGGCACGGCGAGATGGGCTACATGGCCCGCCACGGCACGATGCGCTCGCGCCCCGCCGAGCTGCACGCCGGCACGCGCCGGGTGATCTCGGTGCGCATGGACTACTGGCCACCCGCCTCGCGCGACCCCGGGGAAGTGCTCGGCGCGCGCGGACTCGGCTATGTATCGCGCTACGCGCTCGGTCGCGACTACCACAAACTGATGCGCAAGCAGCTCGCGAAACTCGCCGATCGGCTCGCGGCCGTGGCGGGCCCGATCGGCCATCGCGTCTTCGTCGACAGCGCGCCGGTGCTCGAGAAGGCCCTCGCCCGCGACGCCGGCCTCGGCTGGATCGGCAAGCACACCAACCTCATCGGGCGCGACGCGGGGTCCTGGTTCTTCCTCGGCGAGATTTTCACCTCGCTCGAACTGCCGATCGACGCGCCCGCCACCGCACACTGTGGCACGTGCAGCCGCTGCATCCCCGCCTGCCCGACCGGTGCCATCACGGCACCCTACCAGCTCGACGCGCGGCGCTGCATTTCCTACCTGACGATCGAGCTCGAGGGCCCGATTCCCGAAGACCTGCGCGCCCCGATGGGCAACCGCATCTACGGCTGCGACGATTGCCAGCTCGTCTGCCCGTGGAACAAGTTCGCGCAGGACGCGCACCACCCGGACTTTCGCGCGCGCCACGCGCTCGACGCGCCGCGGCTCGCGGACCTGTTCGCCTGGACTGCGGAGGATTTCGACGCTCGCATGCGCGGTTCGGCGATCTATCGCATCGGCCATGAACGCTGGTTGCGCAACATTGCGGTCGCGCTCGGCAACGCCCCGTCGACACCCGAGGTGATGGCGGCCCTGCGCAGCCGGGCCGATGACGCATCGGCTTTGGTCCGGGAGCATGTGGCGTGGGCACTCGCACGCCACGCAGGCGCCTAGCGCTACCCGCGCTCCACTTGCAGGTTGTCGATCAGGCGCGCCTTGCCGAGCCGAGCCGCTGCGAGCACCACGAGTTCGCGATCGGCCGCGGCCGGCACCGAGAGGTCGATCCGGCGGCGCACCGCGAAGTAATCGACACGAAAGCCGCGCGCCACGAGCCCGGCCGCGCCCTCGAGCTCGATCGCGGCGTAATCCGTCGCGCCCGCCGCGATGACACCCGTGGCGGTGCGCAGCGCCGCGTGGATAGCGGGCGCCATCGCCCGTTCCTGCGCGTCGAGGTACTGGTTGCGCGAGCTCATCGCGAGGCCATCCGGCTCGCGCACGGTCGGCGCACCGATGATCGCGATGGGGAAGCACAGGTCGGCGGCCATGCGCCGGATCACGACGAGCTGCTGGAAGTCCTTCTCCCCGAACACCGCGACATCCGGCTGCACGATGTTGAAGAGCTTCGCGACCACCGTGGCGACGCCCTCGAAATGGCCCGGGCGGAACTCGCCGCAGAGCGTGGTCGAGATTCCCGGCACTTCCACCCGCGTGGGCGCGGTCGACCCCGCGCCATACATCTCGCCGACGTCGGGCATGAACATCAAATCGCAGCCCGCCGCGGCGAGCATGTCCGCGTCCCGCGACGGCGTGCGGGGATAGTGCGCGAAGTCCTCGTTCGGGCCGAATTGCATCGGATTGACGAAGATGCTCGCGACGAAACGATCGCCATGGCGTCGCGCGAGCTCGATCAGGCTGATGTGGCCGGCGTGCAGGTTGCCCATGGTCGGCACGAACGCGACCCGGGCTCCCTCGGCCCTCCAGGCGCGGATGCGCGCGCGCACATCCGCGATCGCGGTGACCGTCTGCATGCGCGCCTCAGGCGAAACCGTGTTCGGGTCCGGGGTAGCTGCCGTCCTTGACGGCCCGCACGTAGCGGCGCATCGCCTCGAGGTTGTTGCCGGCCCCTTCCATGAAGTTCTTCACGAAGCGCGGCTTCCTGCCGCTCGTGATGTCGAGGATGTCGTAGAGCACGAGGATCTGGCCGTCGGTCGCGGCACCGGCACCGATGCCGATGACCGGCACCTGCAGCGCGGCGGAGATCTCGGCGCCCAGTTCGTTCGGGATGCACTCGAGCAGCACGATGTCGGCACCGGCGGACTCGAGCGCCCTCGCGTTGTCGAGCATGCGCCTCGCGGCGTCCGCGCTGCGTCCCTGCACCCGGAAGCCGCCGGTCTTGTGCACCGACTGCGGCTTGAGCCCGAGGTGCGCGCACACGGCGATGTCGTGGCTCGCGAGGAACTCGACGATCTCGATCTGGCCCGCGCCGCTCTCGAGCTTGACCATCTCCGCGCCGCCCTCCTGCATCAGGCGCACGGAATTGGCGAGCGCGAGATCCTTCGACGGATAGCTCATGAACGGCAGGTCGCCGATCAGGAATGGCCGGTGCACCCCACGCGACACCGCGCGGCAGTGGTAGACCATGTCGTCCATGGTGACCGGCACCGTGGTGTCGTGGCCCTGGATCACCATGCCGAGCGAGTCGCCGACCAGGATCACGTCGACGTCGGCGGCGTCGAGCAGCACCGCAAAACTCGCGTCGTAACAGGTGAGGCAGGCGATCTTCTCGCGCTGCGCCTTCATCCGGTCGAGCGTCGAAAGGGAAACCGGCGGCCGGGCCGAATCGCGCAATTCGAGTTGCGTGTACATGCGGAAAAGTGTGCCCTAAATCGCCTCGTGGCGCATCGGGTTGAAATAGTGGCGGCCGCGCCGCGTGCGCAGAGCCGCGGCGTACAGCTCCTCGAAATCCGCGGTGTTGAACACCGGGTCGATCGAGGCGGCATTGACGATCAGCAGCGGCGCGTCGGCATAGGCGTGGAAGAAGCGCGCGTACGCCTCGTTCAGCCGCTCGAGGTAGGCGCGCTCGATCAGCTGCTCGTGCACGATGCGTCGCTTGGCGATGCGCTCCAGCAGCACGTCGACCGGGGCCTGCAGGTAGATCACGAGGTCGGGCCTGGGCGGGTCGATCGCGAGGCGCGCGTGGATCTGCTCATAGAGGTCGATCTCGGCGGGATCGAGCGTGAGCTGCGCGAACAGCCGGTCCTTCTCGAGCAGGTAATCCGCGACGCGCGCCGGGGCGAACAGGTCCTGCTGGTTCATCGCCGCCTGCTGCTGCGCGCGCTGGAAGAGGAAGTGCAGCTGCGCCGGGAGCGCACCGGCGCTCGGGTTGCGATAGAAGCGTTCGAGGAACGGGTTTTCCTCCGCGCGCTCGAGTACGAGCGCGGCGTCCATCCGGTCTGCGATGCGCCGCGCGAGGCTCGTCTTGCCGACGCCGATCGGGCCCTCGACGACCACGTAGCGCGGCGCGGCAGGGGCGGTCATGGCAGGCGCACGATGCCGTCATCTGCCACGCGCCGGCGCAGTTCCGCCACCACGCCGACGCCGGGAACCGCGAGGCCCGGCGCCACGTCCGCGAGCGGCAGCAGCACGAACGCGCGCTCCGCGATGCCCGGGTGCGGCAGCGTGAGCACTTCGTCAGCGATGCGCTCGGCGCCGAGCGCCAGCAGGTCGAGGTCGATCGCGCGCGGTCCCCAGCGCTCGCGCGCAGGCTCACGGCCGAGCGCGTGCTCGATCGCCCGCAACTCGGCGAGCAGCGCATGCGCATCGAGGGTGGTGAGGAAGGCCGCGACGCTGTTCACGAAATCGGGCTGCGCAACCGGGCCGAAAGGCGGGGTACGGTAGAGCGGCGCGCGCAGCAGGTTGCGCGTCGAAGGCCATGCCGCAATCCGGTCGATCGCCGATGTGACGAGCGCCCTCGAATCGCCGAGGTTGCTGCCCACCCCGACGTACGCCGGCCGCCATGACGTCATGCGGCGGGCTTGGCGCCCCCGCGCCGCCGCCGGCGGCGCGGACCGCGCGACGCCCCGGCCGAGCGCGCGCCCCCCGACAGCCCGTCGGCCATGCCGCCGCGTTCCTCGGGCGCCGTCGCCTGCAGCTGCGTCCACCAGGCCGCCATTTCTGGCGAGGCAAGGCCCAGGTCGGCGCGCAGGCGCAACAGGTCGTAGGCCGCGCGGAAACGCGGATGCTCGAGCAGGCGCAGCGCACGGCGCCCGCGCGGCTGCTCGAGCCGCGGCTGCAGCGCGAACATCTCCCGCACGCCGAGCGAGAAGCGGCGCGGCAGCGCGACGCGGGCCGACAGGTCGCGCACCGCGATATCGCAGGCGTCGAGGATGGCGCCCGCCTCGTGCCAGCGGTTCGGCGGCAGCGTCTCGATCGCCTGCGCGATCGGGCCGTAGAGAAGCAGCGCGAAGAGATAGGTGGGCGTCACCGACTTGCCTTCGCGCACGCGCGCGTCGGTGCTCTCGAGGCCGCGGACCAGCAGCGGCTCGACGAGGCTGTCCGGATGGCGTGCGAGGTACCCCGCCACGGTGGGCAGCAGCACCTCGAGCAGCCCGAGGCGGCGCAGGCTCGCAAGGCTCTTCGCGCCGTGGCCCGCGAGGAACAGCTTGAGCGTCTCGTCGAACAGGCGCGCGGGTGGCGCCGACGCGAGCAGGCCCGAGCATGCACGGATCGCGGCTTCCACGGGCGGGTCAAGCGTGAAATCGAGCTTCGCCGCGAAGCGCGCGGCACGCAGCATGCGCACCGGGTCTTCGCGGAAGCGCGTTTCCGGGTCGCCGATCACGCGCAGGCGACGCGCGAGCACGTCCTCGAGCCCGCCGACATAGTCCCAGATCGAGAAGTCGGCGATGTTGTAATAGAGCGCGTTGGCGGTGAAGTCGCGCCGCCAGACATCGTCGTCGATGGAGCCGTAGGCGTTGTCGCGCAGGATCCGGCCGTGCTCGTCGAGCACGTGGGCGTCCTCGCCCTGGGTGTCGGCGACGTCGGCATCGAACTCGTCGGGCTCGCTGATCTCGGGGCCCTCGCCCTCCTCGGGGTCGAGGTCGGCGAGCGGCTCGTCGGCCTGCGCCGGGGCGCTCGCTGCGCGAAAGGTCGCGACCTCGATGATCTCGGAACCGAAAAAGACGTGCGCCAGCCGGAAGCGCCGGCCGATCAGGCGGCAATTGCGAAAGAGCCGCTTGACCTCCTCGGGCAGGGCGTTGGTGGCGACGTCGAAATCCTTCGGCGTGAGCCCGATCAGCAGGTCGCGCACGCAGCCGCCGACCAGGAAGCCCTGGTAGCCGGCATCCTTGAGGCGATAAAGGACGCGCAGGGCGTTGGGGGACACCTGCGACCGGGAAACGGTGTGCTGATCGCGGGGCACGACGCGGGCAAGGGGCGCCGGGAAGTCCACGGGCGCGGCGGGGGAAGTCAAAGCTGGTACATTCCGCTTGTTATAGGGGGCGAGCTTTCTATAATACCGCGCCCTCCGGCCCAGCTGCCGCACGACGCTCCCTTCGTCTAGAGGCCCAGGACATAGCCCTCTCAAGGCTGTAACACCGGTTCGAATCCGGTAGGGAGCGCCATAAATCAATGACTTGAAGGCAGCAGAGCCGCCGGCGGGCGACTCTGTGCACCGCATCGCAGGCCCCGCGGCCTCCTCCCGCTACAGTCCGCGGATGCCTCCCGCAAGAACGAATCCCGGCCCGCCGCGCGATGGCGGACAGCTCCAGCTGCTCATCACCCGCTGGCAACAGAGCCTCGAGCTGCACGCCCGCTACGCCGCGCTCGACGATGCTCACTACCAGCATGTGCAGCCCTGGCCGAAGCACGAGCGGCCCGCCCGCTGGATCATCGACCTCGCGCGCGAGCGCGCGGCCTCGCTGTCGCGCATCGTCGAGCAGCGCGCCGCCGAGGGCGATCGAGCCTTCCTCGAGGCCCTCGAAGTCATGGGCTTCCTCGCGAACCTCGCGGGCCTGCAGGGCAATGAACGCTTTATCCCGCTGGCGACCGTGGAAAACGAGCGTCGTGACGTGCTGACCGCACGCACGCGCCGTCCCAAGCGCCCCGAGGAGAAGCGCACGGACGAGGCGACGCGGGAAATGCCGCGCCCCGCCGTGCGCGGTGCACCCGCGGCGGTGCGGACTGCGACACCGCGCCCGCATGCTGCCGCCACCCGCCGCCCGAGCCAGGACGAGATCGATGCGCGCATCGTGGACGATGCCATCCGCTTCCTCGGCTGGGGACGGCAGTGGCACGAACTCGGCGACCTGATCGCGCGCCTCGCCGAGCGCCCGCCCGCGCCCGAAGTGCGCCGCATCCTTCGCGAACACCGCGCCCGCATCGAACGCAAGGCGGGCGTGACGACCGCCTGAATGGTGCCGGGTTTTCGGCTATTCGGTTATTGTGGCGCCCCGCAGTAACCGAATAACCGAAAGCCCGGCGCCAGGCGATCGCGGAACTTTTCCGCCGCTCGCGGGTTCAGACGAGTCCATATGATCAAGACCGAGCGACTGACCAAGCGCTACGACACGCTCACGGCCGTCGACGGCGTGAGTTTCGAGGCCCGCCCGGGCGAAGTGCTCGGCTTCCTCGGCCCAAACGGCGCCGGCAAGACCACGACGATGCGCATGATCGCGGGCTTCATCGCGCCCACCGAGGGCCGCGCGAGCATCTGCGGCCACGACGTCGAGCGCGAGCCGCTCGCCGCGAGGGCGCAACTCGGCTACCTGCCGGAGGGCGCGCCGAGCTACGGCGAAATGAGCGTGCGCGGTTTCCTCGACTTCATCGCCGACCTGCGCGGCCTCGCCGGCGCCACGCGCCGCAACCGGCTCGACCAGGTAACCGAGCGCCTCGCCCTCGGCGGCGTGGCGGCGCAGACCATCGACACGCTGTCGAAGGGCTTCCGCCGCCGCGTCGGCATCGCGCAGGCGATCCTGCACGACCCGCCTGTCCTGGTCCTCGACGAGCCCACCGACGGCCTCGACCCGAACCAGAAGCACGAAGTGCGCACCCTGATCAACGAGATGGCGGCGCAGAAGACCATCGTCGTCTCGACCCACATCCTCGAGGAGGTGGAGGCAGTGTGCACGCGCGCCATCATCATCGCGCACGGCCGCATCGTCGCCGACGATACGCCGCAGGGCCTCGCCGCCCGTTCGCGCTACCACAATGCGGTCTCGCTGCGCCTCGAACGGCCGGCGCAACTCGCCGCGGCGCGCACGGCGCTCTCGGCCCTGCCGCAGGTCGCCAGCATCGAAGTCGACGAGCCAACCCTGCGCCTCACCGCCCTGCCACGCGATGGCGCGCCGCTGCTCGCCGAGGTCAATGCCATCGCCGCACGCGAGAGCCTGGCGCTGCGCACCCTCGAACTCGAACCGGGCCGCCTCGATGAGGTCTTCCGCGGCATCACGACCTGACGAACGAAGGGGATCAAGGGGTGAGTCACATCGTCACGATCGCGAAGCGCGAGCTGGCCGGGTATTTCGCCACGCCGGTCGCCTATGTCTTCATCGTCATCTTCCTGCTGCTCGCGTCCGCCTTCACGTTCTATCTCGGCGGCTTGTACGAACGCGGCCAGGCGGACCTCGCGCCGTTCTTCACCTTCCATCCCTGGCTCTACCTGTTCCTGATCCCGGCCATCTCGATGCGCCTGTGGGCCGAGGAGCGCAAGTCGGGCAGCGTCGAACTGCTGCTGACCCAGCCGGTGACGCTGTGGCAGGCCGTGCTCGGCAAGTTCCTCGCGGCCTGGGCCTTCACCGCGCTCGCGCTCGCCCTCACCTTTCCCATCTGGATCACCGTCAACTACCTCGGCTCGCCCGACAACGGCGTGATCCTCGCGGCCTACATCGGCAGCCTGCTGATGGCGGGCGGCTTCCTCGCGATCGGCTCGTGCATGTCGGCGCTCACGCGCAACCAGGTGGTCGCCTTCATCCTCGCGGTCGTTGTGTGCTTCGCCTTCCTGCTGGCGGGCTTCCCGCTCGTGCTCGACGCCTTCCGCGCCTGGGCGCCGCAGGTGCTCATCGACGCGATCGCCTCGCTCTCCTTCCTCACCCATTTCGAATCCATCTCGAAAGGCGTGCTCGACGTGCGCGACCTGCTCTATTTCGCCCTCACGATGGCGTTTTTCCTGATCGCGACCGCGATCATCCTCGACGTGCGCAAGGCGGAGTGAGCCGGCCATGAAGCAACGCATCCTGCTCGGCCGCGGCGCCCTGCTCGCCCTCGCGGTGCTGTTCATCGGCGTGACGGTGCTGTCGACCTGGCTGCTGCGCGGCTGGCGGATCGATCTCACGGAGAACCATCTCTATACGATCGCGCCGGGCACGCAGCGGATCGTCACGGGCCTCAAGGAACCGGTGAACCTCTATTTCTACTGGAGCGGCCGGACGGCGAACGAGTACCCCGCCCTCAAGACCTACGGCACCCGCGTGCAGGAGTTCCTGCAGGAGCTCGCCACGCGCAGCCAGGGCAAGCTGCGCCTCTCGGTCATCGATCCCGAGCCGTTCTCCGAGGACGAGGATCGCGCAGCCGAGCGCGGCGTGCGCGGCGTGCCGATCGGGGCCAACGGCGAGACCTTCTATTTCGGGCTCGCGGGCACCAATTCGACCGACGGGCACGAGGCGATCGCCTTTTTCGACCCCGCCAAGGAGGAGTTCCTCGAGTACGACGTCGCGAAGCTCATCTACCAGCTCGGTCGCGCGAAGAAGCCGGTGGTGGGCTGGCTGTCGAGCCTGCCGATGAACGGCGGATTCGACCCCGCGACCGGCCAGCCGCGTGAACCCTGGTACGTGCTTGCGCAAGCCGAGCAGCTCTTCACCGTCAAGGAACTCACGCCCGCCCTCACGCGGGTCGACCCCGACGTCGATGTCCTCGTGCTGGTGCACCCGAAGTCGCTGCCGGAGCCGGCGCAGCAGGCGATCGATCAGTTCGCGCTGCGCGGCGGCCGCCTGCTCGTGTTCGTCGACCCGCTCGCCGAGCAGGACCCGGGCGCAGGCAATCCCGACATGCCCTTCGGCGCAGCGGGCGCCGACCGCAGTTCGCAGCTCGGCGCCCTGCTCGGCGCCTGGGGCGTCGAATTCAGGCCCCGCGAGGTCGTCGGCGACCTGAGCTACGGCATGGCGGTGGCGATGCGCGCGGGCGACGCGCCGACGCGCCACATCGCGATCCTCGGCCTCGACGCGACCAGCCTCGATGCCAAGGACGTGGTCACGAGCGGCCTCGGCAACATCAACCTCGCGACCGCCGGCCACCTCGCGCACCTGAAGGGCGCCACGACGACCTTCACGCCGCTGCTGCAGTCGAGCAAGCTCGCGGGCGTCCTGCCAATCGAGCGCTTCGCGATGCTGATGGATCCCGCTACGCTGCAGGATGGCTTCAAGCCGACGGGCGAGCGCTACACGCTCGCGGCGCGAATCACCGGCAACGTCAAGAGCGCCTTCCCGAACGGGCCGGGGCCGCTCAAGGCGTCCGCCAGGCCGCTCAACCTGATCGTGGTCGCCGACAGCGACCTGCTGTCCGACTACCTGTGGCTGCGTGACGCGCCGGCGTCGTTCTTCGGGCCGCGCGCCAAGCAGGCATGGGCGCACAACGGGGATTTCGTCTGGAATGCGCTCGACAACCTGGCGGGCAGCAACGACCTGATCAGCGTTCGCGGGCGCGCGAGCTTCGCCCGGCCGTTCGAGCGCGTCGAGGCGCTGCGGCGCGACGCCGAAGGCCGCCTGCGCGCGAAGGAACAGGAACTCGAGCAGCAGTTGTCCGCGACGGAAGACAAGCTCACGGCGCTGCAGTCGAAGCGGGCCGACCAGTCGGGCCTCATCTTCACACCCGAGCAGGAGAAGGAAATCGAGCGCTTCGAGGCGGAGAAGCTGCGCATCCGCAAGGAGCTGCGCGACGTGCGCCTCGGCCTGAACCAGGACATCCGCCGCCTCGGCAGCGAGCTGAAGCTGCTGAACATCGTGGTGATGCCGGCGATCTTCGCGCTGCTCGCGCTCGCGGTGGCGGCCTGGCGCCGCAAGCGGCAGGCCGCGATCCTGCTCGTGCAGCGGACGCAGAAGCCGTGATCACCCCGCGCCGCCTCGCCGTCCTCGGCATCGCCGCCGTCATTGCGGTCGCGGCGGCGGGCTGGTTCGCCTCGCGCCGAACCGTACCGACGGACGCGCCGACCGGCAACCTCGTCCTGCCGGCCCTCAAGGCCCGGATCGACGCAGTCACGGCCGTGCGCCTCGCGGCGAAGGGTGCGAACGTCACACTCGAGCGTTCGGGCAAGGACTGGATCGTCAAGGAGCGCGACTACCCCGCCGACACGGCGAAGCTGCGCAAGATCCTGCTCGGCCTCGCCGACCTCACGGTGACCGAGCAGAAGACGCGCGACCCCGCCAACTACGCACAGCTCGGCGTCGAGGACGCGGGCACTTCGGCCACGGGCATGGCCATCGAGGTCGACACGGCCGATCGCAAGTTCTCGCTGCTCGCGGGCAAGGCCGCGGGCGGCACGGGCAGCTTCGTACGCCTGCCGGGCGACGCGCAGGCCCTGCTCGCCTCGCCGCAGATTGCGGCCGACACCGATCCGAAACACTGGATCGATACGGCCCTGGCGGACCTGCCTGCCGACCGCGTGCAGGCGCTCGAGGTAACGCCCGCGACGGGCCCCGCGTGGCGGGCCACCCGCGACGCCGCCAAGGATCCCCTTGCGCTCGTGGCGCTGCCCAAGGGCAAGAAGCAGCGCGGAGCGGACGTCGTCACGCCTGTCGCCGCGTTGCTCGCCGGGCTGCACATGCAGGATGTCCGCGCCGCGCCTGCGGGGAACCCACCCCTGAAGCCCCGCGTTGTCGTGCGCAGTTTCGATGGCCTCGAGATCGACCTCACGGGACGCGAGGACGGCGACCTTCGCTACATCCGCGGCACCGCCCGCGCGACGGGCAACGCCGCCGCGAAGGAAGCCGCTGCGCTCGAGGGGAAGCTCAGGGGACGCGAGTTCGAGATCCCGCGGTACAAGTACGACGCGCTCTTTCGGGCGTTGAGTGACTTCACTTGAGAGAGCGGCGGGCTGTGTGATGCGGGTTGCGGGCCAGCGGCGCGGTGAATCATCCGCTCCCTCGCTATCCGGGCGCGCCATCTCCGATGGCGTCCCCTCAGTACGGGGGCGCTCGGCGCACTGTGTCGTCAGGCGCTGAGATCTCGGCGTACGCCTCGCTCTGACCCCCGTTCCTCGGCGCCCTCCACGCTCGTCCGCGGATGACTCACCGCGCCGCTGGCCGGCAGCTGGCGAAACACAACTCGCTGCACTTGAGTTGAGGAACGCTGCGTGAGGCGATCTTTTCGCACCTCAGCCGGACGACGTGCATCGAGTAGCCGGCCGTGCGCCGGAGCGAGAACGGGGCAACCGGTAGCGCGCATGGAGCGCACGGAGGAGCGACGATCAGCCCCCGTCTCTGCCGCGAAAAAGGGCGCCGGCGCAGGCAACGCTGGACCCGTGAGGAACCGCTGCTGCTCATTGCAATCCCCTGGTCAAAGTTCAGGAAGGCAACCTCACCTGGTGATCCTGACCTGGCAGCGAACTACGAATTGCATGCCGCGCGCCGGCGGTACGGTGATACATCCGCGGACGAGCGTGGAGGGCGCCGAGGAACGGGGGTCAGAGCGAGGCGTACGCCGGCGACTCAGCGCCTGACGACACAGTGCGCCGAGCGCCCCCGTTCCGAGGGGACGCCATCGGAGATGGCGCGCCCGGATAGCGAGGGAGCGGATGTATCACCGTACCGCCGGCGCGCGACACGCAGCACGCAGCTCACCCGCCCCTCACCGCGTTCGCGCGACCAGCGCCATCGCGACGAGCGCGAGGCACAGCGTCGGCAGCCACGCCAGCAGCACCGGCGGCGCGTCGAACACGATGGCGCCGCTCTCGAGCATGCGTTGCGCGAGGAAGAACGTGATGCCGATCAGCAGGCCGATCATGGTGCGCGCGCCCGTGCCCGATGAGCGCAGCGGCCCGAACACGAAGGGCACCGCGAGCAGCACGGCGAACACGATCGCGACAGTGCGCGCCGCGCGCGACCAGAATGCGAACTCGAAGGGGCGCGCGTCGAGGCCGTTGCCCGAGAGGCCCTGCATCAGGCGCCACAGCGACCGCAGCCCGATGTCCTTGGGCTCGCTGGTCGCGAGCCCGAGGAAGCTGCCACCGATACCCGAGGGCAGGACGCGCGTAGAGGCGCGCCGCCCGCTGACGTAGTCGTCGGAGAAGCGTGACTCGGCGTAGTCCTCTAGCTGCCACTCACCCTCCTTCAGGGCGCTGGCGCGCGTCGCGCGCCCCATCGCCGCGAGCCGATGGTCACGCGTCAGCTCGAAAACGAGCATGCCGCCGAATTCGACCGCGCCCGACTGCTGGTCGACGTTCAGCAGCAGGTCCCCGTCGCGCACCCAGGCGCCGCCGCGGCCGGCGAAGCTCACGTTCTGGTTCTTGCTGAAGGCCTTCGCCTGGCGGGCGAATTGCTGCATCGGCGGCGCGAGGTACTCGCCGACCACCACTGCCGCAAAGGAGAGCGCAAGCCCCGCGATCGCCGCGGAGAGCGCGATGCGCCGGGTGGAAATGCCCGCCGCCCGCATCACCGTGAGCTCGCTGCCACGGGCGAGCCCGCCGAGACCGAGCAGGGAACCGATGAGGGCCGCGATCGGCAGGAACTCGAACGCGAGCTGCGGCAGGCCGAGCAGCACGTAGGACAGGGCATCGAGGGTGCCGTAGCTGCCGACGCCGATGTCGTCCTGCTGCTGGATGAAGGTGAACAGCGTGCCGAGGGCGAGCAGCACCGACAGCGCAAGGCCCACCGCACCGAAGATCGTTCGCAGGATGTAGCGGTCGATGATCATGCGCGCTCAGCCCCGGTAACGCAGGCGCGCCGCGACGCGCGGCGTCCCCATGACGATCGCGCCGATCACGAGCAGCGCCACATGCACCCACCACAGCCCGAGCCATTCGGGGACGACGCCGCGCTCGATCCACACGCGGCCCGCGGAGGCGAGGTTCGAATAGAGGAAATAGACCAGCACTGCGAGCCAGACGCGTGCATAGCGGCTCTGGCGCGGCCGCAACCGGCTGAGCGGCACGGCGAGCAGAGCGAGCGTGATCGCCATGATGGGCAGCGCGATGCGCCAATGCAGTTCGGCGCGGTCGCGGGGCGCCGTACTCGCGAGCAGCGCAGCCGTCGGCAGGGCCTCGACCCGCTGCCGGCCCGGCGCGGCCTCGGGCAGCCGCACCGGCACCACCTGCTCGGCGAAGCGCACGATGCGGAATTTCGACGAACCCGGGACGCCTTCGTAGCGGGCGCCATCGTAAAGCGTGATCGTGTGCAGCATGCCGTCCGCGGAGATCTCGTGGCGCGCGCGCTGCGCCAGCGTGACCTCGAGGACTTCGCCGCGCGCGCGCTTGATGAAGACGCGCTCGAGCATGCCGTCGGGCGCCGCATGCTGCGCGTAGATCACCACGCCGCCACCGCCGAAGCTGCGGAACTGTCCCGGCTGCACGGCCGAAAACTGCCCCGAACGAAGCGCCTCGCTGCGCAGCGCATAGGCGCGCTCCGACGCGCGCGGCGACAGATCGAGCGTGAGCCAGGCGAGGAAGGCCGTGACGAGCAGCGCGAGCAGGGTGACCGGCATGTAGATCCGCCCGAGGCCGACGCCGCAGGCCTGGGCAGCCGTCATCTCGCTTTCATGCCACAGGCGGCCGAAGGCGAGCACCACGCCGAGCAGCAGGCCGACCGGCATCACGACAGGCAGGTTCTGCAGGGTGGAGAGGCCGATCAGGGTGAGCACGACCGAGCGCGGATACTGGTTGTCCGCCGCGCGCTCGAGCACCGCCGCCACCTGGTTGGTCAGCAGGATGACCAGCAGCACGCCCGTGACGGCGAGCCACGACAGCAGGACTTCCTGCAGGATGTAGCGATCGAGACGCCGCAAGTCCGCCCTCGCGAGTTGGGTTACAATACCGCACCGCGTTCGCACCCAATTGCAAGCCGAGAAACGATGCCGAACAGCGTCAAATGGGGTGGGACGGCGGGCCGGGGCTAAGGTAAATCAGACCGCTTCACGCCACAACGGCGCACGCGGCGCGGCGCAGTCTGCTTGCGGGAGAACCTGATGATGCGATTCGAGGTTTGGACGAAGGATGCGGGCCGGCTCGGGGTCGACTGCCTCGTCGCTGGCGTCTTCGAGGGCGGCGACCTGCCGGAGGAGACGCGCCAGCTCGACAAGGCGAGCGGCGGGCGCATCGCGGCGCTCGTGCAGCGTGGCGATTTCGCGGGCCGCCTCGGCGACACAATGCTCGTCACCGACCTGAAGGGCCTGCGCGCGACCCGCGTTTTGCTCACCGGCCAGGGTGCACGCGCCGGCCATGGCCGCAAGGCCTGGCGCCGCTCCGTCCTTTCCGCCATCACAGCGCTTGCGCGCACACGCATCGGCAGCGCCGCATTTGCGCTGGCGCGCCCCGCCGCAAGCGATCTCGACGACTACTGGTTCGCGCGCGCCACGGCGGAGATCGCCGCCGTCGCCCTCTACCGCGTGAACGACCTCAAGAGCGGCAAGAAGCCGAAGCCCGCCGCGCTCGATCGCCTCGTCGCGGGTCCGGTGGCCGCGAGTGGCGTCGCGGCGGCGAAGCGCGGTTTCACGCACGGTGCCGCGGTCGGGGTCGGCCTCGGGACCCTGCGCAATCTCGGCAACCTGCCGGCGAATGTCTGCACGCCGAGTTACCTTGCGAACACGGCCCGCGGCCTCGCCAGGCGCCACCCGAAGACCCTGCGCGTGCGCGTGCTGGACGAGCGCGCCATCCGGCGCGAGCGCATGGGCTGCTTCCTCGCGGTGACGCGCGGCAGCGAGGAACCGCCACGCTTCATCGTGCTCGAGCACCGCGGCGGCCGCACGGGCGAGGCACCGGTCGTGCTGGTCGGCAAGGGCATCACCTTCGACACCGGCGGCATCTCGCTGAAAGACCCGCCGGCGATGGACGAAATGAAGTTCGACATGAGCGGCGCCGCCACCGTGATCGCCGCGCTCACCGTCGTCAGCGAGCTGAACCTGCCGCTCAACGTGGTGGGCCTCGTGCCGACCTGCGAGAACATGCCGAGCGGGCGCGCCACGAAGCCGGGCGACATCGTCACGAGCGCCTCGGGCCAGACCGTCGAGATCCTGAACACCGACGCCGAGGGCCGCCTGATCCTCTGCGACGCGCTGCACTATGCACGCCGCTTCAAGCCCGCCGCGGTGATCGACATCGCGACGCTGACGGGCGCCTGCGTCGTCGCCCTGGGTGCGCACCACAGCGGCGTCATGGCCAATGACGACTCGCTGGCGCAGGAACTCGTCGGTTGCGGCCGGCGCGCCGACGACCGCGCCTGGCAACTGCCGCTGACCGAGGAGTATGCGGACCAGTTGAAGAGCAATTTCGCCGACATGGCCAACGTGGCAGGCCGCGACGGCGGCGCCATCACGGCCGGCGCCTTCCTCGGCAAGTTCACCCGGGGGCTCAAGTGGGCCCACATGGACATCGCCGGCACGGCCTACCTCTCCGGCGCGCAGAAGGGCAGCACGGGGCGCCCGATCAGCCTGCTGTCGGAGTTCCTGATACAGCGCGCCACCCGCTGAGGCGCCGGTGGCGCAGGTCGACTTCTACGTCACCGAGGCCGCCGAGGGCGATGCGCGCCTGTACCTTGCCTGCAAGGTGACCGAGAAGGCTTATCTCGCCGGCTCGCGGGTGCTCGTCTGGTGCCGTTCGCAAGCGGATCTCGCGCGCTTCGACGAGTTGCTCTGGACCTTCGCGGATCGCAGCTTCGTGCCGCACGAGACGCTCCTGTCGGCCGGGGCGCCCGTGGCGTCGCCGGTCGTGCTGTCGGCCGGCGTCGAGCCTGCGGAGCCGCCGGATGTCCTCGTGAACCTCGATCCGGACGTGCCGGCCATCGCCCTGCGCTCGCCCCGCGTGCTCGAGTTCATCGACGGCACGCCAGGCCGGCGCGCCGAGGGCCGCGAGCGCTTCCGGCGATACCGTGAACAGGGCCACGAACCGAACACCCATAAGATCGGCGCCGCCTCGCTATAATTTGCGCGATGGACAAGGTCTTCTCGCCGCGCGACACCGAGCGGCGCCTCTACGCCCACTGGGAATCGAATGGCTGGTTCGCGCCGCGCGACGGCGGTGAGCCGTTCTGCATCGTCATCCCGCCGCCGAATGTCACCGGCACGCTGCACATGGGACACGCGTTCCAGGACACGATCATGGACGCCCTCACCCGCTACCACCGCATGCGCGGCGAGGCCAGCCTGTGGCAGCCGGGCACCGATCACGCGGGCATCGCGACCCAGATGGTCGTCGAGCGACAGCTCGCCGCGGAGGGCAAGCGTCGCGTCGACATGACGCGCGAAGCCTTCGTCGAGCGCGTCTGGCAATGGAAGGAACAGTCGGGCGGCAAGATCCAGAACCAGATGCGCCGCCTCGGCGCCTCGGTCGACTGGTCGCGCGACCGCTTCACGATGGACCCCGGGCTCTCGGCGGCGGTCGCCGAAGTGTTCGTGCGCCTGCACGAGGAAGGCCTGATCTACCGCGGCAAGCGGCTCGTGAACTGGGACCCGGTGCTGCTGACCGCGGTCTCCGACCTCGAGGTGCTGTCGGAGGAGGAAGACGGGCATCTCTGGCACCTGCGCTATCCGCTCGCGGACGGCAGCGGCCACGTGGTCGTCGCCACCACGCGCCCCGAGACGATGCTCGGCGACACGGCCGTCGCGGTACATCCAGATGACGAGCGCTACGCGGCGCTCGTCGGCCGCGAGATTGCCTTGCCGCTCACCGGCCGGCGCATCCCGGTCATCGCGGACAGCTACGTCGACCCCGCCTTCGGCTCCGGCTGCGTCAAGATCACGCCCGCGCACGACTTCAACGACTACGAAGTCGGCGAGCGCCACGGCCTGCCGCAGGTCAATGTCTTCACGCCGCAGGCCGCGATCAACGACAACGCCCCGGAACGCTTCCGCGGCCTCGACCGCTTCGAGGCGAGAAAGCGCGTCATCGCCGAGCTCGAGGCCGCCGGCCTCGTCGAGCGCATCGAGGCCCACAAGCTCAAGGTGCCGCGCGGCGATCGCACCCAGGCGGTGATCGAGCCCTACCTCACCGACCAGTGGTACGTGCGCATCGAGCCGCTCGCGCAGCCCGCCATCGCGGCGGTCGAGCGCGGCGACATCCGCTTCGTGCCCGAAAACTGGTCGAAGACCTATTTCGAGTGGATGCGCAACATCAAGGATTGGTGCGTGAGCCGCCAGCTCTGGTGGGGCCATCGCATCCCCGCCTGGTACGACGATGCGGGACGCTACTACGTCGGCCGCAACGAGGCGGAGGTGCGCGCGAAGCACGGCATCGGGCCCGGGGTACAACTGACGCAGGACCCCGACGTCCTCGACACCTGGTTTTCCTCGGCGCTCTGGCCCTTCTCGACGCTCGGCTGGCCCGAGCGCACGCCCGCGCTCGAGCGCTTCTATCCGACGAGCGTGCTGGTCACCGGCTTCGACATCATCTTCTTCTGGGTTGCGCGCATGGTGATGTTCGGGCTCAGGTTCATGGACGGCCGGCCGCCGTTCCGCGACATCTACATCCATGGCCTCATCCGCGACCACCTGGGCCAGAAGATGTCGAAGTCGAAGGGCAACGTGATCGACCCGCTCGACATCGTCGACGGCATCGGCCTCGAGGCGCTGGTCGCCAAGCGCACCACGGGGCTGATGCAGCCGCACCTCGCGCCCGCCATCGAAAGGGAAACGCGCAAGCAGTTCCCGCAGGGCATCGACGCCCACGGCACCGATGCGCTGCGCTTCACGTTCGCCGCGCTCGCGACCCAGAGCCGCGACATCCGCTTCGACCTCGCCCGCGTCGCCGGCTATCGCAACTTCTGCAACAAGCTGTGGAATGCCGCGCGCTTCGTCACGCTGATGGTCGAGGGCGAGGCGGCGCCCGCCGACGGGCCAGTCGAGTACTCGGTCGTCGATCGCTGGATTCGCTCGCGCCTCGGCCGCACGATCGAGGCGGTCGACACGGCCTTCGCCGACTATCGCTTCGATTACGCGGCGACTGCGCTCTATGAATTCACCTGGTACGAGTTCTGCGACTGGTACCTCGAATTCGTGAAGCCCGTGCTGCACGGCGAGGCGGGGGAAGCCGCGCAGCGCGGCGCGCGCCGTACGCTGCTCGAAGTGCTCGAGGCGCTGCTGCGGGCGCTGCACCCGGTCATGCCGTTCATCACCGAGGAGATCTGGCAGCGCGTGGCGCCGCTCGCCGGCCGGGGGGGAGCCACCGTCATGCTGGCGCCGTGGCCGGTGCGAGCGGAGTGGCCTGGGGACGAGGCCGCCGAGTCCGAAGTGGCGTGGATGCAGCGCGTGATCCTCGCATTGCGCCAGATCCGCGGCGAGATGAACATCGCGCCTTCGCGCCGCCTGCCGCTGCTCGTGCAGCATGGCACGGCGGCCGATGCGCAGCTCCTCGGCCGCCATGAAATGCATCTCGCGCGGCTCGCGGGGCTCGACACCGTCACGACGCTCGCCGCCGGCGAGCGCCCGCCCGCGTCGGCCACGGCGCTCGCGGGCGAGCTGCAGTTGCACGTGCCCATGGCCGGCCTCATCGACGCGGCCGCCGAGGTCGAGCGCCTGACCAGGCTGATCGGGAAGAACGAGAAAGAGCTGTCGAAGGCTCACGCCAAGCTGGCGAACGAGAACTTCGTGCGCAACGCGCCGGCCGAAGTCGTCGTGCAGGAACGCGAGCGCATCGCGGCCTTCGAGCGGGACCTCGCGCAGCTCGGCCCGCAGCTCGAGCGGGTGCGGAGCCTGCTGGGCGCGGCATGAGCGAGCGGCTGCAGCAGGCGATTGCGACGCTCGAGGCGATCATCCTCGGCAAGCCGGCGCAACTGCGCCTTGCCGTCGCCTGCCTTCTGGCCCGCGGCCACCTGCTGATCGAGGACGTGCCGGGCGTCGGCAAGACGACGCTCGCCCATGCCCTCGCGCAGGTCTTCGGCCTCGCGTGGCAGCGCGTGCAGTTCACGAGCGACCTGCTGCCGGCCGACATCATCGGGGTGTCGGTGTTCGACCGCAACACGCAGCAGTTCCATTTCCGCAAGGGTCCGCTCTTCACGCAGTTGCTGCTCGCCGATGAAGTGAACCGCGCGAGCCCGAAGGCGCAGAGCGCGCTGCTCGAGGCGATGGAGGAGCGGCAGGTCAGCACCGATGTCACCACCTATCGCCTGCCCGACCCGTTCTTCGTCGTCGCAACCCAGAATCCGCGCGAGCAGGCCGGCACCTACGCGCTGCCCGAGTCCCAGCTCGACCGCTTCCTGATGCGCATCCGCCTGGGATACCCGGATGCCACGCACGAGCGCGAACTGCTGCGCGAGGGCGAGCGGCGCGAAATGCTGCCGCAGCTCGCACCCAGCCTCGATGCCGAGCATGTGCTCGCGCTGCAGGCCGCCGTTCGCTCAATCCATGTCTCGGACGCGTTGCTCGATTACCTGCAGTCGCTGATCGCACACACGCGCTCCCACGCCGACATCCGCATCGGCCTCTCGCCGCGCGCGGGCCAGGGCCTGCTGCGCGCTGCGCAGGCCTGGACCGCAATCGCCGGGCGTCACGCCGTGTTGCCGGACGACGTGCAGGCGGTCTTCGCAGCCGTCGCGGGTCATCGGCTCGAGCGGCACGATGCGCTCGATGCCTCCGACGGGCGGCGGCTCGCGGAGCGGGTGGTGGAAGCCGTGCCGGTGCCCGCCTAGCGGCGCTGCCGTGGCGATCGCCGCCCGCCTGCGCCACGGTTTCGAAGCGCGCCTCGCCAGGTGGGTGAGGCGCCGTCAGGGCGGCGATGCGCTGCCCGTCCGGGTCCATCGGCGCCGGCTGTACATCCTGCCGACTCGCGCAGGCGCGGGCTTCGCCCTGCTCCTCTTCGGCATGTTGCTCGCGGGCCTCAACTACGCCAACAGCCTCGCGCTGTTCATCACCTTCCTGCTCGCGGGTTTCGCCCTTGCCGCCATGTACGCCTGCCACGGCAACCTCCTCGGCGTGACGGTGGTCGGCGCGCAGGTGGAGCCCGCGTTCGCGGGCGAGGACGCCCGTCTCGCATTCGTCATCGACGGAGGCACCGCCGCGCGTCATGATCTCGGCGGCGACCTGCGCGGCGCGGACGCCGACCGCAGCAACGAGCCGGTGCAAGCCGCCGCCGGTACACACGCCACCTTGCCGCTCGGCCTGCCGGGCGAGCGGCGCGGCGTGCATGCCATCGATCGCGTCCGCCTCTCGAGCACCTGGCCGTTCGGGCTCTTTCGCGCCTGGACCTGGTTGCACCTGCCGCTCGAGCGGGTCGTCTACCCGGCCGCGCGCGGCAAGCGGCCGTTGGCGCAGGCGGCGGGCGATGCCCGGCGCAAGACGGGCGACGGGCCGGCGGCGGGCGACGACGAGTGGCGCGGCCTGCGCGACTACCGCGACGGCGACCCGCCGCGCCGCATCGCCTGGAAGGCCTACGCGCGCGGCGCGGCGCTGCTCGTCGGCGAATATGCCGCCGCGGGCGACGACCGGCACGAGTTCGATTACGACAGCCTCGCGCCGCTCGACCGCGAAGCGCGCCTCGAACAACTGTGCCGCTGGATCGTCGACGCGGAACAGCGGGGCGAGCCCTATGCCCTGCGCCTGCCGGGCAAGCCCATCGCAACGGGCAACGGCGCGGCCCATCGGCATCGCTGCCTCGCGGCGCTCGCGGGAATGCCGTCATGATCCGGCTCCCCGCAGGTCCGCGCCCGCTCGCGTGGTCGCTCGCCGCCTTTGGCGGGGCCGTGCTCCTGCACGTCGATCGCCTGCCGCCCTGGATCAGTGCGTTTGCGCTCGGCGCCGCCGCCGCGCGCGCCCTGCTCGCGCTGCGCGGCGCCGGACTGCCGGGCCGCTGGGTGCGGGCCGCCATTGCGCTTGCGCTCACAGCGGGCGTGCTGGCGAGCTTTCGCACGCTGAATGGGCTCGCGGCCGGCAGCGCGCTGCTCGTCGCGATGGGCTCTCTCAAGCTGCTCGAAACGCGCGCGCGACGGGACCACTACGTGATGCTGGCGGTGGCGCTCTTCCTGTTGCTGGCCGCCTGCCTCGACCGCCAGGGGCTGCCGCGCGTGCCGTTCTATGCGTTGCAGCTCTGGATTTGTTGCGCGGCACTCGCGGTGATCGCCTCCCCCGACACCCAGCGCGGCATCAAGGCGCCGATGAAGCTCGCCGGCCGTACGCTCGCCTGCGCGCTGCCGCTTGCGCTCCTGCTGTTCCTGCTCTTTCCGCGCCTGCCCGGCGCCTTCTGGGCATTGCCCAACCCGGGCGGCGCCGCGACGGGCCTGTCGGATGAGATGAGCCCCGGCCAGATCGACGAACTGACCATTTCGGACGCGCCGGCGTTTCGCGTGCAGTTCGAGACGGCGGCGCCGCCGCCGCAGGAGCGCTACTGGCGCGGGCCGGTGCTGGAATCCTTCGATGGCACGACCTGGCGGCACGAACGTGGCCGCTTCTTCCGCGAGTCCCCGGTGCGCTTCGAGGGACCGACCTGGCGCTACCGCGTGACGCTCGAACCCCACGGGCACAACTGGTGGTTCGGGCTCGAGTCGGTGATCGCGGCTCCCGATCGCCGCGCCATGCTGACGCCCGACCGGCGCCTCGTGGCGAGCCGCCCCGTCACGGAAGCCCTTTCCTACGATGCGATGTCGCAGCCGCGCGCCGTGGCGCTCGCGCCCCTGTCGACACTGGGCCGCCGCTACAACCTCGCGCTGCCACCCGGCCAGAATCCACGCAGCCTCGCCCTCGCCGCGCGCATGCGCGCCGCCGCCACCGACGACATGGCCTACGCGCGTGCGGTCCTCGACTATTTCGGGCGCGAAGGCTTCGTGTACTCGCTCACCCCGCCGCGACTCGAAGGCAATGCCGTCGATGAGTTCCTCTTCGGGACCCGCAGCGGCTTCTGCGGACACTACGCTTCCGCCTTCACGACGCTGATGCGCGCCGGCGGCGTACCGGCGCGCGTGGTGACCGGCTACCTCGGCGGGGCGTGGAATCCCATCGGCCGCTACTTCCTCGTGCGCCAGTCCGACGCGCACGCCTGGGTCGAGATCTGGCGCGACGGCCGCGGCTGGGTACGAATCGACCCGACCGGCGTGGTCGCACCCGAGCGATTGCAGCGCGGACTCTTCGACCTGCTGCCGGACGCCGCGCCCTTCGCCGCCCGGCTGGCGCGCGACAGCGTGTGGCTGGCGGAGATCATGCAAACCTGGGACGCGGTCAATACGGCCTGGCGCCAGCGCGTGCTCGAGTTCGGTTCCGGCTCGCAACTCGCGCTGCTCGCGCGGCTCGGCTTCGATTCGCCGCGCTGGCAGCAACTCGGCGCGCTGCTCGCGCTGTCCCTCACCGGCTGGCTCGCGTGGATGGCGTGGCAGTCCCGCTACGGGCTGCGTGCCGCCCGGCCCGACCGGCTGGCGCGCGCCTGGCAGGCGGTCGGCGCGCGTTATGCGCGCGCGGGACTGCACCGCGAGGCAAGCGAAGCGCCCCTCGCCTACGCCGCACGCATCGCCGCCGCGCGACCCGATCTCGCTGCGGAGGCGCGCGCGCTCACGGGCGAGTATGCCGCCCTGCGCTATGGTCCCGCGCCACCGCCCGTGGCGATCCGGCGTTTTGCCACCCGCGTGCGCGGCCTGCCTCGGCTGCCCGCATGACGGCCCTGTGGGTCCTCGTTGCGCTGGCCGTGCTCGCCGGCGGCGCCTGGCGGTTGCGATGGGCGCGTGACCGGGCGCGCGCACTGCATGCGCCCTTTCCGCCCGATTGGCGGGCGATGCTCGCCGGGGTTCCGCTCTACCGGCGCCTGCCGGCCGCCGAGCGTGAACGGGTCGAACTCGCGGCCCGCCGCCTGCTGCAGCGGGTGGGATTCATCGGCTGCGGCGGACTCGAGGTCACCGACCGCATGCGCCTCGTCATTGCCGTCCAGGCCGCGATGCTCGTGGCCCACCGCGATCCGCGTGCCTACGACGCACTCTACAGCGTGCTGATCTATCCGGCCGAGTTCGTCGTCGAAGACCAGGAAGAAGACGAGTTTGGCCTGGTCACGGTGGGCCAGCGCGCGCTCTCGGGGCAGACGATCGACGTTTCCCGGATCGTCCTCTCATGGCAGGACATCGAGGCGGGACTCGCGGGCGACGATGGCTACAACGTCGTGTTGCACGAATTTGCGCACCATCTCGACCACCTCTCCGACGGCACGCTCTCGCAGGGCGGCCTGTCGCTGCGGTCGGCCTACGACGACCTGTGCGCCGCGGTCGATCGCGACGAGGACACGCTCATCGATCCCTACGGCGCCGAGGACCTGGTCGAATTCTTCGCGACCGCGACCGAGGTGTTCTTCGAACGCGCGGCCTCGTTTCGCGCGACTCACCCCGCGCTGCACGCGCAGTTGCGCGATTTTTACCGCGTCGACCCGGCGGAATGGCCCGAGGCGCGATAGGGAACCCGCAGCAGCAACGCACCGCCCACCCCGAAGAGCAGCGCGATCGAGAGCATCGCGAGGCGCGAATCGCCGGTCACTAGCGCCACGCCGCCCGCCAGCAGCGGGCCGAGTATCGCCGCCGCCTTGCCCATCATGTTGTAGAAGCCGAAAAACTCGCCCGCCTTGCCCGCGGGCACGAGCCGGCCGTAGAAGGAACGCGACAGCGATTGCACGCCGCCCTGAACGCAGCCGATCACGATCGCGAGCGCGAAGAATTCGCGTTCGGTGTCGAGCCGGTAGGCGTAGAGCGTGACGCCGGCGTACACGGCAAGCGCGATCAGGATGCCGGCGCGCGCGCCGATGCGCGCACCGAGCCAGCCGAAGGCGAGCGCCGCGGGAAAGCCGACGAACTGCACGAGCAGCAGCGCCTGGATCAGGCTCGCCTGGCGAAAGCCGAGCGCAAGCCCGTAGTCGACGGCCATCTTGATGATCGTGTTGACCCCGTCGATGTAGAACCAGTAGGCGAGCAGGAAAAGGAGCAGCGGGCGGCTCTCGCGCACGTGGCCGAAGGTGCGGCGCAGTTCGGCGAGGCCTGCCCGGACCGCGGCACGCGGCGGCAGCGGCGCGGTGACCTTTTCGCGCACGAACAGCAGGGCGGGCACCGTGAACACGACCCACCAGACCGCCACGCTCGCAAACGACAGCTTCACGGCCAGCGCGGCGCCTTCGATGCCGAACAGCGCGGGGTTCGACACCATCACGGCATTGACGGCAAACAGCAGCCCGCCGCCGAGGTAGCCGAGCGCGTAGCCGTAGCTCGAGACGAGGTCGTATTCGGGCTCCGCGGCCACGTCCGTCAGCAGCGAGTCGTAGAACTGGTTGCCGCCCCAGAAGCCGATCGAGGCTGCGCCATAGAGCAGCGCCGCCGACGTCCAGTCTCCCTGCTCGACCAGCACCAGCGCCGCGGTCATGGCCGCGCCCAGCAGCGTGAAGAGCGCGAGCAGCTTGATGCGCGCCCCACCCTTGTCCGCGATCGCGCCGATCACCGGCGCCATGAGCGCGATCACGAGGCTCGTGACGCCGCTTGCGAGGCCGAGGCGAAAGGTGCTGACCGTCGCCGGGACGGCGTCGTTCCAGTACTGCTTGAAAAAGAGCGGGAAGAAGCCCGCCATCACGGTGGTCGCGAAGGCCGAGTTGGCCCAGTCGTACAGGGCCCAGGCGACGACCGGCCTGCGCAGGAGAACTTTCGCCATCGGTGCAAGGCTAACATCCTGCCCGGCCGCCCTGTCACCCCGGCCGGCATTTCCTGCGACAATGCCGGACCATGATCACTGCCATCGTCCTCATCAACGCCGAGACCGACAAGGTCAGCCAGCTCGCCCGCCAGCTCACCGAGATCGCGGGCGTCACCGAAGTCTTCTCGGTGGCCGGCCGCTGGGACCTCGTGGTCCTCGTGCAGGTCGGCGAACATGCCGACCTTGCCGCCGTCGTCAGCGACGCCATCCGCAAGGCGCCGGGCATCACGCATTCGGAAACGCTGATCGCCTTTCGTGCCTACTCGCGCCGCGAGCTCGATACCGCGTTCAACATCGGCACCGATTGACCCTCGGCGCCGATTGAAAGCGGCCTCAGGCCGCCAGGTGCTCGCGCGTCTCCGTGAAGCGGATGCCGGGCCAGCGTTCCTGCGTGAGTGACAGGTTGACCCGCGTCGGCGCGAGGTAGACCAGCGCGCCCGAGTGGTCGAGCGACAGGTGCTCGTAGGCCTTGGTGCGAAACTCTTCGAGCTTGCGCGCGTCGTCCGTCGCCACCCAGCGCGCGGTATGGACGTTCACCGGCTCGAAGTGGCACTGCACGCCGTACTCGTCCTGCAGGCGGAATGCCACCACCTCGAACTGCAGCTGCCCGACCGCGCCGAGCACCATGTCGTTGTTGCGCAGCGGCTTGAAGAGCTGGGTCGCGCCCTCCTCGCACAGCTGGTCGAGGCCCTTGGCGAGCGCCTTCATGCGCAGCGGGTCCTTGAGCACCGCGCGGCGGAACATCTCGGGCGCGAAATTCGGGATGCCGGTGAAGACGAGGTGCTCGCCCTCGGTGAAGGAATCGCCGATGTTGATCGTGCCGTGGTTGTGCAGGCCGATGATGTCGCCCGCGTAGGCCTCCTCCGCCTGGCTGCGGTCGGCCGCGAGGAAGGTTAGCGCGTCGGCGACCCGCATTTCCTTGTCGAGGCGCACGTGGTGCAGCTTCATGCCGCGCGTGTAGCGCCCCGAGCACAGGCGCATGAAGGCGATGCGGTCGCGGTGCGCAGGGTCCATGTTGGCCTGGATCTTGAACACGAAGCCGGTGAGCTCGGGCTCCCCGGCCGGCACTTCACGCTGCCGCGTGGCCCGCGGCAGCGGCGACGGTGCATGCTCGACGAAGGCGCCGAGCAGCTCCTCGACCCCGAAGTTGCCGATCGCCGAACCGAAGAACACCGGCGTCTGGCGGCCTGCGCGGTAGAGGTCGGGATCGAAGGGCGCGCTCGCGCCCCGCACCAGCTCGATCTCGGCGTCGAAGGCAGCGGCGCGATCGCCGAGGAAGGCCCGCCCGGACTCGCTGTGCAGGCCGTCGATCGCGAGGTTCTCGCCCACCCGGCCTCGCTCGCCGGCGCTGTAGACGTAGATGCGGTCCTCCAGCAGGTGGTAGATGCCCGCAAGCTCGCGGCCCATGCCGATGGGCCAGGTGACCGGCGTGGTCGCGATGCCGAGTACGCGCTCGATTTCGTCCAGCAGCTCGATCGGCTCGCGCCCCTCGCGATCGAGCTTGTTGATGAAGGTCATGATCGGCGTGTCGCGGAGGCGACAGACTTCCATCAGCTTGATGGTGCGCGCCTCGACGCCCTTGGCGCAGTCGATGACCATCAGCGCCGAGTCGACCGCGGTCAGCGTGCGATAGGTGTCCTCGGAGAAGTCCTCGTGTCCCGGCGTATCGAGCAGGTTCACCACGCGGCCGCGGTACGGGAACTGCATGACCGAGGACGTCACGGAAATGCCGCGCTGCTGCTCGAGCCGCATCCAGTCCGACGTCGCATGGCGCGCCGCCTTGCGCCCCTTCACGGTGCCCGCCATCTGGATCGCGCCGCCGAACAGCAGCAGCTTCTCGGTCAGGGTCGTCTTGCCCGCATCGGGATGGGAGATGATGGCAAAGGTTCTTCGCTTGCCGATTTCACGCGCAATGACGCCTTCCGACATCGTCACCTCGATTGCTCTGAATCAAGGCATTATAGCCTTCCGCAGCCCCGGCAGCCGCCGCAAGCGACTCACCGGTAGATCCGGTAGAGCATCAGGTAGACCACGACCCCGGTCACCGACACATACATCCAGACTGGCCAGGTCCAGCGCGCCCAGCGGCGGTGGCGGACATCGTCACGGTGCAGGCCGCGCCAGACCGTGACGAGAACCAGCGGGGTCGCGATCGCAGCCAGCACGACATGGCTGATGAGCAACGCGTAATAGACGGGCCGGACGGGCCCATGGCCGCGGAATTCGAAGATCGGTGCCGAGACGTGGTAGGCGATGTAGCTCGCCAGGAACAGCAGCGACACCCCGAACGCCGCCAGCATCGCGGCGCGATGTGCCGCGATGCGCCGCCGCGCGATCTGCACGCGCCCCGCCACGAGCAGCAGGCTGGCGACGGCATTCAATGCGGCGTTGACGTGCGGCAGTTGCGGGATGATGTCCATGTACACCTGGGCGATCGCGCGAAAATATAGTGCATCCGGCCCGCCATTTCGCGCGCGGACCCTGCGCGCAGGCGCGCCTTTGATCCATGTCAAGGACAACCCGGCCCCCCGGCGAGGACAATCGGACGGCCGCTGTGCGGCGGCATCCGTCGCGACTGCGCAGGCCAATGGCAAGCAGGAAGGGGGCTTCATGAGCGACAGGCAAGATGACGATGACAGGGTTCCGCTGATCCAGCGGCTGCTGGACAACCCGTTCCTTCTGCTCTTCCTGGGCGTCCTGATTCCGATGGTCGTCTACACGGTCTGGGGAGTCATCGACATCCTCACGATTCCGGCCGGGCAGTGATTGCCGGCCGTCCGCCCCATCAACATGCCCAATCCGGGAAGGCCACATGAGCGCAATACTGCCGCCGGCTGAACGACTTTGGTGGAAGCATCCGCTGGATCGCGTCGAGGGCACGTGGATCGTCATTGCCTTCGTCTGGTGCATGATCCTCGTCTTCATGATGGTGTTCTGGCACCTCTACGGGCGCCAGAACCTCTCCACGGAAACCTACGCGACGACCGCCGACGCGTTTCGCACCAGGGCGGAGGCCTGGGCCGAGAAATACACGGTACGGGTCGACGATACGACCGGCCAGCCGGTCGTGGCACCTCCCGAGGGCGGCGACGCCTACATCATCGCCCGCCTGTGGAGCTTCTGGCCGACCCTCGAGCTGGAGAAGGGCAAGACCTATCGCCTGCACCTGTCCTCGCTCGACTATAACCACGGGTTCTCGCTGCAGCCCGTCAACATCAACATCCAGGTCGTTCCCGGCTACGAGCATGTGGTGACGGTGACGCCCAACCAGAGCGGAACCTACTCGATCGTCTGCAACGAATTCTGCGGCATCGGCCACCACACCATGGTCGGGCGCCTCTACGTGAAGTGACGGAGACCGTGACGATGTCAATCGCAACCACTTACCGTACGTGCCCACGATCCGGCCTGCAGTTCGAGGCGGGGGCCGAGAAACTCATCATCGCCAACGCGGTCGCCGCGGTGGTGTTCCTGCTGATCGGCGGCCTGCTGGCGCTCGGCGTGGCCCTCACGCGCTGGCCGGCCGTGCACTGGCTTCAGCCCGACACCTTCTATCAGGTGCTCACTGCACACGGCATCGACATGCTGATCTTCTGGATCATCTTCTTCGAGATCGCCGTCCTGTATTTCTGCTCCTCGACGTTGCTGCGCTGCCGGCTTGCCACGCCCCGGATCGCGTGGCTCGCGTTCGCGCTGATGCTGGTCGGCGCGATCGTCAACAACTACGCCGTCTACAAGGGCGGCTCCAGCGTGATGATGACCTCGTACGTGCCCATGATGGCCGAGCCATCGTTCTATCTCGGCCTGATCCTGTTCGCGGTCGGCGCGCTGGTGGGCTGTTTCGTGTTCTTCGGCACGCTCGTGGTCGCAAAGCGCGACAAGACCTACGAGGGCTCCGTGCCCCTGGTCACGTTCGGCGCGATCACGGCCGCCATCATCGCGGTGTTCACGATCGCCTCGGGCGCCATCATCCTGGTGCCGACCTGGCTGCTGTCGCTCGGCGTGATCGACAAGGTGGACCCGTTGATCTACCGCATGATCTGGTGGGCGTTCGGCCACTCCTCGCAGCAGATCAACGTGGCCGCCCACGTCTCCATCTGGTACCTGGTGGCCGCAGTGGTCTTCGGTGCCAAGCCGATGTCCGAGCGCGTCAGCCGTGGCGCGTTCCTCCTCTACATCCTGTTCCTGCAGCTGGCAAGCGCGCACCACCTGCTGGCGGACCCCGGCCTCTCCACCAACTGGAAGGTCGTCAACACGAGCTACTTCATGTACTTCGCGGTACTTGCCTCGATGATCCACGGCCTGACGGTGCCCGGCGCCATGGAAGTGGCACAGCGCCAGAAGGGCTATACGCGCGGATTGTATGAGTGGTTGCGGCGCGCGCCGTGGGGCAACCCCACGTTCTCGGGCGTGTTCATCGCAATCATCGGCTTTGGCTTCCTCGGCGGCATTTCCGGCGTGATGATGGGCACCGAGCAGCTCAACATGATCATCCACAACACCATCTACGTGCCGGGGCATTTCCATGCCACGGTGGTGGTGGGCACGACACTCACCTTCATGGCGCTGACCTATTACCTGATTCCGACGCTTTTCCGGCGCGAGATGATCAACCCGGGTCTCGCGAGGATGCAGCCGTACCTGTTCGGGTTCTCGATGTACTTCTTCTGCCTGGTCATGATGGGAGCGGGTACGCTGGGCGTGTCGCGCCGGCATTGGGACATGGCCTTCTCGGGCATGCCCATGGCCTACGAGTGGCCGGGCGCGGCCTACCTGATGATGGGCCTCGTCGGCATTTCGGCCGTCGCGGCGATCGCAGGCGGCGCCATCTATATCTACGTGACGGTGGGTTCGCTGCTGTGGGGCAAGCGCATCGATGGCGGCGCCGCCAGCCTGAGCAGCAAGCCAACGCCGCTGATGGCGCCCGCGGCCGTGGCGCAGGGCTACGGTTCACAGGGCTTCGCGGCCCCGGGCACTTTCCTGCTGGCGATGGTGTTCCTCGTCGCGTTCATCCTGTACTACTTCGTGAACTGGAAGTACCTGTCGACCGTATGGGGCCTCAGTTGAGCCCCGACGCCCGCGTGGTCGGTGGTGGCCAGCCGCCGACGGGGCGAGGCCTGTTGCAATGAACCCGGCCGCCTCCCTGTCGCAGCAGGCGCTGCGCATCGGCGCCCTGTTCGGAGCCGCGGCGTTCGTCGCGCCGGCCACTGCCGAACCCGGCCCGGCGCCGGCAGGCGGCCGCGCGGCCCTCGACCGGCAGGCGGTGCTGGCGGCCAGTCGCGCCGCAGTCGGCAATGTTCCGGGCGACTACCCGATGCGCGATCGTCGCGATCGGGAAGTGCGGCTATCGGCATTCCGCGGCAAGCCGCTGCTGGTGAACTTCGTGTACACGGGCTGCTTCCAGGTCTGCCCGAACAGCACGCTCGTGCTGCGCAATGCGGTGGATGCCATGCGCGACCGCTTCGGCAGCGAGCAGTTCCGGGTCGTCAGCATCGGCTTCGACCAGCCGACCGATTCGCCCGCGGCGCTGCGCAGCTACGCGGCGCAACGGCGCATCGACGATGCGAACTGGGAGTTCCTGAGCCCAAGGGCCGGGGATGTCGCCGCGATCGCCCGTGATTTCGGCTTCAGCTACGTGGCGACGCCGAGCGGCTTCGACCACACGCTTCAGGTCAGCATCGTCGATGCCGACGGGCGCATCCGGCAGCAAGTCATTGGCGACGCCTTTGCGGCCGAGTCCCTCGGAGAGCCGCTCCGACGGCTGATCGCCGGCCGAATGCTGCAGGAATCGTCGAGCTTCGCCGACCTGCTCGACCGCGTGCGCATCCTGTGCTCGGTCTACGATCCGGCGACCGGCCGATATCGGGTGAGCTACGCGCTCTACCTCGAGATAGCCGGTGGCCTGACGTTCATCGCAGCCATGGCGTGGCTGGCGATCACGGAATGGCGTTCGGCGCGGGCGACCCGCCGGCTGGCTTCGCACTGACAGCCCCCATGGCCATGCGACACAGCAGGCTGGATGCGGTGTCCGTGATTGGCCAGGTCGCGCTATACGCCGCGCTCGCCGCATTCCTGGCCGTATTCGCGAACTGGCCCGCATACCGCCAGCTCGGGCCCGACCAGGCCGTGATCAAGCTCAGCATCGTCCATGAACCCCGGCTCGTGCAGCCTTGCAGGCAACGAACGCCAGAGGAACTCGCGCAGTTGCCACCCAACATGCGCGCCCCGATGAGCTGCCAGCGCGAACGGGCACCACTCGTCGCCGAGGTCGATCTCGACGGCCGGCTGGTTTTGCGGCAGGTGGCCGAGCCATCGGGCCTCGCGCGCGACGGGCGAGCGACGCTCTACCATCGCCTGGTGACGAAAGCGGGCCGGCACGAAGTCGCGGTGCGGATGCGCGACCAGGCCGGCACGGCGGACTTCAACTATCGCGGCGCTGCCTCGGTGCAACTGCGACCTGCGCAGAACCTGGTCATCGACTTCGACGCCGCGCGCGGCGCAATCACCTTCCGATGAGCCGTGCGCCCGACCGCGTCATCGCAATGGGCGCCGGGGTCGATCCGGACCCGACCCTCCTTTCCCGCGAGTCCGGCCTCGGTCGACTGGCGCGAGGCTGGCTGTGGCTCGGGCTCCTGGCGCTCGCCGGCTCGGGTGTATTCGCGGTCCTGCTGGTGCTGTCCCGCACGCCGCAGTTGAACCACTGGCTGCCGGTAGCGGATTTCTTCCGCGTCGCGCTCATCGTGCACGTCGATCTCTCCGTGCTCGTATGGCTGGTCTCGCTCGCCGGACTGCTCTGGTCGATCGGCGGTTCGACCCTCGCGCCGGGGCTCGCGTGGCTTGCGCTCGGCCTGTGTTCGGCCGGGACGCTGCTCATGGCGATTGCGCCGTTCACCGGCGGGGGCGAGCCGATCATGGCGAACTACATACCGGTGGTCGATGGACCGATGTTCATCGCCGGCCTCGCTGTATTCGGCATGGGCGGCGCGGCGCTCGTGCTGCGCGGCCTCATCGCCACACGGCCGACCGGGCCGGTACTCAGCGCGGAGGGCGCCCTGCGCTTCGGCCTCAACGCGAGCGTCGTGGCGGCCGCCGTGGCGGTGCTGTCCTTCGGTGCATCGCTGCTGCTCGTGCCGCGCTCCCTCGATGTGCAGACCTACTACGAGATCGTGTACTGGGGCGGAGGACACGCGCTGCAGTTCGTCTGGACCCTGCTGATGCTGGTTGGATGGCTCTGGCTCGCGAGCGCGTCAGGCGCGCGCCTGCCGCTGAGTCCACGCCTTGCGGTCCTGATGTTCGCGCTGGCGCTCGTCAGCGTCTTCGCCACTCCCCTCGCCTATCTCGCCACCGATGTCACTTCCGTGGAGTTCCGCCTGATCAACACCTGGGCGATGCGCGTGGGGGGCGGCCTCGCCATCCTGCCCATCAGCCTGGCTGTCGTGATCGGCCTGTCGCGCGGCCGCGTGACGCACGATGCCGCAGTACCGCCGCTGCGTGCGGCGCTCGTCGCTTCCATCGTCCTCTTCGGCGCCGGCGGATTGATCGGCGCGCTGATCAACGGCAGCAATGTGCGCATCCCGGCCCACTACCATGGCTGCATCGTCGGCGTAACACTCGCGCTGATGGGCCTCGTCTACCTGCTGCTGCCGCGGCTCGGCTACCAGGCCCCCGTAGGCCGCCTCGCCCTCTGGCAGCCGGTCCTGTACGGGGCGGGCCAGTTGCTGCATGTCGTCGGGCTGGTCTGGTCCGGGGGCTACGGCGTGCAGCGCAAGGTGGCCGGTGCCGAGCAGGTCCTGCGCAGCACGCCGGAAGTCGTCGGCATGGGCCTCATGGGCCTCGGCGGCCTGATCGCGATCATTGGCGGCCTGCTGTTCGTGATCGTCGTGGGGCGCTCGATCCGCGGCCGCACGGCCCCCCGGGAATGAGCCGATGATCCGGCACCTGCAGCGGCTGCTCCGCTGGCTCTTCATGCATGCGGAAGCCGTATTCAACCGGGCGTTCGGCGACCGCCTCAATCCGCTCTACTACCTCGGCGCCATCGTGTTCTTCCTGTTCTGGATCGTGGCGTTCACGGGCCTGTACCTCTACGTGTTCTTCGACACCGCGGTCGACGGCGCATACGCCTCGGTCGAGGCACTGACGCACCGGCAGCGTTACGTGGGCGGGATCGTGCGCAGCGTGCATCGCTATGCCTCCGACGGCATGGTGGTGCTGATGTTCGTGCACCTGCTGCGCTACTTCGCCTTCGACCGCCTGCGTGGCTTTCGCTGGTTCGCCTGGGTGACCGGCGTCGTGCTGATCTGGTTCGTCTACGTGAGCGGCGTCGGCGGTTACATGCTGCCCTGGGATCGGCTGGGCCAGTTCGTGACCGTCGCCAGCTTCGAGTGGCTCGACTGGCTGCCGGGCTTCGGCGGCAGCCTGATTCGCAATGTCATCTATCCCGAGAACGTCAACGACCGCTTCTTCTCCCTGCTCGCCTTCATGCACATCGGCGCGCCTCTGTTGACGCTGCTGTTGATGTGGGTGCACATCCAGCGCGTTCCCAAGGCGAACACGCAACCGCCGCGCCCGATCGCGCTCGGCCTGGCAGGCATGCTGGTGCTGATGTCCCTGTGGCAGCCGGTACTGAGCCAGGGTGGCCCCGCCGACCTGGCCACGGCCGTCGACCAGGTGTCACTCGACTGGTTCTTCCTGGCGTTCTATCCGCTCATCTACTCGCTGCCGCTGGGCCAGTCGTGGGCGCTCGCCCTTGGCGTCACCTTGCTGCTCGCCGTGCTGCCGTGGTTGCGCCTGCGGCGCGGCGGCCGACGACAGGAACTGCACATCGAGGTGCATCCGGGCCCGCGGCGGATCGTCGCCATGCCGGGCGAGACGCTCCTCGAGGCCGGGCTGCGCGCCGGCCTCGCACTGCCTTACGAGTGCCGCAACGGCGGCTGCCGGGTGTGCGTATGCAGCGTGCTGCAGGGCGAGGTCGACCATGGCATGTATCAGCCCGAAGCGCTGACCGACGAGATGCGCGAGGGCGGCAAGGCGCTGATGTGCTGCGCGACGGCCCTCAACGACGTCGCCATCGAGGTGGACGTGCAGTCCATCGACCCGGGCGGCGTCGCACCGGTGATGCGACGCGAGGCGCGCATCGAAAGCATGCGTCCGCTCAGCGACGACGTCATGCAGGTGTTGCTGTCGCTGCCCGGCGGCGAGCGCATGGATTTTGGCGCGGGCCAGTACATCAACATCCTCCTCGAGGGCGGCCAGGCCCGGGCCTATTCGTTCGCCAATGCACCGCATGACAATGCGTTGATCGAACTGCACGTCAAGCTGTTCCCGGGCGGGCTCTTCTCCCCCCGGGTGTTCAATTCGCTCAAGCCCGGCGATACGCTGCCGATGGAGGGCCCCTTCGGGCGCTTCACGCTGCGCCCGGGTGAACGGCCGATCCTCCTGGTCGCCACGTCGACCGGCTTTGCGCCGCTCAGGAGCATCGTGCTGGATGCCTTTCATCGCGGCATGCGGCGGCCGATGCGCCTCTACTGGGGCGCGCGCCAGCGCGGCGACCTGTACATGCAGGACGAGTGCGAGCGCTGGCAGCGGGAACACGACAATTTCAGGTTCATCCCCGTGTTGTCCCGCGAGCCGCCCGAGGCCTGGAGCGGGCGCCGCGGGCACGTGCACACGGCGATCCTCGAAGACTTTCCTGACCTGCGTGACCACGAGGTGTATGTCTGCGGTTCCGTGCAGCTCGTGTCGAGCGCCGTACCGGCATTCCTTGCCCGGGGACTCGGCGAGGATGCCTGCTTCACCGACGTGTTCACGCCGGCGCAGGCCGCACGCGGCCCCGCCGCACCGGACGCCCGCGCCTGACCCGCTGACGGCCCGTCAGACGCGCTCGAGCCAGCCCCGCTTGTCCGGCGCCTCGCCGGTCTGGATGGCGACGAGCTCCCGGCGCAGCTGCTGGGTCACGGGCCCGATCGCCCCATTGCCGACCTGGTGCTCGCCGTTCCTCGTGACGAGCGTGCCGACGCCCGCCAGCACCGCCGCGGTGCCCGACAGCGCCGCCTCGCCATCCTTCACCCATTCGAGCATCTCGGCGACGTCGAACGCGCGCTCTTCGACCCGAAAGCCCGAGTCGCGCATCATCGTGAGCAGGGAGTCGCGCGTGACCCCGTGCAGGAACGAGCTGTCGAGGCTGCGGGTGAGCACGTGGCGCTCGCGCAGCAGCAGGAAGTTGGATGCGCCCGTCTCCTGCACCGCGCCGCCGGGGCAGAAGAGCACCTGGTCGATGCCGTACTGCTTGCGCGCTTCGAGCGTCGGCCCGAGCGCCGCTGCGTAATTGCCGCCCGTCTTCACCATGCCGAGGTGCGAGGCCGTGCGGGTTTTCTGGTCCTCGACGAAGATGCGCAGCGGCTTGGCGCCGCCCGCGAAGTAATCCCAGACGGGGCTCGCGAGCACGATCAGCATCGCGGCTGCGCTGGGCGTTGCCGCGGCGCCGATGTTGGGCGTCGTGCCGATCAGCATCGGGCGCAGGTACAGCGCGCCCGGCGGCTCCGGCACCTGCTCGCGCGCGGCGCGCACGACTTCGCGCACCATCGTCGCGAGCTGCGCGGCGTCAGGCTCGGGCAGCACGAGCTGGCGCGCGCTCTGGCGCATGCGTGCGATGTGCTTGTCCATGCGAAAGACGCTCACCGAGCCGTCCTTGCCCCGATAGGCCTTGAAACCCTCGAAGCATTCGCTGCCGTAATGCAGGACGTGCGCGGCCGGGTGCATGGGGATCGGTGCGACAGGCTGCAGCTGGTGCGCCTGCCAGCCGCCGTCGCGGTACTCCGCGACCGCCATCGTGTCGGTCAATACGGTGCCGAAGGCCGGTTTCGCAGCGTCTTTCATCGGGATCAGTCCTCTGGATGCATGAATATCGTCGCCGGATGCTCGAGCAGGGCCTTGAGCGCCTGGATCATGGAGGCGGCGTCGAAGCCGTCCACGAAGCGGTGATCGAACGACGAGGAAAGGTTCATCATACGCCGGATCGCGATGGCGCCGCCGTGCACGACCGGCCGCTCGACCGCCTTGTTGACGCCGATGATCGCCACTTCCGGCGCGTTGATCACCGGAGTGGAGGCAATGCCGCCCAGTCGGCCGAGGCTCGTGATCGTGATCGTCGACCCCGACAACTCTTCGCGCGGCGACTTGTTGCGGCGGGCGCGATCCGACACGTCGCGGATCGCCGCCGCGAGGCCGCGCAGCGAGAGCGCCTCGGCGTGCCGCACGACGGGCACCTTGAGGCCATCGGGCGTTTGAGCCGCGATGCCGAGATGCAATGCGGCGTGCTGCACGACGACGTTGCGCTCCGCATCGTGCAGCGCATTGCACTGCGGGAAGGCCGGCAGCACCCGCGCGAGCGCGAGGCCGAGGAAAGGCAACATCGTCAATGACTGCGCACCCTCGGGGGCCGCCTCGTTGAGATGCACACGCAGCGCCTCGAGTTCCGTGACATCCACTTCCTCGACGTAGGCGAAATGCGGGATGTTGCGCTTCGCCTCGCTCATGCGCTGCGCAATCACCCGGCGCAGCCCGATGATCTTCACTTCCGTCGTGCCTTCGCGGCGCGCCGGCCCGGCCGCTGCGCGGCCGGCGCCGTGCGAGGCGACCGCAGGCGGCACGCCCGTCGCGGCGGCCGCCTCGAAATCCGCGCGCGTGACGCGCCCGCCCGGACCGGAGCCCGCCACCGATTGCAGGTCGATGCCGGCCTCCTTCGCCCGCCGCCGGGTGGCGGGTGAGGCCATGACGCGGCCCGCGGGGACTGCCGCGGCGGCCGCCGGCGCCGCGGATGCAGCGGGTGCCGTGGGTGTGGCGGACGCGGGCCTGGACGCGGGCTCGGGCGCACCGTGCGCCGTGGCGGGCGCATCGGCGTCGGTCTCGAAGGAGATCAATTCAGAGCCCACCGCGATCATCTCGCCCGGCTCGCCCTGGGTGCGCACGACCCGCCCCGCCACCGGCGCGGGGATCTCGATCGCGGCCTTGTCGGTCATCACGTCGGCGATGATCTGGTCCTCGCGGACCACGTCGCCGGCCTTGACGTGCCACTGCATCATCTCGGCGGACACCGTGCCCTCGCCGAGATCGGGCATCCTGAAAACGTAGATCGCCATCCTGCCCCCGTGCGTTCAGCTTGCCGACATGATGGCTTTGAGCGCCATCGCCACGCGCTTCTGGCCTGGAAAATACTCCCATTCGAACGCGTGCGGATACGGCGTGTCCCAGCCGGCGACGCGCCCGATCGGCGCCTGCAGGTGCCAGAAGCACTGTTCCTGGATCGTGGCCGAAATTTCGCCGCCGAAGCCGCCGAAGCGCGTGGCCTCGTGGACGATGAGGCAGCGGCCGGTGCGGCACACCGACTCGCAGAGCGTGTCGGTATCGAGCGGGGCGATGGTGCGCAGGTCGATGATCTCGGCGTCGATGTCGAGCGATCGCGCGGCGGCCTCCGCCACGTGCACCATCGTGCCGTAGGCAACCACCGTGACATCCCTGCCGGCCTGCACGACCTGTGCCTTGCCGATCGGCACGGTGTAGTGGCCCTCGGGCACTTCGCCGCGCGGGTGCGAGCTCCAGGGCACGGCCGGCTTGGCCGGATCGCCGTCGAAGGGGCCGTTGTAGAGCCGCTTCGGCTCGAGGAAGATCACCGGGTCGTCGTCCTCGATCGCCGCGATCAGCAGGCCCTTCGCGTCGTGGGGATTCGAGGGCATCACCACCTTCACGCCGCAGACGTGCGCGAAGATCGCCTCGGGGCTCTGCGAGTGGGTCTGGCCGCCGCGGATGCCGCCGCCGCAAGGGGTGCGGATCGTCACCGGCGCGTAGAAGTCGCCGGCGCTGCGGTAACGCAGCCGGGCGAGTTCGCTGACGATCTGGTCATAGCCCGGGTAAATGTAGTCCGCGAACTGGATCTCGGCGACGGGCCGCAGGCCGTTCACCGCCATGCCGATCGAGGTGCCGACGATGCCGAGTTCGGATATGGGCGAGTCGAGCACGCGGTGCTCGCCGTACTTGCGCTGCAGCCCGTCGGTGGTGCGGAACACGCCGCCGAAATAGCCGACGTCCTCGCCGAGCACCACGACACCGGGGTCGCGCCCGAGCATGACGTCCATCGCGGAATTCAGCGCCTGGATCATGTTCATGCGGGCCATGTCAGCCTCGCTCCGCGCGCAGCTGTTCGCGCTGGCGCAGCAGGTGCTGCGGCATCTCCTTGAAGACGTCCTCGAACATCAGGTCCGGGTCGAGCCGCGGCCCCTCGGTGAGCGTGCCGTGCTGCGTCGCCTCGCGCCACGCGGCGGCGACTTCCTCCTCGAGCTCGCGGGCGAGCGCGGCGTGCCGATCTTCCGACCACTTGCCGAGCGCGATGAGGTGCATCTTCAGGCGCTGCACGGGATCGCCGAGCGGCCAGCGCTCGTACTCGTCCTTGGGGCGGTAACGCGACGGGTCGTCGCTGGTCGAATGCGCGGACGCGCGGTAGGTGACGTGCTCGATGAGGGTCGGCCCGCCGCCCTTGCGCGCGCGCTCCGCGGCCCACTGCGTCACGGCATGCACCGCGAGGAAGTCGTTGCCGTCGACGCGGATGCCCGCCACGCCATAGCCCGGGCCGCGTGCGGCGAACGTGGACTTCTCGCCGCCGGCCGTGCCCTGGAAGGTGGAGATCGCCCACTGGTTGTTGACGATGTTGAGCAGCACGGGGGCCTGGTAGACCTCGGCGAACACCATGCCCGCGTGGAAATCCCCCTCGGCGCTCGAGCCCTCGCCGATCCAGGTCGAGGCGACATGGTCCTCGCCCTTGATCGCCGCCGCCATCGCCCAGCCGACGGCCTGCGGAAACTGCGTCGCGAGGTTGCCGGAAATCGAGAAGATGTTGCCCTTGCGCCAGTGGTACATCACCGGCAACTGGCGGCCCTTGCACATGTCGCGCGTGTTCGACAGCAGCTGGCACATGAGGTCGACCAGCGGCCGCCCGCGCACCATGTAGAGGCCCTGGTTGCGGTAGGAGGGGAAGAGCATGTCGCCGGGACGCAGCGCCATGGCCTGCGCGACCGACACCGCTTCCTCGCCGAGGCTGCGCATGTAGAAGGAAATGCGGCCCTGGCGCTGCGTGCGCTGCATGCGCTCGTCGAAGATGCGCGTGAGCAGCATGTGGCGCAGCCCCGCCTGCAGGACCTCGGGCTCGAGGTGCGGATGCCATTCGCCGACGGCACGATGCTCGTCGTCGAGGACGCGCACCAGCCCGGTCGCGAGCGGCGGCGTCGCGAGCGCCGACACCTTCACGTCGGGCCGCGGCTGCGCGCCCGCCGGCTGCAGCTTCAGGTAGCTGAAATCCGCCCGATCGCCCGGCCTCGCCGGCGGTTGTGGAACATGCAGTCGCGTACGCGGACGATTCGCCATGGCACGGCTCCTTGACCCCGCCCGCCACTATGCGCTGGCGACGGGCTAATCGCATTGCAACCCGGACCGGAAAACCACAATATACAGCATGTTCATTCCATGAATTGCTGTTCCCAGGAAAGAATGTCCCAAGCCGATCTCGACCGCACCGACCTGCGAATCCTCGAGGTGCTGCAGAAGGACGGCGCCCTCTCCGCCGCGGAGCTCGCCGAGCGTGTCGGCCTCGCCGTCACGACTTGCTGGCGCCGGGTCAGGCGGCTCGAGGAACAGGGCGTGATCCGCCAGCGCGTCGCGCTGCTCGACCGGGAGAAGGTGGGCCTCGGCGTCACGGTCTTTGCGCACGTCAAGCTCGTTGCGCATGGCCGCGACAACCTCGCGCGCTTCGAACAGGCCGTGCGGCGGCATCCGGAAGTGCTCGAGTGCTACACGCTGATGGGCGACTGGGACTTCCTGCTGCGCATCGTCGCCCGCGACATCAAGGGCTACGAAGCCTTCTTCCTCGACCAGCTCTCCAAGATCCCCGGCATCCAGTCGCTCAGCTCCGCGATCGCGATGACCGCGGTCAAGGAAACGACGCAGCTGCCGCTGGCGCTGCGCTAGCCGCCGAGGTCGCGCAGGTCGAGGCGCAGCGCCGTCGCATCCTCGCGCCCGCCCACGGCCTGGTAGTAGCCGCGGCGCACGCCGACCTGCACGAAGCCGAGCGAATGGTAGAGGCGGACGGCGGCAAGGTTCGATGGGCGCACTTCGAGGAACAGGTCCTGCGCGCCGGCGGTCACGGCGAGCTCGATGAGATGGCGCAGCAGCGTGCGCCCGATGCCCCGACCGCGCATCGCCTCGCGCACGCAGAGATTGAGGACATGCGCCTCCCCGGCGCCCGTGCTCATCACCCCGTAGCCGACGAGGTCGAAGCCGAGCTCGACGACCCGGCACACGTAGCCCACGCGCAGGCAGTCGTGGAAGATGCCCTCGCTCCAGGGAAACGGATAGGACTCGCGCTCGAGGGCCGCGACGCGCGCGAGGTCGCCCTCCGCCATCGGCCGCAGATCGACGCGCGGCAGCGGCAGGTCAATGCGCGCCGCAACCATCGAGCTGGCTCCGCGCGAGCCTGAGATCGTCCCAGGCCTTGCGCTTCTCGCCGGGCGATCGCAGCAGGTAGGCAGGGTGGTAAGTGACGACGAGCGGCGTCTGCGCCGCGCCATGGCGATGCACCCGACCGCGCAGGCGCCCGACCGGCGCATCGCTGCCGAGCAGGGCCTGCGCGGCGATGCGGCCGACGGCCAGGATGATGCGCGGTTCGATCAGCGCCACCTGCCGCTCGAGGTACGGCAGGCAGGCCGCGATTTCATCCGGCCGCGGGTCGCGATTGTCCGGCGGCCGGCACTTGAGCACGTTCGCGATGAACACGGTTTCGCGCGCGAGGCCCACGGCACGCAGCATCGAGTCGAGGAGCTGCCCCGCGCGGCCCACGAACGGCTCGCCACGGCGGTCTTCCTCTGCGCCGGGCGCCTCGCCGACCACCAGCCAGCGCGCACGCGGGTCGCCGACACCGAAGACGGTCTGGGTGCGGCCTTCGCAGAGCCTGCACCGGGTGCAGCCCGCGACCCGCTCGCGCAAGGTTCCCCAATCGGCGCCGGACACTGGCTCGAAGGCTGCGACGGCGTCGCCGGCCGGCGGCTCGGCCGCCGGCTGAAGCTCGGCCACGGGCGCGTGGCGCGAGCGGTAGGCGTCGATGCCGAGCGCCGCGAGGTAGTGCGCGCGGCGTGCCGCGGATGCGGCGGTCACCGGCGGCGCAGGCGGCGAACGGCCCATTGCACCGGCGCGGAAAGCGCATAGGTCGCGAACATCGCGAGCAGCATGGTCGGCGGGTCGATGGCGATCAGCGCGAGGAACAAGGGCACCACGATGAAGTAGTAGTAGCGCACGCGCTTGTCGACATCGACCTGCTTCAGGCTCATGTACGGGAAGCTCGACACCATCAGCGCGCCGGCGAGCGCCGTGACGCAGAAGGCGAGGATCAGCTCGGTGAGCCCGCCCGGCGCGCGCCAGGTGCTCGAGAACCAGACGAAGGCCGCAACCACGGCGGCGGCCGACGGACTCGGCAGCCCCTCGAAGTAACGCTTGTCCTGCGCGGTGCGCGTATTGAAGCGCGCGAGGCGCAACGCCGCCGCCACCGCGAAGAAGAAGGTCGCGACCCAGCCGAAGCGACCCCAGGCGCGGCCGTACTCGGCGATGCGCTCGACGCCCCACTGGTACATGACGATGGCCGGTGCGAGCCCGAAGGCCACCATGTCGGCGAGACTGTCGTACTCGCGGCCGAAATCGCTTTCAGTGCGCGTCCAGCGCGCGACCCGGCCGTCGAGGCCGTCGAACAGCATCGCGGCGAATACACCGACGCCCGCCCGGTCGAAGTTGCCGTCGATCGCGGCGATGATGGCGTAGAAGCCCGAGAACAGGCAGCCGGTGGTCAGCGCGTTCGGCAGCAGGAAGATGCCGCGGCCGCGCGCGCCCGGTTCCATGCTCGGTGTGGACATGGCGCTCATCATATAAGATGCGCCGCTCTCCCGCCGTACCGCCCGATGGAGCCTCGTCCCGATGCGCTGGTCCCGATATCCGCTCAACACGATGAAGGAAACGCCCGCCGAAGCGGAGGTCGCGAGCCACCGGCTGATGCTGCGGGCGGGGCTCATCCGCCGACTTGCCGCCGGCATCTACACCTGGACCACCTTCGGCCTGCTGACCCTGCGCAAGGTCGAGGCGATCATCCGCGAGGAAATGGATCGCGCCGGCGCCTTCGAGGTGCTGATGCCCGCCGTGCAGCCGGCCGAACTGTGGCAGGAGTCGGGGCGCTGGCAGGAATACGGCCCCGAGCTGCTGCGCTTCACCGACCGGGGTGATCGCGAGTTCGTGATCGGCCCGACGCACGAGGAAGTGATCACCGACCTCGTGCGGCGCGAGCTGCAGAGCTACCGGCAACTGCCGGTCAACTTCTACCAGATCCAGACGAAGTTCCGCGACGAGATCCGCCCGCGCTTCGGCGTGATGCGCGGGCGCGAGTTCATCATGAAGGACGCCTACTCCTTCCACCTGGACGAGGCCTCGCTGCGGGAAGGCTACGCGGCCATGCGCGAAGCCTACGCGCGCATGTTCACGCGCATGGGGCTCAGGTTCCGCGCAGTGCGCGCCGACTCGGGCGCGATCGGCGGCACGGCTTCAGAGGAATTCCAGGTGCTCGCCGATTCGGGCGAGGACGCGATCGTGTTCTCCGACGGCGACGAGTACGCCGCGAACCTCGAGATGGCCGAGGCGCTCGCGCCCGCCGCGCCGCGCCCCGTCGCGCGCACCACGATGCAGCCGGTCGCGACACCGGGCGTGCGCACGATCGAGGCGCTCAGCGGCTTTCTCGGCACGCCGGCCGCGCAGTGCGCGAAGACCCTGCTGGTCGAGGGCGCGAACGGCGGGGTCGTCGCGCTCGTGCTGCGCGGCGATCACGAGCTGAACGCGGTCAAGGCGCAGAAGATCGCGGGCGTCGCCTCGCCGCTGCGCATGGCGAGTGCCGAAGCGGTGCGCGCAGCCACGGGTACCGAGCCCGGCTATGTCGGCCCCGTGGGCCTCGCCGGGTGCCCGGTCATCGCCGATCGCAGCGCCGCCACGCTCGCCGACTTCGTCTGCGGCGCGAACGCGCGCGACACGCACCTCACGGGCGTGAACTGGGGTCGCGACCTGCCGGAGCCGCAGGTCGCCGACCTGCGCAACGTGGTGGCGGGCGACCCGAGCCCTTCCGGCAAGGGCCGGCTGTCGATCGCCCGCGGCATCGAGGTGGGCCATGTGTTCCAGCTCGGCCGCAAGTACAGCGAGGCGATGAACGCGGCCGTGCTCGACGAGGAAAGCCGCAGCACCACCCTGTACATGGGTTGCTATGGCATAGGTGTGACGCGGGTCGTGGCAGCCGCGATTGAACAGAATCACGATGAGCGTGGCATCATCTGGCCCGAGCCCATTGCGCCGTTCCAGGTGGTGCTGGTCCCGATCAACCTCGCGAAGTCGCAACGTGTCCGTGAAACCGCCGATCGCCTCTACGACGAGCTCACGCGGGCAGGGATCGAAGTCCTGCTCGACGACCGCGACGCGCGCCCCGGCGCGAAGTTCGCGGACGCCGAGCTGCTCGGCATCCCGCACCGGGTCGTGGTGGGCGAGCGGGGGCTCGAAGCCGGCAACCTCGAATACCGCCACCGGCGTGCCGAAGCGAGCGAAGACTTCGCGCTCGAGGGCGCCGTCGCCTTCATCCGCTCGCGCCTCGCTCCGGGCTGAGCGCGGCGCCGGCCGCGCGCGCGCCGCCCGGGCACTCGCCCTCCTCGCGGCGGTCGCCTGCGCGTGGGCCGCGCCTGCGGCGCGTGCCGACCAGCAACGCGACGCCGGGCTGCGCGGCGTCATCGAGCACGCGATCGCGCAGGCCGAATGCTTCCCGGACCGGTACGAGTCGGCCGTGTGGTTCACGATGATGGAGCCGCGGCTCGTCAAGCGGGTGCCCGACAAGGCCGAGCGCCTCGACATCCTGCGCACCGTGTTCTGCGAGGCGCATCGCAAGGGCGAGATGCGCCTGCCGCCGGGCCTCGTGATGGCGGTCATCGACATTGAAAGCCGTTTCAACCGCTGGGCCGTGTCGTACGCTGGGGCCGTGGGCCTGATGCAGATCATGCCCTTCTGGCCGGAAAAGCTCGGCATGCAGCGCCACCAGCTCACGCAGGTCGGCCCCAATATCCGCATGGGCTGCGCGATCCTGCGCTACTACCTCAAGTTCGAGAGCAACAACGTGCAGAAGGCGCTCGCGCGCTACAACGGCAGCGTCGGGCGGCGCGACTATTCGGACCTCGTACTCGGCAGCTGGAGCCGCTGGAACGGCGCGGACGACCTCGGGCTCGCGGCGACGACCGCGGCTCAGCCGGTGCGGAAGTCCGCCGGGCGCTGATCCGGCGCGAGGTCGAGTTCGATCACCTCGATCGCCGTCACCTTCGACGCGGTCGACCCGGCCCAGAGCGCCTCGAGGTAGCGCACGACGCGCTCCTCGGGACCGCAGGCGAGCACTTCGACCCGCCCGTCGGGCAAGTTGCGGGCGTGGCCAGTGACGCCGAGTTCCGCGGCGCAACGGGCCACGGTGGCGCGGTAGAACACGCCCTGCACCCGCCCTGAAACGAAACACTTGCGTGCAATCACAAGGACGGATTCTACAATGCGCACATGAGCGAAATACTGGTCCTCTACTATTCGCGGCACGGCTCGACGGCGGAACTCGCTCGCCAGGTGTGCCGCGGCATCGAAAGCGTCGCTGGCGCCACCGCCCGCCTGCGCACCGTGCCACCCGTCAGCGCCGAGAGCGAGCGCCCGGTGAAGCCCGTGCCGGACAGTGGCGCGCCCTACGCGACGCTCGCCGACCTGCGCGAGACGCGGGGCCTCCTGCTCGGCAGTCCCACGCGTTTCGGCAACATGGCGGCGCCGCTCAAGTATTTCCTCGACGGCACCTCGAGCCTGTGGCTCGACGGCGGCCTCGCGGGCAAGCCGGCGGGCGTGTTCACGTCGACCCAGACCCAGCACGGCGGCCAGGAGACGACGCTGCTGTCGATGATGCTGCCGCTGATCCACCACGGCATGTACCTGGTCGGGATTCCGTACACCGAGCGCGCGCTGACGACGACGCGCACCGGCGGATCGCCCTATGGCGCCTCCCATGTGGCGGGCCACGATGCGGGCGCGCAGCTGTCCGACGACGAGAAACAGCTCGCGCAGGTGCTCGGCAAGCGCGTCGCGGAACTCGCGGTGCGCCTCGCCACGCGCCGCTGATCCCGTGCGACGAAGGCGCCACTGCGCTCAGCCCCCGAGCACCTCGCGCACGAACGGCACGGTAAGCCGCCGCTGCGCGGCGAGCGCCGCGTCGTCGAGCGTATCGAGCAGCCCGTAGAGCGTCTGCATGTCCCGCGGGTAGCGGCGCTGCAGGAAGCGCACCGTTTCATCCGGCAGGTCCACCCCGCGCAGCCGCGCGCGCAAGCGCAGCGCCGCGATGCGCCCCGCTTCATCGAGCGGCTGCAGCGCGAAGACGGGCGCGGCGGCGAAGCGCGACGCGATGTCGCGCAGCGACCAGCCGAGCGCGCCCGGCGGCGCGGCCGCGGCGACGATCAGTCGCGCACCGCGCTCCTCGATGTCGCGATACAGGCGAAAGAGCGCCTCGTCCCAGGGCCGGCGCCCCGCCACGGCCTGCAGGTCGTCGAGGCACACGCAATCGAGGTCGCGCCAGCCGTCGAGCACCCCGGCCTCGCCCTGCGCGAAATCGGACAGCGGCAGGTAACCGGCGCGGCCTGATTCGGCGGCGGTGGCACACGCTGCCTGCAACAGGTGCGTCTTGCCCGTTCCGGCAGGGCCATGCAGCCAGGCGCAGCCGGCGCGGTCGCCCGCGGCGAGTTCCCGCACGTGGCGCACGGCCTCCGCGCTCCCGCCCGCGACGAAGCTCGCGAAACTCGCGCGGTCCCGCAACCGCACCCCGAGCGGCAGCTGGCGCATGTCAGGCGCGCGGCGCGCCGGCCTGCTGCCAGGCGCGCTGCACGAAGCGGCTGACATAGTCCCAGCCGGATACCACGGTGGTCGCGAGGGTCAGCAAGGACAGCGCCTCGACGATTTCCCACGGCGGCAACCCGCTCGCCGCGCGCAGCATCGCGAGCACGAGCACGATGATCTGCAGCAGCGTGTTGACCTTGCTGACGATCGTGGGCCGGCCGTTCAGGGGCCCGAACCACAACCGATAGATGCTCGCGCCGAGCCCGATCATGACGTCGCGGGCCACCGCCACCGCGGTGAGCCACACGGGCACGAGCCCGATCCAGGTCGCATAGACGAACACGAAGACGAGCAGGATCTTGTCCGCGAGCGGGTCGAGGAAGCGCCCGAGCTGCGAGGTCCAGCCGAAACGCTTGGCGAGCCAGCCATCGAGGCCATCGCTGATCGCGGCGATCGTGAACAGCGCGAGCGCGAGGTCGGCCCGGTCGCGCGCGAGCATCGCGATGATCGGCCATGTGAGCGCGATGCGCGCGAGGCAGATGAGGTTCGGCAGGTGCCGCACGGGGCCGCGGGCTCAGGGCAGCCAGGACAGGGACAGCACGCCCGGCGTCGCGGCGCCCGCCGCGGGAACGAGCCGCGACTGGCCGGCGATCGCCGCGGCGAGGGTGTCGACCGCTGCCTGCGTGGTCACGCGAAAGCGCGCCACGTCACCCGCCGCCTCCTCGAGCGCGATGCGCTTCACGCCGCCCACGCCGGCCAGCGCGCGCGACACATCCGCGTAGTCAGCGAGGCTGCGCACGCCCGAGACCATGACGATCACGTCGCTGTCGGTGGAAGCCACCGGGGCATCGCTCACACGCACGAAGGCATCGACGGCATCGTTGAGCGCGGCACCGGGCGCAGCCGACCAGCTCTCGGCGAGATCGGGCGAGGTCAGGGTCCATTGCCAGGACGGCGCCACCCCGCCCTCGAGGCGCCCGACGAGCACGGCGTCGGCACCTAACCGCTGCACGGCCGGCAGCAGCAGCTCGCGCGTCGCAAGCGACGCCGAACCCGCGTTCAGCGTCGCGGCCGGCACCACCGAGACCGGCAGGCCGCGCTCGCTCGCGGCGGCCTCCACCTGCGCGCGCGCCGCGTCCAGCGTGGCGCTGTCGGCAGCGGCATCGAATACGACGAGTGTCAGCGGCCGGGCGGCGGGCCAGACCGCACGCCCTGCCGCGAGGATCGCGCTCTCGATGGCGCCGCCGTCGAGCACCACGTCCGTACGCCCGTCGCCCGCGGGGCGGCTCGACCGCACGTAGCGCTGGGCATTGCCCAGGAGGGAGGCCAGCGCGGGATCCGCGGCCGCATCGCGCCGCCCGGTGGCCCGTACGAGCGCACGGCGCATGGCGGCCGGCGCCACCTGCGCGGCCGAGGCCTCGCGCACGGTGACGTCGTACACCCGCACGGCGCGCGCCGCGTCCGCCGTGGCGCAGGTGGCGAGCAGCGCGAGGACCCCGACGTACCGGAAGGCGGCGTGCATGTCGGCTATTATAGCGGCATGCCTTCCCCTCCCTCGCCGGTCACGTACCGGGATGCCGGTGTCGACATCGACGCCGGCGATGAACTCGTCGAGCGCATCAAGCCGCTCGTGCGCCGGACCCAGCGCCGCGAAGTGCTCGGCGGCATTGGCGGCTTCGGCGCCCTCGTCGAGGTGCCGCTCGACCGGTTCGTGCGCCCCGTGCTCGTGTCTGGCACCGACGGGGTCGGCACGAAGTTGCGCCTCGCGATCGAAACGGGCCGCCACGACACGATCGGCATCGACCTCGTCGCGATGTGCGCCAACGATGTCGTGGTGCAGGGCGCCGAACCGCTCTATTTCCTCGACTACTACGCGACCGGCAAGCTGCGCGTCGACGTGGCCGCTGCGGTCATACAGGGCATCGCCGAGGGCTGCGCGCAGGCGGGCGCGGCGCTCGTCGGCGGCGAGACCGCCGAGATGCCGGGCATGTATGCCGGCGACGACTACGACCTCGCGGGCTTCTGCGTCGGCATCGTCGAGAAGGATTCGATCATCGACGGCCGCCTCGTCGCCGAGGGCGACGCCGTGATCGGCCTCGCTTCCTCCGGCGCGCACTCGAACGGCTACTCGCTCATCCGCAAGCTGGTCGGCCTGTCGGGCGCCACGGCGGCGACCGAACTCGACGGCAGGCCGCTCTTCGACCGGCTGCTCGCCCCGACCCGCATCTACGTGCGCTCGCTGCTTCAGCTCACGCGCCGGCTGCCGGTGCACGGCCTTGCGCACATCACCGGCGGCGGCCTCACCGACAACATCCCGCGCACGCTGCCGGATGGCCTCGAGGTCGTGCTGTCGCGCCGCGCCTGGCATCGCGACCCGTTGTTCGACTGGCTGCAGCGCTCCGGCAGCCTGCCCGACGCCGAGATGTACCGCACCTTCAATTGCGGCATCGGCATGGTGGTGATCGTCGCGCAATCGGACGCGGAGTCCGCGCTCACGCTGCTGCGCGCACAGGGCGAGGTCGCGAACCTGATCGGCAATGTGCGCCGGGGCGATGCCGGGGTCGTGATCGGCGCATGAGCGAGGCCCGGCTCTCGCTCGCCATCCTGATTTCGGGCCGGGGCAGCAACATGCTGGCCATCGCGGACTCCTGCGACCGCGGCGGGATCGGCGCGCGGGTCGCCTGTGTCGCCTCGGATCGCATCGACGCCGCCGGGCTCGTCGCGGCCCGCGGGCGGGGGCTCGAGGCCTTCGCGCTCGCGCCCGCGGCCTTTGGCTCCCGCGAGGCCTTCGAGGACGCCCTCGCCGAGCGGCTCGATGCCGCGCGACCCGACCTCGTGGTGCTCGCGGGTTTCATGCGCATCCTCGGTCCGGGTTTCGTCGCGCACTACCGCGGCCGCATGCTGAACATCCACCCCTCGCTGCTGCCGAAGTTCAAGGGCCTGCACACGCACCGGCGGGCGCTCGAGGCGGGCGAGCTCGCGCACGGCTGCTCGATCCACCTCGTCACGGACGAACTCGATGGCGGACCCGTGGTGTTGCAGGGTCGCGTGGCCGTCAGGCCCGACGATGACGAGGCCTCGCTTTCAGCGCGCGTTCAGGCGATCGAGCACATCCTGTACCCGCGCGTGATCGGCTGGATCGCAAGCGGCCGGCTGGCCTCGCGCGAAGGACGGCCGTGGTTCGACGGCCGCGCGCTCGACGGGCCGCTCGTGGAGGAATTCGATGGGACAGGTTTCCACTAGCCTGCACGCCCGGCTCGCGAACCTCGCGGCCCTGACGGCCCTCGCTGCGCTTGCGTGGCTGCCGGTGGCGCATGCCGCGGACTGGGCGCCGACGCCCTTTCGCGCAACCTATGCCGTGCAATGGAAGGGCATGACCGCCGGGACATCGCAGCTGGAACTGCGTCGCACGGGTACCGATACCTGGCGCTACGACTCGCGCAATGTCGCCCGCGGCCTGTTCCGCCTTGCCATCCCCGATACGGTGACGCAGTCGTCCGAGCTGCGCTTTGCGAACGGCGAGACCCAACCGCTGCAGTTTCGCGGCGACGACGGCGGCCCCGCCACCGACCGTGACGTCGCACTCGATTTCGACTGGCAGGCAGGTCGCGTGACCGGCAAGGCCGAGAACCGCCCGGTGGACCTCGCCATCGCCGCCGGCGTGCAGGACCCGATGTCCATCCAGATCGCGCAGATGCACGCGGCCGCCACCGGCGCGGTGCCGGCCCGGCTGCACTCGATCGACAAGGACCGCATCAAGGAATACGACTTCACGCGCATCGGCCCGCAGAAGCTCGCCACCGACCTCGGCGAGCTCGACACGATCGTCTTCGAAAGCCGCCGCCCGGGGTCGAGCCGCGTGATCCGCCTGTGGATGGCGCCTGCGCTCGGTTACCTGCCGGTGCGTGCCGAGCGCCGCAAGGGCGAGAAGCTCGAGTTCATGATGACGATCCGCGAATACAGCCGCGGCTGAGCCGCCGCGCCGCCCTCAGGTCTTCGGCAGCGTGACCCCGCGCTGGCCCTGGTACTTGCCGCCGCGGTCCCGGTAGGAAGTCTCGCAGACCTCGTCCGACTCGAAGAACAGCATCTGCGCGACGCCCTCGTTGGCGTAGATCTTGGCAGGCAGCGTCGTCGTGTTCGAGAACTCGAGCGTCACGTGGCCTTCCCATTCGGGCTCGAGCGGTGTCACGTTGACGATGATGCCGCAGCGCGCATAGGTGCTCTTGCCGAGGCACACCACCAGCGTGCTGCGCGGGATGCGGAAATACTCGACCGTGCGCGCGAGCGCGAAGGAATTCGGCGGGATGATGCAGACGTCGGCCTGCATGTCGACGAAACTCTTCTCGTCGAAGGCCTTCGGGTCGACGATCGTGGAGTTGATGTTGGTGAACACCTTGAACTCGTCCGAGCAGCGCACGTCGTAGCCGTAGCTCGAGGTGCCGTAGGAGACGATCCGGCGCCCCTCCACCGCGCGCACCTGCCCCGGTTCGAACGGCTCGATCATGCCGCGCTCGAGCGCCATGCGGCGGATCCACTTGTCGGCCTTGATGCTCATCCTCAGGTCTCCTCGACCACGATCTGCGGTACGGCGGGGCTGGCGTCGATGGCGCGCAGCGCGAGCGCCGCGGCCGTGCGGCGCGCCATGGAGAGATAGGCGGCGGCGCGCGGCGTGCCCGGCGCCGCGACCACCGTGGGCCGGCCGCCATCGGCCTCCTCGCGCACGTGCGCGTCGAGCGGCAGGCGGCCCAGCAGCGCCACCCCGTGCTCGCGCGCCATTTCGTCGCCGCCGCCCGCACCGAAGATGGCCTCGCCGTGCCCGCAGTTCGAGCAGACGTGCAGGCTCATGTTCTCGACGATGCCGAGCACGGGCACCGAGACTTTTTCGAACATCCTGAGGCCCTTGCGGGCATCGGCCACCGCGATGTGCTGCGGGGTCGTCACGATCACGGCCCCCGCCACCGGCACGCGCTGCGCGAGCGTGAGCTGGATGTCGCCCGTTCCAGGGGGCATGTCCACGACGAGGTAGTCGAGCCGGCCCCAGTCGGTATCGCCGAGCAATTGCGTGAGCGCCTGGGTCACCATCGGCCCGCGCCACACCATCGGCTGCGCGGCATCGATCAGGAAGCCGATCGACATCGCGACGAGGCCGTGATTTTCGAGCGGCCGGATGCGCTTGCCGCCGGCGATCTCCGGGCGGCGCCCGCCAAGGCCCAGCATGAGCGGCTGGCTCGGGCCGTAGATGTCCGCGTCGAGGATGCCGACCCGCGCGCCCTGCGCGGCCCAGGCGAGCGCGAGATTCACGGCCACCGTGGACTTGCCGACACCGCCCTTGCCGGAAGCCACCGCAACCACGTTGGCGACGCCGGCCATGGGCTTGAGGCGCGGCTGCACGGCGTGCGCGCGGATGTCCGCGCCGACTTCGAGTTCGAGCGGCGCGGCGACGCCCACGGCCGCGAGGTGCGCGGCCAGCAGCGGCTGCAACTCGTGCGCATAGCCGCCCACCGGAAAGCCGAATCGCAGGCGCACGCGGGCCCGCCCGCCTTCGACGCCCGCGTATTCCACGGCCGAGAGCCGCTCGAGGCTCGCGCCCGACGCAGGGTCGACAAAACCGGCAAGCCCCGCGGCCAGGGCGGTGTTCTCGGGATTCACCATCTGGGGTTCCAATGTGCCGGGCGGCACGTATCGGGCGATTCTAGCGAAAATTGCCGTCTGTTCCGACGGCTGGCACGATGCTCGCATGGACCGGTATGGCATACTTCGGGGCCTGTGGGGTCCCCCAGACGAGGCACGGGCAGATTGCAAAGCGTGACCGGCAAGGTGCGGCGGCCCGTTGCCCGGAGAAAGGCTGAATGAGCTTTTTCTCGGGCCTGCGTGCCGATCGCCTGATCACGCAGATCATCTCGACCAAGGATCCGCAGGATCCCGAGACCCAGAAGGCCGCTGCGCGCCTTAAATCGATGGGCGGCGCCGCGGTCGAGCCGCTGTTTGCCGCGCTCGCCGACGCCGACAAGAACGCCACCGTGGTGTTCGTGGACATCCTCACCTCGGTCGTCAATGCAAAGACCTTCCCGGCCTTCGTCCGCGGCCTCGTCGAGGGCAGCCCGCGCGTCATCGCGGGCATCTCCTGGGCGCTGTCGAGCAGCCGCGCCTACCCGCCGCACCTGCTGCTCGATGCGCTCTCCACCGAGGGCGTGTCGAAGTCCGCGCTCGTCGACATCATCTCGGCGCAGAAGCAGCGCTTCAGCGTGCGCGAACTGCTGACCGCCGCCTATGCGCAGGAGCCGAACGAGAAGGCGGCGCTCTTTCGCATCATCAACGAGGCCGCCGACGCGGACTCGATCCCCGAACTCATCGGGCGCCTGCAGGGCAAGGACCCGATCGCGCGCCTGCACCTGCTCAACATCCTCGCGCGCTTCAATACCCCGGCGGTGCAGAGCGCCCTGCAGGAGCAGCTGAAGGACAACAACAAGCTGGTGCGTGCCGCGGCGCTCGCGGCGCTCCACAAGATGGACGGCCCGATCGACGTCGCGCGCGTCTGCGAGTTGCTGCGCGACCCCGAGATCGACGTGCAGAACAAGGCCGTCGACGTCGTCATCAAGGTGAACGACCCGGAGACGATCAAGTACCTCGTGCCGGTGCTGAAGGACGAGAACGAGTACGCGCGACGCGCCGCGGTCGAGGTGCTGAACGAGGTCGGCACGGCGAAGTCGATCAAGTACCTGCTCGATGCCATCAAGGACGACGACTGGTGGGTGCGCAGCCGCGCCGCCGACGCGCTCGGCAAGATCGGCGGGCCGAAGGTCGTCGAGGCGGTGCTGCAGCTCATCAAGGACGACGACGAGGACATCCGCCGCGCGGCGATCGAGATCCTGAACCAGACGAAGGATGAGCGTGCGGTGGCGCACCTGATCGAGGCGACCCGCGACCCCGACTGGTGGGTCAGCGAGCGCGCGGTCGATGCGCTCGCCGAGATCGGCAGCAAGCGCGCGGTGCCGCGACTCGTCGAAATGCTGGGTTCCGGCGCCACCCGCTCCCTGCCCGTGGCGATCCGCGCCCTCGCGAAGCTCGGCGACCACAAGGTGATCGAGACGCTGCTGCCCCTGCTCGCGCGGCCCGAAAAGGAAATCCGCGTCGAGGCGATGACGACGCTCGCCAAGCTCGCCGACGAGCGGCGCGCGGAGGCGATCCGCGTGCAGCTGCAGGCGCAGTCCGCGCTGCCCGACGTCACCATCGCCCAGGCCGCACACCAGGCGCTGCTTGAGCTCGACAACCGCCTCGGTTCGCTCGCCGGCAGCGGCAACCGCACGGTCGGCACGGCGGTGGTGCCCGGCGGCACCAGCATCCCCGGCGCCTCGCAAAGCCGTCCCGCCGCGGGGACCGCTGCGGGGACCGCAGCGCCGCCGAAACCCGCCGAGGCGGCACGCACCCTGCTGATGTCGGAGGCCGAGGTGGCGCAGGTGGTGCGCCAGGCCGAGGCGAGCTCGCAGCAGAAACTCGACATCTCGACGCTCAACGCCGGCGACGTGATCGAGGGCCGCTACAAGTACATCGAACGCATCGGCCGCGGCGCCTTCGGCACCGTGCTGCTGATGGAAGACACCGTGGTCGACGAACGGCTGATCCTCAAGTTCCTGAACCCGAACGTGGCGCAGGACGAGGAGATCATGAAGCGCTTCGTGCACGAACTGCGCTACTCGCGCAAGATCACGCACCACAACGTCATCCGCATCTACGATTTCCTCTACATCCAGGGGCTGTACGCCATTTCGATGGAGTATTTCCCCTCGCACACGCTCGGCTCGGAGATCGTCGGCGAGAAGCCGATGGACCTCAAGCGCGCGATCGGCTTCGCGATCGACATCTGCACGGGCATGACCGTGGCGCACCAGGTCGGGGTCGTGCACCGCGACCTGAAGCCCGCGAACCTGCTGATTAACAGCGATGGGCTCCTCAAGATCGTCGATTTCGGCGTCGCCGCCGCGCAGCGCGAGGGCGACACGCAGCTGACGAAGACCGGCTACGTGATCGGATCGCCGAAGTACATGGCGCCCGAGCAGATCCTCGGCAAGAAGGTCGACCAGCGCGCCGACGTGTACGCACTCGGCGTGATCACCTACGAAATGCTGACCGGCGTGCCGCCGTATTCGCGCGGCGACCACATGTCGGTGATGTACCAGCACGTGCAGGGCAAGGCGCGCACGCCGAAGGACCTGAACCCGGCACTGCCCGACGGCCTCTCGGAAGTCGTGATGCAGGCCATGGCGGTCGACAAGACCAAGCGCTTCCAGACCATGGACGAATTCAAGGCGGCCCTGTCGCGATTCCGGTGAGCGCTGTAGACTTCGTGCGGTCGGTCAAGGTTTTCGGCGTTACCCGTTGATCTGACAGCCTTTCCGGGCTATTCAGGCGACGCCGTATCGGCCTATTCCGCAGGCAGGAGACCTCGTGGCGCGCATCGACGCCTTCCTGAAACTGGGCATGCAGCAGGGCTGCTCTGACCTGCATCTCGCCGTCGGCGTGCCGCCGATGCTGCGCATGAACGGCGACCTGATGCCGATCAAGTTCCGCGAGCTGCGCGACGCGGAACTCGAAAGCTATGTCACCGAGATCCTGACGAAATCGCAGGCCGAACACTTCACCCAGGGCCAGGACCTCGACTTTTCATATGTGTCGACCGAGGGCGGGCGGTTTCGCGTCAACGTGTACCGCAAGGACACCGGCATCGGCGCGGCCTTCCGCGCGATCCCGACCGACATCCCGACCATCGACAAGCTCGCGCTGCCGCCCATCGTCAAGAAGCTGTGCGACTACCACCAGGGCATGATCCTGGTGACCGGCTCGACCGGCACGGGCAAGTCCACCACGCTCGCCGCGATGATCGACCTGCTGAACACCTCCCGCAAACTCAACATCGTGAGCCTCGAAGACCCGATCGAGTTCGTGCACCGGAGCAAGCAGAGCCAGGTGATCCAGCGCGAGCTCGGCACCCACATACCGAGCTTCGCCGAGGGCGTGCGCGCGGCGATGCGCGAGGACCCGGACGTGATCCTGGTCGGCGAGCTGCGCGATGCCGAAACGATCTCGATGGCCATGACGGCCGCCGAAACGGGCCACCTCGTGCTCGGCACCCTGCACACGACCAGCGCCACGAAGACGATCGACCGCGTGATCGACGCGCTGCCCGTCGAGGAGCGCGAGCAGACCAAGAGCTTCCTCGCGCAGAGCCTGCTCGCGGTCGTGACGCAGGTGCTGGTCAAGGGCGCGGAGAACCGCGGCCGCCGCGCGATCTGCGAAGTCATGGTGATGACCAAGGCGATCGCCAAGCTGATCCAGAGCGACCAGACCCACCAGTTGCCGAGCCAGTTGCAGACCGGCCGCGACCAGGGCATGCAGCTCCTTGACCAGGCGCTGCTCGCCGCGGTTACCGCGCGCGAAATCGACCCGGACGACGCCTACAACTACGCCTCCGACAAGCGCCTGTTCCAGAAGTACGTGACCGACACGAGCATGCTGCCGAAGCTCGAGCCGCCCACGCCGGCGGCGAGCGCGGGCTGAGGGCCGCCGGATGCCGCGCATCGACGAATACCTGGGCGAGATCCTCGACCGCAAGGGCTCCGACCTGCATTTCCTGGCCGGCGATCCGCCGCGCATCCGCCTGTACGGCGACCTCTCGCCGTTGCGACCCGAGCGCCTCGATCCCGCCACGGTCAAGGAAATCCTCTACGAGATCATGCCGCGCAAGTCGGTCGATCGCTTCGAGTCGCAGGACGGCGCCGACTTCGCCTACACGCTGCCCGGGCGCGGCCGCTTCCGCGTCAACGTGCTGCGGCACCTGAACGGCATCGGGGCGGTGTTCCGCGCCATTCCGTCGAAGGCGCTGACGCTCGACGAACTGAACCTGCCGCAGGCGGTGCGCCAGCTGTGCCGCGCCAACAACGGCCTGATCCTCGTGACCGGCAAGACCGGCTCCGGCAAGTCGACCACGCTCGCCGCGATGATCGACGACATCAACCGGCGCGAGAAGGGCCACATCCTCACGGTCGAGGACCCGATCGAGTTCGTGCACGAGCGCAAGAACTGCCTGATCAGCCAGCGCGAGATCGGGGCGCACGCCGCGAGCTTCGCCTCCGCGCTGCACTCGGCCCTGCGCGAGGACCCCGACGTGATCCTGGTCGGCGAGTTGCGCGACCTCGAGACCATGAGCATCGCGGTGACCGCAGCGGAAATGGGCATCCTCGTGATGGGCACGCTGCACACGAATGGCGCGGCGCCGACCGTCGACCGCATGGTCAATGCCTTCCCCGCCGACAAGCAGTCGCACGTGCGCACGATGCTCTCGACCTCGCTGCGCGGCGTGATCTCGCAGCAGCTGCTGCAGCGGGCCGACAGGAACGGCCGCGTCGCGGCGCTCGAGGTCCTCGTCAACACCTCCGCCGTGTCGAACCTCATCCGCCAGGGCAAGCTCGACCAGCTCGAAACGGTGATGCAATCGGGCGCGCAGGCCGGCATGCGCACCATGGACAGCGCGATCGAGCAGCTCCTGCGGGAAAGGCAGGTCACCGGCAAGGAGGCCTACAAGAAGGGCATCAACAAGGCGAAATTCGAGCCGGTCAAGGACCAGGGATAGGGGCTGGCACGAGCGGCAGGCGCGGGCGGGAAACGGTAAGCTATCCGCCCTTCACCAGACGCCCTGCCCATGCGAAAAATCCTCGTCACGAGCGCCCTGCCCTATGCCAACGGGCCGCTGCACCTCGGCCACATCATCGAGGCCGTGCAGACCGATATCTGGGTCCGCCTGCAGAAAATGCTGGGCCACGACTGCCTCTATGTCTGCGCGGAGGATGCGCACGGCACGCCGATCATGATCCGCGCGCAGGGCGAGGGCGTGACACCCGAGGCGCTGATCGAGCGCGTCGCCGCGGAACACGCGCGCGACTACGAAGGTTTCCTGGTCGGCCACGACCAGTTCCACAGCACGCATTCACCCGAGAACCGGCAGATCGCATCCGCGATGTACATCCGCCTGCGCGACGCGGGCCATATCCTGCGCCGCCCGGTGCGCCAGGCTTACGACGAGACGGCTGGCATGTTCCTGCCGGACCGCTACGTCAAGGGCGGCTGTCCCCGCTGCGGCACGCCGGACCAGTACGGGGATTCCTGCGAAAACTGCGGCGCGACCTACTCGCCCGCCGACCTCGTCAATCCGCTCTCGACCGTAACGGGCACGGTGCCGGTCTGGCGCGAATCCGACCATCTTTTCTTCCGGCTGGGTGCCTTCGAGGAAATGTTGCGCGAATGGCTCGCCACCGACGCGCTGCAGCCGGGCGTGCGTGCCAAGCTGCAGGAATGGTTCGACGCCGGGCTCAAGGACTGGGACATCTCGCGCGACCATCCGTACTTCGGTTTCGAGATCCCGGGCGAGCCCGGCAAGTTCTTCTACGTGTGGTTCGACGCACCCATCGGCTACCTCGCGAGCCTGCGCGCCCTGTGCGATCGCACCGGCCGTAGCTTCGACGAATACATGGCGGCGGACAGCACCGCCGGGCTCTACCACTTCATCGGCAAGGACATCAGCTATTTCCACACGCTGTTCTGGCCCGCCGTACTGCAGGGCGCGGGCTACCGCAAGCCGACCGCGGTCTACGTGCACGGCTTCCTCACGGTCAACGGCCAGAAGATGTCGAAGTCGCGCGGTACCTTCATCACCGCGCGCCGCTACCTCGATCACCTGCCCGCCGAGCCGCTGCGCTACTACTTCGCCGCGAAGCTCGGCCCCGGCCTCGATGACATCGACCTCAACCTCGACGATCTCGTCGTGCGCGTGAATTCCGACATCGTCGGCAAGCTCGTCAATATCGCGAGCCGCTGCGCCGGCTTCGTCGCGCGCGGTGGCGGCAGGCTCGCGACGGAACTGCCGGACCCCGCGTTGTATGCCGACCTCGCCGCCGCGCGCACGCGCGTCGCCGCGCTGTTCGAGGCGCGCGACTACGCGGCCGCGATCCGCGAGATCATGCTGCTCGCCGATCGCGCAAACCAGTACGTCGATCACCACAAGCCCTGGACCCTCGCGAAGGACCCGGCACGCGCGGCCGAGACGCTTGCGATCGCAACGCAGGGCGTGAACCTCTTCCGGGTACTGATGACCTATCTCGCGCCGGTCCTGCCGCGCATCGCCGCGGAGGCGGGCCGCTTCCTCGGCGTGCCACTCGATCGTTGGGACGCCGTCGCGACGCCATTGCTCGGCGTGCCGATCAACGAATTCAAGCCGCTCGCCGCGCGCCTCGACCGCAAGGCCATCGATGCGATGCTCGCCGTCGATGCGCCGCCCGCCGCGACCCCGACGACCACCAGGCCTGCGGCCAAACCCGCCAACGAAGCGTCGCAGGGCAGCAGCACCGGCATGGCGGCAATCGGGGACTTCGCCAAACTCGATTTGCGCGTGGCGCGGGTCATGAGCGCTTCGACCGTGGACGGATCCGACAAGCTGCTGCGCCTCGAGCTCGACCTCGGAGAGCGACGCTGCACGGTGTTCTCGGGCATTCGCGCGGCCTACGAGCCGGCACGGCTCGAAGGCCGTCTCGTGTTGATGGTCGCGAACCTCGCGCCCCGCAAGATGCGCTTCGGGGTCTCGGAGGGCATGGTCCTCTGCGCGAGCGG
>CAUJHJ010000029.1 GCA_963204835.1 Pseudomonadota bacterium
CTGTGGCGACTATCCCGATGGCATCACGCTCTATTCGCGCGAGGACCAGCCGTTTCTGACCTTGAACGGCATCCAGACCCAATCGGCGGCCGTGCAGAATCTCCTGCCGCATATCGGGGCACTGCGTTCGGCCGGGGTCGATATCCTGCGCCTCTCGCCGCAGTCGCAGGACTTTCCGGCGGTGATTCGTGCGTTCCGCACTGCCCTGGATTCAGGGGACGCGGCTACCAGCTTCCCTGAGCCCTCGCTGCCGGGCGGCTATTGCGATGGCTACCTGCGCGGCGAAGCAGGGATAGACCATGCAGGGTGAGCCCGGCGACGGGCCCCGGCAGGACTGCGCGCAGGTGCCCCGGAAGATCGTACTCCCAGCCATCGAGCAGGTTCTTCAGGCAAAGACCGGTCTCGGTCTCTCCTTCAACGGCGAGGCGTCGCTGGAAGAAAAGGGTGTCGGGATCCTCGCGACGGCGCGCGAGGTCGACGAAATCCTGCAGCGTCCCGCGAATCGTGACATGCGGCGCCCGGGTCGAGCGTCGCAACCCTCCGTCGACCACTTCGAACGTGAGCGCGAGCGGCACGTCTTCGATGCTGAGCCTGAAACACTTGCCGGCGAGTTCGTCGAGCCGTTCCGCAAGGAGCTGGCCGCGCAGCAGATGATTGACCGCCAGCGTCACCACCCGCGCGTGCAGCGTCGCGGGCGCATGGCGAAGCAGGCGCTGAAACAGGATGACCGGATCCGGCATGACGAACTCCCGGGAATGACAGGCAGGCATTCTTGCCATGCTGCGCGCCCGCGCGGCTTGATATCCGTCAACGCAGCGGCCCGCTGCGGAGCGAAGCGATGACGCACGCGAGTCTTCGCGATTTCGTGCAGACGCTCGAGCGTGCGGGCGATCTGCAGCGCGTGCCTTTCCCGGTCGACCCGCGCTTCGAGATGACGGACCTCTGCCAGCGCAGCCTCAAGGCAGGGGGACCTGCGCTGTGGTTCGAGCAGCCGCACGGATCGACCATCCCGGTGCTCGGCAACCTCTTCGGCACACAGCGGCGCGTGGCAGCCGCCCTCGGCTACGAGAGCGTGCAGCAGTTTCGCGAGATCGGCGAGACACTTGCCTTCCTGCGCGAGCCGCATTGGCCCGACCGACCCACTGAAGCGCTGGGCCGCCTGCCCGCATTCCTGCCGCTGCTGCAGGCCTCGCCGCGCAGCGTGCCGCGCCCCCTCGACTACGATACGGTGCAGACCGGTGCCGAAGTCGACCTCTCGCGCCTGCCCGTGTGGACCTGCTGGCCGGAGGACGCCGGCCCGCTAATCACCTGGGGTCTCGTCGTGACGCGCGGCACGCGCAAGTCGCGGCAGAACATTGCGCCGTACCGGCAACAGGTGATCGGCAGGAACCGCGTGATCATGCGCTGGCTGTCGCACCGCGGCGGGGCCCTCGATTTTCGTGACTGGCAGCGCGATCACCCCGGCAAACCCTTTCCGGTGGTCGTCATGATCGGCGCGGACCCGGCCATCCTCATCGCCGCGACGACACCGGTCCCGGACAGCGTCTCCGAGTACCAGTTCGCGGGCTTGCTGCGTCGCCGGCGCAGCGTGGTGTTTCGCAGCGGCGTGGGGCTCGATGTCTGCGCCAGCGCCGAGATCGTGCTCGAAGGTCACATCGCACCGGGAGACGAGGCCCTCGAAGGGCCCTTCGGGGACCATACCGGGTATTACAACAGCCAGGCGAAATTCCCGGTCCTCACGGTCGAGCGCCTGTCGATGAGGAGGCAGGCCTTCTATCACGGCGGCTACATGGGCCGCTCGCCGTGGGACGAGCCCTCCCTGCTCGCGATGTCGCTCAATGAGATGTTCGTGCCGATGCTGCAGCGGAGCCACCCGGAGATCGTCGATTTCCACCTGCCGCCCGAGGCCTGTTCGTACCGGGTCGCGGTCGTGAGCATCCGCAAGGCCTACCCAGGGCATGCCCGCCAGGTCATGCAGGCCATCTGGTCGAGCCTGCGCCAGTTCCTCTACACGAAGTTCGTGATCGTCACCGACGACGATATCGACGTGCGCAATTGGCAGGAAGTGATCTGGGCCCTCTCGACCCGGGTCGATCCGGCGCGCGACACGCTGATGGTGCGTCGCAGCCCGATCGATTACCTCGACTTCGCGAGCCCCATTGCCGGCCTCGGCTCGAAGCTCGGCATCGACGCCACGAACAAGTGGCCCGGCGAGACGCGCCGGCGCTGGGGCCGTCCCCTCGCGATGAACCCCGAGGTATTGCAGCGTACGGACGCCATGTGGGCAAGGCTGCTTGACCGACGTCAATGCGACCGCACGGGTACCGGGCTGTAATGACAGCATGCGAGAAAGCACCACAGCGACGCCGGCACCCGCCACCGCGCCGCGCCGCCAGCAGAAGTTCACCCGCGATGAGTTGATCGCCTGCGGGGAGGGCCGGCTTTTCGGGCCGGGAACCCCGCGACTCCCCGTCGGGCAGATGCTCATGGTGGATCGCGTCACGTGGATCTCCGACGAGGGCGGCGCCTACGGCGCCGGCGAGATCCGCGCCGAGCTCGATGTCGATCCTTCGCTGTGGTTCTTCGGTTGCCATTTCATCGGCGATCCCGTCATGCCGGGCTGCCTCGGGCTCGATGCGATGTGGCAGCTGATCGGCTTCCACCTTGCGTGGAGCGGCCACCAGGGACTTGGCCGCGCGCTCGGCGTCGACGAAGTGCGCTTCACCGGGCAGGTGTTGCCCGCCGTCAAGCGCGTCGACTACCACATCGACATCAAGCGCGTGATCGAGCGCAAGCTCGTGATGATCGTGGGCGATGCCACGCTGTGCGCCGATGGCAAGCAGATTTACACGGCGAAGGGGTTGCGCGTCGGCCTCTTCAGCCGGGAAGGGCTCGCCTGATGCGCCGCGTCGTCGTGACAGGCATGGGCATCGTGTCCTGCCTCGGCAATGACCTGAAGACCGTGGCCGAATCGCTCGCCGAGGGCCGCTCGGGCATCCGCGCGATGCCGGACTACCCGACGATGGGGCTGCGCAGCCACGTCGCGGGCGTGCCGCAGATCACGGTGGCGGACCACCTCGACCGGCGCGACCTGCGCTTCATGGGCGATGCCGCCGCCTTTGCGGCGATCGCGCTGGCGCGCGCCATCGAATCGAGCGGCCTTTCCGCCGAGCAGGTGAGCCACCCGCGCACCGGCCTGATCGCGGGCTCGGGCGGCGCCTCCCCGGCCAACATTGTCGAGGCCGCGGACACGCTGCGCGCGCGCGGCCTGCGCAAGGTGGGCGCGACCCGCGTGCCCCGCACGATGTGCAGCACGGTGGCCGCCTGCCTTGCCACGAGCTTCCATGTGAAGGGCGTCTGCTACTCGATCACTTCCGCCTGCGCGACGAGCGCGCACTGCATCGGCGCCGCGGCCGAGCAGATCCGCTGGGGCAACCAGGACGTGATGTTCTGCGGCGGCGGCGAGGAGGAGCACTGGTCGCTGACCGCGCTGTTCGACGCAATGGGAGCGCTCTCCACCGCGCGCAATGACTTTCCCGGACAGGCCTCGCGCGCCTACGACGCGGGCCGCGACGGCTTCGTGATCGCGAGCGGCGGCGGCATGCTGGTGCTGGAGTCCCGGGAGCACGCCGTGGCGCGCGGCGCACCCATCATCGGCGAACTGCTCGGCTTCGGCGTCACCGCCGACGGCGCCGACATGGTGCAGCCCTCCGGCGAAGGCGCCGTGCGCTGCATGCGCCAGGCGCTCGCCGGTGTCTCGCGCCCGGTCGACTACGTCAATGCGCACGGCACCTCCACGCCGCTCGGCGACGTGATCGAGCTCAATGCCGTACGCGAAGTGTTCGGCTTCGACCTGCCGCTCGTTTCCTCGACGAAGTCCCTGTCGGGCCACTCGCTCGGCGCCGCCGGCGCCCAGGAGGCGATCTATTCGCTGCTGATGCTGCAGGAGGGCTTCCTCGCGGGCTCCGCCAACATCGAGATACTGGACCCGGCCTGTGCCGACTATCCCATCCTCCGGGAGACGCGGCGCATGCCCGTGCAGACCGTGATGTCGAACAGCTTCGGCTTCGGCGGCACCAACGCGTCGCTCGTCTTCGGGCGCCCCTGATGGCCGCGGCGCTCGAGGACCGGCGCGCCTACGACATCGCGGAGCACGCGCGCCGTCACGCACGCGTTGCCCGCCTGATGCCGGCGGCGGAATGGGACGTGCACTACGAACTCGTGGGCGCGATCGAGGCGCTCAAGCGCGAGCGCAACGCGGTCGTGCTGGCGCACAACTACCAGCGTCCCGAGATCTTCCACGGCGTCGCCGATTTCGTCGGTGATTCGCTCGAGCTGGCCCGCAAGGCCGCGCAGTCGGAGGCCGACGTCATCGTGATGTGCGGCGTGCGCTTCATGGCCGAGACGGCCAAGCTCCTCTCCCCGCAGCGCACCGTGCTGCTGCCCGACCTCGAGGCGGGCTGCTCGCTCGCCGATTCCATCACTCCCGGGGACGTGCGCGCCCTGCGCCGCGGGCATCCCGGCGTGCCGGTCGTGTGCTACGTGAACACGAGCGCGGCGGTCAAGAACGAATGCGACGCCTGCTGCACCTCCTCGAACGCGCAGCTCGTCGTCGAGAGCTTCGGCGTGCCGGAGGTGATCCTCGTGCCGGACGAGTACCTCGCCGCGCATGTCGCCTCGCGCACCCACGTGCGGGTCATCCCCTGGGGCGGCCACTGCGAGGTGCACGAACGCTTCACCGGCGCCGAAGTGCGCGAGTTTCGCGAGTCGGCGCGCGCCTACGTGCTCGCCCACCCCGAATGCCCGCGGGACGTGCAGGAGGCGGCCGACTTCGTCGGCTCGACGTCGGGAATGATCGCTGCACTCGAGCAGGCGCAACCCGAGCGCGCCGTACTCATCACCGAATGCTCGATGGCGGACAACATCGCCGGCGCATTCCCGGGCACCGACTTCCTGCGTCCCTGCAACCTGTGCCCGCACATGCAGCGGATCACGCTCGCGGGCGTGCGCGCGAGCCTCGAACACCTCGCACCGGCCATCGAGGTACCGGAGGAGATCGCCGCGGGCGCACGCCGCGCCGTGCAACGCATGCTCGATGCCAGCCGCCCGCGCGGCACATGACCGCGATCGACACGGACCTGCTGGTGCTCGGCGCAGGTGCGGCCGGGCTCGTCACCGCGCTGGCCGCCACGGGCCGGCGCGTCTGCCTGCTGAACGCGGCCGATTCCGCGAGCGAGCTGGCCCAGGGCGGCATCGCGGCCGCGGTCGGCGCCGGCGACTCGCCCCGGCTGCATGCCATCGACACGCACGCGGCCGGGCACGGCCTGAATGACGACGGCGCCGTCCGCTTCGCCTGCGAGGGCGCCCCCGACGCGGTGGCCTGGCTCGAGGCGCTCGGCGTGCGTTTCGCGCGCGACGGCGAGGCCTGGTCGCTGCACCTCGAGGCGGCGCACAGCCGCGCGCGGGTGCTGCACGCCGGCGGAGATGCGACGGGCGCCGAGGTCATGCGCGTGCTGCGCCGGCGCGCCGCCGAAGCGCTGCACGTCGAGCGGCTTTCGGGCTTGCGCGCCACCGGGCTGGTGCGCGGCGATGACGGGGTCTGCGGCGTCACCGCGCTGTCCGTTGACGGACGCTCCTTCACGATCCATGCCCGTGACGTGGTCATCGCGACGGGCGGGATCGGCGCGCTCTACAGCCGCACGACCAATCCGGAGTGCGCGCGCGGCGACGGCGTCGCGATGGCGCTCGCCGCCGGCGCGCGCTGTGCGGGGCTCGCCAGCGTGCAGTTCCACCCCACCGCGCTCGATGTCCCCGCCCGCCCGCTGCCCTTGCTGACCGAGGCGTTGCGAGGCGCCGGCGCGCGCCTCCTCGACGAGGGTGGCGCGCCGCTCATGCGAAGCGCTCATCCGCTCGGCGACCTCGCGCCGCGTGACGTCGTCGCGCGCGAGGTGCACCGCGCCCAGTGCGCGGGCGGCAGCGTGTGGCTCGATGCGACCGACCTGCGCACGACCGACGTGGCGCGGTCGTTTCCCTCCGCCTACCGGGCCTGCCGGCAGTTCGGCATCGACCCGGACCGCGAGCCCATCCGGATCACCTGCGCCGCGCACTACCACATGGGTGGCATCGCGGTGGACCTCGACGGTCGCACGAACCTGCCGCACCTGTGGGCGGTGGGCGAAGCCGCGCACACGGGCCTGCACGGCGCGAACCGCCTCGCGAGCAACTCGCTGCTCGAGGCGGTGGTCTTCGGGCGACGACTCGGCCGCGCGCTCACGCAAGCCGGGTCTGCGCCGGTCGCATCCGGAACCGCCGCGGACGGGCCCCGCGACGAAGAGGTCTCGCCGGAACTGCGCGACCTCATGTGGACCTGCCTCGGCCCGGCGCGCGACCCGGCCGCGATCGCCTCGGGGATCGAGCGGCTGTCGGCCTGGCGGTCGGGCCCGCCCGCGCGCGCGCTTGCCTCCCCGCGCCTCGGGCTCGTCGTGGCCATGTTGCGCGACGCGCAAGGTGGCGGCGCAGCCATTGCGTAGAATGCAGCCATGAGCATCCAGACTTTCAGCGATCTGCTTGCGGCGGCTTGCTCCCAGCGCGAGCCCCAGCGCCTGCTGCTCGTCTTCGCGGTGGCGGAGCTGCCGCGCGACAGCTCAGGGGACGAGCGGGCCGCCTTCCAGCGCGGCGAGGGCGGCGCGCTGACGCCGGTCGTATGCGTCGACAAGCTGGCATCCGAGATCGGGTCCTTCGAGGCGCTCATGCGGGAATCGCGCGAGGCCCTCTCGCGCTGGGACATCCTGTTCATCGCGGCGCTCGACGGCCGCGCCGGGGTGGCGCCGAATTCCGACGAGGCGGCGGGACCGCTCCGGATGATGGTCGAATCGATCAAGGCCGGGCGCATTGCGAATTTCATCACGGTCGACAGCCACGGCGAACTCGTGAGCCTGCAGCGCGGCTGACATGCCGCCTGCCGTGGGCGTATGCTCGAGGCGCGCAATGGTTGGCGCGGGAGGACACATGGTGACCACATGGTTCCTGGATGAGACGCCCGGACGCACGCCCCTGTGGCAGGTGTTCTGGATCTATGGCGTGCTCGCGAGCCACCTGCTGTTCGGCTCGATCCTCTATCTGTTCCGCGCTGTCGACACGACGACGCTCGCCCTGATGCTCACGGGCTTCGTCCTGTACACGGCGTGGATCATGCGCACCGTCTGGCGCAACGCGTTCAACGTCGACAACCCGCTCTACGGCCATATCGCGCGTGCACTGACCGTGGCCTGGGCGCTCAATACCGTATTCGTGTGCGGCTTCCTGCTGCTGGGCCACATCGGCAAGGTCACGCTGCCCTTCTGACCGCCCCCCTCCCTTGATCCTGGTCAAATTCCGCGCGGGGCTCGCGGGACTGTCGCCCGCCTACTTCGGCATGGTGATGGCGACGGGGATCGTCTCGGTCGCCGCGCAGCTGCTCGGCATCGCCTGGCTCGCACGGGCGCTCTATGCCCTGAACTGCGCGTTCTACCTGGCGCTCTGGCTGCTCTACCTGCTGCGCATGGCCTGGCATCCCGGCGCGTTCTTCGGCGACCTCTGCGACCACCTGCGTGGACCGGGCTACTTCACGACGGTCGCCGCCTCGGGCGTGCTCGGCAGCCAGACGCTCCTGCTCGGCGGCCCGCTCGCCGCGGGCTTCGCCCTCTGGTGCATCGCGCTCGGCCTGTGGCTCGCGCTCACCTATGCGATCTTCACGATCCTGACGGTGAAGGACGCGAAGCCGCCGCTCGATCGCGGCATCAACGGCGGCTGGCTGCTCGCGGTCGTGGCGACGCAGTCGATCGCGGTGCTGAGCGCGCTGCTCGCCGCGCGCATCGGCCAGCCGCACAAGCTCGAGCTCAACTTCTTTGCGCTGTCGATGTGGCTGTGGGGCGGCATGCTCTACATCTGGATGATGTCGCTGATCTTCTACCGCTACACGTTCTTCTCGTTCCAGCCGGGCGACCTGTCGCCGCCCTACTGGATCAACATGGGGGCGATGGCCATCTCGACCCTCGCCGGGTCGCTGCTCATCGTCAACGCACCAGACGCGCCGTTCCTGCAATCATTGCGGCCCTTCATCAAGGGCTTCACGGTGTTCTATTGGGCGACCGGCACCTGGTGGATCCCGATGCTGCTGGTGCTCGGCGTCTGGCGGCATGTCTATCGCCGCTTCCCGCTGCGCTACGACCCGCTCTACTGGGGCGCCGTCTTCCCGCTCGGGATGTACGCCGCGAGCACCCACGAGCTGAACGTGGCCCTCGAACTCGATTTCCTCGAACCGCTGCCGCGGATCGTGTTCGTGGTGGCGCTCGCCGCCTGGCTCACGACTTTCGTCGGCTGGCTGCGCGCCGCTCCGCGGCCCACGCCGCCGTGATTTCCGGCAGGTCGTGTTCCTTGCCGAGCGTCGGGAACTTGCTGAGGTCGAGGCGGCGGATGGCGAAGTGCATCCACGCGAGCGCGGCGGCCACGATCACGAAGAGCAGCATGAAGCAGCTGGTCCAGACATTGGTGTAATCGGACAGTGCGCCGAAGGCGATCGGCAGCAGGAAGCCGCCGAGCCCGCCGATCATGCCGACCACGCCGCCAACGGAACCGACGTGCTGCGGGTAGTAGACCGGGATGTGCTTGTACACGGCGGCCTTGCCGAGCGACATGAAGAAGCCGAGCACGAACACCAGCACGGTGAAGGGCACGAGCCCGATCGCAAGGCTGAAACGCATGTCGCCGTCGATTCCCTTCACGATGTACTGCGTGTCGGGATAGGACAGCAGGAAGGTGCAGAGGGCCGAGACGCCGAACGTCCAGTACATCACGCTGCGCGCACCGATGCGATCCGACAGTTGCCCGCCGACGATGCGGAACACGCTCGCGGGGATCGAATAGCAGGCCGCGATCAGGCCCGCGGTCTTCACGTCGAGGCCGTAGGCACCCATCAGGTAGCGGGGCAGCCAGAGCGCGAGCGCGACGAAGCCGCCGAAGACGAAGAAATAGTAGAGCGAGAAGCGCCACACCTGCAGGTTGGCGAGCGGCTGCATCTGCTGGCGGAAGGACATCGGCTTCGCGCCCGATGCGCGGCGCTCGGCCAGCTTCGGGTCATCCGCCGCGAGCAGGTAAAAGAGTATCCCGCCCACGGCCAGCGCGATCGCCCAGATCCTTGCGACCGCCATCCAGCCAGCCGCCACCAGCACGAGCGGCGCAAGCAGCTTCGTCACGGCGGAACCGACGTTGCCCGCACCGAACACGCCGAGCGCGGTGCCCTGCTTCTCCGGCGGGAACCACTGCGACACGTAGGTGACGCCGACGGAGAAGGCGCCGCCCGCCACGCCCACGAAGATCGCCGCGAACAGGAAACCGGGGTAGGTCGTCGCCCAGGTGAGCATCCAGGTCGCCGCGGCGGCGAGCAGCATGACGAGGGCCAGCACGAGCCGGCCGCCGTACTGGTCGGCCCAGATGCCGAGGAACAATCGGATCAGCGAGCCGCTCAGGATCGGCGTCGCGATCAGCAGGCCGAACTGGGTGCCGGAGAGTCCGAGCTGCCGCTGCAGCTCGATTCCGATGATGGAGAAGATCGTCCAGGCGGCGAAGCAGATGGTGAAAGCCGCGGTGCTGAGCCACATCGCGCGATTGGCCGCGCGCCCGCCGAGTGTCGTGTCATTCATGGTTCAGCGCTTCGATCTCCGCAAGGCCGCGCACGCCATAGCGCTCCTGCAGCAGCCCAAGGTAGTGTTGCAGCTCGCGCTGGCGCACCTGCAACTCGAGGTAGTCGGCGATGCGACCGCGCACGTCGTCGAACCCGAGCGCAACGCCGGCTTCAACGGCATCGACCTGCACGACGTGGTAGCCCCAGCGCGACTCGACCGGGAAGGCGGCGAGGCCCACCGGCAGCCGGAAGACCTGCCGGTCGAACTCGGGGGTCGTCTGGCCGCGCTCGAGCCAGCCGAGCTCGCCGCCCTCGTCCTTGGATGGGCAATCGGAACGGCGCAACGCAAAGTCCGCGAACAGCACGCTGTTGGCGCGCAACCGGGCGATCAGGGCCTCGGCATCGGCGCGCGCCTTGAAGCGGCCGTTGACGTCGTCGGCGGGCGCAGCGAGCAGGATGTGGCGGATGCGCACGCGATCGGCGGAGCGGAAGCGCTCGCGGTTCTGCTCGAAGTAGCGCCGGCAGTCGTCCGCCGTCGGCACGCGATCGACGAGCTCACGCTCGAGCAGCACGCGGATACCCGCCTCCTCGGCCGTCTCACGACCCACGGGGTCGGCGCCGGCCGCAAGGCCGAGGCGGTCGATCTCCCGCCGCAGCAGTTCGCGCACGACGAGGGCGCGGGCCGCCGCCGCACGCGACTCCTCGGGCCGGGCCGCGCGGTGATGCTGCATTTCCTGGGCGATCTCCGCCTCGCTGATCGGCGTATCGCCGACGAACAGCAGGCACGGCGCGGGCGTCCCGAGCGAACGGGGGCCGTCGTCCGTGTCGTGCACGTGCCGGTGTGCGCCCGTTCCCATGCTCAGCCCCGCCGCCCGTAGTCGAGCGTCGCCTGCCGCTTGCGCACCACCTGATAGGGGCGCCACAGGTAGCTGAGCGGAATGCTCCACACGTGCACGAGGCGCGTGAAGGGCGCGATCAGGAACAGCGTCATGCCGAGCAGGATGTGGGCCTTGTAGACCCAGTGCACGCCGACGATGGCATCCGCCGCGCCGGCGCGGAAGGTCACGATGCGCTGCGCCCATTCGCTGAGCACCAGCATCACGGAGCCGTCCAGGTGGCCTGCGGACACCCGGATGCTCACCATGCCGAGCACGAGCTGCGCGAAGATCAGCACCAGCACCAGCAGGTCGCCGGCCGTGCCGGTGGCGCGCACGCGCTCATTGAAGAGGCGGCGCCACAGCAGGATCGAGATGCCGGCGAAGCACAGCACGCCCGCGATCCCGCCGACGACCATCGCGAGCAGCTGCTTCTGCGCGCTCGTGATGAAGACTTCATAGACCGAATGCGGCGTCAGCAGTCCGACGAAATGGCCACCGAGGATCGCAAGCACGCCGACGTGGAAGAGGTTGCTGCCGAGGCGCATGCCGCGGCTCGAGAGCAACTGGCTCGATCCCGTGCGCCAGGTGTACATCGCGTAGTCGAAGCGCACCCAGCTGCCGACCAGGAAGACGGCGAGGGCGATGTAGGGATAGAACTGGAATGCGAACTGGTGAATCATCGGTGCACCTGTCGGGTGTCGGTCCTAGCCTGCTGCGAGGGTGGCGCGCAATCGCGGCCCGGCGCCTCGGCGCCGAAGCGCACCGCTTCCTCCTCCCACAGGCGATCCATGGTCTCGGGCGTGTCGTCGCGGGGCTCCTCGCGGGCGCGATCACGCAGCGCGCGCAGGTCCGGCCCGCCGGCGCCCATTTCGACGAGGATGTCGAACAGCACCGCGTACGGGGCCTGGCGCTCGGCGGCGCGCGCACCGAGCAGTGCCACGATGTGGCTCACGTGCTTCAGCCAGTCCGCGCTTTCGGCCGGAGGGCGCTGGCCGAGGTACTCGAGCAGCAGCGGCAGGTAGTCGGGCAGCTCCTTCGCCGCGAGTGCAAAGCCGTTCTTGCGATAGGCCTCGATCAGGTCGACCATCGCCTGGCCGCGGTCGCGCGATTCGCCGTGGATGTGCTCGAACAGCAGCAGGCTCATCGAGCGGCCGCGGTCGAACAGCGCGAGCCAGGCCTCCTGGGCCGCGAGCGGGTCGCTGTCGAGCAGCTCGCGCGCGAAGGCGACGAGGCGCGCGCGGTGGGCCGTCGACAGGCCCGGGTCGTCGGCCGCGGCGAGCAGTTCCGCGCGATGCGCCCACAGCTCATCCTCGGGGTAGTCCATCAGCACGGAAAGGAGCTTGAGCACGTTCATCGCGGCCGTACCGCATAGGTGGTCGTCTTGCGCTCCGTGAACAGGTCCGCCGGGTTGTCGCCGCTGCA
>CAUJHJ010000030.1 GCA_963204835.1 Pseudomonadota bacterium
GGTGTTCCCCTACAATACCGCGCCCATTCGGCCGGCCTGACTGCGGCCCATACCAAAGATAAGTCACGAGGACACCACTGAGATGAGTACTGTTGAACAGCAAGTGAAAGCCATCGTCGCCGAGCAGCTGGGCGTCAAGGCGGAACAGGTCACGAGCGGCGCCTCGTTCGTCGACGACCTCGGCGCCGACTCGCTGGACACGGTCGAACTGGTCATGGCGCTCGAGGAAGAATTCGAGATCGAGATCCCGGACGAGGACGCCGAGAAGATCACCACGGTTCAGCAGGCCATCAACTACATCAACGAACGCCGCAAGTAAGCGGGTTTCGTGGCGCCGGGCGACCGGCGCCTTCAGCTCCCCTCTGCCGCACGAGGTGCGAAAGGTCTGCGTGGGTAATCGCCGCGTCGTCGTCACGGGTCTCGGCATCGTTTCACCGGTCGGGAGCACCCTCGAAAGCGCCTGGGCCGCCATCCTCGCCGGCGAGAGCGGCATCGGCCCGATCACGCGCTTCGACGCTTCGGCCTTTGCCACCCGCTTTGCGGGCGCGGCGCGCGGCTTCGACGTGGCCGCCTATCTCGCGCCGAAAGAGGCGCGCCGCATGGATCCCTTCATGCATTACGGCGTCGCCGCCGGCGTGCAGGCGGTCACCGACGCCGGGATAGACTTCGCGAAGGAAGATCCCACCCGCAGCGGCGTGATCATGGGCTCGGGGATAGGCGGCCTCGAGGGAATGGAGCGCGAGATCGGCACCTGGGCGACCACGCAGAATCCACGCAAGATTTCCCCGTTCTACATCCCGAGCACGATCATCAACATGATCGCGGGCCACCTGTCGATCCGCTACGGGATCAACGGGCCGAATCTCGCCGTGGTCTCGGCGTGCACGAGTTCCACCCATGCGATCGGGCTGGCCATGCGCCTGATCCAGCACGGCGACGCCGACATCATGATCGCGGGCGGCGCGGAACACGCGAGCACGCCGACGGCGCTCGCGGGCTTCAGCCAGGCCAAGGCCCTCTCGGAACGCAATGACGCCCCGCACGCGGCCAGCCGACCCTGGGACCGCGACCGCGACGGTTTCGTCATGGGCGACGGCGGCGGCGCGATGCTCATCGAAGACCTGGAGCACGCCAGGGCCCGCGGGGCGCGCATCCACGCGGAACTCATCGGCTTCGGCATGAGCGGCGACGCCTACCACATCACCGCACCCCCGGACGACGGCAACGGGGCCCGCATCGCCATGGTGAATGCGATGCGCGATGCCCAGGTCGCCCCTTCGGCCGTGCAGTACCTCAACGCGCACGCGACCTCGACACCGCTCGGTGACGTCGCGGAAACCATCGCGATCAAGCGCGCCTTCGGTGAACACGCGGCACGGCTCGCGGTCAGTTCAACGAAGTCGATGACCGGCCACCTGCTCGGGGCCGCGGGCGTCGTCGAAGGCATCTTCTCGGTGCTCGCGATCCGCGACGGCGTCGCACCGCCGACGATCAACCTCGACAATCCCGATCCGGCCTGCGACCTCGACTACGTGCCGAATGCGGCCCGCCGCATGCCGATCGATGTCTCGATGTCGAACTCCTTCGGCTTCGGCGGCACGAACGGCACCGTCGTCTTCCGCCGCTACACCGGCTGAACCCCTCCGTGGCCGCGGAGGTGGCGCGCCGCCGACTCGCGATCCCGCCGTGCGCCCTGCGCCGCCTCGTCGGTGCGCGGCCCGGCTATTTCCCGACGCTGCTCGATAGCGCCGCACTGCCGGCGCAGGGTGCGCGCGGTGCGCGTACCCTGCTGGCCGCGGCGCCGGAGGCGCTGCTCGCGCTTGATCGGGACGGGAGGCTCGTGGCAAGCGGCAAGCTGCCGGCGCCGGTCGCTGGACTTGCGGGCCAGCAGGGTGGCTTCCTCGATGCCCTCGATGCCTGGTGGCGGGATGCGCATGCGCGCGACCCGTCGACCACGGGGCTCGCCGGCGGCTGGATCGTTTACCTCGGCTATGAAATGGCGGCGGAAATCGAGCCCAGCCTGCACCTGCCGCCGGGACGCCTGCCGTGGCGAGCGCTCGCCCTGCGGGTGCGGGCCGCGCTCGTGCACGAATTGCAGTCGGACTGCGTCGAGATCGAATGTCCGGCGTCCGACGCGGCGCTGCTGGATGAAGTCGAGGCGCAGGTGAGGGCTGTGCTGGCCGAACCCGAGGCCGTGAAGGCGGATCCTGCCATCCCTTTGGCAATCGAGGAGGAACCGCAGGAACGTTTCCTCGCGCGCGTCGCGGGCGCGCAGTTCCATATCCGCGCCGGCGACATTTACCAGGCCAACCTGTCGCGCTGGTGGCGCACGCGCTGGACGGGTGGGTCCGCGGCGCTGTACGAGCGCCTGCGTGCGGCCAATCCCGCGCCCTTCGCGGCCTACGCGCGCCTGCCGGACGTGGATATCCTCAGTTCATCGCCCGAGCGGCTGCTCACCATCGAGGGGCGTGTCGCGAGTACGCGGCCCATCGCCGGCACCCGACCGCGCAGCGGCCGGCCGGGCGAGGACAAGCGCGAGGTGGCGGGACTCGCTGCGCACCCCAAGGAGCGCGCCGAACACGTGATGCTGATCGACCTCGAACGCAACGACCTCGGCCGGGTGTGCGAGGCCGGCAGCGTGCGGGTCGATGAGCTCATGGGCATCGAGAGCTACGCGCACGTGCATCACATCGTGTCGAACGTGAGCGGGCTGCTGCGTGCCGAGGTCACGCCGGTCGCCGCATTGCGCGCGCTATTCCCGGGAGGCACGATCACGGGCGTGCCCAAAGTGCGCTGCATGCAGATCATCGCGGAGCTCGAGGACGGGGGGCGCGACGCGTATACGGGTTCGCTCGGCTGGCTCTCGCCTTCCGGCAATGCCGACCTCAACATCCTGATCCGCACGCTCACCCTGGCGGGCGGGCAGCTCGAGGCGCGTGCCGGCGCGGGCATCGTGGCGGACTCGAACCCGCTGCGGGAACTGGCCGAGACACGCGCCAAGGCGCGCGGCATGCTCGCCGCGCTCGCCGGGCCCGGCGCGAGGACCTGATGCTCGCGGCCTGGGTCGACGGACTGCCGGCGAACTCGCTCGGCCTCGCCGATCGCGGCTTGCACTACGGCGACGGCCTGTTCGAAACGATAGCCGCGAACGAGGGCCGCGCCCGCTTCCTCGGCGCTCACCTGGCGCGCCTCACGAAGGGTTGCGCGGCCCTGTCGATCGCCATGCCCGACCGCGACACGCTGCGTTTCGAGATCGCGCGTGCGGCGCAGCTGGCGCCGCAGGTCCTCATCAAGCTGATCGTCACGCGCGGCTTGGCGCTCGAACGCGGCTATGGCTACACAGGCGGGGAGGCGGCCACCCGAATTGTCATGGGCTATGCGTGGCCCGGGGAGCAGGGCGCGGCGCCAGCGCCCGCGCGCACGGCGCTCGCGGTCTTGCGCTGCGGCCGCCCGCTGCTCGCCGGCGTCAAGCACCTCAACCGGCTGGAACAGGTGCTCGCGCGGCAGGAAGCGCGGCAGCGCGGCCTCGACGAAGTCATACTGGCGGCCGATGAAGGCCATGTCACCGGCGGGAGCATGACGAATGTATTTGCGCTCGCGCAGGGCTGCCTCGTGACGCCACCCGTCGCGCATTGCGCCGTCGCGGGCGTGCTGCGGGGCCAGCTCCTGGCAGCCGCTTCGCGGCTCGGCATGGCGACGGCCGAACGGCGGCTCGCGCCGGATGAACTGCTCGCAGCCGATGCGCTCTGGCTCACGAACGTGCGGGTGGGGGTCTGGCCCGTGACCCGGTTCGCCGGCCGCGACTACCCGGCGCATGAATGCACGCAGCGGCTCCAGCGGGCGGTCCTCGAGACGGCCATGGAGACGGCCGATGCCTAGGCGGCGCGTGCTTGCCTGGCCCTTCGTGGCGCTCGCCGTGCTGCTCGCTGCGCTCGCGATCGGCGGGCTTGCGTGGATGGATCAACTGATGGACGCTCCGGGCCCGCACGCCGGGGTCGTGCGCGTGCACGTCTATCCCGGCCGCAGCCTGCGGGCCACCCTTCAGGAGATCGAGGCACAGGGTGCGTTGCGGGATGCGCGCGCCGTAGAGTGGTACCTGCGCCTGCACGGCCAGCGCATCGCACCGAAGGCCGGCAACTACGACCTGCCCACGCGGGCCACGGCGCGCGAGATCCTCGCGCAGCTCGGCGCGGGGCGCGTCGTGCTCGAGCAGCTCACGGTGGTCGAGGGCTGGACTTTCGCGGACATGCGCCGGGCCGTCGATGCGCATCCGCGGGTGAAGCACACGTTGAAGGGCCAGGATGCCGCGGCCATCATGCGCGCGATCGGCCATGCGGGCGCGCATCCCGAGGGGCGCTTCTTCCCCGACACCTACCGGTTTGCCGACGGCACGACGGATCGCGAGATTTACCGCCTCGCGTACGACACGATGGCCCGCGAACTGGCGGCCGCCTGGCAGGAGCGGCGCGCGGGCCTGCCGCTCGCGAACGCGGATGAGGCGCTCGTGCTCGCTTCGATCGTCGAGAGGGAAACGGCGCTCGCCAGCGAGCGCCCGCTGATCGCGGGAGTTTTCATCGCCCGGCTGCGCAAGGGGATGCGCCTGCAGACCGACCCGACCGTCATCTACGGGCTCGGCGACCGCTACGACGGCGACATCCGCCGCCGCGACCTCACGACCGACACGCCTTACAACACCTACACAAGGACGGGCCTGCCACCGACGCCGATCGCACTGCCCGGACGCGAGGCGCTGCGCGCCGCGGTGCAGCCCGACGAGAGTGGGGCGCTGTACTTCGTCGCCACGGGCCGGGGCGATGGCTCGCACGTGTTCTCGAAGACGCTGGCGGAGCACAACGCGGCGGTGGCGCGCTATCTCGCGCGCCTGCGCGACCGCCCGACGGCACAGGCAAAATGAGCGGCGTGAGCGGCATGCTGGAAGGCCGCAGGGCGAGCAGAGGACGCCTCATTACGCTCGAGGGCATCGAGGGTGCGGGCAAGTCGACGGTGGCGGTCGCGCTGCGCGAGGCGCTCGAGTCGCGCGGCATCGAAGTGTGCCTGACACGCGAACCGGGAGGCACGCCGCTCGCCGAGCGCGTGCGCGCCCTGGTGCTTGGGCACGGCGAGGAGCCGCTCGCCCCGCAGGCCGAGCTGCTCCTCATGTTTGCCGCGCGGCGGATCCACGTCGACAACCTGATCCGGCCCGCCCTCGAGCGCGGCCAATGGGTGCTCTGTGACCGGTTCACGGACGCGACGCGCGCCTACCAGGGCGGCGGCCGTGGCATGCCCGCCGACTTCATCGAGACGCTGGCGGGTGCCGTCCATCCCGACGTCAATCCCGACCTGACATTGCTGCTCGACCTGCCGGTCGCACTGGGCCTCTCGCGGGCTGCGGGGCGCCGGGGTGTGCCGGACCGCTTCGAGTCAGAGGACGTCGCATTCTTCGAGCGTGTGCGGGCCCGCTACCTCGAACTGGGCCGCGCGCAGGCGCGCTTCGCCGTCATCGATGCTTCGCGGCCGCTCGCGACGGTGACGGCCGATGCGGTGGCGGCACTCGGGCGAGTGCTGCAGGCATGACTGCGGCCGACTGCTTCTGGCTCGCACCGGCGCTCGATGCGCTGCGCACGGCGCATCGGGCCGGCCGTTCGGGGCATGCACTCCTGATCCACGCCGATCCGGGTTGCGGCGGTGAAGTGCTCGCGAACTGGGTGGCCCAGTTGCACCTTTGCCGGCGCGACCGTCCGCCGTGCGGCGAGTGCGCCGACTGCCGGCACTGCGCCACCGGCCAGCATCCGGACTTGTTTGCCGTGGCGCCGACGGGCGATTCGAGGCAGATCCGCGTGGAGGATGTCCGCGCGTTCTCCGCGGAACTTGCCCTGACGAGCCACGGTGGCGGCCATCGCGTCGGGATCGTCTCGCCGGCCGATGCGCTCAACGTCATGGCGGCCAACGCGCTGCTGAAGACACTGGAAGAGCCGCCGCCGCGCACGCTGATCGTGCTGGTGAGCGCGAGCCCGTCGCGCCTGCCCGCCACGATCCGCAGCCGCTGCATGCGCCTGCGCGTCAGCGCGCCGGGCCGCGCGGCAAGCCTCGAATGGCTCGCGGGGCGGGGCAAGGAGGGCGACCTCGCCGCCGCGGCCGACGTGCTGGGCGATGCGCCGCTTGCGCTGCTCGAGGCCGATATCGCTGGCATTGCCCGCGTGCGCACGGAATCGGAACTTGCCCTCGGCGAAGTTGAACGCGGCCGGACCGACCCCGCGCAGCTCGCCGAACGCTGGTCGCGCGACGACTACGGGCTGCGGCTTGCCTGCATCGAGGCCTGGCTCACCGCGCGAATTCGCTTGTCAGCCACGGCGCCAACCGGGAATATAGCCGCGCAGTTCGGGCTGCTCGACGCGCTGCGCGAGTTGCGACGCGAAATCGACGCTCCGCTCAACAAGTCGGTGGCGCTCGAACGCTGGCTGTGGCGCCTTGCCGGCGCCGACGACAAACGGGCGGGCGAAGCGCCCGCGCAGAGAGGCGGCTGAGGCACGGATGAAGGACCCCACATCGCGCACGGGCAACAAGCCCGGGCTCCTGACCCTGACGATCAAGGACAAGAGTGCGCTGTACCTTGCGTACATGCCCTTCGTCAAGAACGGCGGGCTGTTCATTCCGACGAACAGCAACTACCGGCTCGGCGACGAAGTCTTCATGCTGCTGAACCTGATGGGCGAGGACGAGAAGCTGCCGGTCGCGGGTCGCGTCATCTGGGTGACGCCCAAGGGCGCCCAGGGAAAGCGCACCGCAGGCATCGGCGTGCAGTTCAGCGACCAGGACCGCGGCCAGACACAGAAGAAGATCGAGACCTATCTCGCCGGCGCACTCTCCGGCGACAAGGCCACGCACACGATGTGATCAGCCGGCGCGGCGCAGGCCGAGGTCGGTGCTGGTCAACCCGCCCTTGAGCACGTAGGCGTCGAAGCCGCGCTCGATCAGGATGAACGCCGCGGCCGAACTGCGCCGGCCGGTATCGCAACAGACCACATACTTCGTGCCGCGATCGAGCGTGGAGAGCTTCATGCGGATGAAGTAGAGCGGAATGTTGATCGAGTCCTCGATCCTGAGGTTCTGGTATTCGGAGGGCAGGCGCACGTCGAGCCACTTGCCGCCCTTGGCGACCAGTTCGCGCGCCTGCTCGTCGGTGACCCATTGCAGCAGCGGCTCGTTCATCAGCTCGCGGAAGTCCTGCTTGTTGAGCCGCATCAGCACGCCGTCCGAGAGCATCGACACGGTGGCGTTGCGCTTGGCCTCGGCGATCAGCGCTTCCTCGCCGAACGTGTCGCCGACGCCGAGCTCGGCGAGCTTGATGCCTTCCTTGTTGAGCGGCGTCTCGCGCGTGACCTGGCAGCGGCCCTTGACGATGGCGTAGAAGAAATCGCCCTCATCGCCCTGCTTGATGACCACCTCGCCCGCGCGGTAGGCCTGGCGCTGCATGCGGATGAAAATGGCCTGGATGTTGGCCGGCGGGATGCGGTGGAACGCCTTGGTCGACAGCAGCGTCGTCATCCAGTCGTCGGCGTTGCCGTTGCCTTCGAGGTCGGCCTGCAGTTCCGACACCTCGTAGCTGCCCGTCTGGTCCCAGGTGATCATCACGTCGAGCAGGTCGCTGTCGATCGACAGGTACTCGATCTGGTCGACCGCGCGCGCCGAATACTTGCGCGGCTGGCCAGGGGTGACCGGATTGCGCGCCTCGGGCGTGCCGGCCTTGATCATCGCCGCGGTCCGGTCGCCCGCCCGCAGTTCGATCATGCCCTTGACGAGCCAGAAGGTGCGTTTGTCCGTCTCGCCTTCCTTGAACAGCAGGCGCCCCGAATCCATCGTGCGCACCGTGATCTTCTTGGCGAGCGCGTGCAGGTTCTCTGCCTTCATGCCCTCGAGGGGCGCGAAGGTCTTGAGCAGTTGTACTGTGGCCGGGCGATCCTGTTCCTGTGACATCAACCTGCGGTCCGCGGCACCTTATGGTGCGTCGCCATCGGCCGGATCGTAGCACAGGGGTTTTTCGGCTCCGGTACGCAGTTCACGCCTTGCCCGCCGTGAGGTCCTGCCAGCCGGCATCCGGTGTGAAGCGCGAACCATGGCGCGCGCCCAGTTCCGTGAGGCGGCTCACGATTTCCGCGTACCCGCGGTGCTTCGCATAGGCCAGGGGACCGCCCCGGAAGGGCGCAAAGCCCGAGCCGAAAATCACGCCCGCATCGAGCAGGTCGGCGTCCTCCACCGTGGCCTCGCGCAGCACGGCGACGCACTCGTTCACGAGCGCGAGCACGAGGCGGTCCGCGAGATCCGCAGGTGCCTGCACCGCGCCGGGGTCGGGCTTCACGGCCTTGCCCTCCCGCCACTCGTAGAAGCCCCGGCCGCTCTTGCGGCCGAGCTCCTTCGCGGCGAGATGCCCCGCGAGGCCAGGCAGGGCGGGCGGCGTGCGCCCGAGTTCCCGCGCGACAATTGCACCCACATGCTCGCTGACGTCGAGGCCGACGACGTCGGCGAGCTCGATCGGCCCCATCGGCATGCCGAAGTCCACGGCGACCCGATCGATGAGCGCGCCGGGAACGCCTTCCTCGAGCGCGAGCATGGCCTCCTGCAGGTAGGGCGTGAGAACGCGATTGACGACGAAGCCCGGCGCACTGCGGCAGGGGAGCGGCAGCTTGTCGATCCGGCGCGCAAAACCGAGCGCGGCCGCGACGACGTCGGCGCGGGTCTGCGCGCCGCGCACGACTTCGATCAGCGGCATCTGCGCCACAGGGTTGAAGAAATGCAGGCCAACGAGCCGTGCCGGATCGGCGAGCCCTTGAGCCAGCAGCTCGAGCTTGATGCTCGAGGTGTTCGTCGCGAGCAGCGCGCCGACCTTCATGGCGGGTTCGAGCTTCGCATAGAGCTCGCGCTTGGCGTCGACATTCTCGTAGATGGCCTCGATGACCACGTCGGCCCGTGCAACGCCCTCGCCAGTCACGTCGGCCCTGAGGCGGGCCAGCGTGGCGGCAACCTTGGCATCGTCCCTCAGCCGCTTCGCGAAATACTCGCGCGCGCGCGCCAGCGCCGGCTCGATGTATTTCAGTTCCCGGTCCTGCAGCGTGACGTCGAGGCCGCGCAGCGCGCACCAGGCGGCGATGTCGCCGCCCATGACGCCCGCGCCGACGACGTGCACGCGTTGCAGGTCCTTCGGCGGGCGCCCGCCGAGCGCCTTCAGCCGGTCCTGCAGGAAGAACACCCGCACGAGGTTGCGCGAGGTTTCGGTCAGGAAGAGGCGCGCGATCGAGCGGGCCTCGGCCTCGAAGGCCGCGGCCCCCCGCGCGCCATGGCGCGCCCAGAGGTCGATGATCGCGTAGGGCGCGGGGTAGTGGTCCCGGCGGACACGCGCGGCCACCTGCTTCTCGAGCACCGGCTTGACGAACGGGCGCACGATTGGCGAGGACAGCGCTCGCGCCACGAGCGCGGGGCGCCTCGGCGCAGGCGGATGCAGGGCAAGCGCACGCGCGGCGGCGTCCAGCTCCGCGCGCGGCACGAGCCGGTCCACGAGCCCGAGGCCCAACGCCTTGCCGCCGCGCAACGGCTTGCCCGTGAGCATCATGTCGAGCGCTGCGCGCGCTCCGATCAGGCGCACCGCGCGCACGGTGCCGCCAAAGCCCGGGTGGATGCCAAGCTGCACTTCGGGCAGGCCAAGCGAGACCTTGTCGTCGTCGGCCGCGACGCGGTAGCGGCAAGCGAGCGCCAGCTCGAGCCCGCCGCCGAGCGCGAAGCCGTGGATGGCGGCCACTGTGGGGCAGGGCAGGGCCGCAAGGCGGTCGAGCACTCGCTGGCCCGCGCGAACCAGTGCGTACGCATCCTCCTCCGTCGTGAGCGCCACGAACTCGTTGATGTCGGCGCCCGCGACGAAGCCGCCCGGCTTGCCGGAACGCACGACCACCGCCCTCGGCCTTGCCGTTTCGAGCTGGCCGAGCAGGCCGTCGAGCTCCTGCAACACCGCCTTCGACAGGACATTGGCCGAGGTGGCGGGCTTGTCGAGCGTCAGGGTCGCGAGGCCTTCGGCGTCGCGCTCGAGGGTCCAGCAGGGGGCGGCGGGCATCTCAGCTCCTAACCTTGAAGTCACAGACGATGGGACGATGGTCCGAGAACCGCACGTCCGGCACGCGGAAGTTGCTGACCTCGATGCCTTCGCTCACGAGGATGAAGTCGAGCTCGACGCGCGGCTTGCGCGACGGGAAGGACGGCAGTCCGTGGCCATTTGCGCTGACGAGCCCGGCGGCGCGCATGAAGAGGTAGATTTCGTGGTTGCCCCAGAAGGTATTGAAGTCGCCGGCGACGATCACCGGCTTCTTCGAGCGCACGATCAGGTCGTGGAGCGAGCGCAGCTGGTACTGGCGATGGCGGAACTTGAGCGACAGGTGCACGAGGAACACGCAGACGTCGTCGAGCTCGAGCTCGATGATCAGCCGCTTGATGCCGGTGTCGAAGTAGTGGAAGCGCTCGCCCGTGACCCGTGGCGCGGCGAGGAAGGCGTTCGCCTGCTTGCGCACCACGGGCAGGAACTGGTTCAGCGAATTGATGCTGTACTTGCTCTGGTAGGTCGTGTAATGGCCGAGCTCGCGCGCGATGTAATCGGCTTGGTTGACCATGCCCGAACGGATCGAACCCGTATCGACTTCGATGAGGCCGACGACGTCGGCATTCTCCGCCTGCACGAAATCGGTAATGCCGTCCAGGACGCGCCGGCTGCTGCGCAGGTAGCCGGCGCCGGGCAACGGCAGGTGGAATGCCGGGCCCGTGCCGGTCGCATAGCGGATGTTGTAGACGAGCAGCCTCAAGGCGCGATCCGGATGCCGTGGTGCGCGCAGTGTATCGGTGCGGCGTGTACACTTGAACCCATGTCGCAGGCCGATCCCATCCGGGTCTTCGTTTCCCACGCCTGGGAGGCGGACGACGACTACCTGCGGGTATTCGAATACCTCGAAAGCGCCCGCAACTTCTTCTATCGCAACACCAGCACGCCCGACCGCGTGCCGGGCGGCGACAAGGAAGTGCTGCGCGAGGACCTGCGCCGGCAGATCAAGGAAGCGGAGGTCGTGATCCTGCTGCCGACGCTATTTGCGAAGCACCAGGACCTCGTGACTTTCCAGGCGCTTTTCGCGCAGGCGAGTCACCGGCCGGTGGTGCTGCTCAAGTATTTCGGCAAGGACGTCCAGTTGCCGAAGGATCTCACCGATCTCGCAACGGTCGTGATCGACTGGGACGAGCGCGGCCTCGTCGACGCCATCAGGAAGGAAGCACGCCACGAGAACACGGCGCGCTGGGACGTGATCGAATTCAAGCTCGATTGATGCGCACCACCGCCGCGCTGCCGGTGGCGGTCGCCTGCTGCTCGTGCCGCCACTGGCCACACAGGGCGCCGAACAACATCACCACCCGGCTGGCGAGTTCGACCGCTTCATCGTTCGACATCTTGCGCACCGTCGCCTGCACGGCGTCTTCCGAGCGGCACAGCGGCCGCTCGCGCACCATGGCGCGGCGCACGGCGATCAGGTCGTCGGCGAGGTCACGCGGCAGGTCCGCGCTTTCGATCGCAGCCAGGTGATCGCGATAGGCAGATGCGAGCCGGTCCTTGATCGGGCCCGTGCATGCCAAAGTCAGGGCCGCAAGCTGCATTTGCTCCATCACGGTGCTCATTGGACCCCCGGGCGTGTTGCATTAGATATCAACGAGCTAGAAACGAAATATAGCGCGCTGGATTTGAAAGGCAATGTAGCGCGCCTGCATTTTTCGCGGGAAATGCCCGTCAGGGCCGAGGGCCGTGCTGAATAAATAACATTAAATATAAGTATTAACTTATTGATATAGCAAAGATCAAAACTGCCATGCGAACTGCAAGCTGCCCCCTCCCGGCAGCAGCCCGAATGAAACGCGGGCGACGGGCTCACGGCCCGCTCCGAGAAAGGCCGCGTCGCTGAATTCCGCGAAGAAGGCCCCTAGCGAAGCACTCACGAGCGTATCGGACGGGTAATGCCAACCGGCCTCGACGCGCGCCCATGAGGTGCCGATCGTCATCGCATCGAGCCCCAGTCCGAGCGCGCGCCGCGCGCCCGGGCGCATGTCGATGTGGCGCAGGTTGAGCGCCGCGAGGCGCGAGTGCACGGCGGCGACGGCCGTGTGTCCCGAGGGAAAGCTCTCGTCATCGGCACCGTTCGGGCGTTCGCGACCGGCCGCGCGCTTCAGGAACTGGGTGAGACCGGTGGTGGCAACGATCGCCGATGCATCCACGGCGTAGCCTCGCAGCTTGTTCGGAAACCATTCGCCCGCGGTTGCACCGCTCGGGGTCGCGAGTGCGCTCGCATGAAAGGCGATCACCGACGCGGTTCGCAGGCGATCACTCCAGCGCGCCGCGTCGTGCGCCGAACCGAAGAGCGGCGTTTCCTCGCGCGCCCAGTCGGCGATGTCACGGTCCCAGTCGTCGACCTGCAGCAGCGCGGCCGCCGCGAGGGGGGCCCATACCCGTGGATTGCGCGCTGCCTGCCAGGCGCTTTCGCGCACGCGCTGCCAGCCGGGCGCCGCCGTGGCGTCCTCACCCCAGCCATGCCCGTCCGGCAGTGTGCCGCAAGCGCTCGTCAGGACGAGAAGGGCAAGGAGTGCCAGCAGGCGTTCGGGCTGCACGGGGGCGCGCCGGTCAGGGGGCCGGCGCCGACAGCTGCGCCACGCGCCGCGCCGCTTGCGCGAGCAGGTCATCGAGATCGCCTCGCCGCAGCAGCCGGCCGGCAAGCACCACGGCGTCGATCTGGCGCGTTGCCCCGATGTCGACGAGGGGATTGGCGTTCAGCAGCACGATATCCGCACGCTTGCCGGCCTCGAGGCTGCCGCTCTCGCCGACATGACCGAGGAACCTGGCGCCGTTCACGGTGGCGGCGCGCAGTGCCTCGAGCGGCGAGAGCCCGGCTGCGACGAAGAGCCCGAGCTCGTCGTGCAGGCCGATGCCGGGGTAGTCGAAGGAGTTGAGGAAGCCTGCATCGGTGCCCGCGAGGATGGTCACGCCGGCCTGCGACAGCAGCGGCAGCAAGGCCGCGGTTGCCTCATAGCGGGCATGGCGGCGGCGGATCGCCGCGGCGTCGTCGCGCGCGGCGCGCTCGACACGCCAGGCGTAGGTGGCGCGCAGGCCGGGCCCGATGTACTTGAGATAAGGGTCCTTCGCGTGATCGTCCCGGTCGAGGTAGGCGACAACGCGGCTGCCGTTCAAGGTGGGTGTGACCGCGATGCCGCGCGCGGCGAGGCGCGCGAAGCTCGCCCGGGCCACCGCGGCATCGAAACTGTCCTCGATGGCCTGCGAAGCCTGCGCGGGTGTCAGCGTGCCCGCGCGAAACCGCGCGGCAATTTCGCTTTCACGCGGCGAGCCACCCCTGAGCAGGTAGCCGAGATGTTCGATGGAGCGCAGGCCCGCGGCGCTCGCCTCATCGAGCGTGACGCCCATGGGAATGTGCGCGGAGGTGATCAGGCCGCGCTTCGTCGCCTCGCGCACGCCCAACAGGAAGAGTTCCGGTGAGAGCTTGTCGTCCGTCAGCTTGACGAAATCGACCCGCTGCGCCTCGAGCCGGTCGAGCGCCGCCATCAGTTCATCCCGCGTACCGATTTCGGTATCGCCGGGCCAGATCGAGTCCCGGCCCTCGATTTTCGGTCCCGAGGTGAAGATGCGCGGCCCGAGGAGCGCGCCGGCGTCGACGGCCGCGCGCCACTCGAGCACGCTCGTGCTGAGGTCGCCCGCCGCATCGCGCACCGCCGTGATGCCGTGCGCGACGTACAGCGGCAGGAGGTCGCGATTCTCCTCGATCAGCGCTTCGCCGCCGCCAAAATGGACATGCATGTCCCAGAGCCCGGGAATCGCATGGCGGCCATGGGCGTCGATGACTTCGGGCGCCTGCCACGCGGCGGGCTCGCGGGCGGCCGCAATGGCGGCGATGCGCCCGCCCCGTATCGCGATGTCCTGGTCGTGGAGGAGGCGGCCCGCAACGACATCGACCACGGTCGCGTGACGGATCAGGACATCGGCCGGCTCCGTGCCGCTGGCGACCGTGGCCGCCAGCACGGCGATCAGCGCGGCAGCTATGCGCACCTCAGCGGCCGAGGCTGATCGACGGATCCATCGCGGCCAGCGCCTCCGCCGCGCCGCGCGAGCCGCGACGATCGAGTTCGGAGCGACCGTAGGTTCGGCCTGCCAGGGGCAGGCATTCGTTGCTGTCGCGCCGGATGCGCGAGCCGGTGGATTGCAGGCAGTTGCGTTCGATCGCCTGCAAGTCGACGCCGTGCACGGTGGTCGGCTGTCCGGTGCAAGCCGCCAGCAAGAACACGACTCCGAGGCCGCAAGGCAAGGCTGCTTTCATGTGGTCCCACCTCCCGCGTCCGAGATTGCGCCCGACGCATCGCGGCACGCAAGCATCACTTTTCGCGGGAGGACCAGTGGATGTGGGTGATGTGCCAACCGCCCGCCTTGCGCGCAAGGACCATGGTCTCCGAGCTGAGCAGTGTCACCGGCTTCTCGCCGTGCGCGTGGATCGAACTCTCGGTCGCGACCCACGCCGTATCGCCGGACGCGCGCGCCAGGCGCCGCGTCACGCGTACATGGGCGCCACGCAGGAACTT
>CAUJHJ010000031.1 GCA_963204835.1 Pseudomonadota bacterium
GGACAGGCGAACTATGGCTCGGCGATTCTCTGCGCCTTGGCCCACCGTCCCGTTTTCCAGGAAGTTTGACAGGACGCCAAGCAGTAATAGTTGATGCAGAGATTGCGGGCATTGGCTGGCAAGGTATCCAGTCCGAGTTCAAGCGCCAGCTCCAAGAATTAAGCCTTGTGTTGTCACCGATCATCGGAGTACACCTTGAAGTTGCGTCATCGACCTACGAATCCGAATGGGTTCCTGAATTTGATGGCCGGAATCGTTTGGTCGATTGCAGGCTTCGAAGTATTGGCTATTCGGAGCTAGTTGATACCGCGGCATTGCCCCTACGCGGATCAAGCCCCGCCGTCACTCGCGAGACAGTTTCTCGCCCAGGACTCGGAAGAGTGGGAATTTGGCCGGATGACGAATCCGTACGAGTTCCCAGCGATGCTGAGGCACTCTGGGCGGCTTTTAATTCCCTGTCGCCTTCGGCAAAGCAGCAGTTCCTCAATGCCTGCAATGCCTATTGGGTTGCACGGCACTTGCCATCCTCACAGCGTACCGCCTGTTTGGCGTTTCTTGTGGTGGCATGTGAGGCATTGAAGCCACCTGGCAAGCAATATGAAGTAGCAAACATCTATGACGTAGTATCAAGTCTCATCGGCACAGCTGAAGCTGCATCCCTGAAGAATCTCTATCTGTCGCCTCAAAAGGTACGGAGCCTACATTTTCATCGCGGAACACTTGTAGCAAATGAAATCATGTCACTGCTCATTGACGGTCCGTTTCGCGACCCGTCCTTCGACGAACTCCTGACACAGATGTCGCGGTTGGCGCGGATGTGCTTGATCGAATGGTTGCGGCGTGGAGGGCCCCAGCGTTTTTCCTTGATGCAAAGGCCCGGAACCAGAAAACAAGGGAGCAAGGCGCCGGTCCGCAGCAGGCCGTAGATCCGCTGTTAGAGCCGCGCCGCTCCCGCCACGTTTCACGCGACACTGCGCGTTGCTTGAAGCCTCTTTTGGCAACCAGCAGCGTAGTCGCTTCCTCGCTATTCGCACCTGGCCGCTGGCAGCGGGCTTCGGGCCAGCCGCGCACCGATTCATCCGCGGACGAGCGTGGAGAGCGCGCCCGATTCGCGAGGGCGCGGATGAATCACCGCGCTTCCGGCCCGCAACCCGCACCACGCAGCCCGCCGCGCCTCAGCTCCTCGCCACCCCCGTCTCCACGAGCCGCGCAATCGCCCGCGCCTGGCGCTCGCGGAAGAACGCGCGATCGGGAATCACCAGCTTGCCCTTCGCGAGCAGGCCGTTCGGTTCACGGATGTGGGCCGCCGCGAAACTCGCTGCGTACATGTCGAGCGCCTGGCGCGCGAGCAGGTTGCCCATGCCGGGACGGCGGCGGTAGGCGCGCAGGCCCGCGAGATCGAGCGAGGCGTAAGCCACCATCGACACGCCCTGCCCGGCCATCACCATCTGGTTGCCGAGGTAGTCGATGACGTCGGAGAAGCCGTTGCTCGAATCGACCGGCACGTCGATGCCGAGCATCGCCGAGCAGTTGGCCGACACGACGTAGGCGAGGTTTTCCAGCGCGCGGGCGCGCCGCGCGATCTGCTTCGGCGTGAGCGTGAGCGCCGCGATCTCGCCGGTCGAGTGCAGCAGCACTTCGGCGCCGCGGATCGCGTGGCAGCGCGCGATCTCCGGGTAAAGGATCTCTTCGGAGGCGATCGCGGCGAGCTTGCCGAGCGCGGTGTCCGCGACCGGGAACACCGCATCGAGGCCGTATAGCTCGAGGTAACGGTCCCAGACGTCGTGCGGTGTCGGCGCGAACATCGACACGAGCCGCCGGTAGCGCAGCACGCGACGCCCGCTGTCGTCGAAGACGAATGACGCCTGGAAGTAGATTCCCGGGAAGTTGGGATCGGTTTCGTAGGCGTTGCCCGCAATGTGCACGCCGTGGCGCTGCGCGAGCTGTGCGAAAGCCTCGTATTCGGGACCGCCGTCGTCGAGCGCGGCCTTGTCGGCCCAGGCCGGGATCGGCTCGCCCCACGGCGGCCCGGTGAGGATGTACTCGGGCAACACGACGAGCTTCAGGTCGTCGCCGACCCAGCGCTTGGCGCCGGCGATCGCGGTGTCGATGCGCGCAAGGCTCGCGGCCATGCGCGCGCGCGCGCTGGCGCGGTCGGAGTCGGGGTGCACGCCATCGCAATCGATCTGCAGGGCGACGGCGTAGTAACGATCGAGCAGGGACAGGGACATTCACGAACCTCGCACGAGGGTGTCATGGGCTGCGAGCGCGGCTCGCAGGTCGGGGAAACGGGGCACTCGCCCGAGTTGCACTTCTTCGATGGCCGCGCGCACCTGGGCGGCGCAGACGCGCGCCGGCAGGCCGCCGGTGCCGGTGCCGAGGCCCGGCATCGCGAGCGAAGTCACGGCGTGGCTCACATGGCCCTCGCCGCCGGAGCCCGGCGCGAAGCGGCCCTGCTTGACGAGCCGCAGCGCCGCGCGCGCCGCGAGGAAGGCGTTCACCGTGCCCGTGACGTCCATCGGCACGCGCATCGTCGGCGCGGCGATCAGCCAGCGGATGCGCGGATGCTCGATCGCGATGATCTCGGCACGCCCGACCGGCAGCTCGCCGTCGTGCTGCGCGCGCAACAATGCCTGCAGGCGCTCCTGCACGTGGCCGCCGAAGGAGCGCCGGTACACGGCATCGAGCCCCCCTTCCATGAAGCCGAAGCTGTTCGCGGGGCTCACCACGGCATCGACATCGAGGTCGAGGATCGAGCCTTCATGCACCGACACATCGGCGAGCCCGCCGCACAGGCCGCGCCAGGCGGACGCCAGTTCACCGTCGGTTGCCGCGAGCGTGATGCGCATGGGATGGCCCTGGGAAAGGGGGATGGACGGATTGTACGCGGCACTCGTCGCAGATGGGCGGCGGCTCGTGGACGGATGGGGCACAATCGCCGGCCACTGTGCCAACGGAGAGAGCCTGATGTCCGTCATTGCCCGCGGCCTCGCCGCACTGCTCGCCTGTTGCTCCATGACCGCGTTCGCCGCGGGGACCCACCCGTATACCGCGGAGGCCATGTGGGGCCTCGCACGCCTCGGCAGCCCGACCCTTTCGCCCGACGGCAAGCTCGCCGTCGTACCCGTCACCCGCTACGACCTCGACAAGGACAAGGGCAGCACCGATCTCTGGATGATGCCGACCGCCGGCGGGGCCGCGCGGCAGCTCACGAGCGACCAGGCGAACGACACGTCGCCCGCCTTCAGTCCCGACGGCCAGTGGGTCGCCTTCCTCTCGAAGCGCGGCGACGACGAGCACACGCAGGTCTACGCGATCGCGCTGGGCGGGGGCGAGGCGCGCCGCATCACGAACGTGCCGGTCGGCGCCGGCGCCTTCAAGTGGTTCCCGGACAGCAAGCGCATCGCGTTCGTGGCCGATGTCTGGCCGGACCTCGTCAAGTGGGAAGACCAGGGCAAGCGCCTGAAGGAGCGTGCCGACGCGAAAACCAGCGCGAAATCCTGGGAGCGCGCGCCGATCGCCTACTGGGACCATTTCCTCGACGATCGCGAGCCGCACCTGTTCTCGATCGCGCTCGAAGGCGGGGAGACGACCGCCATCACGCGGGGCTCGGGCTTCTGGCTGTCGAAGCAGGAGTACAGCGCCTCGTCGTACGACATCTCGCCCGACGGCACGGAAGTCGCCTTTGTCGCCGATCGCGACCGGAGCGGCATCGACGCGAACGACGACATCATCGTGACCGCGACCTGCGGCTGCAAGCCCGCGCGCGACTTGAACGCCGGCAGCATCGCCGACGAGAGCGGGCCGGTGTACTCGCCCGACGGCAAGTACCTCGCGTACGCGCAGAAGCGCACGCCGCGCTTCTATGCCGACACGCAGCGCCTGATGCTGCTCGACCGCGCGGCCGGCACGACCCGCGGGCTCACCGAACAGTGGGACCGCTCCGTCGACGGCCTCGTGTGGGCGGATGATTCGAAGTCGCTCTTCGGCGTAATCGACGATGCCGCGACCTCGCGCATCTACCGCTTCGCGCTCGCGGGCGGCGCGCCGCGCGCCGTGACGGGTGCCAGCAGTTTTTCGGGCCTCGAGGTCGCGGGCAAGACCGCGATCGCGCTTCGGCAAAGCTTCTCCGAGCCCGCCACCCTCGTGCGGCTCGACCTCGCCAAGGGCGCGGCGACCAAGCTGTCGGACTTCAACGACGCGGCACTCGCGGGACTCGCGATGGGCAAGGTCGAGAGCGTCACTTACAAGGGCGCGCGGGGCGACGACATCCAGATGTGGGTGATCTATCCGCCCGGCTTCGATCCCGCGAAGAAATATCCCGTGTACATGCTGCTGCACGGCGGGCCGCACAACGGCATCCAGGACGCGGTGACCTACCGCTGGAACGCGCACGTATTCGCGAACTGGGGCTATGTCGTCACGTGGCACAACTTCCACGGCTCGAGCGGCTTCGGCCAGGCGTTCGCCGACTCGATCAATCCCGACCGCATCACGATGCCCTATGAGGACACGATCAAGGCGGCCGAGTGGCTCGCGGCGCAGCCGTTCGTGGACGCCGATCGCATGGTGGCGGGCGGCGGCAGCTACGGCGGGTTCCTGGCGGCGACCCTGCTCGGAAGGCCACACCCGTTCAAGGCGCTGATCGCGCACGCGGCGGTGTACGACAATTTCACGCAGGTCGGCGCCGACTACGGTGCATCGAAGGAGCGCTTCTTCAACTTCTGGGAGAAGCCGGAGGAGTTCGCGCGCTACTCGCCGCACACGTCAGCCGGCAACTTCGTCACGCCGACGCTCGTGATCCACGGCCAGCTCGACCAGCGAGTGCCCGTGAACCACGGCATCGAGCTCTTCAACACGCTGCAGACGCGCGGGGTGCCCTCGAAGCTCGTGTACTTCCCCGACGAGAACCACTGGGTGCTGAAGCCCGGCAACTCCCTGTACTGGTACCAGGCGGTGCACGACTGGCTCGCGAAGTACGCACCGGCGGGTGCGCGCTGATCAGGGGAAGGACCAGGTGACACCGACGAGGACGTAGCGGGGCAGCCAGGTCTGGCCCTCGCCACCGAGGCTGGCCGCATCGCCGGGAACGGCGATGCGGTACTCGGTGCAGCAGGCGTTGGCATGGTCGGTCGCGTTGCTGACCTCCACGAAGACCTGCAACGCTCCGAGCGGCAGCGCTCGCTGCCAGCTCGCGCGCGCGTCGAGCGAGAAATAGTCGGGCCAGGCGGCGGCATTGCGCGGTGACAGCGCCAAGGCCGATCCGCCGCCCGATGTAGCCTCGACCGTGAGCAGGTTCCTTCGCCAGCCGCTGTGCCAGATGGCATTGCCGGACAGCTGCCACGGCCCGCGTGTCCATGAAAGCCCGGTCACCGCCGAATGCCGCTGGTCCCAGCTGCGCAGTGCCCGCCCGTCGCTGAAGCGATCGGTAACTTCGGACCAGCTGTAGCTGAGCCAGGCCGACCAGGTGCGCCGCGGCTCCCAGCGCATCGTCAGTTCCGCCCCGTAGGCGCGCGAGGAAACGGGTGCGACGCGCACGCGATCGACTTCGATCTCGGGCAGCAGCGTCACGGGATCGAGCAGGTTCTCGTAGGACGGCCGCACCTGGCCCAGGCGCTTGTCGAAGGCCTCGATGCGCAGCGAAACATCGTTCGAGAGCCGCTGTTCGAGCGCGACGACTCCCTGGGCCGCCGTCTGCACGGCGTGAAAGTCCGCGTCACCGTCGGTCACCTGCAGCTCGTCGGGCCGCTCGGCCTGCGACAGGCGACCCCAGGACAGGCGCAGGGCGGTCCCCCTGCGCGGCCGGAACTCGAGCCCGAGCCGCGGCGACCATTGCGCATCCCGAAACGCCGCCCTGTAGCGCTGCACGTCGCGGCGTACGCCGAGGTCCGCATCGAGGCGATCCGACAGCGCGACCACCGCCGACGCGTACGCGCCGAAGGACTGCCCGCCCGCATCGAGTCCGATGTCGCGCGAAAACTGCGCCGGGCGGCCGAGCACGGCCGCGAGCAGCGCATCGAACTGCGCCGCGGCCCGATACTCGTACGATGAGTCGTGGTCCATCAATTCCGCGCCCAGCGAGAACTGCACCCGGTCGCGGTCCGCATCGAGCTCGAGCCGCGCGGTCGTGGCATCCATGAAGCGCCGGTCCTGGAGATCGCCGCTGCCGCTGCCCGGCCTCGCGAGCGTGCCGCTGCGCGATGTGTGCCGCTCGGTGCGCGACAGCACGCCGCGCAGCGCCGTGGCGTCGCCGATGCGCCAGGTGCCGCGCAGCCAGGCGGTGCCGTCGCGATAGCGGGCATGCGCGCGCTCCGTGCCGTCGGCGAGATCGGCGCTCAGCTCGTCGTTCAGCAGCAGCCAGCCGGCGGCGACCTCGCTGCCGTCACCGAAGCGCCAGGCGAGGCGCGACAGCACGTCGAGGAACGCGGGCTGCCCCGAGCGCTCCTCGGCGAGCTTCATGATGCCGTCGATCGTGCTCTTGCGGACCGCCACGAGCCACTCGAGCGGCTGTGACTCGAGGCGGCCCTGCGAGAGTGCATGTGCGTAGAGGAGGCTCGCACCGATCTCGTGGTGATCGCTTCCGGTCCAGCTGCGCGGCGTGATGTCGAGCACCCCCGACAGGCGGCCGCCGAATCGCGCCGGATGCACGCCGCTCCAGAAATCGAGCTTGCCGATCGTCGCCGGGTCGAGGATGCCGAGCAGGCCCTGGAAATCCTTGAAGTGGAACGGCTCGAAGAGCGGCACCCCGTCGAAGTAGGCGCCGAGTTCGTCGACCTGCCCGCCGCGCACGTGCGCGCGCGCCGACAGGCCGTTGGTGGCGGTGCCCGGCAGGAAGCGCGTCACCCGCAGCGCATCCTCATCGAGGCCCGGCAGCGCCGCGAGGTCCTCGCGCGTGAACTCGACGGGCGCGAACCGCGACTGCTGGTCGAAGCGGTAGCGGCTCGCGAGCACGCTCACCTCCGCGAGCCCGTCGCTGCCGCCGGTGAGCCGCAGCGCGCCGCGCCAGGTCTCGCCACGATGGATGCGGATGCCGCGCAGGCGCGCGGCGGCGCCCGTGGCATCGCTGCCCTCCGCATCGAACACGCCCGGCGGCAGCGATCCGAAACGCAGCCGGCCGGCGGCATCCGACTGCGCGAAACGCTCGCCCGGTTGCAGCAGGACGTGCGCGCCGGCGGCCGGCGATCCATCCGCCCGCTCGACGATCAGTTCGATCGCGGCATCGCCGTCGAGGTCGCGTCGCACGACGACGTACGCACCGGGCTGCACGGGCTCGAGCGCAAGGCCGTGGGGCGCGAGGATCTCGCGCGCGACCTCGACGGGCGGGCCGGCGCGCGGCGGCGCGAGCACGCGCATGGCGGGTGTCACGAGCGCGGTGCTGTAGACGATATTGAGGCCGGATTTCGCGAGCCGGTCGAGCGCGGCCGCGAGCGGCTCGCCGGTTTCGGCGGCATGCAGCGGCACGCAGGCCGCGATGAGCCACAGCAGGCCGCGGGCCAGGTCGAGCGCGAACCGCCTCGCCGGTCTTGGCATCGAACAATGTTATCAGCGATGGGCGGGACCGATGACGACCGGACCCTGCGCCGGGACCACGGCCTCGAGATCGACCGAGGCGGCGACGATCGCCAGCGCCTGCGAGGGTGGCAGGCCGTCGACCGAGCCATGCAGGATCGCGCCCTGCGCGCGCGCGCGCGTCGCCGCGTCGGCAAAGCGGACGTCGCGGCCCGTCTCCGAGGCGTACCAGCGCAGGAAGGCGGCGAATGTCTTGCCCTCGATGGAGATCGGCGAGACCAGCTTGTCGGCCCAGCCCCAGGGCGCGTCGCCGCCGAGTTCGCGGCGCACGATGGCGCCGGCGGCGCCGACGTGCAGGGCCTCGCCCGCCCGGGCGCGCGCGGCGTGCGACCCGGCATCGAGTTGAATTGCCCCATCGCGCACGGCGACATCGAGCTCACCGTCGCTCACGCTGACCACGTAGCGCGTCCCCACGTGGCGCACGTCGCCCGCGTCCGTATGCACGACGAACGGAATCTCCGCACCCGGCGTCGCGGCGACCAGGATGCGGCCCGCGTCGAGCCGCAGGTTTCCCGCATCCGTGAGCGTGACGCGCGAGCCTGCGTCGATGCGCAGCGAGAGGTCCGGCGAGTAGCGCAGCAGCGCGCCCGAACCGGCGGCCGTGACGAGCGATGCGCCGCGCCGCAGCGGCGCGCCGGCGGCGAGCGACTGGCCCGCCTCGGCGACAACGCCCTGGGCGCGCTCGAGCGTTGCGACCTGCGCAGGTGGCGACTGCCACCACAGGAGGCCCGCGAGCGCGGCCACCGCCACCGACGCGGCCGCCAGCCACCGCGCGGGCTTCGATGCCGGCCGGCCTTGCGACGGCGGCAGCGATCGTCGCCACTCGGCGTGGACGGCCTCGAACACGCGCGCACGCGCCGCAGGGTCGGCTGCGCCGCGCGGAACGCGGCGCATCAGCTGCGCAAGGCGCGCCTCGTCGGCCTCGCCCCATTTCTCCCTGTCAGTCATGGCAGGAGCTCATGCCAATCATGCCCGCGCGCCTCGAGCGCCGCGCGCAGCGCGACTCGGGCGCGCGCGAGCGCCGACTGCGCCGCCTCGAAAGTCGAGCCGAGTTCGTCCGCGATCCGCTGCACGCTCCATTCCTCGAGATACTTCCATTCCAGAATATCGCCGTAGCGCCCGGGCAGCCCATCGAGCACGCGGCGCAACTCTCCCGCCGCATGGGCCGCGCGCAGCTGCTCCTCCGGCGCCGGCCCGTCATCCGCCACGGACTGCGCGCGCCGCAGGGCCCGCTCGTCCGCGTCGAAACTCGCCTCGCGCCCGCCGCGCCGCCGCTCGCCTTCGGCCAGCTCGGCGAGCTCGTTGCGGCAGATCTGCGCGAGCCAGGTAAAGAGCGCGGCCTCGCCGCGATACTGCGACAGGGCGCGCACCGCACGGCACAGCGCCCGCTGCGCGGCCTCCTCGGCGACATCGGCACGCCCCGCCGTGCGCGACAGCGCAAAGCGGTACAGGCGGTCGAAATACTCGTCGAAAAAGCTTCGAAACGCATGTTCGTCGCCGGTCAGCAGGCGCGCCACGAGGGCGCGGTCGTCCAGTCGCATCGGCCAGAGGTTAGACAGGCAGGCGGCCGAAGATCAATCGGCGATTGATCCGGCCGGCGGCGGCCGTCGAACGGGGTACATGCGCGCCATCCGCCCCACCCTCGCCCTGCTGATGCTGCCCTGCATCGGGCCGATGGCGTTCGCGGACAGCGCGGCCACGGTCGTGCACGACCCCGGGCAGGCGCTGCCCACCGATGCCGAGCTCGAGCGGGCGGGCGCGCGCATCGGCCGGATCTCGATCGAGAACGACGCCATCTTCGACGAGAACGACCCGCGCGAGGATGCCGTCCTCTATCGGGCGGTGAATCGCCTGCATGTCACGACGCGGGAATCGACCATTCGCGCCCAATTGCTGTTCGCGAGCGGCGACCGCTACTCGCGCCGGGTGCTCGACGAATCCGAGCGCGCGCTGCGCAGCCAGCGCTACCTGCGCGAGCCCGCGATCCAGCCCGTCGCCTGGCACGACGGCGTGGTCGACCTGCGCGTGCGCTCCGAGGACGTCTGGACGACCAATCCCGGGCTGTCGCTCTCGCGTACGGGAGGCACCAACACGCTCGGATTCGAGCTGGAGGAGCTGAACCTGTTCGGCCGCGGCAAGCAACTCTCCGCCGGCTACAGCAACAATGTCGACCGCACCTCGATCGGCCTCTCCTGGCGCGATCCGGCTGTCTGGGGTTCGCGCTGGACGAGCGGCGCCTCATTCACCGACAGCGACGATGGCAGCGGCTGGTCGCTCGCGGCCGAGCGTCCGTTCTATGAGCTCGATGCGCGCTGGAGCGCCGGCTTCGCCGCGCAGTCGCTGACCCAGGTCGAGAATCGCTACGCGCTCGGCCAGCGGGTGGACGGCTGGCGCGCCGACCGGCAGGCGTTCGACATCCATCGTGGCTGGTCATCGGGCCTGCGCGATGACTGGGTGCGCCGCTGGACCGCGGGCTTTCGCCGTGATCGCGCGCGCTTCGGGCCGGCGGACACGGCCCTCGTCGGCCCCCTGCCGGCCGATCGCACCCTTGCCTATCCCTACGCCCGCCTCGAGCTTCTGCAGGACGACTACTCGACCGCGCACAACCTCGACCAGATCGGCCGCACCGAGGACCTGAGCTTCGGCACGCAACTCGCCGCCGAGATCGGCTGGTCGCAATCGGCGTTCGGCGCGAGCCGCGATGCGCTCGTGGCCTCGCTCGATGCAAGGCGCGGCTATCGGCTGCCGGCGGACCAGACCCTGTTCGCCGCAGCCAGCTGGGCGTCGCGGCTCGAAAGCGGCCGCCTCCGCGACTCGTTGCTCTCGGCGAGCGTGCGCTACTTCTGGCGCGTGAACGAGCGCACGGTGTTTTACGCCGGTCTCGCGGCCGACAGCGGCAGCGCGCTCGATCTCGACCACGAACTGACCCTCGGCGGCGACACCGGCTTGCGCGGCTATCCGCTGCGCTACCAGACGGGCACGGCACGCGCCCTGCTCACCCTCGAAGGCCGCTACTTCACCGACTGGTATCCCTTCCGCCTCGCGCGCGTGGGCGCCGCGATCTTCGCCGACGTCGGCCGCAGCTGGGGCGCGAGTGCGCTCGATGTGCCGGAACTCGGCACGCTGCGGGATGTCGGAATCGGCCTGCGGTTCGGCAATACGCGTTCAGCGCTCGGCAACGTGCGGCACGTCGACCTCGCTTTCCCGCTCGACGGCGACCCGTCGATCAAGTCCGTGCAGTTCCTCCTCAAGACACACAAGAGCTTCTGAATCATGCTGCGAACCGGCTGGCCGCGTTTTCGGCCGATCCTCGTCCTCTTCGGCTGGTACCTCGTTGCCGGACTGCTGTTGCGCGCCGCGCTCTGGTGGTCGTTCGGCCGCCTCGCCGGCGTATCCGACACCGGCCTGTACACGGCATTCGCCGTGGGTGCCGTCGCGGATGCCGTTCAGGCGCTGTACCTGTTCGCGCCCTTCGCCGTCGCCGCCTGGCTGCTCGGCGACCGGGCTTTCCGCTCGCGGCCGATGCGCGCCACGATGCTGGCCGCGAGCACGCTCGTGCTCTTCGGCCTCACGTTCCTCGCCGCGGTCGAGTACTTTTTCTTCCAGGAATTCGACTCGCGCTTCAACCTCGTCTCGGTCGACTACCTGCTGTACCCGACCGAAGTGGTGGGCGACATATGGGCCGCTTATCCCGTCGCCCGCGTCGCGATGCTCGTGGCGCTGCTGTCGGTCGCCACGGTGGCGGTGCTGCGCCGGCCGCTGCTCGCGGGCGCGCAGGCCGTGACCACGCTGCGCGACCGGACCGCCGTGTTTGCGGTCTACGCCGTGCTGCTCGGCGGCGCCATCGCGAGGGTCGACAAGGACAGCTTCGCCTTCTCAGGCAACCGGGTGGAAAACGAAATTGCCGCCAACGGCGCCGACAGCTTCTTCAATGCGCTGCGCACCAGCGAGATCGACTACCACGCCTACTACGCGACCCGCGCGCCGCAAGCCAACCTGCACACGCTGCGCACGGCGCTCGCCCGGGGCGGCGGACAATTCCTCGGCGCCGGCCTCGATCGCGCCTTCCCGGCGCGCGCCGACGGCCTCGGGCGGCTGAACGTCGTGGTCGTGGTGAGCGAATCCTTCGGCGCGGAGTTCAGCCGCGCCTACGGCGGCGATCGCGACTGGACGCCTTATCTGGACGCGTACGCCCGGCGCGGCCTGATGTTCGCGAACATGTACGCGTCGGGCACCCGCACCGTGCGCGGCCTCGAAGCCATCACGGCCTCGTTCCCGCCGATTCCCTCGACCTCGATCCTGCACCGCCCGGGCAATGCGGGCATCGCGACCTGGGGCAGCGTGATGCGCGACCTCGGCTACAGCACGAGCTTCTTTTACGGCGGCTACGGCCAGTTCGACGACATGAACGCCTTCTTCGCGGGCAACGGCTTCGAGGTCGCCGACCGTCGCGCGATCGACGGCCCGGTGCGCTTCGAGAACATCTGGGGCGTGGCCGACGAGGACCTGTACGACCTCGCGATGCGCCGCTTCGACACGCTGTCGAGGGACGGCAAGCCGTTCTTCGCGATCATCATGAACACCTCGAACCACAAGCCCTATACGTTCCGGGAAGGCGTGCCCGGCGTGAAGCCCGAGGGCGGGGGCCGCGAATCGGGCGTGCGCTACGCCGACTACGCGCAAGCCTACCTGCTGCGCGAGGCCGGGAAGCATCGCTGGTTCGACGACACCTTGTTCGTGATCGTCGCCGACCACGGTGCACGCGTGTACGGCCGCGAGGACATCCCGCTCAAGACCTACCGCATCCCGATGCTGTTCTACTCGCCGAAGCACCTCGCGCCGGGGCGGGTCGACACGCTCACGACGCAGATCGACGTCGCGCCGACGGTGCTCGGCCTCCTCGGGCTGCCCTACAGCGCGCCGTTCTTCGGCCAGGACGTGCGCCATGCGCCGGCGCAGGATCGCGTCGCCTTCTTCAGCCACAACCATGACGTCGCGCTGCTGCGCGGCGGCGAACTGGCGATCCTCGGCCTCAAGAAAGAAGTGAAGAACCTGCGCTACGACGCGGGGACGAACACGTACCGCCCCGCGCCTGCCGATCCGGCGCTCGATTCGCTCGCCGTTGCCTACTACCAGACGGCCTACGAGATGTTCCGCGAGCACCGCTACGTGCCGACGCCACCGTTCCCGGCGCGCGCGCATGTCGCGGCTGCCGGCGAGCCCTGACTCACCAGGGCAGCTCGCTGCCGTCGTAGCGCCAGAACCGGCCGGACTTCTCCGCGTCGAGCCCGTCGACGACCCGCAGGAGGCCGGCGACGCTCTCGGGGGCATCGATGTCCGCGCGCGGGCCTCCCATGTCGGTGCGCACCCAGCCGGGATGCAGCATCGCGACGACGAGGCCGTGCGAACGCCCGAGATCGATGGCAAGGGACTTCATGCAGGCATTGAGTGCCGCCTTGCTCGCACGATAGGCATAGAGCCCGCCCGACGTGTTGCTGGCGATCGAGCCGACGACGCTCGACAGCGCGACGACCTTCCGGCCGGCCGATCGCGCGACGTGCTCGACGAAGGCTTCGGTCACCTTCATCGGCCCCTCGACATTGACGCGGAAAATCTCCTCCCAGTCCGCGTAGTCGATTTCGCCGAAGCGGCTCGCCGGAAAGCCGGCGCCCACCCTGCTGCCGCGACCCATGGTGCCGGCACTGTTGAACAGGACGTCGATCGGGCGCCCCGCGAGCCGCCGCGCCGCCGCATCGACGCCCTTGTGGTCGGTGACATCGAGCCGCTCGAGCGCCACGCGGCCCCCGCTCGCATGCGCCAGCGCCGTGAGGTCGGTGGCAGCCTCGGGCCGGCGCGCGCAGGCGATCACCTCCCAGCCGCGCGCCGCGTACTGGCGCGTGAGCTCGAGGCCGAGCCCGCGGTTCGCACCGGTGATGAGGACAGTCGCCATGACGCACACCTCTTTCGATTATGATCGCGCGCCCATGATGCAGCCTTACCGCAAGATCGTCATCCAGCGCCTGACGGGCGAGATCCGCAGTTCCATCGGCATCGTCGAGGCCCCGTGGCGCGATCCGGGACCCGGGCAGATCGTGATTCGCAACCGCTACGCCGGCGTGAACGGGATCTTCGACCAGAACCTGTGCCGCAACACGGTGCGCTACGTCGATGTTGCGCCGCCCTTCGACATGGGCGTCGAGGCGATCGGCGAGGTCGTCGCGCTGGGCGAGCGCGTCGATGGCATCCGGATCGGCGACGCCGTCGCCACCGTGAAGCTCGGCTGCGCCTATCGCGATTACCAGGTGGTCGATGTCGGCAAGGCGATTCGCGTGCGCGAAGCCTCGCCCGAGATCCTGGCACTGATCGCCTCGGGCGTCTCCGCGATGGTGGCGCTCGAGCGCATCGCGGACATGAAGAGCGGCGAGACCGTCGCGGTGTCGGCGGCGGCGGGCGGCCTCGGGCAGTTCGTCATGCAGCTCGCGAAGCGCGCCGGCAACCACGTGATCGCGCTCACGGGTTCCGACCACAAGGCGGCGCTGCTGCGCGAGCTCGGGGCCGACCGGGTGGTCAACTACCGCAGCGAATCGTTGCGCGCGGTGCTCGCGAACGAGTATCCGCGCGGCCTCGACATCGCCTACGACTCCGTCGGCGGCGAGATCTTCGACGCCTTCCTCGACCACCTCGCGATGTACGGCCGGCTGATCGTCAGCGGCCACACCTCGGATTTCGACAAGCCGGTCGAGGACGTGCCGCACCCGCGCGCCTATCACAAGCTCTACTGGAAATCGGCGTCGATCCGCGCGTTCCAGAACCCGGCCTTTCCGCAGTACTTCGACGACGCCGCACGCCGCATCCTCGACCTCTATTATCGGGGCGAGCTGCGGGCACTCATCGACCCGACGCCGTTCGACGGCCTCGAGGCGGCGGCGGATGCGGTCGAGTACCAGCTCGCCGGCCGCAACGCCGGCAAGGTCGTGCTGAAGCTCTGAGGAAACGCGGCGGCGGCCGGGGGCCGTACCGGCGTTCCGTCCCGCTCTCGAAGGTGGTTGACCCGTTCAATGGAATGCCCCTGGCGCCGAGGTCGTAAGCTCGGACGCGGGCACACTGGAAGGGGTTCGACCAACCATGCGCGACAAGGCCTCGGGGCGCGGGCGCCTGCTGGCACGCAAGTCCCTCGCGACACTTCAGCGGGAAGCCGGCCAACAGGGCCTCAAGCGCTCGCTCGGCCCGCTCAACCTCGTCCTGCTCGGCATCGGCTGCATCCTCGGTGCCGGCATCTACGTGATGCCGGGCAATGCCGCGGCATTCTTTGCCGGACCCGCCGTGATGCTTTCTTTCGTCGTCGCCGGCTCCGCCTGCGCGCTCACCGCGTTTTGCTATGCCGAGCTGTCGTCGACGATGCCCGTGACCGGCTCGGCCTACACTTATTGTTATGCCGCGATGGGCGAAGTGTTCGCCTGGTTCATCGGCTGGCTGCTGATCCTCGAATACGGCATGGCGGCAGCGACCCTCGCCGTGGGCTTTTCAGGTTATTTCACCAGCCTGATGCGCGATTTCGGCGTGCACATCCCCGCGACGCTCGCTACGCCGTTGATCGAGGCGAGTTCGTCGGGCCACGGCACGGTCCTCACCCTCACCCGCTCCTTCAACCTGGTCGCCGCACTCGCCATCGGCGTGGTGACGGTCGTGCTCACGCTCGGGATCTCCGCCTCGGCGGCCGTCAACAACTTCCTCGTGATCGTGAAGGTCTCGGTGCTGATTGCCTTCATCGCCATCGGCATCGGTGCGGTGGATCCGTCGAACTGGACGCCCTTCATCCCGCCGAACGAAGGCGGCTTCGCCTATGGCTGGCAGGGCGTGATGCGGGCCGCGTCGATCCTGTTCTTCGCCTACCTCGGCTTCGAAACGGTCTCGACCGCCGCGGCGGAGGCCCGCAACCCGGAGCGCGACCTGCCGATCGGCATCCTGGGTTCGCTCATTGCCTGCACGATCATCTACATCATCGTCGCGGCCGTGCTGACCGGTGCCGTGCCGTACCGTGAACTCGGCGTGCCGGATCCGATCGCGATCGCGGTCGATCGCATGGGGCACCCCGGCTTTGCCGTGCTGGTGAAGGTCGGCGCGCTGATGGGCCTCGCATCGGTGCTCCTCGTGAACGCCTATGGCCAGTCGCGCGTCACCTTCGCCATGTCCCGCGACGGGCTGTTGCCACCGCTCTTCAGCACGCTGCACAAGCGCTTCAAGACGCCGCACCTCGGCACGGTCCTGCTCGGCGTGATCGCCGCGGCCGCCGCCGCCTTCATGCCGCTGTCCCTTCTCGGCGACCTCATCAGCATCGGCATCGGCCTTGCCTTCATCGTCGTCGCCCTTTCCGTGATGTGGTTGCGCACCACCCAGCCGGACCTGCATCGCCCGTTCCGCGTGCCGTTCGGGGGCTTCCACGTCGGCCGCTTCTGGGTGGGCTACGTGCCGCTCGGTGCGATCCTGCTGTGCTTCGCGATGATCGTGCCGGTGATCGTCGACCTCGTCAGGCAGGCGTTGCTGGGCCAGCCGGCGCCCATCCTTTTCCTCATCGTCTACGCTCTCGCCGGTGTGCTGACGTACTTCGGCTACTCGATGCGTCGCTCGAAGCTCGCGCTGGAGGGCGCATGAATACATCCAGTGACAAGTTTGCCCCACCGGACCCCGCCGAGGTGCCGCGCCTCATCGAATCCTTCCCGCTGGCCTGGCTGGTCAGCGCCGAGCCGGAGTTCCTCGCGACGCCGCTGCCGCTGCGCCCGCACTATGGCGACACGGGGAACCTGGTCGAGCTGCACGGCCACATGTCGCGCGGCAATCCGCAGGTCGCGGCGCTGCAGGCGCAACCTCGCGCCCTCGCGCTGTTCATCGGTCCGCACGGCTACGTCTCGCCCTCCTGGATGAACGATCGCACGCAGGCACCGACCTGGAACTATGCGTCGGCGCAGTTCGTCGTCGAGGCGCAGTTCGTCGGGAGCGATGCCGAGCTCGATCCGATGCTGGACGACCTCGTCGAGACGATGGAGGAAGGTCGCGAACGCTGCTGGCACGCGGCCGAGATGGGCGAGCGCTATCGCAAGCTGACCCGCCGCATCATCGGCTTTCGCCTCCTCGTGCGTGGCGGCCGGGTGAAGTTCAAGCTCGGCCAGGACGAGCGCAACGACGTCTATGGCGACATCGTCCGTGGCCTCGCGGACGAAGGCAGCACGGAGCTGCTCGGCTGGATGCATCGCTGCAATCCGGGCCGCGCACCGGAATGATTGCCGGGCCCGCGGCCTTCTCAGTGGGCGCCGGACATGGCAACGTGCGCGGCATGAGCCTGCCAAGGCGCCTTCGCTCCGCGATCCTGCTGGCCGTCGCCTGCAGTGCGGCCACAGTGGCCACAGTGGCCACCGTGGCCATCGCGGCGGCTCCCGCCACACCGGCCACGAAGCCCGCGACACCGCGCGAGCCGCTGCCCTTCGCGCTCGATCCCTATCCGGGCACCTATCGGCCCATGCCGCGCGTCGACACGATGGTCACCGGTGCGACGGTCCTCGACGGTGCCGGCCGCCGGCTCGACCACGCGTCCGTGCTGATGCGCGACGGCAAGATCGTCGCGATCGGCCCGGAACTGGCGGCGCCGGCGGGCGTCACGGTCGTCGATGCCCGCGGCCGCTGGGTGACGCCGGGCATCGTCGACATCCACACCCACCTCGGCGACTTCCCCTTTCCCTTCGCGTCCACCGACTTCAACCACTCGGATGTGGGCGAGGTCACCGATCCCAACACGGCCGGCGTGTGGGCCGAGCACTCGATCACCGTGCAGGACCCTGCCTTCATGCGTGCCATCGCGGCCGGGGTGACCACGGTGCAGGTGCTGCCGGGCTCGGCGAACCTGTTCGGCGGTCGCGGCGTGGTGCTGCACAACGTGCCGGCGACCACGGTGCAGGCGAAGAAGTTCGCGGGCGCACCGCCTTCGCTCAAGATGGCCTGCGGCGAGAACCCGAAGTACGACTACGGCGACCTGGGCCGGTTCCCATCGAGCCGCATGGGCAATGTGTACGGCTACCGCGTGGCATTCCTCGAGGCGAAGCAGTATCTCGCGGACTGGGAAGCCTACGAGCGGGGCGACAAGGCCGAGCCGCCGAAACGCGACCTGAAGCTCGACACGCTGGCCGGCGTGCTGCACGGCGACGTGAAAGTGCACGTGCATTGCTACCGGGCCGACGAAATGGCGGTGCTCCTCGACGTGGCCCGCGAGTTCGGTTTCAGGATCACCGCCTTTCACCACGCGGTGGAGGCCTACAAGATCGCGGGGCTGCTCAGGCAATCCGGCACCTGCTCGGCCGTGTGGTCCGACTGGTGGGGCTACAAGCAGGAGGCATTCGATGCCATCCGCGAGAATGCCGCTTACCTCGACGCCGCGGGGGCCTGCGTCATGATGCATTCGGATTCGGCGATCATCGGCCAGCGCCTGGTGCTCGAGGCGGGCAAAGCCATGGCAGCGGGCAACCGCATGGGACTCGGCATCGCGAAGGAGCACGCCATTGCCTGGGTGACCCGCGTGCCGGCGCGAACTCTGGGGCTCGGCGATCGCATCGGCACGCTCGAGCCCGGCAAGAATGCGGACCTGGTCGTCTGGTCCGGCGACCCGTTCAGTGTTTACACGCTGGCAGACGAAGTGTTCGTCGACGGCGCGCTGGTGTTCGATCGCAGGGACCCGCGCCGCCAGCCTGCCTCGGATCTCGAAGCGGGATTGCCCTCGCGCGGAGCGGCCCGATGACCTGCCTGCGCTGGCGTCCCGTCCCGCTTGCGACGGCACTGGCCGTCGCCGCGTGGATCCCGCTTGCGGCAGGTGGCGCGACGCTCGCGATCACGAACGCCCGCGCGTTTACCGGCGATTCCGCGCAAGCCGTCGACCGGGCCACGATCGTCGTCGAAGACGGCCGCATCGCCTCCGTCACCGCCGCTGGCGCGGTACCGGCGGGAGCGCAGGTCGTCGATGCGCAAGGCGCCATCGTCACCGCGGGCCTGATGGGTGCCGGCACCCAGCTCGGCCTCGTCGAGCTGTATTCACTGAAGGAGACGACAGACCCCGCGGTTTCGAAGGGCCCGCTGGGCGCCGCCTTCGATGTGGAGTACGCAATGAACGCGAACTCCACGCTGATTCCCCAGGCGCGCGCGGACGGTGTCACGCGCGCACTTTCCTATCCGACGGGTTCGGCCAGCGCGCCCTTCTCGGGACTCGCCGCCGTGCTGCGGCTCGACGACTCCCCGACGCTCATCGAGCGGCCGAGGGCGGGGCTATTCATCGTGACGGGCGGCATCGCGGCCATGCAAGGCGCCGGCTCGCGCAGTGCCCAGTGGCAGCTCATCCGCAATGCCTTCGACGAAGCGAAGCAGTACCGGCCCACCGGCAAGGTGGGCGGGCCGCGCGACCAGCAACTGAACCGGCTCGACATCGAGGCCTTGCGGGCCGTGCTCGCGCAGCGCCTGCCGCTCGGCATCTTCGCGTACCGCGAATCCGACATCCGGCAGGCGGTTCAACTCGGCCAGGATTACGGCCTGCGCGTCATCATCTATGGCGGCACGGAAGCCTGGCGTGTCGCCGACCTGCTCGCCGCGCAAGGAGCGGGCGTGGTGCTCGATCCCGTCGCCAACCTGCCGGCCACCTTCGACGACCTCGGCGTGCGCGCGGACAACGCCGCGCTGCTGCAGCGTGCCGGCGTGACCCTCGCGTTCTTCGCGCCCGGCATCCAGCTCAATCACAATGTCGGCACCGCGATCCGCGAGGCGGCGGGCGTCGCGGTGGCGAACGGACTGCCGTGGAACGAGGCCTTGCGTGCCCTCACGGCCAACCCGGCGAAGCTCTGGGGCATGGATGACCACTACGGACGGCTCGCGCGCGGCCAGGACGCGGACCTCGTGATCTGGAGCGGCGACCCGCTCGAACCGGCCAGCGTACCGCTGGCTGTCTACGTGCGCGGGGAGGCCATGCCGCTCGATACGCGCCAGAAGGCCTTGCGCGAGAGATACGACCCGCGGCATGCGCAGGACCCATGGCCTCCCGCCTATCGTTGATCGCGCTGGCGGCGGCGATCGCCGTCGTGGGCGCTGCGCGCGGCGATGCGGCACCCGATGACCTGCCGCTCAAATCGACGCGCCACATCGAGTTCGACACCACTGAAGGCACGTGGATGTCGCTCGATCTCTCGCCCGACGGCCGCACGATCGTCTTCGACCTGCTCGGCGACCTCTACACATTGTCGATCGATGGCGGGGATGCGCGGCGCCTGACGAGCGGCCTGCCGTTCGACTCCCAACCGGTCTACTCGCCGGACGGCGCCTTCATCGCCTTCCTCAGCGACCGCTCGGGCGCCGAGAACCTGTGGGTGGCGCGCGCCGACGGCACGCAAGCGCGGCAGGTCTCGTTCCAGGGCGATCACAATACCTTCATCTCGCCGGAATGGTCGGCGGATGGCCGCAGGCTTTACGTGGCGCACCACCGGACCGAGGGCAATGCCTTCGAGCTGTGGAGTTACGACGCGTGGCAGCCCGGCCCGGCCCGCGTGCTGCTGCCGTTCAGGGCAGACGCCGGGCAGCCCAGCAATGCATGGCGACACGCCCTCGGCCCGAGCCCCTCACCCGACGGCCAGTCTCTTTACTATGCCGCGCACATCGGCGATCTCGACTACGACAAGGTGCCGGAGTGGTCGATCCGGCGCCTCGACCTCGCCTCCGGCAGCGACAGCTCGATCGTCTCGGCGCCGCGCAGTCCGCGACCTGACCTGAGCCTCGGCACATCCTTCCGCCCGCGCATCTCGCCGGACGGCAGGACCCTGGTTTACGCGACGCGCTACGACGGCCGCACGGGCCTGCGCGTGCTCGACCTCGCCACACGGGACGATCGCTGGCTCGCCTATCCGGTGCAGCAGGACCAGTTGATGTCGCTGCCGGGCCAGGACCTGATGCCGCGCTACACCTTCACGCGCGACAGCAAGAGTCTCGTGATGTCGGACGGGGGCGGGTTCCAGCGCCTCGATCTCGCGACGGGCCGGGCCACGCCGATTCCGTTTCGTGCGCACGTCGCGCTCGACGTCGGACCGAACTTGCGCATACCGGTCAAGCAGGAAACGGGGCCCGTCCGGGCCCGCCTGATCCAGGACCCCCTGCCGTCACCCGACGGCAGGCGGATCGCGTTCTCCGCGCTCGGTCGCGTGTACCTGATGGAGTTGAAGCACGGCGCGGTGCCGCGGCCGCTCACGAGGAGCGACACACCGCAGTTCCAGCCTTCATGGTCCCCGGACGGCCGACAGGTCGTGTACGTGACCTGGACAGCCAGCGGCGCAGGCCAGGTCTGGACCGCGCCGGTCGACGGCCGCACTGCGCCGAAGCAGGTCACGTCGACCGCGGCCTTCTACACGCATCCGGTCTTTGCGCCGGACGGCGGGAGCATCCTCGCCGTGCGCTCGGGCAACTGGGCGCGCCTGCACAGTTACATGGAGTACGGCAACCTTCGCGAGGCCGAGCTGCGACGACTGCCGGCCGCGGGCGGCGACGGCGACGTGATTGCGCGCGGCGTGATGGGGGGACTGCCGCATTTCACGCGGGAGCCGGGCCGTGTGTACCTGAATTTTTCGGACGGCTTGAACTCGGTGGCCCTGGATGGCTCGGGCCGCACGCCGCTCCTGGCCGCCCAGGGACCCGGCTGGTATTTCGCCGAGGGCCCCGGTTCGGCAGACGATATGCGGATCAGCCCCGACGGGCGATGGGCGCTCGTGCAGATGGCCCAGCAGCTGCACCTGGTTGCGATCCCCACGGGCAAGGACAAGACGGTCGACCTCGATCATCCCGGCGTCGCCCATCGTCGCCTGACGGACGTCGGTGCCGACTTCTTCGCGTGGGCCGATGGCGGACGCACGATCACCTGGGCCGTGGGTTCGACCTTCTATCGCCGCCCGCTCGCGAGCGTCGCACTGAATGCGGCAGGATCGCCCGGTGGCGCGGCCGACAAGCCAGAGCCCGGCAAGCAGGGCGTCGAGGCCTTCCACGCTTTGGTCGCGGTGCCGCGCGATGCGCCGCAAGGCACGCTGGTGCTGCGCGGCGCGACCGTCGTGACCATGCGCGGCGATGAGGTCATCCGGGATGCGGACCTCGTGATCCGCGACGAGCGCATCGCGGCCATCGGGCCGCGCGGGCAGGTGGCCATCCCGAAAGGCGCGACGATCCGCGACGTCAGCGGGCGCTACATCGTGCCCGGCTTCATCGACGCGCACGATCACATCGCGGACATCCGCCGCGGCGTCCTCGATTTCGAGCCGTGGGGGCCCCTGTCCAACCTCGCGTACGGCGTGACCACCGGCTTCGATCCCTCGCCCCTCAGCATCGACATGCTGGCCTACGAGGATCTCGTCGATGCGGGGCTGATGGTCGGCTCGCGCATCCACTCGACGGGACCCGCGGTGTTCTCGTTCAACGAATTCCGCTCACTGCCGGAAGTCGAGGCGGTCGTCTCGCGCAACACACTGCACTACCGCACCCGCAACCTGAAGGAATACCGCACCGGCAACCGGCGCGTGCGGCAGTGGGTGGCGATGGCGGCGCACGACCTGGGAGTCATGCCCACGACGGAGGGCGCGCTTTCGGTGAAGCTGGATCTCACGCAGATACAGGACGGCTTCGCCGGCAACGAGCACTCACTGCCGACCGTGCCGCTCTACGACGACGTCGTGCAGCTGATGGCGCGCACGCGCGTGAGCTATGTACTGACATTGATGATCGCGCACGGCGGGCCCGAGGGGCAGGACTACTACATCGGCCGCACCGCACCGCACGACGACCCGAAGTTCAACCGCTTCGCGCCGCACTTCGTCGTGGACATCAAGTCGTTGCAGCGCACCTGGCGGGACTCACTCGAGTACCTGTTCCCGCGCGTGGCCGCGAGCGCCGCGCGGGTACTGCGTGCCGGCGGGCTGCTCGGCGTCGGCAGTCACGGCGAGATACCGGGCATCGGGTTCCACTGGGAGCTGCAGGCCTATGCCGAGGGCGGCCTGACCCCGCATGAAGTGCTCCGCGCGGCGACGCTCGGATCCGCCGAGACCATCGGTCGCGCCGCAGAGTTCGGCAGCATCGAGGCGGGCAAGTATGCGGACCTCATCGTCCTCGACCGCGATCCGCTCGCGGACATCTCGAACACGCTGTCCATCCACGAGGTGATGAAGAACGGCCGGCTCTACGAGGGCGACACCCTCGACGAGGTGTGGCCGCGGCAGCGGCCACTACCCTCGCCGTGGTTCTGGTCGGACTATCCGCCCGGTCAGAAGTCGACCGAGGCGGACAGCACGAAGGTGCGCGGCGCGCCGAGCACCATGTAGCCCTGGAACGGATAGCCGCCCGCGGAGATCCAGTCGTTCTCGTTCGTGACGTTGTCGATGCGCGCCCGCAGGTTGAACGGCCGGCCGGCGAGCTGCGTCGCATAGCGCGCGCCGATGTCGAAGCGCGTCCACGAATCGAGCTTCAGCGCGTTGGCGGTGTCGGCGTACTGCGAGGCCGTGTACATGGCCCGCCCTTCGAGCGTCAGGCCCTCGACCGGCAGGTCCCACTCCACGTTGACGTTGGCCTGCAGGTCGGGCGTGCCGATCGGGCTGTTGCCCTGCGGCAGGCCGATGCCGCCGGTGGAATACTCGGAATCGAGCCAGGTGATGCCGCCGATGACGCGCAGCATTTCGAGCGGCTGGCCGAACACGCTCGCCTCGATGCCGCGGTTGCGCACTTCGCCGGTCAGCCCGTAGAGCAGTTCCACGCCGGGCGTCCCCGGATTGTCCGCGTCGTCCGACAGCGTACCGACGCTCTTGGTGACGTTGAATGCGCTCAGCGACGCGCCGAAGTCGTCCGCTTCCCACTTCACGCCGAGCTCCACCTGCTTGGCCGCGAACGGCTTCTGGATCTCGCCGCCATTGACCACGGTCTCGAAGGCGGGACCGAAGAACGGTGCGGTATCGCCCGCCACCAGCCCCTCGATGTAGTTGGCGAAGATCGACACCGAATCGCGCGGGCGCAGCACGAGGCCGGCGACCGGGGTCGTCTTGCTGTCGTCGAAGCCCGAGATCCTGGCACCCGTGTTGTAGTCGAAGTTCTCGCTCTCGATCTTCTGGTTGCGCGCGCCGAGGGTCAGGATCACCTTGCCGTCGACGAACTTCAGCACGTAGGCGAGGGCATAGCTCGAGGTGTCCGTCTCGAAAGTCGTGTGCGGGTCGCTCATCGAGCCGCCGACGAAGAAGTTGGCGGCGGGCGCCGGCACGTTCACCGGGTGGTTCAGGTCCGATGCGAAGGGCGCGAAGAAGTTCGAGAATGCGTAGGCGTTCTTCGAGTCGATGTTGAACTTCGAGCCGGAGAGGATCACGCGGTGCTCGACCGCGCCCGTGGTGAAGTCCCAGCGCAGGCCGATCTCTCCCGAGTAGACATCGTCCTTGCGGGCGTTGTCGAAACGATAGGCCGTGAGCGAACCGTCGGCCAATGCGTTCGGGTTGGCGAGCACGTTCTTCTCTTCGCCGCGACGCATGCCGAAGGCGCCCCAGGTCGAGACCGAGCGGGTCAGGTCATATTCCGCGCGCACCACGCCGAACAGCTGCTCCTCGTCCGTGTACGTCCAGTCCTGTGCGAAGTTGGTGTCCGCGTCGGGCGCCCTGGCGACACCGCCGATCGGCGTGACGCTCGGCCTCGGCGCGTCGATGTGGTGGTCCTGGTAGCCGACATCCGCCGACAGGCGCAACTGGTCGCCCTGGTGGTCGACGCCGAAGGAGAGCACGGTCAGCTTGCGGTCCTGGTCCTCGACCGAGGTTTCACCGTCGCGGTACGCGAAGTTGCCGCGGACGCCCGTGGCCTTGTCCGCGCCGAAGCGGCGGCCGACATCGGCCGCGAAGTAACCCGCCGCCGCATTCTCGTAGCCGGCGGTGAAACGCGTGAGGCCCTCGGCGGGCGCGCGCTTGGGCACGAGGTTGATGGCTCCGCCCAGGTTGCTGCCGCCCGGGGCCGCGCCATTCAGGAACGCGCTCGCGCCGCGGAACACCTCGACGCGCTCGAGGAACTCGGAGGCGACGAACTGGCGCGGCAGGATGCCGTAGATGCCGTTGTAGGTCATGTCGTCCGAGTAGGCAGGGAAGCCGCGCATGATGAACAGCTCCTGGAAGTTGCCGAAGCCGCGCGCCACGCGCACGTTCGGGTCGTTCAGGAGCACGTCGGCGACGCTTTTCGCCTGCTGGTTCACCATCAGCTCGGAGGTGTAGTTGGTGGTCGAGAACGGCGTGTCGAGCAGGTCGAGGTTGCCGAGGATGCCGGCGCGACCGCCGCTCGCCACCTGCCCGCCCGCGTAGGCGGGAGGCAGCGTGACCTGGGAACCGTATACGACGACTTCGTCCAGCTTCTCGGAGCTGGCCGGGCTCGCCGCCTGTTGCGCCGACGCGGCTGTCGAGCCGAGCGCGAGTGCGCAGGCAGCGGACAGGACAACATTGCGCTTCGTGGACATGGTCATACCCCTCAGGCCGGTTTTGGTTGTGCGCAGTTACTTTGAGCGCGGGGTGCGCGGTCCCGCATTCGAGTCAGGGACGAAAAGCATCGTGATGGAGCCAGCGTGACGGCCACTACTGCTCCGCCATGTACGGATATCCCGGGCGGACGGGTGGCGCGAAGTTCTCCTTGATCGTCCGGGGCGAGACCCAGCGCACGAGGTTCAGGATGGACCCCGCCTTGTCGTTGGTGCCGCTGGCGCGCGCACCGCCGAACGGCTGCTGACCGACGACCGCCCCCGTGGGCTTGTCGTTGACGTAGAAGTTGCCGGCCGTATGGCGCAGTGCATCCATGGCCTGGGCCACGGCGGCCCGATCCTGCGCGAACACGGCGCCGGTCAGCCCGTACTCCGCCGTACCGTCGATCCGGCGCAGCATGTCCTCCCACAGGGCATCGTCGTAGACATAAGCCGCGAGCACCGGCCCGAACAGTTCTTCCTTGAGCAGCCGATGCGCGGGGTCATCCACCTGCACGAACGTCGGCTGGATGTACCAGCCCTCGCTGCGATCGCCGCCGCCGCCCGCCAGGATCTTCGCGCCTGCATCGCGCCGGGTTGCATCGAGGCGGCGGCTCAGCCGTTCATAGGCCCGCTCGTCGATGACCGCGGCCATGAAATTGCGGAAGTCGGCCGGGTCGCCCTGGCGGATATCGGCCACCTGCGCCAGCACGCGCTCGCGCACGGCGGGCCACAGCGACTTCGGGATGTAGGCACGCGAGGCGGCGCTGCACTTCTGGCCCTGGTACTCGAAGGCACCGCGGACCAGCGCCGTCGCATAGGCATCGACGTCGGCGCTCGCGTGCGCCAGCACGAAGTTCTTGCCGCCCGTCTCGCCGACGAGGCGCGGATAACTGCGATAGCGGCCAATGCGCGCAGCCACGTCCTGCCACAGCGACTGGAACACGGCGGTCGATCCCGTGAAATGGATGCCGGCGAGGCGCGCATCCTCGATGACGGTCCGGGAGACCGCCACCGGATCGCCCGGAACGAAGTTGATCACGCCCGGCGGCAACCCGGCTTCGAGCAGCACTTCGAGCACGCGCCAGCTCGACAGGGCCGCCGTCGCCGGGGGCTTCCACACGACGGTGTTGCCGAGGATGGCCGGCGCCGTGACCAGGTTGCCGCCGATCGCGGTGAAGTTGAACGGCGAGATCGCATAGATGAAGCCTTCGAGCGGGCGGTAATCGACGCGATTCCAGGTGCCGGGCGCGGAATCCGGTTGCTCGGCGTGGAGGCGCTCGGCGAAATGCACGTTGAAGCGCAGGAAGTCCGCGAGTTCACAGGCGACGTCGATCTCCGACTGGATCACGGTCTTGCTCTGCCCGACCATCGTCGCGGCGTTGAGCCGCTCACGCCAGGCGCCCGCGACCAGGTCGGCGGCCTTGAGGAACACGCCGGCGCGATGTTCGAAGGGCCGCGACGACCAGTCATGCTGCGCGGCCACCGCCGAATCGATGGCGCGCCGCACCTGCGCCTCGTCGGCCTGCTGCAGACGGGCGAGCACCTGCGCGTGGCGATGCGGGGCCGTGACATCGACGGTGCGGCCCGTGGCGACCCCCCGGTTGTCGATCAGCACGGGAATATCCGCGACTTCGCCCTCGACCGTGGCTATCGCCGCCTTCAGGCGTGCGCGGGCCGGGGTACCCGGCAGGTAATCCTGGATCGGCTCGTTGCGCGGGACGGGAATGCTCGTCGGGTGTTTCATGCGGCTTTCACCTGGTACCAAGGATGAGATCGGCGGCTTTCTCCGCGATCATGATCACGGGGGCGTTGGTGTTGCCCGATACGAGGACGGGCATCACGGATGCATCGACGACGCGCAAGCCGGCGATGCCGTGCACGCGCAGTTCGGCGTCGACGACCGCCAGCGGGCCGCTGCCCATGGCGCAGGTGCCGGACGGGTGGTAGACCGTGACGCCTTTCTCGCGCAGGAACGCCAGCATCTCGCCATCGCTCTCGCAGTCCGGCCCCGGCTCCCGTTCGGCGCGAATCCACCCGGCGAAGGCCGGCACGCGCGCCATCGTCCGCAGCATGCGCATGCCGGCGAGCATCGTGGCTTCGTCCCGCGGCGTCTGGAGCAGTCCCAGGCGGATGACGGGCGGGACCGCAGGGTCGCGCGAGCGGATCCCGACCGTGCCGCGCGACTCGGGGCGCAACTGGCACACCGATACGGTGAAGCCCGGGAAGTCGTGCAGGGAAGGATTGACGCGGTCGGTGCTGAACGGAAAGAAGTGGAATTGCACGTCCGGACGGTCGAGCCCCGGTCCGGTGCGCGCGAAGCCGCCGGCGACGCCGGCCGGCCAGGACATCGGGCCGCCGCGCCCGAGCAGGTAGCGCAGGCCCATCCAGAGCTTGCGGTGCAGGCCGCGCATGTCGTCGTTGACCGTCACCGGCCGCGTGCACTCCCAGATGAAGCGCGCCTGCAGGTGGTCCTGCAGGTTCCGGCCGACTCCTTCGAGGGCGTGCACGACCTCGATGCCCTGCTGTCGCAGCAGGCCCGCCGGTCCGACACCGGAGAGCTGCAGCAATTGCGGTGACTGGATGCCTCCGGCGCAGAGGATCACTTCGTGGTTCGACCGCGCCGCGCGTTCAACGCCGCCGGCGTGATAGCGCACGCCGCAGGCACGTCCCTGCTCGATGCACACGCGGCTCACCAGGGCTTCGGTGTGTATCGCGAGATTGGCGCGACCGCGCGCCGGATTCAGGTAGGCCAGGGCGCTGCTGCAACGCCGCCCACGGCGCGTGGTCGCCTGGAAGTACCCGACGCCCTCCTGTTGCGCGCCGTTGAAATCCTCGTTGCGCGGCAGCCCGAGCGCCTGGCCTGCCGCGATGAAGCCTTCGACGAGCGGCATGCGCGGTACATCGGATACCGTCAGCGGCCCGCCCACGCCATGCCATTCATCGGCGCCGCGCACCTGGTCTTCGCACTTGCGGAAATACGGCAGGCAGTCGTCGTAACCCCAGCCTGCATTGCCGAGGTCGCGCCAGTGGTCGTAGTCCTCGCGCTGGCCGCGGATGTAGATCATGCCGTTGATCGAACTGGTGCCGCCGAGCACGCGTCCGCGCGGCACTTTGATGCGGCGGCCCGCGAGCTGCGCCTCGGGCTCGGACTCGAACATCCAGTTCAGACTGCCGTCGAACATCGTCCGGCCATAGCCGATCGGCACGTGGATCCAGAGGTTGCGATCGGCCGGACCGGCCTCGAGCAACAGCACGCGGTGGCGACCCGATTCGCTCAGCCGGTTCGCGAGCACGCAGCCCGCGGAGCCCGCGCCGATGACGATGTAGTCGTAGGTCGCCCCGGCCGCGCTCATGTCAGTTTCCTGCCCCGGCTCCACCAGAGGCCAAGGCCCAGCACCAGCATCGACAGCAACCACGCGCCCACGGCGAGCGAGAGCAGCCGCCCGACCGTGCCGGCGGCTTCGCCCGTGTGCACCGGGTAGAGGTTGTCGAGGAAGCGCCGGCCCATGGACGAGGCGTGCAACGGGTCCTGCACGTAGAGCACGTCGCCGGTCGTGGCGGCGACGTACACGGTCGTGGTGCCGTACACGCGTCGCCACTCGACAGGCTGGCGCAAGCGCACCTGGTACCACGCCTGCCCGGGGCCCGGGAACGAGACGCCGCTCAAGGTGGCGGCGGGAAAGCGCTGCATGGCGGTCGCGATCGCCACGGCCGGTGCGACGGGTGTGCCAGTGAACGCCGGCAAGGACTGCAGTTGCGGGGACAGTGCGTCTTCGCCCATCCAGCGCTCGATGGGATCGTAGAACACGAGCATGACGCCGACCGCGACGAGCGCGAACGCGGGCAGCGCGAGCCACAATCCCGCCGCGCGATGCCACGCGTAGCGTCGTGCGGCGCCCGGGCGCGCGCCACGAGGCAGCAGCGTCGCACGCAACTGCCTGCGGCGCGGCCAGCCGAGTACCGTACCCATGGCGATCGCCGAGAGGAGGATCAGGCCGCTCACGCCGACGACCACATGGCCGGTGTCTCCGGCGAGCAGCGTCTGGTGCAGGTCGGCGGCCACGGGGATCAGCCCATCGCGCAGGAAACCGTCGCCGTCCGGCCGCTCGCGCAGCAGCCGACCCGCCCCGTCGACGCGCAGCACGCGTTGCTGTCCCGCGGCATCCCTGGCGAAAAGGTCGAAGCGGCCGTCGACGCCGCCTGTCGCCCACAGCGAGTCGACCTTGAGGGGGTCGGACGTGCGCTGCCCGAGCTCCTCGATACGCGCGCCGAGGGCGGCGACGTCGAGCGGCGCGGCGACCGCGCGGAGGGCCACGTCGTCGAGCTCCCACCGATAGACCATCAGCAGGCCCGTGGCGGCCTGCGAGAGCCAGAGCAACGCGCAGCCGATCGCCAGCCAGCGATGGATACGACGCAGGGTGCTGCGCACCGGGCCTCCGGCCTCAGGCCCGCCCGGTGCCGATCGTGGCGCGCAGCCAGCGCGCGCCGTCTTCGATCGCGCGATCGGCCAGCGGGGAGATCGACACGGCCTCGATGAACGAATGCGTGGCGCCGGGATACAGGTGGTAAGCGACGCTCACGCCGGCCGCCTCCAGCTTGCCGGCCATGACGGCGCTCGTCTCGGTCAGCACGTCGCATTCCGGTATCGTCATGCACACGGGCGGCAGGCCGGCCAGCCTCGCGTGGATGGCACAGGCGAGCGGGTTCGCGAGTATGTCCGCGCCGCCCGCATAGTTGTCCCAGAAATAGATCACCTCGTCGGCGGTCAGAACCGCGCCGGGATTGCCGTAGCGCTCGAGGGCCTCGGCGCTGCAGTCGCGGTCGAAGGCGGGATAGATGAGCAGCAGACCCTGCACGCGCCCCGGCTCGCCGGCATCGCGCAGCGCCAGCGCCGCGCCGATGGAGAGGCTGCCGCCCGCGGAATCGCCACCCAGCGCCAGGCGCCCGGGATCGATGCCGAGCGCAGCGCCGTGCTCGCCCAGCCAGCGCACGACGCCCACGACCTGCTCGAGCGCCACCGGGAAGCGCACCTCGGGCGAGAGCGCGTAGTCCACGCCGACCACCATCACGCCGGCGCGCGCCGCGTATTCGCGCATCACCCGGTCGTGGGTGTCGAGGCTGAAGAGCGTCCAGCCGCCGCCGTGCATGTAGACGAGCGCGGGAGCGGGCTGCGTGACGCCCGGGTCGTGGACGCGCAGGCGAACCGGGCCGCGCGGGGTCGGCACCGTGACTTCGCGTGTGCGGCTCATGACCGGGCCGCCCTGGCGCCAGGGAGCGCGCACCTTTTCCGCCACCTCCCGCATCTCGGCGACCGAGAGTTCGCGACCGCCGGTGTGGCGCTCGTAGTCGGCATTCACCCGCATCACGAAGCGCCGGATGTCGGGGTCGACGCCCCGCAAGGCGGGCACGTCGGGCAGCTCATTCATGGGTTCGCTCATCGGTTTCCTCGCCGTTGCGGCCACGCGCCCGCGACCGAACCGCCGGGCTGGCCGCTGCCTTGTCATTCCTTCAGGGCTAGTGATAACTTCGGCCGCAGTTCGGCGCTGTCGGGGCAGGAACAGATTCCGTCTCGGACGGGCCACGCGGAGTTCCGATCGACATGGCACGCAGCACCAGCGGGATCGACTACCAGGATGTGCCGCGTCCGGTCGCGGCGCTGGCGGACGAGTATCCGCCGAATTCCCACGATCCCCCGCACAGCCACAAGCGTGGCCAGCTCGCCTACGCGATCAGCGGCGTGCTCGTGCTGTCGACGGGCGACGCCACTTATGTCGTGCCGCCGCAGCGGGCCGTCTGGGTGCCACGTGGTGTCGTCCACGAGGCGCGCACGCGCGGCCGGGTGTCGCTGCGCACCCTGTACCTCGACGATACGGTCGCCTGCGAGCTGCCGCAGCACTGCATGACGATCGAAGTGTCGTCACTGTTGCGCGAGCTGATCGTCGAGGCGACGCGCATACCGGTCGAGTACGAAATCGACTCCCGCGACGGCCGCGTGATGGCGCTCATCGTGGAGGAGATCCGGCATGCGCGCACCGCACCGCTCCAGGTGCCGATGCCGGGCCACGCCCAGCTGCTGAAGGTATGCCGGGCGATCCTCAAGGACCCGGCCCAGAACGACGTGCTCGACGACTGGGCCGAGGCGGCGGGCATGTGCCGGCGCACCTTCACGCGCCTGTTCCGCCGCGAAACGGGCGTGACCTTCGCCACCTGGCGCCAGAACGTGCGCCTGATGGAGGCCATGTCGCGCCTCGCGAACGGGCAGTCGGTGACCGCGGTGGCCTGCGACGTGGGCTACAGCAGCCCGAGCGCCTTTACGGCGATGTTCCGCCGCGCATTCGGCGTGCCGCCGACGCACTATTGCCCCGACCCCGCGTCGCATTGAGGTTTCGTCCCCGGTCCGGCGGCAGCGCGTGGAGTGCAAGGCTCGTGAACCACGCAATCGCCGCGCTCGTCAGATCGTGCGAGAGGAAGTGTGCGCCGCGCGCCTCCTGAGCGAAGGCGAAGAGCGTGCCGAGCCCGAGGCCGACCGCGAGGCCGATCCACGCCCGGCCGCGATCGAGGTCGCGCAGCACGAAGTAGAGGGCGACGAGCGCAAAGCCCGAGGCCGAGTGCGCGCCTGGAAAGCAGGCGGCATGGCGCAGTGCGTCGGGCCGATCGGCGAAGAGGCCCACATAGGGAAAGCGGCCGCCGAAAGGCTCGAGATCCCAGGGACAGTCGATGTTCGTGATCCGCTTCAGCAGGCCCGTCAGGCCGTTGGTGACGGCCAGGGCCAGCACGAAGTAGCCGAGCGCGCGCCGATACGGCGCGAGGCGCGCGACCCTCCAGCTCGCAAGCCAGGCGGCGAGAGCGACGAGCCCGATGGCGCGCACCAGCAGCCCGCCGCCGGTATGCACGAGATCCCCGGCCCAGAACGCGCCACGCGCGAGCCATCCGCCGCCCGCAGCGTCGAAGAACCAGCGCTGCGCGATCGCGACATCGAGGTGCATCCCGGCAAGCAGCCCCATCGCCGCCAGGTAGGCCGCGAGCGGCCACAGCAGGTGCGCGCGCCAGAATGGGCTCATGCGCGCCGCGTGTGCTTGAGCGACTCCTCGGTCAGGCGGTAGAACGCGAGGCAGGGGATCGACAGCGCGAAGTAGATGCACGGCAACAGCGCCGCGGCCCACTTGATGCCGTCGATGGCCGCCGGTGCCTGCACCGGCGCCTTCGACTCGAAGCCGACGGCCGCATAGACGAGCAGCAGGATCGACGGGGCGAGCGCCGCGGCGACCTTCTCCACGAAGCTGTAGAGCGCCGAGAATATGCCCTCGCGCCTGAGGCCGGTGCGCCGGTAGTCGTATTCCATCGTGTCGGGCAGCATCGACTGGCCCATCAGCAGCAGGCCCGACGCCGCCACGCCCTTGAGAGCCGCGCGCAGGCAGAAGAACCACAGGGGCTCCGCGGGACCCGCGAGCAGCCACGAGAGCGACACGACGCTGAAGATCGCGGTGGCGAGGATGTAGGTGCGCTGCTTCTCGATCGCGATCGCGATGCGGCGCCACAGCGGGATCGTCACGATCTGCGTGATGCCGGCGCACGCGACGAACCACAGCATCCACTCGCCCGGGTTCTCGCGGCCGATCACGAAGCGCACGACGAAGATCGCCGTCGCGGTATTGGTGAACATGCCGAAGAGCTGCAGGAACTTGGTCGCGATCAGGGCGACGAACGGCCGGTTCGAGAACCCCGTGCGCCATTGCTCGCCGAGCGGGACGGACTTGCGCTCGCGCACCGTGAAGCGCGCGCCGGCGGTGCCGTAGAACGCCGCGGCCATGAACACGAAGATGCCCGCGCCGAAGATCACGCCCATGGCCGCATAGCCGCGCGCCCCGCCGCCGAACCACTCCGCGGCCCGCTGCGCGAGGCCGCCGGCGAGGAAGGTGCCGATGCCGATGAAGAACACGCGGTAGGACATCATCCGCGTGCGCTCCTTGTAGTCGTCGAGCATCTCGGCGGGCATCGCCATGTAGGGCACGTTGAAGATCGTGTAGCCCGTGCCGACGATCGCGAGCACGAGCGTGATCACGGGCAAGGGCAGCCGGGTGGGCGCCAGCCCGAGGGCGTACACGCCGGCGAAGCCGATCGAGGTCACGACGGCGCCGAGCAGCAGGTAGGGGCGGCGGCGGCCCCAGCGCGTCGACGTGCGATCGCTGATGACGCCCATCACGGGATTGGCGACGATGTCCCAGGCCTTGGCGACGAACAGCATCGCCGCCGCCGTCGCCGCGCCGATGCCCAGCACCGTGGTCAGGAAGAACGGCACCAGGAAGGAAAAGCCGTTGAGCACGAGCGAGGCGCCCAGCGTGCCGATGCCCCAGCCCAGGTGGAGGCGCCAGGTGGCGGCGCGGACGGGAGCGGCGGTCAGGGATTCGGCGTTGGCGGACATCGATGCACCTGCGTAGGGAGCTTTAGGCTACGAGCTTATGGCTTCGGGCTCCGCGCCAGAAGTCCACGACGTGCGCGGACCGACCATCACGCGGCTACGCAGCGCTTTGGCCCACCGCCCGCCGCCGCTTGTCGGGACCCTTCCGCCCATGCGGGCTGTAGCATCCCCACCATGAATCCCGCTTTGCCCTCCCCTGGAGCCGCGGCCCAGGCCTTCCTCGCCCGCGCGCATGGCCATTTCATCGGCGGGCGCTGGGTCGCGCCGCTCGCCGGCGAGCGCTTCGATGTCTTCGATCCGGGCACCGGGCTGAAGATCTCGACCGCCGCGGCCGGCGACGCCCAGGACATCGATGCGGCCGTGGCGGCCGCGCGCGCGGCGTTCACGGGCCCGTGGGCGAAATTCACGGCCGCCGAACGCGGCAAGGTACTGTGGAAGCTCGCCGACCTCGTCGAGCGTCATGCGCAGGAACTCATCGAGCTCGAAATCCTCGACAACGGCCTGCCGCTGCCGGTCGCGCAGTATGTCGTGCACCATGTAGTGCCGGATTTCTTCCGTTACTACGCCGGCTGGCCGACCAAGATCGAGGGCGCGACGATTCCGGCGGCGCCGCAGGGGCGGCGGCCGGGCGAGGTGCTGTCGTTCACCCTGCGCGAGCCGCTCGGCGTGGTCGGCGCCATCACGCCCTGGAATGCACCGCTGCCGATGCTGATGGTGAAGCTCGCACCGGCGCTCGCGGCCGGCTGCACGCTGGTGCTGAAGCCCGCGGAGCTGACGCCGCTCACGGCGCTGCGGATGGCGGAACTGTGCGCCGAGGCGGGCGTCCCGGACGGTGTCGTCAATGTCGTGACGGGCTTGGGTGAAACGGCGGGCGCCGCGCTCGCCGCACACCCGCGCGTCGACAAGATCGCGTTCACCGGCTCGACGGAAGTCGGTCGCCTGATCGTCAAGGCTGCCGTCGGCAACCTCAAGAAGGTGTCGCTCGAACTCGGCGGCAAGTCCCCGGTGATCGTGTTCGCCGACGCCGCGCTCGAGCAGGTGATCCCGGGAGCGGCGCGCGCCTGCTTTTTCCTGCAGGGCCAGAACTGCATGGCGGGCACGCGCCTGTACGTGCACGAGAAGGTGCACGACCAGGTCGTCGCCGGCGTCGCCAACATCGCCCGTTCGATGCAGATGGGCCACGGGCTCGATCCGGCCTCGCAGTTCGGCCCGCTGATCTCGACCGAACAGCGTGAGCGCGTGCGCGGTTTCGTCGAGGCGGGCCGCCGCGAAGGCGGCGAACTCGTGTGCGGCGGCGGCGTGCCCTCGCGCCCCGGCTATTTCTTCGAGCCGACGGTGTTCGCGCGCATGCGGCCCGACATGACGCCGGTGAAGAGCGAGATCTTCGGCCCGGTGCTGTGCGTGCAGGCCTTCGGCGACCAGGACCTCGAGCGCGTCGCGGCCGAAGCCAACGACACGATCTACGGCCTCTCGGGCAGCGTCTGGACGCGCGATATCGGCCTGGCGATGCAGATGGTGCGCCGGATCGATTCGGGACAGGTGAGCGTCAACATGCACGCCGCGCTCGACCCCGCGATGCCCTTTGGCGGCAACAAGCAGTCGGGCTGGGGCCGCGAGTTCGGCAAGGAGGGGCTCGACTCCTACCTCAAGACGAAGGGCGTCAGCGTCGCGTGGTGAGGCGCCAGACGCCGACCGTCAGCACCGGCACGACCAGCAGTGCGATGAAAGCCCACGTGAGCGCCCCGTAGCCTTTCGCGATGAGGTCGACCAGGCCGACCCGCGCGGCCGCGTACACCGACAGCAGCATGATCACGGTTGCGAGCAGGGGGCGCACGACGCGTGGCATCGTCCGCTGCCGCTCTTCATAGGCCTTCGCCACGCGCTCGTTGATCGCGTGCAGCACCGCGACCCCCGTATCGACCAATGTCAGCAGCACGGCGAGCTGGAACGCCCATTCGAACCACGGCGCGTGCAGGCGCGCCAGCAGGAAGGCCGAAGGCAAGGCCTCGGCGCCGATCCCGGGGTAGTAGCCTATCATCGCGATATAGAAGAGCACGGCGGGCAGCATGCCGAGCGGCCCGGCGAGCGCGCCGGCAACCAGCGCTTCGCGGCGCGTCGTCAGGTGCCGGATGCAGAACAGCACCGCCGGGATCGTCGCCACGTTGTAGCCCGCGTAGCTGATGCCGGCCTTGAACCAGCCATCGGCCGGCACCCCCGACGCAAAGCTGGCTTCGATGCGATCGCCGAACGCGAACAGGCTCCAGGCCACGAGCACGACGTAGACGAGGTACAGGTAGCCCACCGACAGCGTCAGGAACTTCTCGATGAAGGCATTGCTGTAGAAGAGCAGCGCACCCGTGGCGATGATCATGCCGAGCGAGCCGGCGAGTTTCGGCCAGCCGAGGAGGCTGTGCACCACTTCCCCCGCGGCCGCGCCCATCACCGCCAGGATGATGACGATCAGCAGCAGGTACGCAACCTCGAACAGGAACCAGCCGCGGCCCAGCAGCAGCCGGAAGAAACTTCGGTAGTCATAGGCCCTCGCGACACGGGCCAGCTCGAAGCTGACCATCAGCACGGCGCTCCACACGAGCATGCTGACGAGCATGCCGAGCAGGCCGCCCCAGGGGCCGGCGGGCATGAAGAACTCGACGAGCTCGCGACCCGTGGCGTAGCCGCCGGCGATCACGGCGGATTCGAACACGAAGCCGGGCAGCAGGTAGCGCCGGAAGAAATCGCTCATGCGCGGGCGATCATGATGCCGGTCTGGCCACTCGCACGGAAATCCGCCGGCAGGCTTAGGCTGATGGCCCCCGGAGCGCAAGCCAGTTCGCCGATGCACTTCTCGCCGGCCCAGTCGCGCAGGCCAAAGGCGGTCTTGGCATAGCCCGGTTCCGATGTATCGCCGAGAAACAGCAGGTAGGGATGCGGCAACTCCAGCATCGTCATGCCTTCCCGCCACCCCAGACCGTGTCGGGACAATCGACGCTGCCCTCGGTGTAGCGCACGCCGGGCACGCGATCCTGGGCAAGGAAGATCGGGCCGTCGAGATCGACGAAGTCACACAGCTGGGCCACGACGAAGGCCGGCGCCATCGCGAGGCTCGAGCCCAGCATGTTGCCGACCATGACCTGGAGCCCCAGCCGCCTTGCCTCGGCAACGATCAGCAGCGCCTCGGTGAGGCCACCGCACTTGTCGAGCTTGATGTTCACCACGTCGAACCGGCCCACGAGGCCCGCCACGTCCGCAAGCCCCTGCACGCTTTCGTCGGCGGCCAGGGGTATCGGGCAGCCGAGTCCTTCGAGATCCGCCTCGCCGCCGCGTGGCAACGGCTGTTCGATCAGCTCGACGCCGGCATCGACCAGGTGCGGAAGGACGGTGTCGAGCGTGTCGAGGGTGTAGCCCTGGTTGGCATCGACGCCCAGCCACACATCGGGACGCGCCGCGCGCAGGCTGCGGACCCTTTCGATGTCGGTCGGCACGTCGCCGTCGAGCTTGAGCTTGATCGCGCGCGCGCCGGCCAGCGCCCGTGCGCCGTGGGAGACGACAGCCGGATCGTCCGCGCCGAGCGTAAAGGTGGTGATGCGTGCGACCGGACGATCGATCCCCGCCAGTTGCCACGCGGACCGGCCCGCGAGCTTCGCCTCGAGATCCCACAGCGCGCAATCGACGGCATTGCGCGCGCCCCCCACCGGCAACAGCTCGCGCAGGGCCGTGCGATCGATGCCGCCCTCGATCGCATCGCGATGCGCCGCCAGGGTAGCGACGATCTGCGCGGGCCTGTCCTCGAGGTAGTAGACACCCGCGGCCTCGCCCCATCCCCGCGCGGCACCGCCCTGCAGGGTGGCCACCGCGACGGGCACGTCGGTGAAGGTATACCCGGAGATGCGAAATGGCGCCTTCAGGGGCAGCGGCTCCACTTCGACCCGCATCGCCAGGCGCCCGCCCATCGCTGAGGTGCGCAAGTGCATTGGACCCTCGCTCATGTCCGCCGATCCCCGGATCCCACGCTGCCGCAATCCGACCGCGCGTTGCGGCAGGACCCGCGGGCCCGCCCTTGCGCTACAGGTTCGCGCGCAGCCTGACGCTGTAGTAGCGCCCGATGACATCATACAGCGCCGCATCCGGGACCTTCGGCGGCTCACGCTCACGTACGACAAGCTGCTGCAGCTGAGCGAGCGGCTGAAGATTCCGATGGCCGAACTGTTTGCCGAGCCAGGCGACGGGCACGAAGCCGCGGTGGCCGCGGGCCGCAAGCGCATGCTTCCGGTGCTGACGCGCGTTCGCGCCAAGAGCGTCGGCGAATTCGGCGAGCTGGTGCACCACGCCGGCGAAGAGTACATCCGCGTGCTCGAAGGGCGGGTCGAAATCCACACCGAGTCTTACGACCCGATCGTTCTTCCGGCGGGAGAATCCACCTGCATCGATTCGAGCATGGGCCACCCCTACGTCGCGGCGGAGGGCTGCGACGAAGGCACCCGCATCGAGCCGCCGGACGAAGGCGGCAAGCTATCGCCGGTCGCGAAGCCGAGGCAGCGCCGCAGGGCCGGCGCCTAGCAACGCGCCGAGTTCCCCGACCGGAATCGCGCGCACGGTGCGACCGTTGCCGGTCGTATCGGTCGCCTTGAGCAGCGAGTCGTAGATCGCCTCTTCCGTTGCATCCATAACCGCTTCGAAGAACGGCGACACGGCATCGGTCGGCAGGAATTCGCGCGCCATCGTGGCCGTTGAAAAGGCGATCGCGTAGTCACCGCTGCCATTGGAGAACGTGGAGCCGGTGCGCGCCATCGCGTAGATCGCGCGCGCGGCGAGGCGCTCGAGGTTGCGCGCATCGAGCGGCGCATCGGTCGCGACTACGATCATGCAGGAGCCGTCGGCCGACGCCACGCGCTCTTGCACCGGTGGTGCGAGATGCTTCCACACCGGCACGCCCGCGATCGTGAGGCGCCCGCCGAAGTTCGTCTGCACGAGCACGCCCACCGTCCAGGCTTCACCGCCCTGCTCCACCCGTCGCGAGGCCGTGCCGATGCCGCCCTTCCAGCCGAACGCAATCGTGCCGGTACCCGCGCCCACCGCGCCCTCCTCTACCGGCCCGGTGCGCGCGGAGCGGATCGCTTCGATCACGTGGTCGCGCGTCACGTGGCCGCCACGAATGTCGTTCAGCGCGCCGTCATTCGTCTCGCCGACCAGCGCATTCACCGAGCGCACCGCTTCGTTGCCGGGCTGCGCCAGCGTCCACGCGACCACGCCTTCGACAGCCGGACCGACCGCGAGCGTGTTCGTGAGCACGATCGGAGTCTCGATCGTGCCGAGCTCGCGCACCTGCGTCGAGCCCGCCAGTTTGCCGAAGGCGTTGCCGACGAATACAGCGCCCGGCACCTTCTGCTGGAAGAGATTGCCGCCGTGCGGCAGGATGACCGTGACGCCGGTGCGCACGCGCTCGCCCGCGACCAGCGTGACCTGCCCGACCTTCACGCCGGCGACATCGGTGATCGCATCGAGCAGACCCGGCTGCATCACGCCCGGTGCGACCCCGAGGTCGCGCGCGCGCGGACGATCGGCCGCCGCGGGCTGCGAGGCAAGCATTGCCAGCGCGTACAGCGCGAACGCCCGGCGACGCAGCCTCGCCCGCGCCTTCATGGCGGCACGTTGCCTTCCGCAGCGCGGGCCGCGATCGGCGCCGCGAGCGCAACCTGGCGCTCGCGCCAGATGATGTAGAGCCCGCTGCCGATCACGATCGCACCACCGGTCAGCACGCGCGGCGAGGGCAGCGCGCTCCAGACGACCCAGTCGATCACGATGCCCCAGAACAGCGCCGTGTACTCGAAGGGCGCGATCACCGACGCCGGCGCCGAGCGGAACGCTTCGATCAGGAGCATCTGCGCGATCGCGCCAGCGAGCCCGATGCCGGCGATCTGCAGCCAGTGCCCGGCCTGCACCGCCTGCCAGCCGCCCGTCGCGAGCGCGAGCGCCCACGAAACGATGGCCATCACGGAGATCGACCACAGCGCGACGCTCGCGGTCGAGTCGGTGCGCGTCAGCACGCGCAGCAGGATCGCGTTGCTCGCATAGGCGAACGCGGAGACCAGGGCGCCGATGGCGCCCCAGGTGACGAGGCTCGTGCCGGAGGGCTTCAGCATCGTCAGCGCACCGACGAGCCCGACGCCGATCGCGAGCCAGCGCCGCCAGCCGACGTCCTCGCCCAACAGCAGCGCCGCAAGCGCGGTCACCATCAGCGGCGCGGACAGGAAGATCGCATAGGCGTCCGCAAGCGTCAGCTCGCGTACCGCGTAGACGAAGCCGAGCATGATCACCACCATGATGAGCCCGCGCAGCAGGTGCATGCCCGGCCGCTCGGCCAGCAGCTGCGTCGCCCGGCCGGTCAACAGGAAGGGCAACGAGATGAAGGGCAGCGACGCGAAGCCGCGCAGCGCACTCACCTGCATCGGTGAATAGTGCGCGGCGAGGAATTTCAGCAGGGCGTCCATCGACGCGAATACGGCCACCGCGCAGAGCATGAGCGCGATGCCGCGGAGGTTGCGCGGGGGCATGCGGGGAGGATAGCGCGCCGCGGCCGGCGGCGCCCGCCGGGCCGCCACCGCTCGCGCCGTGGTCCCGTCAGAACTTGACGCTGACCCCCGCCATCATGCTCCAGGAGTAGAACTCGTTCTCCGCCAGCCGCGCACGGGTGCCGCTGACATAGCGCAGCGGCTCGTTGGTGATGTTGTTCACCTGGAAGAACGCGCCGACCTGCTTCGTGAAGTCGTAGCTGGCCTTGAAGTCGAGCTGGCCGTGGCGGTCGATGTAGAGGTCTTCCGCGACTGCGTCGCCGAGCGCATACAGGTACTCGCTGCGGTAGGCGTAGCCGAGGCGCAGCTCGAGTCCGGCCATCTCGTAGAAGAGGGCGGCATTGGCAACATGCTCGGATTGCATGAAGAACGGCACCTTGGCGCTGCGGCCCGGTGCATCCGCCTCGCTGTCGGTCCACGTGTAACCCACCGACACACCAAGTCCGCGCAGGAAGCCGGGCAGCATGCTGAACTGCTGCTGGTAGCTGAACTCAATTCCGAAGATGTTGCCATTACTCGCGTTCTGCGCCTGCTCGGTCTCGAGCTCGGAGTAGAAGCGTCCCTCGAACGTCACGTCCTCGAGGGTCTGCAGGCGCGTGAAGATCGGATGGTCGATGTCCTTGTAGAACAGCCCGCCCGAGAGGATGCCGGTCGGCCGCAGGTACCACTCCAGCGCGAGGTCGTAGTTTGCCGATTCCAGCGCGTCGAGTTCGGGATTGCCCATCTCGATCGCGCCCTCGAACACGTCCGGATCGTCTTCCTCGATCTCGAAGATGCGAAACGGCACGTTCTGCTCGTAGGACGGGCGGCCGATGGTGTTGGTCCACGCCGCACGCGCGATCAGATCGTCGCGGATCGACCAGGTCATCTGCAGGCCCGGCAGCCAGTTGGTGTAGTTCTTGGTGCCGGTGACCTGCGGCGGCGGGTCCTGCGCATCGCCGTCGACGATCTGGACGTCGTACGCGCTGAAGTCCGTTTCGGTGCGTTCGACGCGCACTCCGCCGACGAAGGTGGCGTTGCCGACATCGAGCGACGCCATCAGGTAGCCGGCCGTCACGTCTTCCTTCACCGAGTAGTCGACGCCGTAGGACTCGATGACGGTGTCCTCGGCGCTCACCTCGAAGTCGCCCGCGTTGTCGCGGAAGAACCGCTCGGCCAGGCGGTAGTCCGGGTAGGGGCCGAACGTGTAGTACGGCCGCACGTCACGGTAGAAGCTCCGGTTGCCGGCGGCCGCGACCTGGGACAGCAGGAAATCGTCGTCGCCGTCGAAGCCGTCGTACACGATCATGTCCTGGTCGGAGCTGTTGCGGCGGCTGATGTACTTGGCGCCGCCCTTGATGAAGCCGTCGTGCCCGTCGCCCCATTCGATGTCGCGGCGCAGGTCGATCTGGCCGACCTTGAGCTTCTCCTCGATCAACTGGTGGCCGCGCTTGGCTTCGTCGAACTCGTAGAGGCTGGCGTCATAGAAGTCCGCGGGCGCATCGACATGCCAGTAGTAGTCCGAGATGTCGTAGGTCATCGGGAACACGTCGTCGGCTTCGAACACGTAGTCGTTGTCGTACGGCGTGTCCTGCTCGGTCTTGCCGTAGGTGGCGGCCAGCGCGAGCGTCCAGCGGCCGATCTCGAACTCGCCGCCTATCGTCGAGGAAAGGATCTTCTGGATCTCGAAGCGCTCCGAGTTCTCGCGCTTGCCTTCGCCCTCGGTGAACAGCCCCGAGGTCGGTGTCACGTTCTCGAGGTCGCCGTTGCGGTAGTCGTAGGTGACCTCCGGCTGCAGCTCGGTGTCCTCGTAGCGGTTGACGATGTTGCGCCAGTGGAGCCTGGTCGTGTCGTTGGGGCGGAATTCGAAGTTTGCGACGAATCCCTTGCGCACCCGGCGGATCAGGTAGTCGCGGATATTCTGCTCGTCGGGAATGAGGTACGGGTAGTCCCCGCCGTCGTCCGTCCAGGGATCGCCACCCTGCACGTTCTCTGAGTTGAACTTGCGGTCGGAATAGCTGGCGGACAGCACCACGCCGAGCCGGTCGTCGGCAAATACGCCGCTCCACGCCGCGCTCGCGCCCCACGGGTGCTGCTCGCCGAGGTCCGAATAGCCGTAATCGGCGGTCGCCGAGAACGAACGGCCGTCCGGGTCGTCGAACGCGCTCGGCGTGACGAGATTCACGGTGCCGCCGATTGCATTGCCGTCGAGATCCGGCGTCACGGACTTGATGACTTCGAGCTTCGAGAGGATGTTCGCCGGTATCGTGTCCATCGCGACGCGGCGAGTGTCGCCCTCGGGCGAACCGATCGTCTGGCCATCGATCGTGACATTGCTGAGCGCCGCGTCGATGCCGCGGATCGTCACGTAGCGGCCCTCGCCCTGGTCGGTCGTGACCGCCACCCCGGTGACCCGCGCAAGCGTGTCGCCGGCATTCTGGTCGGGCAGCTTGCCGGCATCGTCAGCCGTGATCGACTCCTTGATGACCTTTGCCGACTTCTTGTCCTGCAGCGCCGTCGCCTGCGCCAGGCGGTAGCCAGTGACCGTCACCTCCTCGATGCCGGTGCCCACCGCGACCCCGGCCAGGGCGATGGGCAGGGACGAGGCGCCGCTCGCCTGCACGGCGACCTTGCCCGATGCGTCGCCGAAGCCGACATACTCGGCCACGACCGTGTAGTCACCCGCCGGCAAGTCGCTGAAGCGATAGTCTCCGGAGCGATCCGCCCGGGTGGCACGGTTCAGCTCGGGGATTCGTACGGTGGCGTTTGGCAACGCACGGCCCGTGGCTGCGTCGGTGATGCGCCCCGCGACTTCGCCCGCCAGTGCGCGACCTGCGACGGCCGCCAGCAGCGCGGCGGCGACCGCGGCAAGCAGGGGTGGGAAGCGGTGTCTGGTGAATTCATGTACTGGCACGGCCGTGACCCCTCGCAATCCATGGAATTGGAGTTCCATTTTCGCCCAAGTATAGAACAAGAATTTTGCAGAAGGCAACCAGTGGAATAACCATTCTACAATTGGATCGCAACGAGGTGCATGAAAGCAAGGCTTGGCGCCCGACTGCATGGCGCGATGCGCCTGAAATATCCATTCGACAGTTGGAATTTTTTTTACACTCTGGCTAAATCTTTATTGCGCCCGGGTCGCGATCGCGCATTTCCCCGGTACGGATAAGCCACATGGTCCATGCCAAAGACGTCGAGAAGCTGCGCAGCGAAATCGTACGGCGCTATGACCGGCTGAGCCCGCGACTCAAGCAGGTGGCCCAGTTCGTGCTCGATCACCCGAATGACATGGGCCTGCAGACCCTCGCGGTCATCGCGGAGCGCTGCAAGGTGCAGCCGTCCACCGTGGTGCGCTTCGCAAAGGCCATGGGCTACGAGGGCGCGAGCGACATGCAGAAGCTCTTCCGCGACGAATTGCTCGCGTTCGCGCCGAGCCCAAGCTATGCGGATCGCATCCGGCAGTTCAGCGAGCGCGCAGGCGAAGTCGACGTGCTCTCGCCGCACGACCTGATGCAGGAATTCGCCGACAGCAACATCATCGCGCTCGAGCACCTGAAGGAGTCGATCCGGCGCGCCGACCTCGAGAAGGCGGTGAGCCTCATCCGCAGCGCACCGGCGGTCTACATCATCGGCCTGCGGCGCTCGTTCCCGGTGGCATCCTACCTCGCCTATGCGCTTCGCCACGTCGACGACAAGCGCACCTACCTGCTCGACGGCGTGGCGGGCATGCTGGCCGAACAGAGCAGCATGGTGCGGGCGAAGGACTTGCTCATCGCCATCAGTTTCCGGCCGTACGCGCAGGAGACGGCGGAAATCACCGAGCAAGCACGGGCGCGCGGCGCCCGCGTCCTCGCGCTCAGCGACACGCGGCTGTCGCCCGTCGCGCGCGAGGCCGACGTGGTGTTCGAGACCAAGGACGCCGAGGTGCGCCAGTTCCGTTCGTTGACGGCATCCCTGTGCCTCGCACAGACGCTCGTCATCAGCTATGCGTTCCAGGTGGAGCGTGGGAGCCACAAGGACAAATGAACGTGAAGCACGGGTTCGCGCTGTTCGGCGCCGGTCGCATCGGGCAGATCCACGCGCGCAACCTTGCCGCGCATGCGGACGCTCGCCTGTTGCATGTCGTCGATGTCGCCGCCGACGCCGCAGGGCAGCTCGCGGCAACCTGCGGCGCGCGGGTAAGTGACACGGCGGCGGCGCTTGCGGACCCCGCGGTGCACGCGATCCTGGTCGCGAGTTCCACCGACACGCACGCCGCGCTGATCCGGGCAGGCGCACAGGCCGGCAAGGCGATCTTCTGCGAGAAGCCGCTCGACCTCGACATCGCCGGCGCGCAGGCGAGCCTTGCGGTCGTGGCACAGGCGGGCGTGCTGCTTGCCCTCGGCTTCAACCGTCGCTTCGACCCCGCCTTTCGCCGCCTGTACCGCGAGATCGCTGCCGGCCGGGCCGGCAAGGTCGAGGTCATCAGCATCACGAGCCGCGACCCCACGCCGCCACCGCCGGCTTACGTGGCCCGCTCGGGCGGCCTGTTCCGCGACATGATGATCCATGACCTCGACATGGCGCGCTGGCTGCTCGCCGAGGAGCCTGCCACCGTGTTTGCCCGCGGCAGCGCGCTCATCGATCCGGCCATCGGCGACGCCGGCGACGTGGACACCGCGGTGGTCGTGCTCGAGACGGCGAGCGGCCGGCTCTGCCAGATCACGAACAGCCGCCGCTGCGCGTACGGCTACGACCAGCGCATCGAGGTATTTGGCGCGAAGGGGCTGCTGCGCGCCGACAACGTCCCCGCCACCACGGTCGAGTCCGCCGGCGCGGAAGGGTTCACGCGCGAGCCCGCCCTGCCATTCTTCCTCGAGCGCTATGCGGCGGCCTATCGTAACGAACTCGACGAGTTCCTGAAGGCGCTGCGGGGCGCACCTGCCCAGCTCGCCAGTGGCGAAGATGGCCGGCGCGCCTTGCTGCTCGCCAACGCAGCGCAGGAATCGCTCGACTCGGGGGTGCCGATACGCCTCTAGAACGTTTTTTTCAGTACCTACCTGTCTTGAAATACTGATTCCATTTCGTTATCGTCCTTTCTCCATCGGCGACGGCTCCCGGCACGCATGTCCCGCCTCAGGTTCGGATTGATCGGCACCGGCTTCATCGGCCGCACCCACGCCATCGCGCTCAACGCGTCGGGCGCGGTGTTCGGGGAGCGCTTCGCGCCCGTGTGCGAGATGCTGGCCGACCACACCGAAGAGGCCGCGCGGCGCGGCGCAACGGCACTCGGCTTCGCCCGCGGAACGGGCGACTGGCGCGAGCTCGTCGCCGATCCCGCGGTCGATGTGGTCGACATCTGCACGCCGAACTACCTGCACCGCGAAATGGCACTCGCGGCGATCGCGGCCGGCAAGCACGTCTACTGCGAGAAGCCGCTGGCCAATACGGCGCAGGAGGCGGCGGCCATTGCCGCGGCGGCCGATGCGGCCGGCGTGCGCCACATGGTCGGCTTCAACTACATCTGCAATCCGCTGCTGCACCTCGCGCGCGAGATGATCGCCTCCGGCGAGCTAGGCGAGGTATACGCGTTTCGCGGCAGCTACCTGGAAGACTACATGAGCGACCCCGCATCGCCATGGAGCTGGCGTTGCGACCGCTCGCTCGCCGGCAGCGGCGCACTCGCGGACCTTGGCTCGCACCTCATTAACCTCGCGCACTTCCTGCTCGGCGGCATCGCGCGTGCGCAGGGCAGCCTGCAGACGGTGCATGCGCAGCGGCGCGACCCCGCCAGCGGCGCGGCCCGCGCGGTCGAGAACGAGGACATCGCACGCGCGCTCATCGAGTTCGCGAGCGGCATCCCGGGCACTTTCGAGATCAGCCGCGTCGCGACCGGCCGCAAGTGCGGCCTCGACTTCACGGTCTTCGGCACGCGCGGGGCGCTCGAGTTCGGGCAGGAACGCATGAACGAGCTGCGTTGGTACGAGGCTGCGGCCCGCGCCGGCCGTGAAGGCTTTCGCACGATCCTTGCGGGCCCCATTCATCCCGACTATCGCGCGTTCTGCCCCGCTCCCGGCCATGGGCTCGGCTACAACGACCTGAAGACTATCGAAGTCCGCAACGTGGTCCGCACGATCACGTCGGGCGCGGCCGGCTGGCCGGATTTCCACGAAGGCGCGCGCGTGCAGCGCGTGATGGAGTCGATCGAACGTTCGCATGCGGAGCGCGCATGGACGGAGGTTGCGCCGTGAGCCACATCGCAACGCATCGGCAGGGCTTCGCCGCGGGATACACGGCCGTCACCCGCGCGGCCGACGCAGTCAACTTCACCGGCATCGGCTTCGGCGTCCTGCGGCTCGCGGCCGGCGAGACCTGGCGTGGTTGCATCGAACGCGAGACGGCCTGGCTCCTGATGTCGGGCGCCGCGCGCGTGAAGGCCGGCGACCTCGAGGCCGCGCTTGCGCGCACTTCGCTGTTCGACGAGTCGGCGAGCTGCCTGCACGCGGCGGCCGGCACGCTCGTCGAGTTGCATGCGTCAGTCGCGACCGAGCTCACTGTGTACGACTGCCTGAACATGCGCGGCTTCGCGCCCCGGATATTCCGCCCCGCCGACGTGCCGAACGAACCGCGCGGCAAGGGCCAGGTGCGCGACCGCAGCCTGCGCTACGTGCGCACCATCTTCGACGCGGGCAACTCGCCGCCCGAGGCCGGGCTCGTGCTCGGAGAAGTGGTGACTTTCCCGGGTGGCTGGTCGAGCTATCCACCGCACCATCATCCACAGCCGGAGATCTACCACTACCGCTTCACCGCACCGCAGGGCTACGGCCACGCCGAACTCGGCGAAGCGGTCGTAAAGGTGCGCGAGTTCGACACGGTGTGCATCCCCGCAGGGCACGATCACGCCCAGTGTGCCGCGCCCGGCTACGGCATGTACTACTCGTGGGTCATTCGTCACCTGCCTGGCGCGCCCTACACGGCGCCCAGCTTCACGCCGGAGCATGCCTGGACGATGTCCAGGGACGCGCGGTTCTGGTGGCCCGCCGAGGGCGGTCATGACTGAGCCCGCCGCGCGCAGGCTCGACGTCATCTGCCTCGGGCGGGCCGCCGTCGATCTCTATGGCCAGCAGCTCGGCGGGCGCTTCGAGGAAGTGCAGACCTTTGCCAAGTACCTCGGCGGGTCCTCGGCGAACGTCGCGTTCGGACTCGCGCGGCTCGGGTCGCGGTCCTCGATGCTCTCGCGCGTGGGCGATGAGCAGATGGGCCGCTTCGTGCGCGAGGCGCTGGCCGGCGCCGGGGTCGACGTCAGTCATCTCGCGACCGATCCGCAGCGCCTGACCGCGCTCGTGCTGCTCGGCATCTGCGGGCGCGATGAGTACCCGCATATTTTCTATCGCGAGCAATGCGCCGACATGGGCCTCGACGCAGGGGACTTCGACGCCGGTTACATCGCCTCGAGCCGCCTGCTCGCGATCACCGGCACGCACCTGTCGACCACGGGCACCGCCGCCGCCGTGATGAAGGCTGTTGGGCTCGCGCGCGCGCACGGCACCCGGGTCGTGTTCGACATCGACTATCGCCCGGTGCTGTGGGGACTCGCGAACGCGGGCGATGGCGCGAACCGCTTCGTCGCCTCGGCCACGGTCACGGCACGCATGGAGCCGCTGCTCGCCCACTGTGACCTCATCGTCGGCACCGAAGAGGAAATCCGCATCGCCGGCGGATGCGAGGACACCGACCAGGCACTCGAGGCGATCCGCGCAGCGAGTGAAGCCACGCTGGTCGTCAAACGCGGTGCCGCCGGCTGCACCGTCTACCCACCCGACGGCGGCCCGATCGTCGTCGGGGGCTTCGGGGTCGAGCCGCTCAACACGCTCGGCGCAGGCGATGCCTTCCTCGCCGGCCTGCTCCACGGCCACTTGTCGGGCGACGACTGGCGGCGCGCAGCGACGCTCGGCAACGCCTGCGGCGCACTCGTTGTGTCGCGCCATGGCTGCGCGCCCGCGATGCCCGGCCGCCTGGAACTCGAGGACTTCCTCGCACGCGCCGCCAGCGTGCCGCGCCCCGACCTCGACCCACGCCTCACGCAGCTGCACGATGCCACCACGACCCGTCGCCCGCGCCGCGACCTGTACGTGCTCGCCTTTGATCACAGGCGCCAGCTGGAGCAGCTCGCGGCGGGCGCGGGCCAGCCGCTCGCGCGCATCGATCGCCTTAAGGGCCTGGTCGCCGACGCCGTCGAGCGGGTTGCGGACCGCGTGCCCTGCGGCGACCGCCTCGGCGTGATCGTCGACGATCGCTATGGCGAATCGGTTCTCCAGCGCATGACGCGCGCGGGTTACTGGGTGGGCCGAGCAATCGAGATACCGGGCTCACGGCCGCTCGAGCTCGAGCCGCGCAACCACAGCGGCCTGCCGTTGCTCGCCTGGCCGGCGGGCCACGTGGTCAAGTGCCTCGTCTTCTATCATCCTGACGATCCGCCCGAGCTGCGGCTCGCGCAGGAGGAGAGGATCGTCGAGCTGTGGCGCGATACCGCCGCGCTCGGTCGCGAACTGCTGCTCGAAATCATCGCCGGCGGCCGCGGGCACCGCGTCGACGAGCACACGGTCGCACGTGCGCTGCGCCGCTTCTATCATCTCGGCGTATCGCCCGCGTGGTGGAAGCTCGAACCGCCTGCCGCAGCCGCCTGGCCGCACATCGAAGCCGCCATCGCGGAACACGACCCGCACTGCAACGGCGTCTTGCTGCTCGGGCTCGACGCGCCCGAAGCGCAGCTGCGCGCCTCGTTCGAGCGCGCCGCGCCGCATGCCATCTGCCGCGGCTTCGCGGTCGGCCGCAGCATCTTCGGCCAGCCGGCACGCGACTGGATGCATGGCACGCTCGACGACGCCGCCGTGGTCGTGGAAATTGCCACGCGCTACGAGCGCATGATCGACGCGTGGCGTAGTCTGCGACCATGAGACGGATCCGGCTCACCATGGCGCAGGCGGTGGTGCGATATCTCGCCGCGCAGCGCACGCGAATCGACGGTGAGGAATGGCCGCTGTTCGCCGGGATGTTTGCCATTTTCGGCCACGGCAATGTTGCCGGCCTCGGCGAGGCGCTACAGGACATGGGACGCGCACTGCCCGTCTATCGCGCCCACAACGAGCAGGCCATGGCGCACGCCGCGATCGCCTTCGCCAAGGCGAGCCGGCGGCGCCGGATGATGGCCTGCACCACTTCGATCGGGCCGGGCGCGACCAACATGGTGACAGCTGCCGCGCTCGCCCATGTGAACCGCCTGCCGGTCCTGCTGCTGCCTGGCGAGACCTTCGCGGGTCGCGAGCCCGATCCAGTGCTGCAGCAGATCGAGGATTTCGGCGACCCGACCGTGAGCGCGAACGACTGCTTCCGACCCGTTTCACGCTACTGGGACCGCATAACGCGCCCCGGCCAGCTGCTCTCGTCGCTGCCGCAAGCGCTGTCGCTGCTCACCGATTCCGCCGACTGCGGCCCGGTGACGCTGGCGCTGCCGCAGGACGTGCAGGCCGAGGCCTTCGATTACCCCGCCGCGTTCTTCGAACCGCAATGGCACGAGAGCGCGCGTCCCGGGCCGGATCGCGGGCAGCTGCGGCGCGCGACGGAGCTTATCGCCGCGGCGAAGCGGCCGCTGATCGTCGCCGGCGGCGGCGTGCTCTACTCCGGGGCCTGCGAGGCGCTCGCCGCGTTTGCGACCGCGCGTGCCATTCCCGTATGTGAAACCCAGGCAGGCAAGGGCGCGCTCGCATGGGATCACCCCTGCAACACGGGCTCGGTCGGCGTCACGGGCACGGGCGCGGCCAACGCGCTTGCCGTCGAGGCCGACCTCGTGATCGCGATCGGCACGCGCCTCGCTGACTTCACCACCGGCTCGGCACGCCTGATCCCGCGCGAAGGCAGCCGGCTGCTCTCGCTCAATGTCTGTCGCCACGATGCCGTCAAGCGCGGCGCGGTGGCGCTGCAGGCTGACGCCCTGCGCGGCCTCGAAGAACTCGGCGCGGCACTTTCCGGCGCGCGCCCGACGGCCCAGTGGCTGGCCGTGGCGAACGCCCGCGTGAAGGAGTGGAGCGCGGCGCGCGACGCGGCGGTCGCCGCGCGCACCGGGCAGCGTGCTTCCGACGCCGAGGTCCTCGACGTGGCAAATCGCGTGGGCGGCACGCGCGCCACCGTCGTCTGCGCCGCGGGCGGCCTTCCGGGCGAGCTGCACAAGCTGTGGCGCGCGAGCGGCCCCGGCGCCTACCACGTCGAGTACGGCTATTCCTGCATGGGCTACGAGATCGCGGGCGCACTCGGCGTGAAGCTCGCGCAGCCCGGGCGCGACGTGCTCGTGCTGGTCGGCGACGGCAGCTACCTGATGATGAACTCGGAGATCGCCACCTCGATCGCGCTCGGGCTGAAGCTCACGATCGTGCTGCTCGACAACCGGGGCTTCGGCTGCATCAACCGGCTGCAGGCCGCCTGCGGCGGCGATGCCTTCAACAACCTCCTCGAAGATGCGGCGCCGAAGGTCGACTTCGTTGCACATGCCCGCGCGCTCGGCGCTCAAGCCGAGAAGGCCGAAAGCCTGGCTGCGCTCGGTCCCGCGCTCGAGCGCGCGCTCGCGGCCGCGCGCACCGCCGTGGTCGTGATCGACACCGACCCGGCGCATTCCACGGCGGCGGGGGGCAGCTGGTGGAACGTGCCGGTCGCGGAGGTCTCCACCAGCCCGCGTGTGCGCGAGGCGCATGTGGATTACCGCCGGCAGCTGGACGAATCATGACGATCCGCCTTGGCATCAATCCCATCGGCTGGACCAACGACGACCTGCCGGCGCTCGGTGACGACATCCCGCTCGAGACCTGCCTCGACGAGGCGCGCGCCGCGGGATTCGCGGGCGTCGAGCTCGGGCGCAAGTTCCCGCGCGAGCCGCGTGCCCTCGCCGCCGTGCTCGCGCGGCACGAGCTCGCGCTCGTCTCCGGCTGGTACAGCCTGCGACTGCTCGAGCGCGATGCGGACGCGGAATACGCAGCGATGGCGTCCCATTTCGCGCTGCTGAAGGCGCTCGGCGCCGGTGTGATGGTCGTCTGCGAAGTGACTGGCTGCATCCACGGCGACCTGCGCGCGCGACTCTCGCGCCGGCCGCACCTGCCGCCGCGGCGATGGCGAGAGTTCGGCGCGCGGCTGACGCGCCTCGCGCAACGGATGCGCGGCGCCGGCCTGCGCATGGCTTACCACCACCACATGGGAACGGTGGTGCAATCGGGGGCTGATGTCGAAGCACTGCTGGAACACACCGGGCCCGAAGTGGAGTTGCTGCTCGACACCGGGCACCTGAGCTTCGCAGGTGAGGACCCCGTGCGCGTCGCGGCCGCCCACGCGTCCCGCATCGCGCATGTGCACTGCAAGGACGTGCGGCCCGCCGCGCTCGCCCGGGCGTTGAACCGCGACGCGAGCTTCCTCGATGCCGTGCTGATGGGCGTGTTCACCGTGCCGGGCGACGGCTGCGTGGACTATCCGGCCGTGCTCGGCCCGCTGGCGCGCGCGGGATACTCCGGCTGGCTGGTCGTGGAGGCCGAGCAGGACCCCGCGATCGCAATCCCTTCGCTGCAGGCCAGGCGGGCGCAGGACTATCTCGCGCGAGCCGCCCTGCCGATCTTCGATGGAGAAGCCCGTTGACCGACTCCCTGCGCCGTCGCCTGCTCGGAACCGCCGCGGGCAGCGCGGGCCTCGCATTGATGCCGTGGCGGGCGGGGGGCGCGCCGCGCGGCTATCCGCGCCTGCTGCAAGGTCCGATGGTGGGCGACACCGGACCGCGGCACCTCACGATCTGGGGACGCGCGAACGGGCCCTATCCGCTGTCGGTGGAGTACTCGGCCGACCGCGATTTCGCCAGGCCGCAGCGGAGCGTCGCGGTACCCACTACCACCGCGGGAGACTTCGCCGCTGTCGTGCGCATCGAAGGCCTCGAACCCGGCACTCGCTACTGGTACCGGGTTCTCGTCGATGGCATCGTCGATCGCTACAAGCCGGTGCCGTTCGCCGCGCGCACCACGCCGGCAGGACCGGCGGACGTCCGGGTCGCCTTCGGATCCTGCGCGCGCATTGCGCGCGACGCCGTGCAGCGCATCTTCGATGTCGTGGTACGTGAATCGCCCGACCTCTTCCTCTGGCTCGGCGACAACGTGTACGCGGACTCGGAGGCACCCGAAGCGATCGCGGATGAGTATCGGCGCCAGCGCGAAGTGCACTCGTTGCAGCCACTGATCCGTTCCGTACCCCAGCTCGCCATCTGGGACGACCACGACTTCGGCTACAACAACAGCGACGGCACCTCGCCCTACAAGGACGCCTCACTCGCCACGTTCAGGAACTACTGGGCCAACCCGTCCTACGGCCTGCCCGAAGCCCCGGGTGTGTTCTTCGCGAAGCAGTTCGGCGGCATCGACTTCTTCATGCTCGACGGGCGCTACTACCGCTCGCCGAATGACGCGCCGGACGGGCCCGGCAAGCACTTCCTCGGACCCGCACAGGGCGCCTGGCTGCGCGAACAGCTGCGGGCGAGCCGCGCACCGTTCAAGATGCTCGTGTGCGGCAGCGGCTGGTCGATGGCGGACGGCCCCGAGGGCGACACCTGGGCGGCCTTCCGCACCGAGCGCGACGCCCTGTTCGACTTCATTCGCGACGAGAAGATCGGTGGCGTCGTGTGCCTGTCGGGCGACAGCCACGTCGGCGAGCTGAACTGCATCCCGTGGTCCGCGCGCGGTGGCTACGACATCTACGACCTCGTGAGCTCACCGCTCGCGCAGTCGCCCGCCACGTCCTGGGTCAGGCAGCATCCCGAGTTGCGCCTGCGCGATGTCTACGCAGGCGGCGCCAATTTCGGCATGCTGCATTTCACCGCGGAACCCTCGCCGTCGCTCACCTTCACGCTGTTCGACGAATGGGGCCTGACGCCCTGGAAGCCGCTGCACCTGGCGCCGCAGGAGCTCGTGAACGGGGTGGTGAGCTGGAAGTCGAAGGCTGAGTAACGCGGGTAGCGGGCCACAAGCCACCTATCGCAATCCCAGCGCCCGCTCCACCGCATCCCACGGCACGTACTTGAAGTTCTGCGACTCGCCCGGCGTGATGTTGCGGCCATCCTGCACGACGAGCAGGCCATGCGGGAATCGCGACCCGAGCGGGGCGCTCGAGACATCGAGGCCGTCGGTCTCCGAGGCGCCATCGATGCCGAGGGCATCATTGGCGACAATGGAGAAAAAGCCGACGAACTCATTGGCGCCTTCGCGGCGGAACACGGCGTAGTTGTCGGCGCCCTGGTTCGAGAGCACGAGATAGCCCGTGCCACCGGGTCCGGCCCAGAGGCCGATGCCTTCGGCGTCGTCGGTGAGCCCGCCGGGTCCGACCTTGCCGATCGCCCGGCGCGCATCGCCACCGTCCGGCTCTGCCGAGTAGCGCCACACCGCGACATCCTCTTCCGACACATAGAGCGCGCCCGTCGCATCGTCGGCGACACAGCCTTCCGCCAGCGAGCCGACCTTGAAGCTGCGCACCGCTTCGGCCCGAACCTTGCTCCCCGCCGCGACCAGCCGCCACTGCTTCATCGTGCCCGTGTCCTCATTGTCGTTCACGAAGACAAAGGTCTCGCCGCTCTTGGCGCTGCGATACATGCAGAGGCCGTATGGATCGGCGAGCCCCGTCGAGACCACGCCATCGGCCACGTCCACGAGCCGGCGCGCGGCGGCATCGACGCGATAGAGCGCGATGCCCTTGGTGGTGCGATTTGACGCTGCAACGAGCGCCACCGGCTTGCCGCCGAGCAGGAAGCCCCCGCGCAGGTCGACATTGTTCATGCGGCCATCCGGCAGGACCTGCAGCCGCCTGCCACTGAGGTCGTAGACATCGAGGCCGCGCTTCTTGTTGGTTCCGATGACGAGCGAACGCGAAGGATCGGTGGGATGCACCCAGATCGCAGGATCGTCGGCCGCATCGCCGAAAGTCCCGGTCGGCTCGCTCTCCGCGACCGGCATGACTGTGCGCGCGGTCGGTGCAGGCGGATTGCGCGGATCGACACCCGCGGCGCTCGCGAGACCGAGCGCGGCCGCTATGTCGTCCCAGGCCGCCAGCTTGATGTTGCCGGCTCCGTCATCATTCTCCTCGTCGAATGCCGCGATCAGGCCACCTTTCGAGCCCGCGAGCGGGAAGGCCACCGCCGCAAGGCCCTCGCTCTCGCCGACTTCATCGACGCTGGTTGCGGCGCCGATCCGGAAGCTGCCCAGCCACTCGCCGCTATCGACCGCATATACATTGAAGCGCGGGGCAGCCACGTCCGCCGCGAGGAGGTAGGCGTGCGTCGCGTCGGCACGGTAGAGGCCGAGCCCCTTCACTTCCTTCTCGATGTGCCCGCGCGGCGCGACGAGATCGACGGCTTGACGCTCCGCATCCGTCTCAGGCTCGGCCGAAAGGCGCCAGATGCCGACCTTCTCCTCGGCGACGAACAGCGTGCGGGTCGCATCGTCGACCGCACAGTATCCCGCCCCGACGCCGACCGGGATGCTGCGCACGAGGCGGCCCTGCACGACGCCGCCGCGCGCGGTCAGCTGCCACTGCTGCACGGCGCCCTCGACGGTCGCGAAAGCGTAGTGCAGCCCGGTATCGGGACTGCGGTAGGTACAGAGTCCCGTGACTTCGCCGTGCACCGGCATGGGCTCGGGCGACACGCGCCGCGGCTCGAGGCTTGCCGGATCGATCGTCAGCGCCACCAGTGAGCCGCTCGCCCGGTCGGCCGCCACCACGAGGCCCGTGGCGCCCCCTCCTTCCGCTCCATTGCCCATCGCGAAACCGTACGTCACGGCGACGAAATCCGGCTCGATGGCCGTGAATGCACCGATGCGACGACCGCTGAGATCGAACAGTTCGAGGCCCGCCGTGCCTGCGGTGCCCAGCACCAGGCTGCGCGCTGCATCGGCCGCCAGCCAGAACGCCACGTCGTTGCCGTCATTCTGCGTGTTCGCGGCGGTTTCCGCGCGTGCGGCGACGACGGCTTCGCGTGGTGCCGGCGCAGCGGGAACGCCGGGCGGCGGGCTGTCGCAGGCGGTTGCCGCAAGGATGCAGAGGGCGGAGGCGAGAGGCTTGCGCATGGCGGGAAACCCGTTGTGGAAAAAATTTTCTATCAAGGTATCATAGTAGAAATGTCGTTTCATTCCAAACCGGAAGCCGGGGCGTGAACGGGTTGCTTCGCCGGTTCGCCACCGGCCCCGATGTCCCGCTGCTCGCGGACGGTGCGCGTGTCGATGTGCTGTTTCGACGCCATCGCTTCCGCGTGATGCTCGCGATCACGCTCGGCTATGGCGTCGCGTATACCTGCCGCCTTGCGCTGTCGGTTGTCAAGAAGCCGCTGATCGACGCCGGCATTTTCTCGCCGACCGATCTCGGCCTGATCGGTTCGGCGCTCTTCTATACCTACGCCGTCGGCAAGCTCGTCAACGGCTTCCTCGCCGACCACGCGAACATGAAGCTGTTCTTCGCCTTCGCGGTGCTCATGTCGGCGCTGCTCAATATCGGCATGGGTTTCTCGACCGTCGTCGCCGTTTCGGCGCTGCTGTGGGGCCTGAATGGCTGGTTCCAGAGCTTCGGCGCGCCAGCCGGCGTCGTCGCGATGACCAACTGGTTCAGCAATCGCGAGCGCGGCCGCTTCTATGGCATCTGGAGCACCGCCCATTCGATCGGCGAAGGGCTCACCTTCGTCGCAGTCGGCGGCCTCGTCGCTGCCTTCGGCTGGCGCTTCGGGTTCTGGGGGCCGGGCGTGTTGTGCGTGCTGGTCGCGGCGCTGATGTACTGGCTGGTGCAGGATCGCCCGCGCACCCTCGGCCTCCCGACAGTCGCCGACTGGCGCCGGGACCACTGGCGGCAGGAGGTTACCGGAAGATCACAGGCCGGTGTGTTCCGCACCCAGCTGTCGATCCTGACGATCCCCGCGGTTTGGGTGCTGGCGCTCGCCAGCGCGAGCATCTATGTTTCGCGCTACGCGATTAACAGCTGGGGGGTCCTCTACTTGCAGGAAACCCACGGCTTCTCCCTCGTCGAGGCGGGCAGCTTCCTGATGGTGAACACCTTCGCGGGAATCGCCGGTTGCCTCGCGTTCGGCTTCCTCTCGGACAAATGCTTCGGGGCCCGCCGACCACCGGCGAACCTGCTGTTCGCACTGGCGGAGATCGCCGGTCTGCTGCTCCTCTTCTACGGCCCGGGCACGCCGGCGGTGCTGTTCGCCGCTTTCGTGCTTTACGGCCTCGGGCTGAACGGCCTGGTCACTTCGCTGGGCGGCCTGTTTGCCGTCGACATCTCACCGAAGCGCGTGGCGGGCGCGGCGATGGGGCTCATTGGCATCTTCAGCTACATCGGCGCGGCGATCCAGGAGAACGTCAGCGGCCACCTGATCGAGCGCGGCATGACGATCGCCGCGGATGGCGAGCGCCACTACGACTTCGGACCCGTCACCCTGTTCTGGCTCGGGTCGTCCATCGTATCGATGCTGCTCGCCGCGACCCTGTGGCGCGTGCGCCTGCGCGACTGACATCCACCACCGGAGCATGCCTTGACCCAGACCATCCGCTGCGACTTCGCCACCCTCGGCGCCTACACCAAGGACACGATCGTGTCGAAGGCGGGCACCCGCCACGTCGACGGCGGGGGCTACAGCTACGCGGCCCATGCCGCGCGCCTGGCGGGCCTCGAGGTGGCCGCGATCACGCGGCTCGCCACCGCGGACCGCGGCAGCACGCGGCTGCTGGTCGAGGCCGGCGTGCAGGTCGTGATCCACGAGTCGCGCGCCTCGACGCTGATGCGGCTCGAGTATCCGAGCGACGATGTCGACGAACGGATCCTCACGGTCGCCGCCGTGGCCGATCCCTTCGTGCCCGCGGACATCGCAGGCATCGAGGCACGCGCGTGGCTCGTGAGCGCCTCGATTCGCGGCGAGGTGTCGCTCGAGGTACTTCAGGCGCTCAAGGCGAAAGGTGGCCTCATCGGCGCCGATGTGCAGGGGTTCGTGCGTGTCGTCGGCGAAGACGGCCGGCTTCACTACACACCCTGGCCCGGGCAGCGCGCGGTGCTCGCGCTCGTCGATGTGCTGAAGACCGACGCCGTCGAGGCCGAATTCCTGACCGGTACCGCCGATATCCACCGCGCCGCGGCGATGCTCGCGGCGCAGGGCCCCCGCGAGATCGTGCTGACTCACCGCGACGGCGTACTGGTGCTCGCCGATGGCCGGGAACACGAGGCCATGTTCCATCCCGAGCCACTGCGTGGCCGCAGCGGCCGTGGCGATACCTGCGTCGGCTCCTACCTTTCCCGCAGGCTGTCCGCATCGCCCGCCGAAGCCACGATCTGGGCGGCGGCTGTCACCAGCCTGAAGATGGAAGCGGAAGGCCCGATCCGCAGGCCGGTGGCGGACGTGCACGCGATGATCGCGCGGCGTTACGCCGGGGCATGAACGACATGGCAGCCCACGATGGGACCCGCGCTGCGCCGTGGCGCTTCGGGTCGCTCGCCATCATCGCGCTGCTCGCCGGCTGCGCGACCCAACAACCGAACAACCGAAGATCCGGCACCGAGGCTTTCGGGTTCCTGGCGTTCGGGGACAGTGGCTATCACTACGATTATCTCGACCCGGACGACGTGCAGCAGGATGCCGCGGCCTACATCGCCCACGAACGGTCCGAATGGCTCGAGGACCGGCGCGCACCCGCCGAGTTCACCGCCGCTCCGCCGCACACGCTGCCCGACGGCCGCGTGGTCGCGGCCAGTGGCGCGCTGCCGGTCGCCGCAGCCATGCGCACCTACTGCGGGGAACATGATTGTCGCTTCGCCACGATGCTCGGCGACAACATCTATCCCGAGGGCGCGACGGCCGGCGCGGACGGGCGCAGCGATGCGGAGCGCTTTCGCGCCGTTTTCGAAACGCCCTACGGACGCTTCGGCGAGCTCGCGCCCGACTTTCGCATCTACTCGGCGCTCGGCAACCACGACTGGAAGACTTCGCGCGCCGGCGCGCTCGCCGAGCTTCACTACCTCGAGCACACGCCGCCCTTCTACATGGACGGATTCTTCTACCGCGTGACACCGCCTGGCCTCGAGGGGCAGGTCGAGCTGTTCGTGCTCGATACCGAGCTGCTGCTTGCCAACGTCAGCGTGCCCGAGACTGCGGTGGACTGGGACGGCAGCGAGATCCTGCTGCCCGAGCGCGACGAACCGGGCGAGGGCGCCCAACAACAGACCGACGCCGAGCGCGGCCAGGCCAGGTGGCTCGAGCAGGCGCTGGCGACATCGACGGCGCGCTGGAAGATCGTCGTCGGCCACCACCCGCTCTGGTCCACGGCCGGCAGCAAATTTGCCCAGGCGCGCGCGCTGCGCGCATTGGTCCTGCCCGCGCTGTGCCGTTACGCCGACCTGTACCTCGCGGGCCATGAACACACGCTCGAGGTGCATCTGGACGATTGCCGCAAGGCGCTGGCCGGCGAGCCCGTGCCGCCGCTGCTGCAGGTGGTCTCCGGCGCCGCCTCCAAACAACGCCCCTCGAACAGCGCCTTTGCCACGCAACAACAGGCCGCAAACCCGGAGTTGCGCTCGCTCTTCTCCCACGGCATGGTGTGGGGATTCGCACACATCTCCATCGACGGCGATCGCGCGACCGTGCGGCTCCTTTCGACGCCCGACGACGCGAGCGGTCGACCGGTCGAGGAGTTCCAGTACAGCGTGGAGCGCCGCGGCCGCAGGACGCGCGATAATGCGCGCCCCGGGTCGTGATCCGCCCGCCGCGCACCGCCCGTCACGACGACAAGGGTTTCTTCCATGAACATCGCAGCCGCCGACTCGCGCCTCACTTCCGCCCTACTCGATCTCGGCCACCACATCGGTGGCATGCATGCCGCGGGCGCTGTCGCCGGCCGCCACGGGCACGTCTTCAATCCCGCGACCGGCACGGTGCGCGCACGCGTCGCCTACGCGAGCGCGGGCGAGACCGCTGCAGCCATTGCGGCGGCGAAGGCCGCTGCGCCGGCCTGGGCCGCGACGCCGCCGCTCAAGCGCGCACGCGTGATGTTCCGTTTCAAGGAGCTGATCGAGCAGCACCACGACGAGCTCGCGCGCCTGATCACGCTCGAGCACGGCAAGGTTCTCTCCGACGCGCACGGCGAGGTAACGCGCGGACTCGAGGTCGTCGAGTTCGCCTGCGGCATCCCGCAGCTGCTCAAGGGCGAATTCAGTGAAAATGTGGGCGCCGGCATCGACAGCTGGTCGCTGCGCCAGCCGCTCGGCGTGTGCGCGGGCATCACGCCGTTCAACTTTCCGGCGATGGTGCCGCTCTGGATGTTCCCGGTGGCGATCGCCTGCGGCAACTCCTTCGTCCTGAAGCCCTCGGAGAAGGACCCGTCCTGCCCGCTGCGCCTCGCGGAACTGCTGGCCGAGGCCGGCCTGCCCGCCGGCGTATTCAACGTCGTGAACGGCGATCGGGAGGCAGTCGACACGCTGCTGACGCACCCGGACGTCGCGGCGGTCACCTTCGTCGGCTCGACGCCGATCGCCGAGTACATCCACCGCACCGCCGCCCAGCACGGCAAGCGCGTGCAGGCGCTCGGCGGCGCAAAGAACCACATGGTCGTGATGCCGGACGCGGACACCGATCTTGCGGCGAACGCGCTGCTCGGCGCGGCCTACGGCTCGGCGGGCGAGCGCTGCATGGCCATCTCGGTCGCGGTCACCGTCGGCGGCATCGCGGATCCGCTGATCGCCTCGCTGCAGGACAAGCTCGCCACCTTGCGCGTCGGGTCGGGTCTGGAGCCAGGCGTCGAGATGGGCCCGCTCGTCACGCGCGAGCACCGCGACAAGGTGCGCGGCTACATCGACCTCGGGGTCGCCGAAGGCGCAAGGCTCGTGGTCGACGGGCGCGAGCACGCCCTGTCGAATGCCGGGCGAGGCTTCTTCCTCGGGCCTTCGCTGTTCGACGGCGTCGGCCGCGACATGCGCATCTACCGCGAGGAAATCTTCGGGCCGGTGCTCGCGATCGTTCGCGCGGGCAGCCTCGCCGAGGCGCTCGAACTCGTGAATGCCCACGAATTCGGCAACGGCACCTCGATCTTCACCAACGACGGCCGTGCCGCGCGCGAATTCGCCAGCGGTGTCGCCGCCGGCATGGTGGGCATCAACATCCCGATCCCGGTGCCGATGGCCTTCCACAGCTTCGGCGGCTGGAAGCGCTCGCTGTTCGGCGACACGCACGTGCATGGCCCGGAGGGTGTGCGCTTCTACACGCGCCTCAAGACGGTGACGGCGCGCTGGCCGACGAGCGGCGCAGGCACCGCCGAATTCGTCATGCCGACGATGAAGTAGTCTCGTGCCACGCCCGGTCGCCGCCCATCAGGTTCGCCGGGAGTGAAAATGCGCTCACGAGCGAGGTGAGGATCGTCGCGGCGTATGGCACGGACTGGATCAGCAGCACGACGATCCACGCGAGCCTGTCCGGGCTATCCATCTGCGGCGTGTGCGCCACGCCCCAGGCGGACAGCCACAGCGCGAGCATCAGTGCGGCCTCCTCGCGCGCGGCATTGAGCGCCGTACGCACGCGATGCCTGGTGGCCTGCTTCGGTGTCCTGAAGAAGGGTTCGTTGCGGGTGAAGAGGCCCTTCACCACCGCAAGACCGATGGTGTGCGAGAGCGCGAGACCGGCGATAGCCGCCGCGAAGGTCTGGCGCCAGCCCGCGCCCACGCGTGCCTGGTACAGATGCAGCAGCTTCGCGAGCTTGAAGGTGAACAATGACAACGGCAGCACGGCGAACATCGCGAGCGGCGGATCGACCTGCCCCGGCGCGAGCACCATCGCCGCCGACCAGCCGAGCGCCGCGAGGTTGAAGATCACGTTGAAGCCGTCCGCAACCCACGGCAGCCAGCCCGCGATGAAGTGGTAGCGCTGCCCGGTGGTCAGCACGCGGCCGCCGGAGAACAGCAGCTGCGCGTGCTCCTTCATGATCTGCATCGCACCGTAGGCCCAGCGGAAGCGCTGCTTCTTGAAGTCGATGAAGGTGTCGGGGATGAGGCCGCGACCGTAGGACTTCGGCGTGTAGACGGCCTCGTAGCCCGCCTCGAAGATGCGCAGGCCGAGTTCCGCGTCCTCGGTGATGCACCACTCGGCCCAGCCGCTGAGGCCTTCGAGCAGCGAGCGGCGCACCATCGTCATCGTACCGTGCTGGATGATCGCGTTGCGCTCGTTGCGCGTCACCATGCCGATCTGGAAGAAGCCGCGGTACTCCGCAAGGCACATCGCCTTGAAGGCGTTCTCGGCGCCGTCGCGGTAGTCCTGCGGCGCCTGCACGATGCCAACGAAGCGGCTGGCAAAGCACGGCGCGAGATCGCGCAGCCAGGCGGGATCGACCACGTAGTCGCTGTCGATCACCGCAACGACCTCGGCATCGGGCGCCGTGTGGGCGAGCGCGAAATTGAGCGCGCCGGCCTTGAAGCCCGCGAGCGGCGCGACATGGAAGAAGCGGAAGCGCGGGCCGAGTGCCGCGCAATGCGCCTCGACGGGGCGCCACACCGCCTCGTCCTTCGTGTTGTTGTCGATCACCAGCACTTCGAAATCGGGATAGTCGAGCCGCGCGAGGGCATCGAGCGTCTCGATCAGCATGTCGGGCGGCTCGTTGTAGGCCGGCACGTGGATCGACACCTTCGGCCGCGTTTCGCCGCCCTCGAGCAGCAGCTGCGCCGCGAGCCGCCGGCGCCCGACCACCCACTGCGCCTCGGCCCATTCATGGGCCTCGGCGAGCAGCACCGCGATCACGCCGATCATGCCGATGCAGAGCAGCACGCCGACGATCACGCTGGTCGCGGTGAGATACTGCTGCGTGAACTGGTAGAACACCCATACCGCGATCGTCGCGGTCGGGAAGACGATCACGGCAAGGAAGCTGCGACCGCGCTTCCTCAGTGTCGCGCTGTTGAGGTAGAGGAGCGCGAGGATGAAGAGCGCGACCAGCACCGACACGCTGGCGAGCACCTGCCACTGCGGCACCCGCACGATCGGCGCGGTGAACTCGAACTTCGGCTGCCGCTCGACGTCGTAGACGCCCCAGTACGCACCGACCGCGCCTTCGTAGGTGGCCTTCCACGGCTGGTCGAAAGCCTCCATCAGGTAGTAGATGTAGCCCTCGGCCTGTGCGTGCTGCAGGAAGCGGCGCAGGAACAGCGCCTCGTTCGCCACCGAGGCCACCGCGCCCTCGCGCGTGCGGCCGTTGCTGGGCCAGCCCACCTCGCCGATGATGATCGGCTTGCCGGGAAAGCGTGCCTGCACCTGCTCGTAACGCTGCAGCGAATACTCGACCGCCTGCTCGACCGGAATGCCCTCCCAATAGGGCAGCAGGTGCAGCGCGATGAAATCCACGTGATCGGCGAGCCCCGGGTTCGCGAGCCACACATGCCAGGGCTCGGCGGTGCCGACGGGCTGGCGGATGGCCGCGCGCGCGCGATCGAGGTAGGCGTACATCTCGTCGAACGGCACGTCGCCGCGCAGCACGACTTCATTGCCCACCAGCACGCGCACGACATTCGCATGGGTGCGCGCGAGGGAGATGGCGCCGTCGAGCTCGCGCTCGTTCACGGCGCGGTTGGCGTCGATCCAGGCGCCGAGCGCCACATTGATGTCGTGCTTGTCGGCGAGACGCGGCACGGCGCCGAGCGAACCGAGCGTGCTGTAGGTGCGCACGGCGTTCGTCTTGCCCGACAGCAGCGCGAGGTCGCGATCGATCTCCTGCTCGGTGGGCATGAGCTGCAGGCCCGGATCCTGCCCCTGCGCGAAGGGCGAGAACGCGAATCCCTGGATGCGCGCCGGCCAGGGCGGCTCCGGCGTCGGGCGGTTCATCGCCGCCCACAGCACGAAGGTGAGCGCGGCGAACCCGGCTGCGATCAGCAGCCCTGCGATGCGTGCACGCTTCTCGGCCATGGCGCGCGCGTCACCACGTGCCCGTGTTCGGCATGGAAGACCAGGGCTCGGCGGGCGCGAGCGCCGCGCCTTCCTGCAACAGCTCGACCGAAATGCCGTCGGGCGAGCGCACGAACGCCATGCGGCCGTCGCGCGGCGGACGGTTGACCGTCACGCCGAGCGCAGCGAGGCGCGCGCAAGCCGCGTAGATGTCGCCGACCGCATAGGCGAGATGCCCGAAGTTGCGGCCTCCCGTGTACGCCTCGGGATCCCAGTTGTGCGTCAGCTCGACCTGCGCCGCCTCATCGCCGGGCGCGGCGAGGAACACGAGGGTGTAGCGGCCCTGGGGTACCTCCCTGCGCCGCACTTCCCTGAGCCCCAGGCCCTCGCAATAGAAGCGCAACGACGCCGCGAGATCCGTTACGCGCACCATCGTGTGCAGGTATTTCAGGCGCGATTCCTCAGAACATTTCCGACGGGTCCGGCGCGGCCGGCTCCGTGCTCGGCGCGGCGTTCCTCGACACGATGTGATCGCCGGTGATCATCTTGTCGTAGGACTGCCCCGGGCCGACCATCGGGTAGACGCCGGCATCCGGGTCGATCAGCACCTCGAGGAAGGCCGGCCCGTCGTAAGCGAGGAATTCCGCGATCACGCGCGGCACGTCCGCCTTCCGGTCGAGGCGCACCGCATAGCCGAAGCCGTCCGCCTGCGCGGCCTTCACGAAATCCTTCTTGTGCAGCGACTTGTCGCTCGCCGACAGCCGCCCCTTGAAGAAGAGCTTCTGCCACTGCTTGACCATGCCGTCGCCGAAGTTGTTCAGCACCATGACCTTGACCGGCAGGCCGTAGGTGGTCACGGTCTCGAGCTCGCCGATGTTCATGCGCACGCTCGCATCGCCATCGATGTCGATCACGAGGCGGCCGGGATTGGCGACCTGCGCACCGATCGCCGCGGGCAGCCCGAAGCCCATCGTGCCCATGCTGCCGGAGGTGAGCCACAGGCGCGGCTCGCGGAACTCGCAGTATTGGGCGGCCCACATCTGGTGCTGGCCGACGCCGGTCGACACGATCGCCGCGCCCTTCGTCAGGCGGGCAACCTCCTCGATCACGTAGTACGGCTGGATCAGCGGGCTCTCGCGGTCGTAGTTCATCGCGTGCACGCGGCGCAGTTCGCCGAGCTCGGCGCGCCACGCGGCGTGCTCCGCGCGCACGCCGAGCCCCTTGCCCGCCGCGGTGAGCGCCACGAGCGCCTCGGCCAGCGGCCCCACGTGGCTCCATTGCACGCGCTTGACCTTGTTGATCTCGGCACGGTCGATGTCGAACTGCGCGATCGCGCGCGCATTGGCCGCGAAGCGCTGCGGGTCGCCGGCGACGCGATCGTCGAAGCGCGCACCGATGGCGATGAGGAAATCGCAGTCCTCGACGGCGTAGTTGGCGAACGCCGCCCCGTGCATGCCGAGCATGCGCAGGCAGAGAGGGTCCTGGGTGTCCATTGCGCCGATGCCCATCAGGGTCGTGACCACCGGGATGTCGAAGGCCGCCGCGAAGGCGCGCAACGGTGCCGCGGCCTCGCCGTTGACGACGCCACCGCCCGCGTACACGAGCGGTCGCTGCGACCCACCCAGCAGCTCGAAGAAACGTTCGGCATCGGCATTCGCCAGGGCGCAGGCGGCCGCCTGGTCCATGCGCACGCGATAGCCGGGGATCGGCAATGTGCCCTGGCCGAGGTACTCGCCCTGCCAGTTCTGCACGTCCTTCGGCACGTCGATCACGACGGGGCCGGGCCGCCCGGTGCGGGCGATCTCGAACGCGGTGCGCACGGTGGCTTCGAGCTTCGCGGGGTCGGTCACCAGGAACACATGCTTGGCGACCGCGCCCATGATCGAGGCGACCGGCGCTTCCTGGAACGCATCCGAACCGATCGCCGCCGTGGGCACCTGGCCGCAGATCACGACGATCGGCACCGAATCCGCCATGCAGTCGCGGATCGGCGTGACGGTATTGGTGGCGCCGGGGCCCGAGGTCACGAGCGCGACCCCGACACGGCCGCTCGAGCGCGCGTAACCGGCCGCCATGAATCCCGCGCCCTGCTCGTTCGCGGGCACGATCAGCGGCATCTGGCGCCCGCCCTCGCGCTGCTGCGCCTCGTTGTAGAGGAAGACCGCGTCGTAGGTCGGCAGGATCGCGCCGCCGCTATAGCCGAAGATCGCGGAAGTCCCCTCGTCGGCGATGACCTGCACGATCATCTGCGCCCCCGACATGGCCTGGCCGGCCAGCGGATGGGCCTGGGGGCGGGGCATGATGACCGTGTCACTCATCGGCGGCAGCGTCGCTCGTCGCAAGGGGGACCCGAAAGACTAGCAGCTTGCAGGCGGCGCGCAAATCCGCACCGCCCGGGCACCCGTACGGTGTATCCTCACGGGCGCTCCTCCCTGGCCGGAATCCCATGCGTCATATCATCGCGATCCTCCTGCAGAACGAGGCGGGCGCGCTTACGCGCGTTGCAGGCCTCTTCTCGACCCGCAACTTCAACATCGAGTCGCTGTCGGTCGCCGCCACCGACAACCCGACCGTCTCGCGCATCACGCTCGTCACGCGCGGCTCCGAGGCCGTCCTGCAGCAGATCGCGAACCAGTTGCTGAAGCTCATCGACGTGGCCGCGGTGGAGGACCTCACCGACGGCGAGCATATCGAGCGCGAGCTCGCGCTCCTGAAGCTGCGCGTCGCGCCGCAGGACAGCGATGCCGTGCGCGGCTACGTGGTGCGCGCGGGCGGTCGCGTGCTCGACCCGGCGCCCGACGGCTTCATCGTCGAGCTCACGGCGAGCGAGGCCGAGATCAACGGATTCATCGCCGGACTTGCGCAGCACGGCGAGGCGCTCGAGGTCGTGCGCAGCGGCGCACTCGGCGTCGGCCGCACCGGCCGCAGCCTGCGCCTCGTGAGGTGAACCCATGACGATTCCCTGGCGCGACGTGTTCCCGGCGATGACGACGCAGTTCCGCCGCGACGAGTCGCTCGACCTCGACGCCACCGGGCGCCACATCGAGCGGATGATCGCGAGCGGCGCCTCCGGGATCGTGATGCTCGGCTCGCTCGGCGAGAACGCCACGCTCGCGCCGGAGGAAAAGCGGCGCGTGGTGGCCGCCGCGATCGAGGCCGCCGCCGGGCGCGTGCCGGTGATCGCCACGGTCGTCGAAACGGGCACGGCCGCGGCGAAGCAGTTTGCGCGCGACATGGAGCGCCTCGGCGCCGACGGATTGATGCTGCTGCCGGCGATGATCTACCGCGCCGATCCGCGCGAAACCATGCTGCACTACCGCGATGTGGCGCGCGCGACGCAGCTCCCGATCATCTGCTACAACAACCCGCTCGCCTACCACGTCGACATCACGCCCGCGATGTTCGCCGAGCTCGCCGAGGTGCCGAACCTCGTCGCGATCAAGGAATCCTCGGGCGACGTGCGCCGCCTCACCGACCTGCGCAACGCGGTAGGCGATCGCTACGTGCTGTTCGCCGGCGTCGACGACCTCGCGCTCGAAAGCGCAGTGCTCGGCGCCGACGGCTGGATCGCCGGCATCGGCCTCGCGTTCCCGGAGGAGAACCAGCGCCTGTGGGACCTCGCGGTCGCGCGCGAGATCGAAGCGGCGCTGCCGCTTTACCGCTGGTTCACGCCGCTCGCGCACCTCGATACGCACGTCAAGTTCGTGCAGTACATCAAGCTCGCGGTCCAGGAGGCGGGCCTCGGCGCCGAGTGGGTGCGCGCGCCGCGCCGGGTGCTCGTGCACGAGGAACGCCGGCGCATCCTGAAGGTCATCCACGCGGGACTCGAGGGCCGCCCCAAGCTGCCGAAGGCGCGCAAGCCGCGGCCACGGGCGCGCTGACGCAGCGCCCATGGAAATCCACGTCGTCGATTCCCACACCGGCGGCGAACCGACGCGCGTCGTGATAGACGGCGGCCCCGTCCTGCTCGGCCCGTTCGCACAGCGCGTCGGCGAGTTGCAGGCGCGGCACGACGGCCTGCGCACGATGCTCGTCGGGGAGCCGCGCGGTTCCGAGGCGCTGGTCGGCGCGCTGCTCACGCCGCCGGTCGATCCGGACTGCGCCGCGGGCGTGATCTTCTTCGACAATGCGGGCTATCTCGGCATGTGCGGCCACGGCACGATCGGCACGGTCGTCACCCTCGCCTGGCTCGGCCGCCTCGCGATCGGCGAGCACCGCATCGAGACGCCCGTGGGCATCGTCACCGCGACATTGCACGACGCGAACACGGTGTCGGTGCGCAACGTGCCGGCGTACCGCCATGCGCGCGGCGTGCGGGTCGAGGTCGAGGGCCACGGCCGGGTCACCGGCGACGTGGCCTGGGGCGGCAACTGGTTCTTCGTCTGCGAGGACCACGGCCAGCCGCTCGCGCTCGCGCGCGCCCCGGCGCTCAGCGGGTTCTGCGAGCGCGTGAAGCAAGCACTCGTGCGCGCCGGCATCACGGGCGCTGGTGGCGCACCCATCGATCACGTCGAACTGTCGGATGACGCGCGCAATTTCGTGCTGTGCCCCGGCGGCGCGTACGACCGCTCGCCCTGCGGCACGGGCACGAGCGCAAAGCTCGCCTGCCTCGCCGCCGACGGCCGCCTCGCCCCGGGGGAGACCTGGCGCCAGCGGAGCATCACGGACAGCGTCTTCGAGGCGCGTTACGAGCGTGCCGGGGACCACATCATCCCGACCATCACCGGGAAGGCCTGGGTCACGGCGGAGGCGATGCTGCTCGCCGATCCGGCCGACCCGCTCGCCCACGGCATCCGGGTCGCGCCATGAGCGCGCGAGTCTCGCCTTGAGCGCCCGGTTGCCCCCGTCGCGGCGCGTCGTCGTGATCGGTGGTGGCATCGCCGGACTTGCCTGCGCGTGGTATGCGTCGCAGGACGGCCATCGCGTCGCGCTCGTCGATCGCGGCGCGCCGGATGGCGATCGCTGCTCGCTCGGCAACGCGGGCATGATCGTGCCGAGCCACCTCGTACCCCTCGCCTCGCCGGGGTCGGTCCGCCTCGGCCTGCTGTCGCTCGCCAACCCGACGAGCCCGCTGCGCCTCGCGCCGCGCCTCGACCCGCAGTACCTGCGCTGGTGCTGGCAGTTCCTGTGCGCGGCGCGCAGCTCGCGCGTCGCGCTCGCGGCCCCCGCGCTACGCGACCTGGCGCTGCTCGGCCGCCGCGGCTACGAGGCGCTTGCGTTGCTCTGGCCGCAGGGCGTGCCGCTCGCCGAACGCGGCATGCTGATCCTCTGCCGCGGTGCGCACGCGCTGCGCGAGGAGCAAGAAGGCGCGAAGCTGGCCCAGCGCCTCGGCGTGCCGGCCGAGGTCCTCGATCCGGATGCCGCGGCCGCGCTCGAGCCCGACATCGACATGGCGATCGCGGGCGCCGTTCGCTATCCGCTCGACGCGCAGACCGTGCCGCAACGGGTCGTCGCGACGCTCATCGCGGGGCTCGCGGAGTCGGGCGTCGAACTGCACTGGCGCACCGAAGTCACGGCGCTGCGGCGCGCGGGATCCCGCGTCGCGGCGGCCGTGACGGCCGCGGGCGAGATCGGCGGCGACGAGTTCGTGATCGCAGGCGGCATGTGGTCCAGCGAGCTCGCGCGCACCATCGACTTGCCGCTGCCGCTGATGGCGGGCAAGGGATACAGCTTCACGCTCGACCAGCCGCGCGTGCGGCCGCATGCCGGCGCGATCCTGAACGAAGCGCGCATCGCTGTGACCCCGATGGGGTCGGGCCTTCGCTTCGCGGGCACCATGGAACTCTGCGGCCTCGATCGCAGCATCGACCCGCGGCGCATCGCCGCCATGATCGAGTCGATCCCGCGCTACTACCCGCAGTTCGGGCCCGCCGATTTCGCCGGCATCACGCCCTGGGCCGGACTGCGGCCCTGCCCGCCCGACGGCATGCCCTACATCGGCCGCACGCGCCGCGCCGACAACGTGCTCCTTGCGACGGGGCACTCGATGATGGGCGTGAGCCTTGCGCCGGCGACCGGCCGCGTCGTCACCGACCTGATCGCCGGCCGCGAGCCGACGGTGCCGATCGGGCTGTTTGCGCCGGATCGATACGGCTGAAGACCGCGAGCGGCGGGTAGACGGCGGCGGACCGGAGGGGGAGCGGAGCCTCCGGTTCCTCACGGGTCGAGCGCCGCCTGCGGCGGTCCCCTCGTCGCGGCGGCGCCCGGCGCACTGTGTCGGTAGACGCTGAAGGACCTGTATACGCCGGACGCTGATCGCCGCTCCTCGGCGCTCTCCACGCTCGTCACCGGAGACTCCGCTCCCCCTCCGGCGCGCGACCAGCTACCCGACGCACGCAGTCTGGCTGAGGTGAGGAAGGTCGCCTCATATAACGATCCTCACCTCAAGGGCAGCGAATTGTGTATTGCGAGCGGCCGGCCGGAGGCGCGGTGATTTATCCGCGGACGAGCGTGGAGGGCGCCGA
>CAUJHJ010000032.1 GCA_963204835.1 Pseudomonadota bacterium
GTGCCGCTCACGCTGAACGCGCAGCGCGATCCGCTGCACGACCCGGTGCCGGAGACCGGCAGCTTCTTCACGACGGACTCTGACATCGTCGACCCGAAGAACGACCTCGACCAGTGGGGCGTCTCCGCCACGCTCGAGTTCGACGCGTCGGACAACCTGACGTTCAAGTCGATCAGCGCCTACCGCACGCTCGAGAACCTCTTTTACATCGACGCGGACGGCGGCGTGCTCGCGCCTCCGCCGTCGATCAAGGGCCGCTTCCACCTGTTCCAGGACCAGGAACAGTACCAGGTCAGCGAGGAACTGCAGGCGCTCGGCAACCTGATGGACGGTCGCCTGAAGTACGTCGCGGGCCTGTACTTCTTCCGCGAGAACAACCAGCAGGACACGGTCAGTGTGGTCGGCCTGCCGACGCTGATGACGCTGCCGATCGCACTGGCAGGCCGTTTCGACCTGACGAACATCGCGCGCGAGGAAATGACGACGGACTCGTACGCTGCGTTCGTGAGCGGTACCTACGACATCACCGACCGCCTGTCACTGACGGCGGGCCTGCGCTATACGCGTGAGAGCAAGGATTTCACGAACCACGTGATCCGGCCGGATGGCACTGTGGACGTGGTGTGCATCAACCCCACCGGCGGCGCAGGCGGATCGCCGGCGCAGGCGGCGGCGGCGCCCTGCACGGCGGCGCAGCTCGGGCTCGGCTACTTCTCGTTCACCAACCAGAGTGCCTTCGACAAGACCTGGGACGACACCACGCCGCGCGTGGTGCTCGATTACCAGCTCACCGACACCGCCCTCGTGTACCTCTCGGCCGCGAAGGGCTTCAAGGGCGGCACGACCTCGGGTCGCGACACCGCAGCGCTGCGCAACCTGCTGCGCATCGTCGGCGATCCTGAAACCAACTGGAGCTACGAGGCCGGCCTCAAGGCCGACTGGCTCGACCGCCGCCTGCGCACCAACGCCGCGGTGTTCCACAACGAGTACGAGGGCCTGCAGTTCGGCGTCACGACGCCCGACGGCGGCTTCGGCCGCATCAATGCGGGCAACGCCACCATCAATGGCCTCGAACTCGAGGTCACCGCGGTACCGGTCGAAGGCCTCGAGCTGAACGCCGCCCTCGGCCTCCTCGACAGCGAGTACACGAAGTGGACGGCGGCGCTCTCGACCTGCGCGGCGCAGGGCCTCACGACCGTCGATCAGTACCTGAAGCTGCCGCTCAAGCAGGCGCCGGACTGGAGCTACCGCGTCGGGGCCAACTACTCGCACGACCTGGGCCAGCGCGGCGTGGTCTCGCTCGGCGCCGACTATTCGGCGAAGGACGACCACTACAACAACCTGTGCGCGAGCCCGGGCATCCGCGTGCAGGACTACGAGTTCCTGAACGCGCAGCTGCGCTGGGAGAATACGGCGGGCAACGTGCTGGTCACGCTCGCGGGCAACAACCTGACGGACACCGAGTCCTTCAACGGCGGCTTCGACTTCGGCCGCTCGCTCGGTTTCGCGGCCGGTTACCTCTACCCGCCCCGCACGTGGTCGCTGTCGGTCCGCTACGGCTTCTGATCTGCTGGAAGCACTGCGAAGAGCCGTTGGCGAGAGCGCCGTCCGTACGGACGAGGCGGCGCTCTCACTCGCGGCGAGCGATCTGTATACGACGGGCGCACGGCCGCTTGCGGTCGTGCGCCCCGCCGATAGCCGGGGCGTCGCCGCGGCCATCCTCGCCGCGACGAGCCGCGGCTACGCGATCCTGCCGCGCGGCGGCGGCCTCAGCTACACCGCCGGCTACACGCCGCCCACGGGCAACGCGATCACCCTCGACCTCGGCGGCCTGAACCGCATCCTCACGATCGCGGCCGACGACCTGTATGTCACCGCCCAGGCTGGCGTCACCTGGAAGCAGCTCCACGAGGCGCTCGCCCCGCTCGCACTGCGCCTGCCGTTCTTCGGCACGTTCTCCGGCGCCGGCGCGACGATCGGCGGCGGCCTGAGCCATGGTGCCCTCTTCTTCGGCTCCGCCCGCTACGGCTCGGCGGCAGAAAATGCCCTCGGGCTCGAGGTCGCGCTCGCGGACGGTACGCTGCTGCGCACCGGCCTCGGCGCGCTCGCGAGGCCGGCCAAGCCGGTCCTGCGTACCTTCGGGCCCGATCTCACGGGGCTCCTGACCCACGATGGCGGAGCCTTTGGCGTCAAGACCGAGGCCACGTTGCGCGTGATCCCGACGCCCGCGCACACCGACTACCTGTCCTTCGTATTCGCCGACCTGCCCGCGGCGGCAGCGGCGCTCTCGGCCATTGCACGCGAGGACCTCGCGGAAGACATCTACATACTCGACGCGGCTTCGGTGGCCGCGGCAACCCGGGTCTCACCTGCCGACATGGCGCGCAGCCTGCGATCGGTCCTGCGCGCGGCCGGCGGACCGCTGCAGGCCGCGCGAGCGCTCGCGTCGTTTGTGCGCGGTGGCACGCGCCCGGTGCCCGACGAAGGCTGGACCGTGCACGTCGTCGCGGCCGGCCGCAGCGCGCGCGCGGTCGCCGACGACATCGCCATCGCGCGCCGCCTGGTCGCGAAACTCGGCGGTACGGAGATCGCGCCCATCGTGCCCCGCGTGGCGCGCGCCGACCTCTTCGCGGGACTCAACGGCGTTCTCGACCGCGACGGCCGGCGCTGGGCCGCGCTGAACGCCAAGGTGGCGCATTCCGACGCGCGCACCGTCATCGACGGCTTCGACCGCCTGCTCGCCCCGCATGCCGGCGCGATGGCGCGGCACGGTGTCACCGTAACCCGCCTCTGCTCGGCCCTCGGCAGCCTCGCCTTCAGCTTCGAGTGCGTCTTTCACTGGCCGGATGCCTGGCTGCCGCTGCACAGGGAGGCGCCGGATCCCGCCTGGCTCGCGGGCCTCACCGAGCCACCGGCGAATCCCGCCGCGCGCGAGCTCGTCGCGGCGCTACGCGCCGCGACGGTGGCGTTCTTCAGGGATATCGGCGCCGCGTCGAACCAGATCGGGCGGACGTATCCTTATGTCGACGCGCTGGCGCCGGCGACTGCAACGCTTCTGCGGCAACTGAAGACTCAACTCGACCCCAAGGGACTCATGAATCCCGGCGTTCTTGGGCTCTGAGGAGGCGAACGCTTCAGGCTGCAAGCTGTTCGCCGCAAGCTGTTCGCTATTTCTCCTGTTCCACCAGATCGATTCGCAGCCCCGCCGGCGTCGTGACCGTCGCCATCCTTCCGCCGCCGTAAATCCCCGCGCCCCGGCCGAGATCGGCGACGCCGTTCGCCTCTGCGATCGCGAGCCAGCGCGCGAGGTCGTCGACGAAGTAGGTCACCGACAACTGGCCGCGCGACGGCGCCTGCGCGCGCGGATAGCGGTTCTCGCTCGTGACGCCCTCGTACTGCACGAGCTCGATGCGGCCGAAAGCGCGCCGCGCATCGCCGAGGATGCGCACGTCGAGGCTCGCGCCGGGCGGCAGCCCGATCGTCTTTTCGACGGACGGCCCGCCGAAACGGTTGTGCATGATCTCGTCGAGGCCGAGCAGCCGCTGCAGGAAGGCTGCCTCGCCCGTGTTGTCGGGCGAGACCGTCACGACGAGCGGTGCCACGCCATATCCCCTTGCACTCACGATCTCGGGGTGCGCGGGCTGCTCGACCAGCACGACATTGATGTCGTCGTGCCCCGTCATATGGACTTCGAAGACCTTCTCGTTCTTGTCTGTTTCGAGCACGCCGACCTTCGAGCGAAACCGGTAGCCCGCCGCGGCGAGCTCCGCGTAGCGCGCGTCGATGTCGCGCACGGCCACGTCCACGCTCTTCGGGAGCAGCGCCGTGGGCGCCGCGCCGTCGCGCACCGGGACGCCCGGGGACCTGAAGCGCACGAGATGGATGCCGCCCTCCTTCACGCCGGGCGTGAGCAGCAGGGCCTGGTCGGCGATGCCGTCGGCCGGCAGTCCCCAGGCCCGCGCGAGCTCCGCGTCCGCGCCTTCGCGCCGCGCGACGATCTCCATCCCGAAACGGTTCACCCACAGGTCGAGCGCCTCGTTCATGTCGCCGACGCCGATGACGACGTAGGCGATGGCGAGCGGTGCAACGGCAAGGATTTCGGACATGGCAGACACCGGTCAGTGAAGATGACGAAAACGTCATGTGGAGCCGATTGTGGACGTCGCCGCGCCCGGCCACTAGTATCCGGGCCCTCGAAATCTGCCAGGTGATCGTTCGTGAAACACTTTTTCGCCTTCGCATCCGGTGCCGTTCTCGTCCTTTCTTCGTGTGCGCAGAAGCCGCCCACGTTCGACGCCTACCGCCTCTCCGCGGAAGTGAAGACGCTGTCGTCCGACGCATTCGAAGGGCGCGGCCCGGATACGCCGGGCGAGCTGAAGACGGTCGAGTACATCACGCGCGAGTTCAAGGACGCCGGGCTCTCGCCCGGCGGTGACCTGAAGGATGGGCAGCGTACCTGGACCCAGGCCGTGCCCCTCGGCCGCTTCGAAATCACGGGTCCCGTCAAGCTCTCGATTTCGGTCGCGGGCAAGCCCGAGCCGCTGATCCAGGGCGAGCAGGTCGCCTTACGCGCTGCGATGAACGGCGCCACGGCGGTCAAGGTCGACAACGTGCCGCTCGTGTTCGTCGGCTACGGCGTCAGCGCGCCGGAGCGCAACTGGGACGACTACAAGGGCATCGACCTCAAGGGCAAGATCGGCGTCGTGCTCGTCAACGACCCTGACTTCGAGACGGGCCAGGGCGACTTCGGCGGCAAGGCCATGACCTATTACGGCCGCTGGACCTACAAGTACGAGGAAGCCGCGCGGCGTGGAGCCGTCGGCATGCTGGTCGTGCACGAGACCGCGCCCGCGTCGTATGGCTGGGAGACGGTCAAGAATTCCAACACCAACACGATGTTCGACATCGTGCGCAAGGATCCCGCGCACGAGCACACGCTGATCGAGGGCTGGATCCAGCGCGACGTTGCGGCGGACCTCTTCCGCCGGGCGGGCCTGGATTTCGACACCCTCAAGAAAGAGGCGCAGACGCGCGACTTCAAGCCGGTCGAACTGAAGGGCGTCGGCTTCAGCGCGGACTATGCCGTGTCCTCGCAGGTGATCACGTCGCACAACGTCGTCGGCCGGATCGAGGGCGCGAAACGCCCGAACGAGACGGTGATCTACAGCGGACACTGGGACCACCTCGGCATCGGCGCGCCCGATGCGCGCGGCGATCGCATCAACAACGGCGCCGTCGACAACGCCACCGGAATCGCCGCCCTGATCGAAATGGGTCGCGCATTCGCGCATGGCAAGCGTCCCGACCGCTCGATCGTGTTCCTCGCGGTGACGGCCGAGGAGAAGGGCCTGCTTGGGTCGGAGTACTATGCCGCGAACCCGCTCTACCCGCTCGCCTCCACGGTTGCGGTGCTCAACATGGATGCACTGAGCCCCTGGGGCCCGACGCGCGATTTTTCGATATCAGGCAGCGCGAAGCTCGACCTGCTCGACCGGCTGATCGCCGATGCGAAGGCCTGGAACCGCGTCTACACGCCCGATGCGCGGCCCGAGGCCGGTTCGTTTTTCCGCTCCGACCATTTCCCGTTCGCCAAGCGCGGCGTGCCGGCTGTCTCGTTCGATTCGGGCGAAGACTGGGTAGAAGGCGGGGTCGCGGCGGGCAAGGCCGCCGCCGAGGACTACTCGGAGCATCGCTACCACCAGCCTGCCGATGAGTGGAACGCCAAGTGGCCGTTCACCGGCATGCAGCGCGACCTCGAACTGCTCTACAAAGTAGGCTCCGACCTCGCGAACTCGGGTGCGTGGCCGAACTGGGCCGCGGATTCCGAGTTCCGCGCCGCGCGCGACGCCACTGCGGGCGAACGCAAGTAGCGACGGCCCCGTGCCGCCGGCATTTCGCGCGGCGGCACGGGGCAGGCCGATCCTCAGTGGCGCGACTGGCCGTCGTGCTTCTGGCGGTAGATGCGCCGGCTCTGCTTGTCGGCCGTGTGCTCGAGCCGTGCCCGTTCGAGGCGGGTCACGTCACCATCCGATTTCGCCCGCGCCTCCATGTTTCGCAGGTGTTTCTGGCCCTGCACGAGGCGCCGGGTTTCCGGCCGCGTGAGCTCGCCCGACTTCACGCCCTGCTCGATGCGATCGCGCTGGTGGTGTTCGCGGCGATCGAGCCGCGGCGTGCCGTCGGCGAGCGCGACGCTGCCCACGAACATCGACAGGGCGATGGCCGCCGTGGAGAGGATCTTGCGATTCGACATATGAAGGCTCCTTTGTGCCTGCGTCCCTGCGACGAACAACGCGACAGGCCGCACCGGGTTGACTGGCCGGCGACTTATCCTCGGCGCCCATGAAAAACCTGACCCTGCCGCTTGCCTGCCTGCTCGCAGCCTGCGCATCCACGCCTCCTCCCAAGGTTGCCGCCGACGTCACGCCGCTCGTCCTCGCCGAACACGCATTTGCCGCGGAAACGGCCGTGCGCGGCTGGAATGCCGGCGTGCGTGCCTTTGCTGCGGCGGATGCCGTCGTGCTCGATCCGCTGCCCGTCAATGCGCTCGCCAGCCTCGACCCCGCCCGCGACGCACCGGCCGCTTCACCGTTGCAGTGGCGGCCAGCGTTCGCGGGCATCGCGCAGTCCCGGGATCTCGGCTTCACGACCGGGCCCTACTTCCTGCAGGGCAAGGGTTACGTTGGCCACTACTTCACAGTCTGGCACCGCGACGCGGGCGGCGCCTGGGAGTGGATCCTCGACGGCGGCGTGAACGTACTCGATGCGCAGCCCCAGCCCGCCGATGCGCCCATTGAGAGCCTGCGGCCCGCGCAGGGCAAGGGGAATGCGGGAGCCGGATCGGGCTCGGGCGAATCGCTCGCCATCGTGCGCAACCTCGAATCCCGGCTCGCGCAGGCGGCGGGCACAGAAGGCGAACGCGCACTCGCGCCACTCCTCGCTGGCGAGGTCCACCTTAACCGCGCCTCCCTCCCGCGCGCCATCGGGCGGCAGGCAGCACTCGCCACGCTGAAGCGATCCACGCAGGCAATCCAATACGAGCTCGTGGAAGCGATCGCGTCGGCGGCAGGCGACCTCGTCCTCACCTATGGGCGCGCGACCTGGAACGACGGCCAGCCACGCATCGGTTCCTACGCGCGTATCTGGCAGTGCAGCCTTGGCGAGTGGCGCATCGTCTACGACCAGATCGTGCCGCCACGCTGATCAGGCGCAAGCGTACGCCCGGCCGCGCAGCCCCATACGTCGCGTGGCGCGGCGATTGTCATTCCATCGCCGGTCCGGCGCAGCGAATCAGCGGCGCGCGGCGCGCGACTGATCGCGTACCGCGCGGAACTCGGAACCTGCGCGCCACTGCGGCCAGTGCCGCGAGTTGGCGAGTCGTGCGCCGATCGCATGGAAGAGTTCGACATCCTGCACCGCGCCGCGCAAGTCCCACTGCGGCGACCAGCGGTCGCAGGTCTGGTGATAGCACTTCATGTAACCGGCAAGCCAGCGATCGCCCGCCGCACGACCGCCGTCGAAGAGGTCGGCGCCGCCGCTCATCGCCATGAGCAGCAGTACGGGAACGCCTTTCTTCGCGAGCGGGAAATGATCGGCGCGATAGAACAGCCCACGCTCCGGCAGGGCCTCGGGCGTCACGACACGCCCTTGCGCGGCGGCGGCGCGTGCGAGGTCGTCCTCGAGATCACCCTGGCCCTCCCCGACGAGCAGCACGTCGCGAGCCGGCCCCGCGGTCTGCAGGATGTCGAGGGTCAGGTTGGCCACGGTGCGCTCGAGCGGATAAAGCGGGCGCTCGGCATAATCGAGCGACCCCAGCAGTCCCCGCTCTTCCGCGGTCCACAGCGCGAAAACCAGCGTGCGCTGCGGGCGCGGCCCGGCCGCAAACACGCGCGCGAGCTCGAGCACGCCGGCCGTTCCGAGCGCATCGTCGTTCGCGCCGGAACGGGCGACCCGCCCTTCGGCGTCGGGCGCCCCGATCCCGAAGGCGTCCCAGTGCGCGCCGAACATGATCGTCTCGTCCGGATGGGTCGCGCCGGTGAGTTTCGCCAGCACGTTGTGGCTCACGGTGGTTTTTGAGGCCACAGGAATATCCGCCGTGAAGGCGATCGGCAGTTCGACCGGAAGGAAATCGCGGCGCCGCGCCTGCGCACGCAGGCCGTCGAGGTCCAGGCCAGCCTCACGGAAGAGCGAGTCCGCGTAATCGCGTGCGAGCCAGCCACGTACCGCGAGCAAGCCAGCCGGATCGCTGCCTGCGAGGCCGTAGTTCTCGCCCGCTGAAGCCACCACCGTCGGCCATCCGTAGCCCGCGCCGTCCGTGTCGTGCACGATCAGGGCCGCGATCGCGCCCCGCCTCGCGGCTTCCTCGTACTTGTACATCCAGCGGCCGTAGTAGGTCATGCGGCGGCCGCCAAACACGCCCGCCACGGGCTCGCCCGCGGCGGCATGGAAGTCCGGGTCGTTCACCAGCATGACGGCGACCTTGCCCTTGAGGTCGACGCCCTTGTAGTCATCCCACTCGCGCTCGGGCGCGGTGACGCCGTAGCCGACGAACACGAGCGGCGCGTCCCGCACAAGTATGCGATCGGCATTGCGCACGGTGTTGAGGTAGATCTCGCTGCCCTGGGTCAGTGCATGGCTTTGTCCGCGGACCGACAGCGCGAGCGCGCGAGGCGTGCCGAGCTGGGTGCGCACCAGCGGCACGGCCTGCGTCCAAGCGCCGTTTTCGCCGCCGGGCTCGAGGCCGAGTGCACGGAACGACGCTTCCAGAAAGGCCACGGTCTTCGCTTCACCGGCCGAACCGGGCGCACGGCCCTCGTACTCATCGGACGCCAGCTCCTGCACGATGGCGGCAATGCGCACCGCATCGATGGCCGGCGGCGCGGCGCCCGGAAGGGACTGGCACGCCACCACCGGCAGCAGCGCCGCAATGGCGGCGGGCAGCAACTTGTTTGGCTTCATGGGTTCATCTTAACCCCGCCAGGCGAGGCCCGCCGTTCAACGCGGCAGGAGGCCCGCCCGATTGTCGCGTTGCGGGCCCAGCCCCATACTGCCGCGCGCATGCAGCTGCAGGACACACACGCGACGGACACGGACGAAGCCCTGATGCACGCCTGGCAATCCGGAGATGCGGCCGCATTCGATCGCCTCTATGAGCGCCATCGCGGCGGCGTGTTCCGCTACTTCCTGCGCCAGTGCGGCGACCGCGGACGCGCGGAGGAGCTGCACCACGATGTCTGGTTGAAGATCATCGGCGCGCGGGACGGCTGGCGGCCTGCGGCGCGATTCACCACCTGGCTCTATACCGTGGCGCGCAACCGGCTGATCGACTACTGGCGAGCGGCGGCTCCGGCGCGCCTCGTGGCCCTCGACGACGACGCGCACGCGGCGGACGCGGGCTGGGATCCGGCCTCGGCCAGCGTTTCGATGCAGACCGGCGCGCGCATCATCGCTGCCCTCGGGACCCTCCCCGAGGCGCAGCGGGATGCCTTCCTGCTGCACGTCGAGGGCGGGCTCGCGCTGGCCGAAATTGCCGCGCTGACCGGCGCGCCGGCGGAAACGGTCAAGAGCCGGCTGCGTTATGCCTATGCGCGCCTTCGCGACGTACTCGGAGACCTGCGGTGACGGACGAAAGCCTCGAGCGGCTTTGGAAGTCGCATTCGAACGAGCTGCCACCGGCTTCGCTCGATGGGGCGATTCGTGCAGCAGCGCGCCGCGCGCGGCGGCGCCCGGCGTGGCAGCGATATGCGCCGCTGGCCGCGGCGGCCTCGGTCGGCGTGATTGCCTTCCTGCTCGTGCGCGAAAGCCCGGGTCCCGCTCCGCAAGTGATTGCGCCCGCTGAAACGGCGGTGCCCGTTGCAGCCTCGGCGCCTGCCGCCGCCACGGCGTCCGCAAACCTCCCGGCACCTGCAATGTCAGTAGACCGCGCCGCGCGCAAGACGAGCGCCAGCCCGCCGTCCCGTGAAGTTGCGCAGGCCCGCGAGTCATCGCCCTCGGCGCAATCGATCCAGGCGGAATCAGATCAGCTGGTGACCGATGGCGAGTTGCCGCCATCGCTTGCCGCGCTAGTGCGGGCGGATGCCGCCGGCCTGATGGGCATCGAGGAGAGTAAGGTGGAAATCATCGCTTCGGAAGCCGTCACCTGGCCGGATGGCGCGCTCGGCTGCCGCAGGCCCGGCGAGCTGGCCATCCAGGTACTCACGCCGGGGTATCGCATCGAAGTGCGCGCCGCCGGCCAGCGACTCGTCTATCACACCGACAACCGCACTCAGCTTCGTCGCTGCGAACGGCCCTAGAGGGCCTCGAGCTTCGCTATCGACTCCTCGACCCAGCCGCAGGCTTCCACGTAGGCGGCATTGATGTCGGGAAGGCTGAGGCCGCGAAACGCCACCCCGCTCCACTCCCCTTGCTCGAGCGCCATCACGCAAGCGAGCGCCGCACCCATGTCCCCGGCCCCCTTGAGCAAGGCTTCCTGCACATCCACCGCGAGCGGCAGCGACCCCAGCGTGTCCTCGACCTGCTCGCCGAGCATCGCCGGCATCAGCGACAGCAGCCCGACCATGAAGTAGGCGCCGCTGTCGCGCATCGAGGATTTCGCGGCGAGCAGCTCGCACAGCCGCGCGCGATGCAACGCGTTGCGGATCAGCTCCGCCGGCCGCCCGCGGAAGCGCGACAGCGTGATCAGCGAGAGGATGCGGATGAGCTGGTCCCGCCCGAGCACGACGATCGCCTGTGCGAGGCTCGACACCTGCTTCGTCGTGTAGAAATTCGCCGTCTGCACGGCGCGCAGCAGCTTGTAACTGAGGCCCACGTCGGAGGCGATCAGCCGCTCCACGTCGCGGATCGACCAGTCCATGCCATGCAACGCCGCCAGCAACTGGACGGCCGCGACGCCATCGACCGCGATGCGCCGGCCATAGAACGTCTCGGGCCGCTGCAGGAAGAAGCCCTGGAACAGCTGGAAGCCCGCGTCGCGGCAAGTCACGAACTGCGCCCGCGTCTCGACCTTCTCCGCGACGCACACGACGCCGCGGGACAACAGGACCTGGGCGCTCGCCGCGGCCTCCTGCGCGGACATCTCCCCGAGATCGAACTTGACGATGTCGGCATGCTCGAGCAGCGCGGGATCGCCCCGACCCGGGACATAGTCGTCGATGGCGACGCGAAAGCCGCGCTGCCGGAAGGCCGCCAGGGCGGCCAGCACCACCGGAGTCCCGCGCACCGACTCGAGCACCTCGATGATCAGGCGATCGGGCGGTGCACCGAGCGGCGCGTCGCTCTCGAGCAGGCTCTCGGGGAAATTGACATGCATCGGCCGGTCGCCCGCCAGACGCTCGACTCCGAGCTCGAGGATGGCATCGACCAGCACGGAAGCGGTCGCCGCCGCAGGATCGATGTCGGTCACCATGGCGGTGCCGTAGATCCCGCGATAGAGCAGCTCATACGCGACGATCCCCATCTGTGCATCCATGATGGGCTGGCGCGCGACGAGCGCCTGCACCGACGGCGTGGAAGCGGCCTTCACTGGCGCACCGCTCATGCGTTCGCGGCGCACGCGGCGCGCACCGGCCCCAGTGGAGCCCCATGCAGCACCACCTGGCCGTGCGCGACAGGCATCGGCCGGATGCGCTGGCGCCATTGCACGCTGCCGATCATTGGCGCGGCCGCACCGCCGGGTTGCAGTTCATCTTGGATGGTACTCATTGCGGTGGCCGTAACCTGAAAGGAACCCGTCGGGTTCGGCACGGTTATCGGCGGGCGGCGGCGGCGCTTGAGCCGCGGCAAGGCGCGATTATGTCCGGACAAACCCGGCGCCAAGTGGCGCCCCCGGCCGGAGTTGAACCGACGACCTACCGCTTAGGAGGCGGTCGCTCTATCCACTGAGCTACGGGGGCGTAAGCCGGACAGTTTACCAGCCGCGATGCACGCCCGCCGTTCAGGAAACGTTCAACGAGCCGGGCGTAGGATCGCCACCATGACCCGAAAACTGCTGACCGCCCTGCTGCTTGCCTCCCTTGCCGGCGTCCTGCCCGCCGCCGAAGCCGGCTGGCCCCGGGAAATGACCCGCGATGACGGCAGCACGGTCGCCGTCTATGAGCCGCAGTACGACTCGCTCGACGGCGATACGCTGCTCGCTCGCAGCGCCGTGTCGATCCGGCGGCCGGGCGAGGACACGCCCGTATTCGGCGCCATCGAGATGACCTCGACCCTCGACATCGAAGGGGCCGGGGCCCGCATCACCGATGTTTCCGTCGATCGGGTGCGCTTTCCCGGCATGCGCGAGGACAGCCGCGAGGCCCGCGAACTTGCGGCCACGCTCGAGCGCGAAATGCCGCGCTGGAACGTCGAGCTTTCCATGGCCGAGATCCACCAGCGGCTCGGAACCCAGGCGGGCGCGCAGGCACTGCGAAATACGCCCCCGAAATTCATATACGTGGACCGGCCCGCGATACTCATTTCCATCGACGGCGAGCCGCGACTGCGCGCGGTCGGCAACACCGGCCTCGAGCGGGTCGTCAACACGCCCTTTCCGGTGGTCTTCGACCGCGCCTCGAAGCGCTACTATTTCTACGGCAGCAGCGCCTGGTTCGCGACGAACGACCTGAAGCAGGGCCGCTGGTCGCCGGTGACCCAACCGCCTGCGAACGTCGCGGCGCTCTTTTCCGGCGAACAGGCCGGCTCCACGGGCCAAGGCGACGGCGCCGCACCGCCTCTGACAGCAGAGCAACTGCGGCGCGCACGCATCCTGGTCGCGACTGAACCCACAGAGCTCATCTCGACCGACGGCCGCCCGGCGCTGCAGCCGCTCGTCGGCAGCGAATTGCTGACCGTCAGCAATACCGACAGCGACCTCTTCTTCGATGTGCCGGGACAGGCCTGGTACATCGTCGTATCCGGCCGTTGGTACCGGGCACGCGAACTGACCGGCGACTGGGATTTCGTCGAGTCGGACCGCCTGCCGGCGAGCTTTGCGAAGATTCCGCCCTCCTCGCCCAAGGGCGACGCGCTCGCCTATGTGGCAGGTACGGACGAGGCGAACGATGCGGTGCTTGATGCGGCAATTCCGCAGGTCGCCGCCGTCGATCGCGGCAGCGCCCGCTTCAGCGCCACCTATGACGGCACGCCGCGATTCGAGCCGATCCCGCGCACGGGCCTGCGCTATGCGGTGAACACGTCCTCGCAGGTGTTCCTCGCCGACGGTCACTACTACGCCGTCGAACAGGGCGTCTGGTACATCGCGGACTCACCCTACGGCCCATGGGAGGTTTCCGAGACACGCCCGGTGGGCCTCGATGACATTCCGCCGAGCAGCCCTGCCTACAACACACGTTACGTCTACATCTATGACGTGCAGCCGGATGTCATCTACATGGGCTACACGCCGGGCTACCTCTGGTCGTTTCCCTACGGCGGAACTGTCGTCTACGGCACGGGCTTCCGCTATCGCCCCTGGTATGGGCCCGACTGGTACTACCCGCGCCCGTGGACCTGGGGTTTCAGCATCCACTATTCGCCGTGGGCCGGCTGGAATTACGGCATGAGCTGGAATGCCGGCTGGATCGGGCTCTCATGGGCGTGGGGCGACGGCTGGGGCCAGTGGCGCCATGGCTATCGGCGTGGCTACGACCGCGGTTACCGCCACGGCTATTGGGACGGCGTGCACGGTGGCGGCTGGTTCGGCCCGGGCGGCTACCGTCCGCCCGTCCATGCGCCCCGACCGCCGCATTACCGGCCCGACGCCCGCCCGGTGAAGGGTCGTGGCGAGTACTACACGTCGCCGCGCTACGCGCGACACAGCCTGTACTCGCGGCCCGAAAACACGAACCTCGCCGCAACCCGCGCGCTGCCCCGCTACTGGAATGCACCGGGGGGACGCGTGCTGCGGCCCCCGGATCGGCCGGCAGATCGCCCGCAGGCCGATCGCGAATGGCGAACGCGTGACCCGCGCGACTCGTGGCGTCCGGACATGCCGTCGAACCGGCTGCCGCGCCATGAGCCACGCAATGAATCGCGAGCCGAAACGCGCCCTGGTCCGCGCCCCGAAACGCGCGACGAGCCGCGCCACGAACCACGACCCTATGGGCATGGGAACGGCGTGCGCATCCCTGCCCAGCCGCAGCCTCAGCCGTCCCCACGCGCGCAACCCGCTCCGCAGGCGCGGGAACGCCAGGCTGCTCCCGAACGGCCGCGCGACCGGGAACGGTTCGAGTCCTCGCAACAGCGGCGCGAGCGCGGACCGCAGCGCGAACCCTGAGGAGCCGCGGGCCCCTCAGGCAGGCATCGGCGCCTTGTCCAGCGCCCGGCGCAGCACGAAGCTCGTGTGCACGCCGGTCACGCCTTCGATGCGAGTGATGCGATTCAGGAGCAGGTCCTGATAGGCATCCATGTCGCGCACGATCACCTTCAACTGGTAGTCGGCCTCCTGACCGGTGACGAGCAGGCATTCGATCACCTCCGGCAGAGCCGCGATTTTCTGCTCGAAGTTCGCGAAGCGCTCCGGCGTGTGCTTGTCCATCGAGATATGGAGTAGCGCCATCAGCGTGAGGCCGAGCTTTCGGGCGTCGACCTGCGCACGATAGCCGCTGATCACCCCGGCCTCCTCCAGCGCCCGCACGCGACGCAGGCACGGCGACGGCGACAGGCCGATGCGCTCGGCCAGTTCCTGGTTCGAGAGCCGCCCATCGGACTGCAGGATCTCCAGGATGCGGCGGTCGTAAGAGTCGAGTTCCACTAGCCAGACTCCAGATTGCCATGTCCCATGAAAGAAAGGCGTATTATATTATCAAATGCATGTTTAACGCAATTACATTGCTGGTTTTCCTCATTTTGCGTCGCAATTCGCAATCTTCCGCCCTCGCAGGCCACGTAGACTTCCAGCCCTATGAAAAACGCCTCGAACAAGTACCGCCCCTTCCCCTCCGTTCAGCTCACCAATCGAGCCTGGCCGGATCGGGCGATCACGCAGGCTCCGACCTGGATGAGCACCGACCTGCGCGACGGCAACCAGGCGCTTTTCGAACCGATGGACACCGAGCGCAAGCTCGGTATGTTCAAGATGCTCTGCCAGATCGGCTTCAAGGAAATCGAAGTGGCTTTCCCCGCCGCCTCGCAAACCGACTTCAACTTCGTGCGCACGCTCATCGAAGACGGGCACATTCCCGATGACGTGGCGATCGAAGTACTGACCCCGGCCCGTGCGCCGCTGATCGAGCGCACCATCGAGGCGGTCGCCGGCGCGAAGCGCGCCATCGTGCACGTCTACGCGGCGACCTCACCGGTGTTTCGCGAAACGGTCTTCGCGATGCAGAAGGACGAGGTGCGGCAGATGGCCGTCGCTGCCGTGCGCCAGATCCGCGACCTGTGCGCGGCGCGCCCGGGCACCGAATGGGCGCTCGAATTCAGCCCCGAGACTTTCTCGGCCACCGAGCTCGAGTTCGCGCGCGACATCTGCGACGCCGTGACCGAGGCCTGGGGCGCGACCCCTTCGCGCAAGGTCATCCTCAACCTGCCGGCGACCGTCGAGATGTCGACGCCGAACGTCTACGCCGACCAGATCGAGTGGATGCATCGCCATCTCGCGCGGCGCGACAGCGTGGTGCTGAGCGTGCACCCGCACAACGATCGCGGCTGCGCGGTCGCCGCCACGGAGCTTGCGCTGATGGCCGGCGCCGAGCGGGTCGAGGGTTGCCTTTTCGGCCACGGCGAGCGCACCGGCAATGTCGATCTCGTGACGCTCGCGCTGAATCTCTATTCGCAGGGCATCGACCCCGGGCTCGATTTCGGCGACATCGACCGCGTCGCGCGCACGGTCGAGGAATGCACGCAATTGCCGGTGCATCCGCGCCATCCGTATGCGGGCGACCTCGTGTTCACCGCCTTTTCCGGTTCGCACCAGGACGCCATCAAGAAGGGCATGGCCGGCCGCGAAGCCGCGGAGCAATGGCAGGTCCCGTACCTGCCCGTCGACCCGGCCGACCTCGGCCGCAGCTACGACTCGATCATTCGCGTGAACAGCCAGTCGGGCAAGGGCGGCATCGCCTACCTGCTCGAATCGGGCTACGGGCTCGTGATGCCGCGCCGGCTGCAGATCGAGTTCAGCGGCGTCGTGCAGCAGCACACCGACGCCACGGGATCGGAGGTGAAAGCCGAGGACCTGTGGAAGATCTTCGATTCGACCTACCTCAAGGTGGACGAGCCCTTGCGCTACATCGAGCACCACCTCTTCGAGCACGGCCGCGCTCAGGGCGTGAAGCTCACCGTGGCCATGGGGGACCGCGAGATCACCGTGAGCGGTGAGGGCAACGGACCGATCGACGCCGTGATCCGCGCGCTGCGCGTGCCGGTGCGCGTGCTCGCCTACGAGGAACGTTCGCTCGGCAAGGGCGCCGATGCGCGCGCGGTAGCTTGCATCGAACTGGCCATCGATGGCCTGCCGGGCAGCACGCACGGCGTCGGCATCGACGCCAACATCGTCACCGCTTCAGTGCTGGCGGTGCTCTCGGGGATCAATCGGGTGGCGGCGCGCGATGCGGGGACCGTGCAGGAACTCGCCCGGCGGCCGCAGCAGGTGGCCTGACAGGCCAGCGCTGCTTCGTGGATCAATGGTGGAGCGAGCGGGGATCGAACCCGCGACCTCGTCATTGCGAACGACGCGCTCTCCCAGCTGAGCTACCGCCCCACAAGTCCACGAAAGGCGCGCGATTCTAGCATCGCGGCGGCGCGCTGCAAGTCGTGCAGCGCACATTCGGCCGCTGGCCTTGACCGCGATCGGCGCGGGGGGCGACGATGGCGCCCGGAGATGGCATTCCTCCTGTCCCGGCCAGCGGGACGAACCGCCGATCGCGGCTGATGATGCCTGCCGACCCGGTCCACCGGGTGCGCGCGGGCGTCGTCGAAATGCGGCGAAACCCGATGCCCGCACCCGGCTCCGGACACAAGGAGCTGCATCGCGTGAATGTCACTGCAGGATTCGTCATATTTACAGGGGCCGGGTTCGGCGCGCTGCTGCGCTGGGCTTTGGGTCATTCCCTGAACCCCGTGTTTCCCGCCGTGCCTCTCGGCACGCTCGCCGCAAACGTGCTCGGCGGATTGCTGATGGGTCTCGCGCTGGGCGCTTTCAACCAGTTCGAGGCGATCCCGCCGACCGTGCGCCTGGCGATGACGACCGGTTTCCTCGGCGGGCTGACGACCTTTTCCACGTTTTCCGCCGAATCGGTCACCCTGCTGCTGCGGGGCGAATACCGCTGGATGGCGGTCCACGTCGCGCTCCATGTCATCGCCTCGCTGCTCGCTACGCTCGCCGGGATGGCACTGGTCCGCGCAATGTCCAGGACCCTGGGAGGCTCACCATGAAGGGCGTCCACCTGCGCTTCTACACCTCCGAGAGCCGCAAGCTGCACGGCTCTCTGGCCTACGAATGGCTGCTCGAGCGCGCCAAGGGCCTCGGCATCGGGGGCGGCTCCGCCTTCAAGGCAATCGCGGGATTCGGCCGGCACGGCAGGCTTCACGAGCAGCACTTCTTCGAACTCGCCGGCGAGGTCCCGGTGCTGGTCGAGTTCATCGTCACGGAGGAACAGGCCGACGCCCTGCTGCAAAGCCTCGCAGCCGAGCGCCTGGACCTTTTCTATGCGCGGACACCGGCGGAATTCGCCGAGTCTGGATAGCGGCCGATCGCCTGCACGATCAGCTCTTCGGCACGTTCCGGCCCGTCCCAGCTCGCGACGGTGACCCACTTGCCCTTTTCAAGGTCCTTGTAGTGCGCGAAGAAATGCGCCACTTGTTCGTAGAGGATCGGCGGCAGGTCGGTGTAGGTGCGCACGCCCTTGTAGAACGGATGCAGATCCTCGGCCGGCACGGCGAGGATCTTCTCGTCGCCGCCCTTCTCGTCCGTCATCATCAGCACGCCGATCGGCCGGCAGGGAATGACGGCGCCTGGCACGACCGGCACCTGGCCGACGACGATGATGTCGAGCGGATCGCCGTCATCGCCGAGCGTCTGGGGAATGAAGCCGTAGTTGCCGGGGTAATACATGGCCGTATGCAGGAAACGGTCGACGTACAGCGCGCCCGACTCCTTGTGCAATTCGTACTTGACCGGCACCCCGCCCTGCGGGATCTCGATGAGGGCATTGACGTCGCGCGGCGGATTGCGCCCCGCAGGTATCCTCGAAATATCCATTTGTAACGTCTCGACCTTTCGCTAACATGGCGCGCAGGGGGTACGGATGCTTTCGCCTGGTGAACGCGCACCCGAGTTCACGTTGCCCGACCACGAAGGTCGCGATGTCTCGCTCACCTCGATGCTGCGTCGTGGTGCCCTCGTGCTCTATTTCTACCCGGCGGATTTTACGCCAGGCTGCACGCGGGAAGCCTGCGCAATCCGCGACCTGCACGCTGAAATCCAGAAAGTCGGCCTGACCGTCGCGGGCGTCAGCCCGCAGGACGCCGAAAGCCACCAGCGCTTTCGCGACAAATACCGGCTGCCCTTCACGCTGCTTTCCGACGCGGACAAGGCGGTCATCCGCATGTATGGGGTCGACGGCCCGCTCGGCTTCGGCGTGCGCCGGGCCACCTTCCTGATCGATCCGTCACGCCACATCCGCGACGCCGTGCTCGCGGACTTCCGCATCGGCGCCCACGACGAGTTCGTGAGCCGCGCGATTGCCCTCAGCAGCACCTGAGCGTTCAGTAGCGCAGGCGCAGGACCGACGCGCGCCCGACATCCGGTACGGTCACCACATAGATCGTGCCGAAGTCGTCGTCGGCGATGGCCGGGATGTCTTGCCGGCTGGTGAGCGCGGCCACGATCTGCGGCACCGTGTTGCTGTGTCCCACCACGAGGGTCACCCCACCATGCTGTTCGCGGCGCAGGCGGCGAGCCAGCGCCCCCGGCGGATCGTCGGCGATCGCGACCGGGAGGCCGAGGCGGGCGGCCAGCGGCGCGGCGGTGGCCTGCGCGCGGCGGGTCTTCGTGGCATAGATCGCCTGCACTGCACCGACCGCCGATCGGTCGCCGAAGAGGCCGGCGAGACGCTGCGCGCGTTCGTCGCCTTCCTGTGTCAACGGCGGGTCCTCGATCGTGCCGAGCTGCTTCTCCGCATGGCGCACCAGCACGATCGTGGTGGTCGTGGCGCGGGTCCAGAACGCGACGCTCGCGATCGCGAGCGCCGCGAAGGCGAGCAGCGCGAGCCAGACGGGCGCGAGGAACGTGCTGCGGCGGCGGGCAACCTTGGGAGCTTCCATGGCCGTGGATGATAGCAGCGAGCCTGCGGCCGGCAGGCAGGACCTGTAAGCTTGCCCGTTTCACGCGCACCCGGAGGTGAGGCCATGCGGTTCGAGCAGCAGCAGTTCGACAACGAAACCATCGTCCTCGACGACAACGAGTACATCGACTGCACGTTCCGCAACTGCAAGTTCCAGTACGGCGGCGGCGATTTCAACATCGAGCGCATCCGCTTCGACTCGCTCGAATTCACGGTGAGCGGGCCGGCCGCGCGCACCGTATTGCTGTTGCAGTGCCTGTGCGAGGGTGAAGTCGGCCGGCGGGGCGTGCTGGGCCTGCTCGATCGCTCGGCGCAGGCGCAGCGCACGCAATGACCCGCTAGGCGCCTGCCGGCTCGCTGGCGAGGCGCATGGCAGCCATGTCCATCAGGGCCGCGAAGCGGCCGTTGGCGCGCACGGGATCGAGGCTGTTGTCGCTCTGCATCCAGCGCAGGTAGCCGATGCTCACCTGGCCGATCAAGGGCGCGAGCAGCTCCGCCGTGGCGTCGCCGTCCCGCAGCGTCGCCATGGCGCAGGCCAGGTTGTAGCGCAGCCGCCTGTTGTCGGGGTCGAACAGCAACGCGCGCTGCGTCCATTCACGCGCGCGCGCCGCATGCCCCAGCGAGGCGAGCGAGGTCACGAAGAAGCCGAGCGCCCCGCTGTGGTCGGGCTCGTCGGCGAGGATCTTCTCGCAGCGGGCGAGCACGCGCCGGTGGCTCGCCGCGATCGCCACCGGATCGCCGAGCGCCTCATAGGCCTGGGCGACCATGCCCGAGGGCCAATAGGAGTCCGGCTCGAGGCTGATCGCGCGTTCGAAGCATTCCACGGCCCGGGCATAGTTGCGCCGCACGATCGCGATGGCGCCCGCGACCAGCAGGGCATCGAAGCAGTTCGGGTCGAGGCGGAAGGCTTCCGCGAGCGACCCTTCCGCCGCCTCGTAATCCATCGCGCTGCGAACGTGCGTCTCCGCAAGCGCCGCGTGGCCATCGGCGCTCGCGGGATCGGCGGCGATCGCGCGCTCCGCGGACTCGCGGGCGCTTTCGATCGAATAGCCCTCGACCCCGCGCTGCACGAGCTCGGACTCGGCGATGGAGAGCAGCGCCCATCCCTTTGCAAAGCCGGGATCGAGCGCCACGACGCGCCGGCAGATGCGGATGATCACCGGCTTCAGCCGCTCGCTCGAGCGGCGCTGGAAGCTGCGCGCGATGAGGAACAACTCGTAGGCTTCCGAGTTCGTGGTCGCGCGCTGCTCGAGTGCCGCCGACTCGGCGGGCAGCAATCGCACCTTGAGCGCCGCAACGATCGCCTTCGCGATCTCGTCCTGGATCGCGAATATGTCGTCGAGCGTGCGGTCGAAGCGCTCGGCCCAGATGGGCGTGTCGGTTGCGGCGTCGAGGACCTGGGCCGTGATGCGCACGCGGTTGCCCGCCTTGCGCACGCTGCCTTCGACCACGTGCGTGACCTTGAGCGCCTGCGCGAGCTGCGCGGGCGCGACCGTCTTGCCCTTGTACGAGAAGACGGCGCTGCGCGAGGCGACGGCCATGCCGGACACGCGCGCGAGGTCGGTGATGATGTCCTCGGTGACTCCGTCGCTGAAGCATTCCTGCTCGGGGTCGCCGCTCATGTTCACGAACGGCAGGATCGCCACCGCGGGGCGCGGCACGGCGGGCGAACGCGCGCCATCCGGCCGGAGCACCGCGGCGGCCTGTGTGGCGCCATGCGGCGCCGCTCGTGCCTCGATCAACTGGCGCACGTCGGCCACGAGCGCCAGCCAGCCGCGGTCCTCGCGCGCACCCTGCCACTGCGTCAGATCCGCGGTATGCGTCAGCTCGAAGATGATCGGGCGCTGGCAGGGCGCGATCATGACCGGCACGAGCGTCCGGTTGCGATCCGCCAGCGTAGCCTCCGCGCGCACCCAGCGGGAGATCACCGACGCAGGCGACCAGAGCACGACCACGGCCTTCGCATCGCGCAGCGCCCGCTCGATGGTCTCGTCGAAGGTCTCGCCCGAGCGCAGGGAATCGTCCCACCAGACGCTCAGGCCGCTGCCCTGGAAAGCCTCGGCGAAAAGTCGTGCGGTACCCTTGTCCGGGCGGGCATAGGACAGGAAAACGTCAGCCATACGGGCGCGCATCTTAGCAACGGTCCGCGCTAGAGTTGCACATGGCCCGCGATGTCCTCTCCGACGTGCTACGTAGCGTCCGCATGCGCAATGCGGTCTTCTTCCTGGTATCGGGCGAGGGGTCCTGGGTGGCCGAAGCACCCGCCTCCAGCGACATTGCGCGAGCCGTGATGCCGGGCGCCGATCACGTCATCGAATACCACGTCGTGACGGCCGGCGAATGCTGGGCAACCGTGGCCGGCGAACCCCCTCGCCGGCTGGGCAGCGGCGATGTCGTGTTGCTGCCGCAGGGCGATGCCCATGCCGTCGCGAGCCACCCCGGCCTGCGCGGCGCACCGGACGCCGGGTCCTACTTCGACCTGCCGCGCAACGACAGGCCCTTTCGCATGCGCTACCGGAATCCGGCGTCGGTGGCCGCAGGCGCCGACGCGCCGACTACCGCCCTCGTCTGCGGGTTCATTGCGCTCGACACGCGGCCCTTCAACCCCCTGCTCGCTACGCTGCCCCGGCTGCTGCACCTGCCCGCCGATCGCGCGGGCCCTTGGAGCCGGGAGTTTGCCCAGCTTGCAGCCACGGAATCCGCCGAGCGGCGGCCCGGAGGCGCAGCCGTCCTCGAGCGCCTGGGCGAGATGATGTTCGTCGACGCCCTGCGCAAGCACCTCGACACGGTCACGGACGACGCGCACGGCTGGTTCGCCGGCTTGAAGGACCGACACGTCGGCCGCGCCCTAGCGCTGCTGCACGAGCGGCCTGCCGAAGCCTGGACGATCGAGGCACTCGGCGAGCGGGTCGGGCTGTCGAGGTCGGCCCTGCAGCAGCGATTCACCGACCTGGTCGGCCTGCCGCCGATCCAGTACCTCGCGCAGTGGCGCATGCAGCTCGCGTCGCAACTCCTGCGCGACACGCACTCGACCATGGCCGCCATCGCGCTCGAGGTGGGTTATGACTCCGAGGCCGCCTTCGTGCGCGCCTTCAAGCGGCTGGTCGGCATTCCGCCCGCCACCTGGCGCAGGGAAAGGGTCCGCCCGGTAGCGCCGCCGTCCGCAGGCGCGCCATCGGCCTGATCGCACCATTCCCGGCTTTGCGGCAAAACCCGCAGGCGTTGCGATCAATTTCCCCGCCGTGCTTCCCGGCATCTTGTGCACCGGGAACAGGCCCCCTCCCGGGGCCGCCGGGAGACCGCCATCAACAGTTCGAATGCTACTCACTACGGAAGCTGCTTCTGCGGCGCCGTCCGCATCGCCGTGCGCGGCGAACCCCTCGGAATGGGGTATTGCCACTGCCAGTCATGCCGCAGCTGGTCGGCGAGCCCGGTCAACGCCTTCACGCTCTGGAAGAGCGCAGACGTCGCGCTGGAGTCTGGCGCCGAGCTCGTGGAAACCTACCACCAGACGCCGCGCAGCTTTCGCAAATGGTGCCGCAAGTGCGGCGGCCACGTGATGACCGACCATCCGCTGTGGGGCCTGATCGACGTCTTCGCGGCGGTGTTGCCGACGCTCGCGTTTCAGCCGGCTGTGCACGTCAACTACGCCGAGTCCGTGCTTCCCAATCGGGACGGCCTGCCGAAGCTCCACGACTTCCCGAAAGACCTCGGCGGGTCCGGCATCAGCGTTCCGGAGTAGCGCACCCCATGGAGAGCACCCGCACGCGCCGGGCGATCGAGCGACTGCTGTGCGCGGTCGGCGACCCGCAGGACCTGCTGCAGGACATCCGCGCAGGCGACGACGACTACGCCCAGGGGCAGTGCATACGCATCGGCGTGGCCGTGCTCTCCAAGCTGCCGTCCAGCCTCCCGCATCTCGAGGCAGCGATCCGCTCGCTGGCGGATCGCCGCCTGCAACCCTCGCAGCGCCTGCACGTGCAGGCGGGCACGCACTGGCTGCAGGGCGAACCCGTGCGCGCGATGCAGGCCTATGCCGGCATCGTCGCGCAGGATCCGGGCGACCTGCTTGCGCTGCGCCTCGCGCTTTCCTGCGGCTACTTCATTGGCGACCATGCCGGAGCGCGCGAGATTGCGGATGGCACGCTACGCCAGTCACGGCGCCCGGACCCGGGCCATGGCTATCGGCTGGCCCTAACCGCCTTCGAGCACGCCGAACTCGGGGATGCGGACCACGCCGAATCGCTTGCCCGGGCTGCCCTCGACCTCAATCCCGCGTGCCCGATGGCCGTGCACTCGATGACCCACGCCTTGATCGCTTCCGGCAGGAGCCATCGAGGCGCGCAGTGGATGCGTGAGCAGCGGGCGCAATGGACCGTCCGGAGCCGCATGCGCACCCACAATGCCTGGCACCTCGCCATGTTCGATCTCGACATGGGCCGGCCGGAATCGGCTGTCTCGATCCTCGACGGATGCCTGCTGCCTGCGAGCGACTCCTCGCCGATCGACGCCTGCGACGCGGTGGCACTCAGTTGGAGGCTGGCGCGCGCGGGCATCGACGTCGGACACCGCTGGTCGCGATTGTCAGGCGCCTTCGGGCAGCGCTGGCAGGCCGGCTACTGGCCCTATGTCGACCTGCATGCCGCCGTCGCGCATGGCGAGGCGCGCGAACCGCAGCGGCTGCAGGCGCTCGAGTCCGCGATTGCAGCCTGCGCGGCGGGCAACAGCTTTGCCGGCCAGCGCGCACGCCGCATCACCCTGCCAACACTCGGCGCGCTCGATGCATGGCTGGCGGGAGATCGGGAGGGCGCTGTGAGCAGGCTCGCGGCCATCCCTGGACGACTACTTGAGGCAGGCGGCAGCCGCGCCCAGCTCGGCGCGTTCGCCGGCCCCACTCGCTAGTCGAACTTCACCTGGGTCGTCTCTTTCGGTTTGACCACCACGGACTGCGTGCGGCCGCCGCCCAGGCGCACCGTGTACTGGCCGGGCAGCACGGAGACCGGTGCTTCGCCGGCGATGCCCGCCGCGACCACCTGGTTCTGCGCGCCCACGATCGAGTAGGCCGCCCGGGTTGCCTGGGTCATCGCGCGATCGAGGCTGCCGGCGTCCCTGGCTTCGAAGTAGTGGCCGCCGGCGCTGTCGGACCAGTGCCGCAACGTCCCGGCCAGGCGCGGATCATCGATCGCAAAGCCCACGATGTTCACCCGGATGCCCGCCCTGGTGAGCTTCGCCATCGCGGCGCCCGGATCCCCGCCGCACGTTTCGTCGCCATCCGTCAGCAGGATCACCAGCCGCTCGCCGCGCGCCGCGCCCAGGTCCTCGAGGACTTTCTCGAGTGAAGCGCCGAGCGGCGTGCGCGCGTTGTTCTTCGAGTCGATCCTCGCGATCCTGCCGGCGACGACGCCCGGATCGAGCGGCGCGAGCGGGATGTCGAGGTCGGTCTGGCACGAATCGACCTCGCGGCCCAGCACACGCAGCGCGAACGGCGTCTTCGCCGCAATGGTCGTCGCGGTCAGCTTCGTCAGCGTCTGCTTCGCAAGATCGATGCGACGCTGCGAACCGACCCGCTGCAGCATGCTGCCCGACGCATCGAGGACGATCTCCACGTTGCCGAACGCAGGTGCCGCCGTCACCGCGACGAGCCCCGCCTCTGCCTTGGCGGGCGTAATCCGGATGGGGACGCGCGCCAGCGTCGCATGCGACTGCCCGGACGAATAGCGCAGCTCGTAGCTGCCGGCCACGAGCGGCGCGAGCACCCGCACCGGGTTGCCCTTCGCCGTGTACTCGTAAGACCCCCACGCTCCCTCGATGGCGGTGGGCGCGACGACGGTGATGTAGTCGAGCGCGTTGTTCGGACCCTTCCAGCTCACCGCGACCGTACTGCCGGCAACGGCGGCCGCAGGGGCCTCGAGGCTCGCCGTGTTCGCAACCACCATGATCCTGGCGCTGCCCAGCGTCGCATACGTCTGGCCGGTGAGATAGCGCAGCTCATGGGCGCCCGGCTGGTCCGGCGCCGTGAGCTCGAGCGTGGCCCCCTTGCTGGTGTAGGCGTAGGACGCGTACTGGCGCTCCGGCGCGCCCGCTTTCACGATCGTGACGAAATCGAGCGGATTGTCGGGCCCGGTCCACTTGACCCTGAACTTGGCGCCCGCCGCGACGCTTGCCGGCGCCGAAACGGAAGCCGTCACGCTGCCGACCGTCAGATTGCGGGCCGCGATCAGCTTGTCGCCGTTGCCGAGGAAATAGCGCAGCTCATAACTGCCCGCCTTGTCGGGAGCCGTGAGCCGTACCGGATTGCCCGCCTTGGTGTAGGCATAGTCGAGGTACGGCCGCTGCGCGTCGCCAATCGCGACGTAATCGCGGTCGTTGCCGGGCCCGGTCCACCTGACGTCGAACTTCGCGCCGGCGGCCACCGACGCCGGCCCGTCGACGGTCGCCGACACGCCCTCCACGCGCAGTGCGCGTGAGGCCAACGTCGGATACGGGCTGTCGGCGCCGAGCAGGCGGATCTCGTAGTCGCCGGGTTCCGTCGGCACCTCCAGCTTCTTCGGAACGCCATTCTCGGCGTACTGGTAGTTGCCATAGGTGCCCGGCTTGCTGTCCTTCGGCACGATCGAAATGAAATCGCGCCGATCCGCGCTGCCTGTCACCGTGACGGCCACTTCGCCGCCGGCCGTGGCCTTCGCAGGGCCACTTATCGCGGGGGCTGCCATGGCGCTCGACGCTGCGGAAAGCAGCGCCAGAACAAGAAATCCCAGATTCCTGGTAGCCATGGTGCCCTCCCTGCCTGTCCCGTGGCGGAAGGGGTGGGATTCACACGCCTTCGCAAGCTGCTGTTCTCGGGGCGGAAATTCCCCGCAGCGGAATTCGATACCCTCAGAAGTACCCTCACCGCGCGCCGCAAGATTCTCCCGCCCCTGCCGGCCGAGGCTGCCCTCGGCTCCGGGCGGGAGCATATCGCACATCACGCTGATCGGAAGAGTGGCCTCCTCTGCAAGGCTACAATGCCCGCATGGGCAAGACGTCCTTGGCGAGCAGCAACCAGCACCTTCGCGACAGGACCACATATCGTCGCGACTTGATTGCAAACGTCGCAAGCTCGACTGCCATCGAAACAGGTCAACGCGTCAATGAGGTTATCAAGCACCTCACCGAGGACATCAAGGACGCCCGCCTCATAGAGGCCACTCGGGCGGGTGTTGAGTCCTAATCCGTCAAACATGCCGCTTAGCGCCTTCGGTCCAGCGCCCTCCAACCGGGCACATGCGCGCTCATCAATGCCTTGAACACGCGCCCATGAGTAGGTAGGCGCAAATGCAGTAGTTCATGGACGATCACGTAGTCCCAAAATCTCGGCTCCTGATCCAGCAGATCC
>CAUJHJ010000033.1 GCA_963204835.1 Pseudomonadota bacterium
GCGTAGGGCTCCCAATCGGTTGCGAGCCTGAAGAGGCCGCCCGGCCGCAACGCCGCGGCGACCAGGGCGATGAACGGCGCCTGCACGATGCGCCGCTTGTGATGGCGCTTCTTGTGCCAGGGATCGGGAAAGAGCAGCAGCACTTCATCGATGCTGGCCGCGGGCAGGGCGCGTTCGAGCACTTCGACGGCATCGCGGCAGATCGCGCGCACATTGGAGCTGCCCCGGGCGTTGCAGCTCAGCAGCAGCCGGCCGACTCCCGGCCGATGCACCTCGATGCCCAGGTAGTCGCGCTCCGGGTGGCGGGCCGCGAGCGCCGCGAGATGGTCCCCGTTGCCGAAGCCGATCTCGAGCGTGCGCGGGGCGCGGCGGCCGAAGCAGGCGTCGAGGTCGAGCGGCTCGTCCGCCGTGTCGAGCCCGTAGCGGGGCCACAGCTCATCGAGTGCGCGCTGCTGCGCGTCCGTCATGCGTCCGCCGCGGACGACGAAGCTGCGGATCGTGCGCATCAGCGCGGCCTGCCGGGACGTGCGAGGTCCCAGAACAACGCGTCGACGCCGATGCGGATGCCGGGGTCGGCCCGCCAGGCGTACTCGCGGTCCCAGCGCACCAGCGGCTCGATGAACCAGTAGAGCCAGCCACTCGCGGTCGGGCGCTTGCTGAAGAGCGAGGCCTCGTAGTACGCGGCGCCGCGCATGTCTTCGCCGGACGCGTAGAGCTTCACGCCCCATCCGCGCCCGATGTCGGCCGCCCGCAGGTAGGAGCCGTAGCGGTCGGGCACGATGATCTCCCGCGCCTTGGCATATATCAGCGTTTGCGACCATTCGGTGCGGTCGCGGTCGTCGCGCCACTTCACGTAGCTCGAGCTGCGCAGGAGCCGTTGCCCCGACCAGCGGTCGACCGTGATCGCCGCGGCGTAGCCTACGCTTTCTTCCGTCTCCGCGAAGAGCTTGGCGAAAGGATAGACATCCCAGCGGCCGAGTTCGATTTCGCGCGCCCACTTGAGCGACAGGAAGGCGACGGGCGGCGCGTCGAGCTTGAGCCCGATGTCGAAATTGAGGTGCCGGCGAAACTCGTAGCGGAAGCCGGCCCGCACGGCCGTGCTCTCGTCGGCCACGCGCGGCGCTTCGTCGACGTCGTTGCTCGTGATGAAAATCCGCAGGCGCTTCTCGGTGTTCGGCAGCCGCAGCGTCATGTCGAAATCGAGGTCGAGGGCAAGGTCGGTGCCGTCGCTGCGGTCGATGGCCTGGCTGCCGACGCTCACGCGAAAGGGGGCGGCGGGAACCGGCAACAGCGCCACGCCCTTCGGCGCGAAGCGCCGGTCGGTCGCCTCGACGAGCCCTTGCATCTTCGTGTAGAGGAGGTCGTGAGCCTGGTCCAGCCGCTGAGCGGCATCGAGCGGTGGCGCGGCCGCCGCATTGCGTTCCCTGATTTCGCCGGTCGAGAGTTCCCCCGGCCCATGGCGCTCGGGCGACGAGCGATGGCGGCTGCCTTCGGCTGCGGCCTCGCCAGCCGTCAGCGCGGGGGGCTGGGCGGCCACGACGGGAGGAGCCTCGGACGCCGTCGTCGCGCAACCCGCGAGGGCCGCGAGCAGGCATGCCGGCAGGGAGCGGGGCAAGGAGTGCATGGAGCCGCGGATCATCCCCGCCAAGCATACGGGGCGATCACCCGGAAAGCTGCCGAATGCATCAAGCTGCGACGGCCGCTAGCATGGCCGGATGCGACGCTTGCGCTCCATCTTCGGCGGCTCGGTCGGCAACCTGGTCGAGTGGTACGACTGGTATGTCTATGCGGCGTTTTCGCTTTACTTTGCGCAGGCGTTCTTTCCGGCGGGTGACCGGACTGCCCAGCTGCTCAATGCCGCCGGTGTTTTCGCGCTCGGGTTCCTCGTGCGCCCGGTCGGCGGCTGGCTGTTCGGGCGCCTGGCGGATCGGCGCGGACGTCGGGTGGCGCTCACCGCGTCGGTGACGCTGATGTGCGCCGGATCCCTGCTGATTGCCGTCGTGCCGGGATACGACGTCATCGGTGTCGCGGCGCCCGCCCTGCTCGTGCTCGCGCGCCTGCTGCAAGGCCTCAGCGTCGGCGGCGAGTACGGTACGAGTGCAACCTACCTGTCTGAAATCGCGGGCCGCGAGCACCGCGGCTTCTACGCGAGCTTCCAGTACGTGACCCTGATCATGGGGCAGCTGCTCGCCCTCGCGGTCTTGCTGCTGCTGCAATGGGTGCTGCTGACCGATGCGCAACTCGAGGCCTGGGGCTGGCGCATCCCCTTTGCGATCGGGGCCGGGTTCGCGGTCGTCGCCTCCTGGCTGCGGCGCGGGATCGACGAAACGGATTCGTTCGCGAAGTGCGATGCACCGAAATCGCAGGCGGGGGCGCTGCGCACGCTCGCGGCACACCCGCGCGAAGTGCTGATCGTCATCGGGCTCACCATGGGCGGGACACTCGCGTTCTACACCTACACCACCTACATGCAGAAATTCCTCGTCAACACGGTGGGCCTGTCGCGCACGGACGCCTCGCTCGTATCCGCGGCGACGCTCGCCGTGTTCATGTGCCTGCAGCCGCTGTTCGGCGCGCTCTCGGACCGGATCGGCCGGCGCCCGCTGTTGCTCGGCTTCGGCATCCTGGGCGCCGCATTCACGGTGCCGCTGCTCACGGCGCTCAGCACGGCCACCAGCGTGACCCAGGCCTTCTGGCTGATCATGGCGGCCCTCGTGATCGTGTCGGGCTACACCTCGATCAATGCGGTGGTGAAGGCGGAACTCTTTCCGGTCGATATCCGTGCGCTCGGCGTCGGCCTGCCGTACGCGCTCGCGGTATCGCTCTTCGGCGGCACGGCCGAATTCGTCGCGCTCTGGTTCAAGGCCGCCGGCCACGAGTCGTGGTTCTACTGGTACGTGACCGCCTGCATCGCCTGCTCGCTCGTCGTTTACGCCACGATGCGCGAGACGCGGGCGAGCTCGCGCATCGACGCGGATCAGGCGCCGAGCGTCGCGAACAGCCGGCCGTAGGCCTGCGGGTGCGCGAGCGCGACGAACACGAGCCCGGTGAGCGCGCCGGCGAAATGGGCGTCGTGATTGATGCGGCCGCGCGCCTGCCTGGCCGACCACCACGTATAAGCGAGATAGCCGACGGCGAAGAGCGGCGCGGGAATCGGGAACGGGATTGGCAGGATGAAGATGCTTTGCGCCGGGTTGTACACGATCGAGGCGAACAGCACCGCGCTGATCGCGCCCGATGCACCGAGCGTGGCGTAGTCGGGATTGCCGCGGTGCTTCAACCATGTGCCGAGCTGGCTGAAGGCGAGGCCGGCGAAGTACAGCACGAGGAAGGGGCGCGTGCCGATCAGCCGCTCGAGCGGAATGCCGAAGAACCAGAACGTGATCGAATTGAAAAGGAGGTGCGGCAGGTCGGCGTGCACGAAGCCCGCGAGCAGCGCGGTCGAATACTCGCGCTGGCGCAGGTACCAGTAGGGACGGAACAGGCAGCGCGCGAGGAAGCCCGGCGAGCCGTACAGCCCGATGAGGCTCAGCGCGACGATCAGCGCGAGAAGGCTGCCTGCGCCTGCGCCGACGCCGCTCATGCAAATGGCTGGTCGATCGAGGCCGGCGGGACCGAGAACCACTTCGGGCCTGCGGCCGTCATGTGGATGCAATCCTCGAGCCGCACCCCGAAGCGGCCCGGGATGTAGATGCCCGGCTCGTCCGAGAAGCACATGCCCGCCGCGAGCGGCGTCGACTCGCCGTGCACGAGGTTCACCGGTTCGTGGCCGTCGAGGCCGATGCCGTGGCCGGTGCGGTGCGAGGTGCCGGGCAGCTTGTAGCCCGGCCCGTAGCCGGCCGCTTCGTATGCCGCGCGCACCGCATCATCGACCTGCCCGGCGGGCGTGCCGATCCTCGCTGTTTCGAATGCGATCTGCTGGCCGCGGCGCACGAGGTCCCACACCGCGCGCTGCGCCTTCGTCGCGTCCCCGTACACCATCGTGCGGGAAATGTCCGATTGATAGCCCTCGACGGTGCAGCCGCAGTCCATCAGCACCACCTCGCCGTCGCGCACTTCCTGCGGCTTGCCGGACCCGTGCGGATAGGCGCTCGCCTCGCCGAGCAGGATCAGGGTGAACTGCGTGCTGCCGCCGCGCTTCGCCATCGCCGCCGACATGATGCGGCCAATGTCCCGCGGGGTCATGCCGCGCGCGACCTGCGGCCCGGTTTCCCGGTACGCGGCGATCGTGATGTCGCTCGCGGCCTGCATCAGGGCGATTTCAGCGGGCGATTTCACCACGCGACAGGCGCGCACCACGCCTGCGTCGTCGCGCGTCGCCACGCCGCGTTTCGCGAGGCCGTCGAACGCGAAGAAGCGCACCGTGTCCTCGACGCCGACGGGCCCGCCGTCGAGCCGGCGTGCGCGCAGCCAGTCCGCGATCAGCGCGTGCGGGCTCTCGTGCTCGTTCCACACCCGCACTTGCGCGGGGATCGCGAGGCTCTCGCGCACCGACGGTTCCTCGAACGCGGGGGTGACGACCAGCGCTTCGCCGTCGGCCGGGATCACCGCCGCGGTAAGCCGTTCGCTGCGCCACCAGTCGATGCCCGTGAAATAGACGAGCGAGCTGCCGGCCTCGACGAGGATGGCCTTGAGGCCCGCGGCGCGCATCAGGGCCTGGGCCTTCGCAACCCGCTGCAGGCGCTCCGCGGCCGTGATCGGTGGCGGCAGCGCGATCGCCGGCCCGCTCGCCGGCGCGGCGGCTGCGCCCGCCCATGCCGCACGCCCCGCCGACAGGGGATCGACCGCGATGGCGCCCGCCGCGGCGGCGGACATCGTCAGGAAAGTCCGTCGTGCTGTCACCATGGCGGCTATCTTGAACGTGCGCCGCGCCTGCGTCGACACTTTGCGGACCGGCGAGCCCCTCGACCTCGGCCGCGTTCCTGCCTAGCATGGGCCATGGACATCATCGCGCGCACGACCATCGCCATCGCATTCATCGGCCTGATCGGCCTGATGATCGGGTTCACGAACCGCGACCGTCCCTACGGCCCCTACGTGATGTGGGGCGGGGTCATGTGCATGCTGGCGGTGATCGCATACCACATCGTCCGGACCGTGCAGTCCTGACGGACGGCGGGAGCCCCCGGTTCAGATCACGCCGAGCGCGAGCATGGCATCCGCCACGCGCCTGAAGCCGACGATGTTCGCCCCCAGCACGTAGTTGCCCGGGCTGCCGAATTCGGCCGCGGCCTCGTGGCAATTGCGATGGATGCCGGACATGATGTCGTGCAGGCGCTGCTCGGTGTGCCCGAAACTCCACGCATCGCGGCTCGCGTTCTGCTGCATCTCGAGGGCGGACGTCGCCACTCCGCCTGCGTTGGCCGCCTTGCCGGGGCCGTAGGCGATGCCGGATTGCTGGAAAACGCGCACGCCGCCGGGGGTCGTCGGCATGTTGGCCCCTTCGGCGATCGCCGTGCAGCCGTTCTCGACCAGCCTGCGGGCCGCGGCTTCGTCGAGCTCGTTCTGCGTCGCGCAGGGCAGCGCGATGTCGCAGGGAATGTCCCACAGCCGGCCGCCGGCGACATAGCTCGCGTCGCGATGCACGTCGGCGTAGTCGGCGATGCGGCGGCGCTCGACCTCCTTCAGGCGCTTGACGAGCGCGAGGTCGATGCCGCGCGCGTGGTGGATGACGCCGTTCGAGTCCGAGCAGGCCACCACGCGGCCACCGAGTTGCTGCAGCTTCTCGATGGCGTAGATCGCGACATTGCCGGACCCGGACACGACGCAGGTCTTGCCGTCGATCGACTCGCCGCGCGCCCTGAGCATCTCCTCGACGAAGTAGACGGTACCGTAACCGGTCGCCTCGCGACGCACGAGCGAGCCGCCCCACTGCGGGCTCTTGCCGGTGAGCACCCCCGATTCATAGCGGTTTGTCATGCGCTTGTACTGGCCGAAGAGATAGCCGATCTCGCGCGCGCCGACACCGATGTCGCCCGCCGGCACATCGGTGAACTCGCCGAGGTGCCGGTGCAGCTCCGTCATGAAGCTCTGGCAGAAGCGCATCACCTCGGCGTCGCTGCGGCCCTTCGGGTCGAAGTCCGAGCCGCCCTTCGCACCCCCGATGGGCATGCCGGTCAGCGCGTTCTTGAAAATCTGCTCGAAGCCGAGGAACTTGACGATGCCAAGGTAGACCGAAGGATGGAAGCGCAGGCCGCCCTTGTAGGGGCCGAGGACGCTGTTGAACTGCACGCGAAAGCCGCGGCTGATCTGCACCTCGCCCCGATCGTCATGCCACGGCACGCGGAAGATGAGCTGCCGCTCGGGCTCGCAGATGCGCTCGATGACCTTGTGCTCGGCGTACTCCGGGTACTTCGCGAGCACCGGCGCGAGCGTTTCGATCACTTCCTTGACCGCTTGGTGAAACTCCGCCTCGCCGGGGTTGCGGCGGACGACCTGCCCGTAAATGCGTTCGATGCGTGCTGCGTTCGGCACCCGCTGCTCCATTGGATCGGGAAGCGGGCATGATGCGGGCCCAGGCCGGAGCTGAGTATTAGTGCAAATACGCGCGGCGCACGCTACTTTGCCGGATCGTAGCGGCACATCAGCACGGCCGCTGCGCCGGAGAAGAGGGACACTGCACAGCCGGTGAGCAGCCCGAGGGACAGCAGTGGCCGCAGGGCGCCGTGCGATCCGGCGCCCGGATCCACTGCGGCGAGCACGGCTCCCGAGAGCAGGGCAGAGACGGCAGCCGCGGGCTTGGCGACGATCGCCGCGGTACCGAAGAAACTCGCCGCGCGGCGTCGACCGGCCGAAGCCTCGTCCGCATCGATGACATCCGCGATCATGGCTCCGATGAACAGCGGGGCGGCGGCGGCAAGGGCGCCGCCGATGGCTGCCCCAGCGTACACGATGGCGGCAAACGTCACGGATGTGGACGGTGGCAGCCAGCCGAGCGCGTGCATGGACGGTAGTGCAGTCGCGAGCATCGCGTATGCCGACATGGCCGCGACGTAGCAGCGCCGCTTGTCGATGAGGCGGCTGACCTGTGTCCACAACACGACGCCGGCAAGCGATCCGAGCAGGGACGCGACAGGTACCAGCAGGGCGCGGGGCGTTGCCAGCTGCCAGAAATAAGTGGCCAGATAGACTTCGGTGGCGCGGGCGATACCGGCCGCGATCGCGAAGGTGCCGACGCAAAGCATGAGGCGCCGGAAAGGCGGCGTGCGCAGCGTGCGCGCGAAGTCCTCTCGTACGCGCGCAAATGCCCCCGCGTGCCCTTCGTCCGACGCCTTCAAGGTGGGCGAGGCCAGGCGCCAGGTGCCGAAGGAAGCGATGAGCATGGCCGCGAGCGCCACAGCCGTGCAGTAGATCGCGAGTGCGGGATAGTGCTCGGGATTGACCTGCGCCACCGGGAAATCGGGCGTCGGCACCATCAGTTCGCGCGCAATGGAGAACACGAGTATGCCGCCCAGCACATGAAAAAACTGGCGGAAGGCGACATTCGCGGTCTTTGCGAATGATGAATCCGCCATGTCGGCGCCGAGCGCGAAATGCGGCACGGTGAAGAAAGTCATTGCCACCCGGCAGGTGATCAGCCAAAGCACGAGCCAGGACAGGAGTGCCGCTCCCCTTAGCGGAGCCGGGGGCCAGAAGAGCGCAACAAGGGCCAGCCCGGTGGGCAGCACCGCGGCGAGCATGAGCGGATGGCGCATGCCGCGCCTGTGTCGGAGGCGATCCGAGATGCTGCCCGCAAGGACGCCGCCCGCAGTGTCCGCGAGAAGGCCGCAAAACAGTGCGAACCCGGTGGCGCCGGGCGAAAGTCCGAGCACCTGGTGGTAGTAGAAGAACAGCAGGCCGCCGAGTGCCGCGACCTTGATGCCTTCGGCTGCCTGCCCGACGCCGTAGGCGAGGCGTGTCCCGAAGCCCGGGGCAGCCGTGACCATCAGCCCATCGGGTCGGGCAAGGCGAACGGCGGCTGCGGGTCGGTCGGCTCGATCAGTGCCGCGCGTACGGCGAGCGCCACGGCGTGCGTGCGGTTGACGGCATCGAGCTTGCGAATGGCAGCCTTGATGTGGAAGCTCACCGTATCGGCCGAGCGGCCGATACGGCGGGCGATCTCCTTGTCGCTCATGCCGCGTGCCGCCCAATGCAGGCATTCCGTTTCGCGAGGCGACAGCGGCGAAGCGGCAATCCACAGTCGGCTGCGATCGATGCCGTCGAAGAAGCGCTGCACCGCCGCCTGCAAGTGCCGGATGAGCTGGCCGTCGATCGAGGGACCCTCGCCATCCGACGCGAACCAGGTGACGCAGCCCGTACGACCGAACGGCAGTCCGACGGGGACGGTGAGGCCCTTGCGGATGCCGAAGCTGCGCATGTACTCCACGGCACGCCGTTGGCGGCTGGTGAACTCCCCGGGACCGCGATCCGCCGGCCGCGCGGGCAGCAACCATTGGCAGGCCGTTCCCGGCCGGCGCATGACCTGATTGATCGGGAAGTGCACGCCATGGCCCTCCGCGATCCAGCCGGCCACGAAACCGTTTGGCCAGCCGAAGCGGCGCTCCCACGCGCTGTTGTCCGGCAATCGCGGCGCAATGGGCTGCCCGATCTCCTCGCGGAACCCGACGATCTGGAAGCCCAGGCGACGAGGGGTCTCGGCCAGGATATCGAGGCATTGATGTGCGTTCGTCGACGACGCGAGTTCGCCGACGAGGTCAGTTACGGGCAGGCCCATCCGGTCTCCAGGGACGACTACCGAATCCGGTAGTTCCAATACTCTGCCGCATTCCCGCTAATAGCGACAGCATCACTTGGGGAGAACCGATCCGTGCACAGATTCCTGGTCGCCGCCGCCCTTGCCGTCGCAGCCGGGCCGGCACCTGCCGAGGAAGCGCCCGACGGGTCCCAGTCGCTCCAGGAGGTGGTGGTGACTTCGCAACGGCGGGCCGAGTCGCTGCAGCGCGTGCCGCTCGCCGTTTCGGCCTTTACGGCCGACGACCTGCAGTCGCGCCAGATCACCTCGGCCGTGGACGTCGCCAATTTCGTCCCGAACCTGCTGGGCCAGAACAACATCGGCGCCAGCACCGCCAATACCTACTTCATGCGCGGTCTCGGCTCGGTTGCGCAGGTGGCCCTGCTCGATCCGGCCGTTTCCACCTATGTGGATGAAGTCATCATCCCGCGCCAGAATGCGAACAACTATGCGATGTTCGACGTCGAGCGGGTCGAAGTGCTGCGCGGCCCGCAGGGCACGACGTTCGGCCGCAACTCGACCGGCGGTGCGATCAGTATCGTGACCCGCAAGCCCGGCCTGCAGCGCGGCGGCTACCTGGCGCTCGGTGCGGGTGAGCACGACCGCCGCCTCGTGCGCGCGTCCGTGGACCTTCCGGTCGGCGATCGGCTGCTGACCAAGTTCTCCGGGTTCTACGTGGAGGACGACGGCTGGCTCGACAACCAGACGAACGGCGAGACGCTCAATGGCGGCCTCAACTGGGGACTGCGCGCAGCGGCGCGACTGCTGCCCACCGAGGACGTGACTTGGGACCTCACCGCCGAGTACATGGTTTCGGAAGGCGTCAACCTGCGCTCGAACCTCGGCGATCGCGATGCGACCAACACCGCATACACGACGGGCGGGGCCACGTCGAACCTCGTCGCCGACATGCTTGCCCGGCGCGGGCTGCGCAACGAGGCGGCTGGCTTGGGGCTCATCTCGAACCTCGAGTGGCGGATGGGTGGCGCCGCCACCCTGAATTCGATCACGGGCTACCGCTCGCTCGCGCAGGAATTCCTCGTGGACTTTTCGCTGGCGCGCGCCCATGTCACGCCCGCGCCATTCGCGCTCGGCATCGACGGCGATTTCGAGATGTTCTCGCAGGAATTCAAGCTTGCCGGCCCGATCGGGTCGCGCCTGCGCTACGTTGCGGGCGTCTACGGTTTCTACGAGGACAACAACACGCAGGCCGGCCAGGCGACGGCCGCGAGCGCGGCGGCCGCGCCCGTCATGACCTGCAGCAACGGACTCTTCGGTGACGGCAACGTGCTGTGCCCGAATGGCCGGCCAGGCTATGCGAGCTGGCGCGACATCGACAATGAAACGACCAGCCTCGCCGTGTACGCGCAGGTCGACTGGCAGCTGACGGATCGCATCACCGCGATTGCCGGCGCACGCTACACGGACGAGACCAAGAAGGTCGAGCTCAATCCGACCACTTACGGCAGCCTGACCAACGCGAACCTCGTTGCCGCGGGCGTGCCGACCCGGCTCGATACAAGCCTCGTGACCCCGAAGCTCGGCTTGAACTTCCAGGCGACCGACGACGTGCTGCTCTACGCGAGCGCGACGCGCGGCTTCAAGGCGGGAGGCTGGAACTCCCAGACCGCCTATCGTCCGCAGGAGTTCCAGCCCATGGATCCGGAAAAGACTTGGTCCTGGGAAGGCGGCATCAAGAGCGAGCTTTTCGACCGGCGCTTGCGCGTGAATGCCACGGCTTTTTTCGCGAAGACCACCGGCTTGCAGCTGTCCTATACCACCCCGGGACCGGTGGCCGGCACGGTGCTATCGACGCAGGACAACGCCGGTGACATCGAGGTGAAGGGCGTCGAGCTCGAGTTCTCGGCGCGCATCACCGGCGACCTTTCCGTCTACGGTTCCGCGGGCCTGCAGGACGGCAGGTACACGAGCGTCAATCCCGCCGCGCAATCGTTCTGCACCAACGGTGGCACTGTCGTGAACGGTGCATGCGCCAATCCCCTGCCACCTGCAGTCACCACGACCTATACCAATGCGATCGATCTCGGCGATGAGCTGTCTCGATTCCCGGAGCGCACTTTCGCCCTCGGGCTCGACTGGGGCATCCCGCTCGCCGCGACCGGCGCAACCCTGCGCATGACGGCCGAAGCGACCTGGAACTCGGGCTTCTGGACGACCGCGTCCAACTCGCGGCCGACCCTGCGCCTCGAGCCCTCGGGTCCGCTGGTGACGCCGACATCGCTCGACACCTTCGCCGACAGCTACGCACTGCTCAACTTCTCGCTCGCCTACGAGTCCGCCGGCGGACATTGGCGCACGGTGCTCGAGTGCAAGAACTGCAGCGACGAGACCTACCTGGCCTCGGTCTTCAACGGCGAGTTCTACGGCGAGCCGCGGCGCGTGGGCGCATCGGTGAGCTACAGCTTCTGACTGGAATGGAGGGTTGCCGGATGAAGAAGTGGTTGCGCAATGCAGGCATCGTTGCCGGTCTGCTGCTGTCCGCAGCGGCCAGCGCGGAAGTGACACTTTGTGATCGCCTTGCGACCCACCCGGACGATCCGGATCGAAATGCCGCCGGCCTCGAGCACGAGGAAGTCGATCTCGGCGCGGCGGAAGCGGCCTGCCGGTCGGCGGTCGCCGCGGACCCGCGCCGCGCGCGGGAGCACTACCACCTCGCGCGCGTGCTGTACTACGGCGGCAAGATCGAGGAAGGCATGAAGGAGCTGACGATCGCCGCCGACGCCGGCTATCGACAGGCCATCTTCGTGCTGGGCTATATCTACTCGGATGGCAAGGTGAAGCGCGACGACTGCCGCGCGGGCGAGCTTTTCCTGCGCGGCGTCGCGCTCGAGCATCCGTGGTCCGGCTTCCATCTCGTCGACAAGGCGCTCGCGGGCCGCTTCGCGAACTGCCCGTTCAAGCTCACCGACGAGGATCTCGAGCGCGCCATGCGTCTCGCGGAGGAGCACGTGACGCTCACGGCATCGGGCGGGCGGGTCGAGAAACTGCGCGCGCGGCTGGACAGCCAGCGCGCATCAGCGGCCAGCGGCGCCAAGTAGCACGGTATCGTGAATTCCCCCGGAGGTTCTAAGGTGTTCAAGTCCACGGCGTGCCGCATGACGATGGCGGCATTGGTACTTTCCCCGGCGTCCGCAGTGCTGGCCCAAGAGGAGCCGGAAGGGCTCGAGGAAATCACTGTCACCGCCCGCAAGCAATCCGAGACGCTGCAGAGCGTTCCGCTCACGGTTACCGCGTTCTCGGAGGAAGACATCGAAAGGCGCGGACTCAGGTCGCTGACGGACATCGCCTCGTTCAGCCCCGGCCTGTACTACTCGGAGCAGGGCAGCCAGCGCGGTGGCCGGTCGGAATCCGTCATCCGCTTCCGCGGCATGGATACCAACGACATCACGCCGACACGGGCGCTCGCCTCGGCATTCGTCGACGGCGTCTACGTTTCCGGCGGCCTGTCGAGCATCAGCCTCGAGGAAGTCGATCGCGTCGAAGTCATCAAGGGCCCGCAGAGCGCGTATTTCGGGCGCACCACCTTTGGCGGCGCGGTCAATTTCGTGACACGCCCCGTGAGCGAGCATTTCTCGGGCCGCGCCGCGCTGACCGCGGCCGAAGATGGCGAGTACGACGTGACAGGCAGCATCGAGGGTCCGATCGTCGATGGCCTCGCGGGCCGGCTCACCGCCCGCTACTACACGAAGGACGGGCGCTTCCGCAGCGCGGCCGATGGTGGCCGGCTCGGCGGCGAGGAGACGCGATCGGTCGATGGGACGGTCGAATGGCGGCCCACGGACCAGTTGAAAGTGCGCCTGCGGGCGCACGTCGCCGAGGATGACGACGGTCCGGCGACGACGTTCGCGCTGACCAGTGCGTACCACAACTGCGGGCCCTTCTTTCCTGGCGGCGTGACCTATATTTGCGGCGACCTGCCGATCATCGACAATCCCGGCACCAACACGGTGCTCGACCCGGTGCCGTATGACATTTACGTCAACAACAGCCGCAACAGCGCCGCCCTCGAGCGCGGGCCGAAGCTCGATCACCTCGGCCTGCGCCGCGACACGCAACAGTACAGCCTGAGCGGCGACTGGCAGCTGCCGGGCGACTTCACCTTGTCGTTCGCCGGCTCCTACGGCTCGATCGAGCAGCGGCGCATCATGGACCTCGACTACACGCCGCAGAGGATCTGGCTGGAGGCCCATTTCCAGGACATGACCGATCGCAGTGGCGAGCTGCGCCTCGCCCGACAGCAGGACCGGCTGAAGTGGCTGGTCGGCCTGTCGTCCTTTTCGCTCGATTTCGCGACACCCAACGGGGCGTCGATCGGCTATCTCTATCCCAATGCCGGCTTCCCGGCGGGCTTCTTCCTCAATCAGGTGGTGTCGACCACCTACGTCGACACACAGGCCGTATTCGGGTCCGTGTCCTATGACCTGACGGAGCAGTGGAATCTCAGCCTCGAGGCCCGTTACCAGCAGGACAAGATCGACCAGGGCAAGGTTGCGAACACGGCGCTGCGCAAGACCTACAACAACTTCCTGCCGCGCGTGATCCTGCAATGGCAGCCCACGGACGCGACGAACCTCTACGCCACCTTCGCGAAGGGCAACAAGCCCGGGGACTTCAACAGCAACCTGATTCCGCTGACCCCCGCGCAGCTGGCCGAGGCCCAGGCGCAGACCGGGGCGTCCCTGTACGTCGGCGAAGAGGAGCTCAAGAACTACGAGATCGGCCTCAAGCAAAGCCTGTTCGACCGGCGGCTGCAGATCAATGCAGCCGTCTACTTCATGGACTGGCTCAACCAGCAAACCCGCACGACGGCGGTGATCACCGATCCGACCAACCCGGCCGGCGTTCGCACCATTCCCGTGACGATTGCCGCGGGCCAGACCTGGCTGCACGGCCTCGAGCTCGAGTCCCGCTGGCGCGCCACGAGCGCGCTCACCCTCGGCGCCACGTTCAACTGGGCGGCATCCGAGTACCGGGAGTTCATCTGCGGATTCTGCGCGCGAGTTACGGGTACGAGCGACGTGTCGGGCAACGAGTCGCCGCGATTCCCCGAGTTCTCCGGCACGCTGAGCGCCGACTACGTGGCGCCGCTCGGCGAGTCGAGCGAATGGTTCGCCCGTGCCGACCTGATCTATACCGGCAGCACCTGGGACGAGGCGTTCAACCTCGCGAAGAACCCGGCGTCCTGGCGCGCGAACCTGCGTGGCGGTGTTGCGCTGGACAGGGTGCGCGTCGAGGCGTTCGTCACCAACCTGTTCGACGACGATACCTACCTCTCGGCGGCGCGATTCACCGATTTCACGCTGGGCAACTTCAACCTGAACTATTTCGTCACCAACGTGGTGCCCGCCGATCCGCGCAAGTTCGGCTTGCGGGTCAGCGTGCAGTTCTGAAACCAAGCGAGGCAAGTCAATGAAGAACGGAACTGGCTGGCTGCTGATTGCCGCAGCCCTGGCGGCCGCACCGGCCGTGGCGGATGAAGCGTTGAAATTCGATGCGAGCAAGTATTCGCAGGAAGTCACCGGCTGCGACCTGCTCGCCTCGCATCCGGACGACCCGTTCAAGGTGGCGCCGGGATTGCAGAAACCGCAGATGGACCTGCCTGCAGCCATCGGCGCCTGCCAGGCTGCGGTGGCGCGGGATCCCGCCAACCCGCGCCTCAACTACCAGCTCGGGCGCGTCTATGGCTACAGCGGGCAGGGCGAGAAGGCCGGCCCCTACCGCGATGTGGCGCTTGCGGCCGACTACCCACAGGCGTTGTTCGTCTACGGCTTCCTGCACCTGGACGGCGAGAACAAGGCGACGAAGGATCCGTGCCTCGCGGGCGAGCTGATGCGCCGTTCGGCGCTCTATGGACGGATCGCCGGACAAATCGGCTTTCCCTTCTGGTCGCTGAAGGGGAGGTTCGCCGGCTGCGCCGTGAAACAGGACCCGAAGGAAATGCTCGGCTTCCTCGAGGCCGCCGACAAGCAGACCTCCGATTTCTACCGCGAGACCGCGATCGAGCTGCTGCAGGACCGGATCAAGGCACGGTTGGCCAGCAAACAGTGATCGGCAGCGCGCTCACCCGTCGCTGGATGCTCGGTGCCCTCGGCGCCGTCGCCGCGACCGGTGCCGGCGCGCAGCAGATGCCGCGGTCGAACGCGCGCGCCCGCTGGGACCTGATCGTCGTCGGAGCCGGTACCGCCGGTCTTCCCGCGGCCCTGTTCGCGGCGCGCCGCGGGGCCCGCGTGTTGCTGCTCGAGAAAGCGCCCCAGCTCGGCGGCACGCTGTGGTTCTCGGGCGGGCAGATGAGTGCCGCGGGAACACGCCTGCAGAAGGCGAGGGGCATCGTCGACTCGCCGGCCGAGCACCTCGCCGACATCCTGCGCATCAGCCGTGGCACGGCCGACGTCGATGTCGCGCGTCTCGCAGTGGAGAATGCAGCGGCGACTGTCAATTGGCTGGAGTCGGCGGGGCTCGAGATCGCGCCGCAGTATCCGGTCCGCGCCACGGGCCACGAGCCCTACGGCCGCGCGCGTGTCTGCGCGGCGACGGACCGCGGGCTAGCCATCCTGCGCGTGATCGAGAAGGAACTCGGCGCAGCTCCCCCATCGCTGCACGTGCAGACGGGCACCGACGTGCTCGAGGCCATCCTGGATCGGCGCGGGGACGTCGTCGGGGTGGTCGCGACCGATGCGGCTGGTGTGCGCCGCGACTATCGCGCGCCGCACGTGGTACTCGCGAGCGGCGGCTACATGGCGAACGCGGCACTGTTCCAGGAGCTGAACGGCGTGCCGAAGTATCGCGCTGCCGGCTGGCCGCACAACACGGGTGCCGGCATCGGCATCGGTCTCGCAGCCGGCGGCTGGGTGCGCGGCCGCGAAAACTACCTGTGCGATGTCGGCAGCATCCCCGCGGATCTTGCGATTCCGAGCCCCGAGTTCGCGCGCTCCCTTCACCATCCCGAGCGCCGTCCGCCCTGGGAGATCGCCGTCAACGTCGCCGGCAGGCGTTTCGTCGCGGAGGACGAGCCGAGCGTCGACGCGCGCGAGCGCTCGCTGCTCGCGCAGCCGGACCACCGATACTGGCTCGTGTTCGACGACGAGATCCTGCGCAGTGCGCCCGCCCTGGTGCGCGGCGCACCGCCTGGCGAGGTGCGCGACTGGACGACCGATGAGCTCGCGGGTGCCTTCAACGAGGCGCCCGCCTTCACTGCCGCGCCGACGCTCGAGGCGCTGGCGAAGCGCGCGGGCATCGACGCGGACGGCCTCGTGGCGACCGTGCGCGATTACAACGCCGGGCAGGCAGCGGGTCGCGATGCGCTTGGGCGGCAGCACCTGCCGCGACCGATCCGGCGCCCACCCTACTATGCCATTCGCCATCAGGGCGGCACGCTGATCGCGATGGCCGGGCTGGCGGTCGATGCGAAGTTGCGCGTGACGAGGCCGGATGGCAAGCCGATCGAAGGCCTGTACGCGGCCGGCGAATTGCTCGGCAACGGCACGCTGTCGGGCAAGGCGTTCTGCGCGGGCATGATGGTGACTCCGGCCTTGGCCCTCGGACGCTGGCTCGGTGGGAACCTGCCGCTCGGCCGGCCCCGCGGCGCCTGACGCCTACCAGTCCGAAAGGTCGCGGCTCGTGCGCCGCTCGCGTACGAGCGTGATGCGCCACAGTTGTCCGTCGCGCAGCCAGTGCCAGGTGCGTGCGCGGTGCTGTCCGTCGGGCGAGAGCTGGATCATCTCGGCGACCTGGCTCGCCGGATCCGTCGCATAGGCAAAGCGCATGTAGAGTGTCTGCGGCTCGATCGCGCGCACCTCGCCCCACACCCGACCGTCGTCGATCAACAGCCTGTCGTCCCGCGCAATGCCCGTGTAGACGAGTTCGGTCGTGCGGCCGTCGTGCCAGCGATACCGGCTCGTCTGGCGATAGGCGATCGGTCCATCGTCGGGGCACTCGACCTTGATGCGAAACGCGAACTGCTCCTGCACCGAGCGATCCGCCGGATCGATATGGGTGTAGTCACCCTCCCAGATGCCGATGTGCCGGCGCAGCAGCGCGACGGTGGCGTTCGGCACGGTCACGCCGCGCACGTTTCGGCGCACTTGCCGTGCGGGCAGAGCCCCTCCATGAAGACAGTATCGAAGCTCAGGCGCTCTACGAGGAAGTCGACGAACGCGCGCACTTTCGGCGACTTGCCCTGGCCGAGCGGGAACACGGCGTTCATGTCGAACGTCGGGCCTTCCCAGCCCGCGAGCACGCGCCGCACGAGGCCCTGCGATGCTTCGGGCTTCAGCATCACGTCCGCGCCCAGCATCAGGCCTTCGCCCGCGAGCACCGCGCCGCGCAGCGCGGCGGGGTCGTTCGACACCAGCACCGGGTCGATGCGGTAGTCGACGAGGCCGCTGCCGTCATTGAGCGGCCACACGAAGTTGTTGCCGTTGTGGTTGTACTTGCGCATCGCGAAGGTGCGATGGCCCGTCAGTTCGTCGGGATGCTGCGGCTCGCCGTGCTGCGCGAGGTAGATCGGGCTGCCGTAGACCTGGGTGCGAAACGAGGTGAGGCGGCGCGCCACGAGGCTCTGGTCCGTGAGCGGGCCGATGCGCAGCGCGACGTCGATCTCCTGGCCGATCAGGTCCACCGTGTCGTTGCTGAGCTCCATGTCGATGCGGATCTCGGGATAGCGCAGGTAGAACTCCCCGAGCAGCGGCGCGATCCAGGTCACGCCGAAGGAATAGGGCGCGGTGATGCGCAGCCAGCCGCGCGGCCCGCTCTGCAACTGCCCGACGGCGTTCTCGGCCTCGTCGAGCACGCGCGCGATGTGCTGGCTGTGCTCGTAGTAGATGTTGCCCGCCTCGGTCAGCCCGAGCTTGCGCGTCGTGCGATGCATCAGCTGCGCGCCGAGCCGCGCTTCGAGCTCCTGCACCTTGCGGCTCACGGTGGTCTTGGGCAGGCGCAGGGCGCGCGCGGCGGCGACGAAGCTGCCGTGTTCGACCACTTTGACGAAGACCAGCGTGTCGTTCAGATCGTGTGTCATGGAGGTCTCACCTGGGGCCAGTCATTAGCCCGTGCGTGGGATAATTATTTCCAAAAATTGCGGCTAATCAAGTCGACTTCGCCCCCGTATCGTCCGTCCTCGCGACATTGGAGGTGAGATCCATGGACGACACAAGCCACTATCCCGTCCGCGGGAGAAATAGAACCGTATTTGGGACAATCGGGGCGCTCATCGCGCTGGGCGCCCTGTTCATCGCATGGCGCGCCTCGGGCGCGGGCGAAGACGGTCCAGGTGCCGGTGCGCAAGCCGCGCCGCCACCTCCCGAGGTCAGCGTGGCGCCGGTCGTCGAGCGCCGTGTCAGGCAATGGGACGACTTCACCGGCCGCGTCGAGGCCGTCGAGTCGGTCGAGCTGCGGCCTCGAGTCAGCGGCTATGTCGAGCGGGTGGTTTTCGAGGAAGGCCAGGAGGTTCGCAAGGGCGACCTGCTGTTCGTCATCGACCCGCGCAGCTATCGCGCCGAGTTCGATCGCGCGACAGCCGAACTCGCGCGGGCGCGCAGCGAGGCGCAACTCGCGCGCAGCCAGGATGAGCGCGCGCAGGCCCTGCTCGCGGCGAAGGCCGCATCGCGCGAGGAATCGGACGCTCGCCATGCGGCGGTGGCCCAGACGCTCGCGGCGGTGCGCGCCGCGGAGGCCGCGCTGGCGCGCGCGCGCCTCGATCTCGGGTTCACCGAGGTGCGCGCGCCGATCTCGGGCCGAGCCGGCCGCGCGCTGATCACCGCGGGCAACCTCGCCCAGGCCGACGCGACCCTGCTCACCACGATCGTGTCGCTCGACCCGATGTACGTGTACTTCGAGGGCGACGAGCAGGTCTACCTGCGCTACCTCGAGCTCGCCAAGCGCGGCGCGCGTCGCGCGTCAGGCAATCCCGTGCGCGTCGGCCTCGCGAACGAGGCCGGCTTTCCGCACGCGGGCGTGCTCGATTTCCTCGACAACCGGATCGATCCGGGTACCGGCACGATCCGCGCCCGCGCACTCGTCCCGAACCCCGACCATACGCTGACGCCCGGCCTCTTCGCGCGCGTGCAGATGGAAGGCGGCACCGAGCTCGCCGCGCTGCTGATCGACGACAAGGCCGTCCTCACCGACCAGGACCGCAAGTACGTCTACGTGCTCGGGCCGGGCAACACGGCCGTGCGCAAGGATGTCGTGCTCGGCCGCAGCGCCGATGGACTGCGCGTCGTGCGCGAGGGCCTCGCGGCGGGCGACCGGGTGATCGTCAACGGCGTGCAGAAGGTGTTCTTCGCGGGCATGCCGGTCGCGCCGCAGGCCGTGGCCATGGGCACGCGGGTCTCGGCGGCGCCGAAGGCCGCGGCCGGCGCGGGCGCGAACTGAGGAGCTGGCGATGGACTTCTCGAAATTCTTCATCGACCGGCCGATCTTCGCGGCCGTGCTGTCGATCGTGATCTTCGCGGCGGGCCTGATCTCGATTCCGCTCCTGCCCGTGACCGAGTATCCCGACGTGGTGCCACCGACCGTGATCGTGCGCGCGGTGTACCCCGGCGCCAATCCGAAGGTGATTGCGGAAACGGTCGCGACGCCGCTCGAGGAGGCGATCAACGGCGTCGAAGACATGATGTACATGAAGTCGGTCGCGGGCAGCGACGGCGTGCTCGTCACGACCGTGACCTTCCGCCCGGGCACCGACCCCGACGACGCGCAGGTCGCCGTGCAGAACCGCGTGAGCCAGGCCCTCGCGCGGCTGCCGGAGGACGTGCGCCGCCAGGGCGTCGTGACGCAGAAGCAGTCGGCGACGCTGACCCTCGTCGTGCACCTCATCTCGCCCGACCGCAGCCACGACTCCCTCTACCTGCGCAACTACGCCACGATGCGGGTCAAGGACGAGCTCGCGCGCCTGCCGGGCGTCGGCCATGCGCAGATGTGGGGCTCGGGCGACTACGCGATGCGCATCTGGCTCGATCCCGGCAAGGTGGCCGCCCGCGGGCTGACCGCCGGCGACGTGGTGCGCGCCGTGCGCGAGCAGAACGTGCAGGTCTCGGCCGGCCAGATCGGCGCCGAACCCACGCCCGATCGCAGCGACTTCCTCGTCTCGATCAACGCACAGGGCCGGCTGCAGTCCGAGGAGGAGTTCGGCGGCATCGTCGTCAAGAGCGGGGCGGGTGGCGAGATCGTGCGCCTCGCCGACGTGGCGCGCGTCGAGATGGGCGCCGGCGACTACACGCTGCGCTCGCAGCTCGACAACGACGATGCGATCGCGATCGGCATCTTCGAGTCCCCCGGTGCCAATGCGATCGCCGTGTCGGACGCCGTGCGCGCCCGCATGGCCGAGCTCGCGACGCGCTTCCCGCCGGGCGTGAGCTACAGCGTCGTCTACGACCCCACCGTCTTCGTGCGCGACTCGATCCGCGCGGTGATCGTCACCCTGCTCGAGGCGATCGTCCTCGTCGTGCTGGTGGTGATCCTCTTCCTGCAGACCTGGCGCGCCTCGATCATCCCGCTGCTCGCGGTGCCGGTGTCGGTCGTCGGCACCTTCGCGGCGCTGCACCTGCTCGGCTTTTCCGTCAACACGCTGACGCTCTTCGGCCTCGTGCTCGCGATCGGCATCGTCGTCGATGACGCGATCGTCGTCGTCGAGAATGTCGAGCGCAACATCCAGGAGGGCAAGTCGCCGCTCGCCGCCGCCCACCAGGCGATGCGCGAAGTGTCCGGGCCCATCATCGCGATCGCGCTGGTGCTCTGCGCGGTGTTCGTGCCGATGTCGTTTCTCACCGGCGTCATCGGCCAGTTCTACCGGCAGTTCGCCGTCACGATCGCGATCTCCACCGTCATATCGGCCGTCAACTCGCTCACGCTGTCGCCGGCGCTCGCGGCGCTGCTGCTGCGGCCGCACGATGCGCCGCGGGACGCGCCCACGCGGCTGATCGACCGCCTGCTCGGCGGCATGTTCCGGCCCTTCAACCGTTTCTTCGGCGCCAGCGCCACGCGCTACCAGGGCGCGGTGGCCCGCAGCCTGCGGCGCCGCGGTGCCGTGTTCGCCGTCTACGGCGTGCTGCTCGCGGCGGCCTTCGGCGTGTTGCAGCTCGTGCCGGGTGGCTTCATCCCGACCCAGGACAAGCTGTACCTGATGGGCGGCGTGAAGCTGCCCGAGGGCGCGTCGCTCGAGCGCACGGACGCCGTGATCCGGCGCGTCAGCGAGATCGCGCTCTCCACCGAAGGCGTCGAGCACGCGGTCGCCTTCCCTGGCCTCAACGCGCTGCAGTTCACCAATACGCCCAATACCGGCGTGGTGTTCTTCCCGCTGAAGCCTTTCGGTGAGCGGCAGCGCAGTGCGGCCGAGATCAATGCCGAGATCAACGCGAAGCTCGCGCAGATCCAGGACGCGTTCGCATTCTCGCTGCTGCCGCCGCCGATCCTCGGCATCGGCGCGGGCTCGGGCTACTCGCTCTTCATCCAGGATCGCGCGGGCCTCGGTTACGGCGCGCTGCAGGATGCCGTGAGCGCGTTCTCCGGCGCGATCGCGCAGACCCCGGGCATGGGTTTTCCGATCAGCACCTACCAGGCGAACGTGCCGCAGCTCGATGCGGCGGTCGATCGCGTGAAGGCGAAGGCCCAGGGCGTGCCGTTGACAGAGCTCTTCGACACGATGCAGACGTACCTCGGCTCGACGTACATCAACGACTTCAACCGTTTCGGGCGCACCTGGCAGGTGATCGCGCAGGCCGACGCGCCGTTTCGCGACAGCGCCGAGGACATCGCGAACCTGCGCACGCGCAACCTCGCGGGCGAGATGGTGCCGATCGGCAGCGTCGTCACGCTGGGCGACTCGTTCGGCCCGGATCCCGTGATGCGCTACAACGGCTACCCCGCCGCGGACCTGATCGGCGAGGCCGATCCGCGCCTGCTCTCCTCGAGCGAGGCGATGGCCGCCATCGGACAGGTTGCGGCGAAGGTGTTGCCGCAGGGAATGAGCCTCGAGTGGACCGACCTCTCCTACCAGCAGGCGAACCAGGGCAATGCGGCGCTGATCGTGTTCCCGCTCGCCGTGCTGCTCGCGTTCCTCGTGCTCGCGGCGCTCTACGAAAGCTGGACGCTGCCGCTCGCCGTGATCCTGATCGTGCCGATGACCCTGCTGTCGGCGCTGGTCGGCGTGTGGCTCACGGGCGGCGACTTCAATGTCTTCGTGCAGGTGGGCCTTGTGGTGCTGATGGGACTCGCGTGCAAGAACGCGATCCTGATCGTGGAATTCGCCCGCGAGCTTGAGCTCGCGGGCAAGGGCATCGTGGAGGCCGCCCTCGAGGCCTGCCGCCTGCGCCTGCGGCCGATCGTGATGACCTCGATCGCGTTCATCGCCGGCACCGTGCCGCTCGTGCTGGCGCACGGCGCGGGCAGCGAGGTGCGCACGGTCACGGGCGTCACGGTGTTCGCCGGCATGCTCGGCGTGACCCTCTTCGGCCTGTTCCTCACCCCGGTGTTCTACGTCGCGCTGCGCAAGCTTGTCGCGCGCGGCGTGCCTCCGGCCGCCAGGATTCCAATGGAGACCTCCCATGCGTGATCCCGCCAGGCTGCTGCTCGCGGCGATCGCGGTGACCTTCACCGGTTGCGCGGTGGGTCCCGACTACGTGCGTCCCGATGCCGGCGTCCCGGAACGGTTTGCGGGCGCGGCAGCCACATCCCCGGCCGATGTGACCCCCGACACGGCTACCGCTGCTGCCGCGCCCGCCCCGGGCGCCGATCCGCAGTTCTGGCGCGGACTCGGCGATCCCGGACTCACCCGTCTCGTCGAGGCCGCGCTCGTGGCGAACCACGACCTGCGCATCGCGCTCGCGAACCACGACCGCGCACGGGCGCTGTTGAGCGGCGCCCGCCTCGACCAGTTGCCCACGGTTACAGCGGCCGGTACGGCGAGCAGTCAGCGGCTGAGCGAGAGTGGGGCGCCCGGCGTCACGCGCACCGATCGCGACGGCGACCGCTTCAACGGCGAAGTCGATGCCTCGTGGGAGCTCGACCTCTTCGGGCGCGTGCGCCGCCAGGTCGAGGCGCGGCGCGCCGACCTCGCCGCGAGTGCCGCGGACCTCGGCGCGTTGCAGGTCGCGATCGTCGGCGCGGTCGCGCAGGCCTATGTGGAACTGCGCGGCCTGCAGGAACGCCTGCGCGTCGCCCAGGCGAACGCCGGGAACCAGCAGGACACCCTGCGGCTCGTGGAAGCGCGCCTGGCCGCGGGCCGTGGCACCGACTTCGACACCTCGCGCGCCCGCGCCCAGCTCGAGACGACGCGGGCGCGCGTGCCGGCGCTCGAGTCCGCCGTGCGGCTCACCATGCACCGGCTCGCCGTGCTCACGGGTCGCGCGCCCGATGCGCTCACCGCAGAGCTCGCGATTCCGGCACCCTTGCCCGCGCTGCCGGCGCGGCTCGATGCCGGCACGCCCGGCGAGCTGTTGCGCCGCCGGCCGGATGTCATCGCGGCCGAGAGCCGCCTGCATGCCGCGACGGCGAGGGTCGGTGTCGCGACCGCCGATTATTTCCCGCGTTTCACGCTCGCGGGGCTGATCGGCACGCAGGCCATCGACACGAGTGCGCTGTTCGAGCGCGACTCGGAAACCCGCCTTGCCGCGCTCGGCGTCGACTGGTCGTTCCTCGACATCGGCCGCGTGCGTGCCCGCGTTGCGGCGGCCGGCGCCGATGCGGCCGCGGCGCTGGCGGCCTACGAGCGCAGCGTGCTGCTTGCGCTCGAGGACACCGAGAACGCGCTGGTGCGCGCCGCGAAGGCGCGCGCGGAAGACGCCCATCTCGAGCGCGCGGCGCAGGACAGCGCCACGGCCGCGCGCCTCGCCCGCCTGCGCTTCGAGGCGGGCGCCGTGGACCTGCTTGACGTGCTCGATGCCGAGCGCACGCGCCTCGCCGCGCAGGACGCTTTCGCGGACGCGCGCACGCGCAGCGCGACGGCCACGGTGGCGCTGTACCGGGCGCTCGCGGGCGGCTACGGCAGCTGAGCGGCGGCGGCGAAGGCGGGGTCGTCGAAAAACCGCCCATAGGCGTCGAGCGCGCCGTGCACGAGCGCGGCACCGTCATGGCGCGTACGCGCGGGATCGCCGCCGCGCATCTCGTGCACGCCGCGCATCAGGTCCGCGATGATGTAATGCAGGTTCGCATCGGCAGCCGGCGGCAGCTTGCAGTTGCGCACGATGCCCTGGACCTCGCTGTCGATGCGCCCCGCGAGCGCATCGTACTGCGCGTCGCTCGCGCTACCGGCATCGATCGCGGCGTGCTCCGCTGCGAACGCCGCATGGACCGCGCCCATGCCCGCGCGCAGCGGCTCGTCGGTCCGCCATTTGCGGCCGGCGTCGAGCGCGAGCTGTTCGATCGCCGCGGCTCCGGGCGCTTGCGCATCGCGGTGCGCGCCATCGTGTGGACCGGCGTCATGTTCCGAGCAGCCCGCCGGCAGCGCTGCGAGCGCAACCATGAGCGAGGCGAGGAGTGCGGCGCGAGCGCCAGGAAGCAGGTGTGTCATCGGCGCGATTGTAGCCGCGTTTGCCCGGGCCGCCGTCGACCCCTAGAATCACGGCATTGCGCGGGTGTAGTTCAATGGTAGAACTGCAGCTTCCCAAGCTGCTAACGTGGGTTCGATTCCCATCACCCGCTCCACCTCCCGCCGCGCTCAGCTTTCGTCGAGGCTCCACGGCTGCTCGCGCGCGTAGCGCTCCGCGAGGAAACCGACGAAGCCGCGCACCTTGGCGGACAGGTGCCGACGGCTCGGATACACCGCCGAAATCGGCGTACGCGGCAGCGCATGGTCCGGCAGCAGGCGCACCAGCGCACCCGTGCGTACCTCGGGCGCCACGATGAAATCCGGCTCGATGATCACGCCGGTGCCCGCCGCGGCGAGCACCGCGAGCATGCGGCCGTTGTTCGCGCGGTGTCGCATCGCCACGCGCAATTCGTGGTGTTCGCCCTGCGCCGATTCGAAGCGCCACGTGTTCGGCATCGGCAGGAGCGTGTACGAAAGGCATTCGTGCGCGGCGAGGTCCGCGGGCGTGCGCGGCGTGCCGTGTTGCGCGAGGTAGCCGGGCGAGGCGCAGCATACGGGTTGCGTCCAGCCGATGCGGCGCGAGACGAGGCCCTGGTGCACGATCGAGCCGATGCGGATCGCGAGGTCGAAGCCCTCCTCGACGAGGTCCACCGCGCGATCGGACAGGTCGAGGTCGAAGACGAGGTCGCGGTGCCGCGCCGCGAATTCGGCGATGGCGGGCGCGAGGAAGCGCTCGCTGAAACTCACGCCGCAGGTGAGCCGCAGCGTGCCCTTGGGCGACACGGCGGCGGCGCGCACCGAACCCTCCGCTTCGTCGAGGTCGTTCAGGATCTGCACGCTGCGCTCGAAGAAGGACTGGCCGGCCTCGGTGAGCGACAGGCGCCGCGTGGTGCGATTGATCAGGCGCGCGTCGAGGTGCCGTTCGAGATCGGCGATGAGTCGCGAGATGGCGGAGGTCGATGTGCCAAGTCGCTCGGCGGCGCGCGCGAAGCTGCCGAACTCGACCACCCGGGCGAATGCCTGCACGGCCTTGAAGCGGTCCATCGCGAGATTATTGCAGCTTTCACAATAGTCTTTGAACCAAATCCCTGTTTATCCCGTCAGGCCTTGCGTGGAAGATCCCCACCCAGTCAAGACAACGGAGCCCATGTCCATGAAGCTGTACCTCACTCCCGGCGCCTGCTCCCAGGCTCCCCATATCGCCGCCCTCGAACTCGGTCTGCCGGTCGAGGCCGTGAAGGTCGATCTCGCGAAGCACACGCTTCCCGATGGCTCGGACTTCTACAAGGTGAACCCGAAGGGCTACGTGCCCCTGCTGGTGCTCGACGATGGCACGTCGATCTCCGAGGCGAACGTCATCCTGCAGTACCTCGCCGACCAGAAGCCCGGCACGCTCGCGCCCGCTTTTGGCACGCTCGCGCGCTGGAAGCTGATGGAACTGCTCGGCTTCATCGCCACCGAAGTGCACAAGGGATTCGGCGTGCTGTGGAATCCGGCCACGCCGGCCGAGGTGCGAGCCGCCGCGATCGATCGGCTCGGCACGCGCTTCGATCTCCTCGCGGGCACGCTCGCGAAGCAGTCCTACCTGACGGGCGAGGCGTTCTCGATCGCCGATGCCTACCTCTTCGTGCTGCTCAACTGGACGAAGATCCACAAGATCGATCTCGCCCGCTGGCCGGCCCTCACGGCGTTCCAGGCGCGGGTGGCCGCGCGCCCTGCCGTGCAGGCGACGTTGAAGGCGGAAGGGCTTTCCAAGTAATTGCGCGGCGGGTGAGACAATGAACAGGGTCCCAACTGTTTTTGTCTCGCATGGGTCGCCGATGCACGCCATCGAGCCGGGTGGTGCGGGTCCGGGATGGGAGGCGCTGGCGGCCTCCCTGCCGCGTCCGCAGGCGATCCTCATGGCCTCGGCTCATTGGGAAACCCAATGGCCCATGCTGACGGGCGGCGAGCGGCTCGGGACGATCCACGACTTCGCCGGCTTTCCGCACGCGCTCTACGAGGCTCGCTACGACGCCATGGGTTCACCGGCCCTCGCGGCGCGCGCGGCGGCACTCATCAAGGGTGCCGGCATCGATGCGTCGGTGAACGCCTGCCGCGGCATCGATCACGGCGCCTGGGTGCCGTTGCGCTGGATGTACCCCGCGGCCGATGTGCCCGTCGTGCAGCTCTCGGTGCAGGCGGACCTTGGCGCCGCGCACCACCTGCGCGTCGGCGAGGCGCTCGCCCCGCTGCGCGAGGAGGGTGTGCTCGTGATCGGTTCGGGCCATGTCACGCACAACCTGCGCGACTGGGCACAGCATCGCGGTGACCCGCAACCCGCGGCGTACGCGGTGGCCTTCGCGGACTGGCTCGAGGACCGGCTCGTGCGCGGCGAGCGCGAGGCGCTGCTCGGCTGGCGTGAACTCGCGCCCTTCGCCACCCGGGCGCACCCGACGGAAGAGCACTTCCTGCCGCTATTCGTCGCGCTGGGCGCCGCGGGCGCCGGGGCACGCGCCACGCGCTTCCACCGTGCGATCGAGGCTGCGGTCCTCTCGATGGATGCGTACCGCTTCGACTAGTGCGCCTTCGCCGCGGGCTCAGCGCTGCAGGCCGCCCGTCAGCACGATGCGCATCGCGGCCTCGACCGTGAGGTCGATGGGTTCGATGCGGCTTCTCGGCAGGTAGACCGTATATCCGCCGATCTGGTAGCTCATCGGCAGGTAGACCGCGACGAGTTCCTCGCCCGTTTCGCTGCCCGGCAGCGTGGCGTGTTCCTGGGTGACGAATCCCATCACGCGCCCCGGCCCGAATTCCACCATCACGACGCGTTCGAGCTCGCTCTTCCTGCCGCTCGTGTTCACGAGCTTGGTGACATCGCGCAGCGCGCCGTACACCGTCTTCACGACGGGCACGCGCATCACGAGGCCCTCGAGCACGTGCATGCTGCGCCGGACGACGTAGGCGTTCACCAGCAGGCCGACGATGAACAGCCCGATGAAGCCCGCGACGAGGCCCATGCCCGGCACGTACTGCGCGTCGGGCACGAACCAGCGGATGGGACCCGAGAGCAGCGTCTCCGTCGTGACCCCGAGCCAGTAGATGAGATAGACCGTGAGTCCGATCGGCAGGATCGTGACGAGGCCCTTCAGCAGGATGCGGCCGAGCTGGCTCAACGGGAGGCTCCCAGGGGAACGGGAGCGGGATTCTAATGGATCGGCGAACCGGCGGCCTTCGCGCGCAATGGAATCGAGAACACGCTGAAGAAACGGCCGCCCGCGACGTCCATCGAGACGATCACCGGGATCCGATCCGGCGCCTCGGCAGCAGGCGTCAGCTCGACGTCGTAGCGATAGGCGCTGGCGCCCGTCGCCTTGCCGAACGCGGCGGCCGGGCCCGCCTTGGCGATCGTGACGCCCGCGCTCTGCGGCAGCTCGATGCGCAGGTTGCTGCCATCGAAGCGCGGCACGGCCGCGATCTGCAGGCCGACGGGGCGGCCGGCGGCGACCTGGCCCGAGAACTGGTAGCGGACATCGACCGGTGCGCCGATCTTCTCTCCGCGCCGCTCGGCGACAGCCATCGCGTGGATGTCGGGTTCGGTGGACGGCGCCGGGGCGGGCGGCGCCACGGCGGGTGCCGCGCAACCGGCGGTGGCGGCGAGTGCCAACAGGACCCATGCGCGTACTGCGTTCATCAGTTGCTCGTGACGATGACGGCGATGTTGGTGAGGGCCGGCGTGCCGCCCGTGCAGCCCGCATTGAGGCAGTCGTAGGCGTCGAGGATGTAGGTGCCGGCTGAAGGCAGCGCCACCGTGAGGTCCTCGTTGCCGGATAGCTCGCCCCGATCCAGCTCGACACCGCGATGGTAGATGACGATATCGGGGTCGCGGCCCGCAGGCGCCGTGGCGACGATGCGCACGCTGCGCGCGCCCGCCACGTCGAGGCGCAGGAAGCGATGGTTCGAGAGTTTGTTCGGCGTGCCGAAGGTGGTGCCGACGCTGCGCACGATGACCGCGCCGCCGTCGACCGCGACCGGCGCGTAGAGCGGCAGCACGTCCGCCGACCCGGCCGAGTTCGTCTCGGTCGTCGCGAAAGGCTCGATGGTCGCCGACTGGACCTGCTGGTCGGCGACGATCGTGTCGATGTCCGCCGCGGCGGCCGGGTTTGCAGCCTTCAGCGCCGCGATGAACGGGAAGAGGCTGGTGAGCGCATCGGTCGCCCGCTGCGGGCCCGTGAGCACCTGCCAGAGCGGCGCGAAGCCGAGGGCGAGTGCATCCACCGAGCCGCCCGGGCCGCGGTCCTGCCGCGCATCCTGGAGGTCCCACAGGATCTCCCAGGCCGAGGCCTCGCTGAACCAGCCCCGCGTCGGGCCCGTGACCTCCTCGACGTTGAAGTAACTCACCCGCGTTTGGCCCGAGCCGAAGGTGTCGATGGCGATCGGGTCGCCGAGCGCCATCGCCGCGAAGGCGTAGCCGAAGCCCTCGCCGAAGGCGACGCGTGGATCGAGTCGGTCGCCGATCGCGTGCGGCCCGCCGATGTTGTCGGAGCGCGCGAACTGGTCCTCGATGTAATGGCCGAACTCGTGCGCGATCACGTGCGGGTCGTACTCGTCGGTGTCCATGTCGGCTTCGCCCGCGAGCGTGACCTGCGGGCCGCCGACGCCGTTCGAATAGAACGCCCCATCCGCGCCGCTGTTGCCGGTGCTCCAGTCGACGACGAGGGGCGGGAAGTTCGCGGCGGGCGCGACGCCGAGTATCAACTGCCGCGCGCGGTAGATCGTGTCGAGGATGGCGAAGGGCGCCGCCGCGCGTGTCCCGTTGGCGACGCGGGCCACCGGGTCCCAGCCGGAGGGAATGGCGAGGTTGCGCGTGCCGCCCGCCGTGCCGCTGCTCGCGGCCGCGCCGTCGAAGGCGTAGGTCGGTGCGCCGGCGCTCGCGTCGCGCACCTGCACGCGCCAGCTGGGCGACGGCCCGCTGCGTGCCATCTCCGCGAGCGCCCGCACGATCACGTGGGTCGAGGGCGCCACCGCCAGCCCGTAGGTGCCATCCGGTTCCGTCGTGGTGCGCGCGAGTTCGGCCTGGGTCGACGCATCGATCGCGAGGACCGTGATGCCGCGAGCCGGGTCCTGGCGCGTACCTGCGTAGTCGAGTCCGTTGCCGAGGCTGGTGGGCACGCGCGCGAAGGTGATGCGGCCGGTTATCGGCACCGTGCCGGATGGCAGGGGTCGCACGAGCACCGCCACGCTGTCGGGCGCGCTCGAAGCGCCCACGTCGTCGGTGACGACCAGCGAGAAAACAAGCGTTTCGTCGGCCGTGACCGCAGGTGCCGTGAACGTGGCCGTGGCGGTGTTCGCGCCGTTCAGGCTGACGGCGCGTCCCGACTGCTGCGTCCACGCGTAACCGGCCACGGAACCACCCGCGTCGCTGCTCCCGGCACCGGATAGCGTGACTTGCGCGCCGGAGAGGGTGGTCTGGTCGGCGCCGGCGCTGGCCAACGGTGGGTCGTTCGGACCGGAGACCGAGACAGTCGTGGTCCCGCCGGAACTGCCGCCCGGACCGGTGCAGGTCAGGGTGAACGCCGTGACAGGGGCGTTGAGCGGGCCGGTGGAAAAGCTGCCCGTGGTGGGGCGGCTGCCACTCCACCCGCCGCTGGCCGTGCACGAGGTGGCGTTGGTGGTCGTCCACGAGATCGTCGACGAGCTGCCTGCCGTGACCGCGACAGGGTTGGCATTGATCGAAACGACCGGCGGGAACGCGGCTACGACGGTGACCGTGGTGGAGGCCGTCGTCGAGCCGGCCGGATTCGTGCAAGTGAGCGCATAGGTGGTGGTTGCCGTGAGCGGGCCGGTGCCTTCATGCGATACCTGGCCGGGCGTACTCGGCGGCCGCGAACCCGTCCAGCCACCGCTCGCCTGGCAGGCGTCCGTGCGCTGAGTAGTCCAGCTGAGCGTGCTGGCCGAACCGGTGACGATGGGGGTGGGCGATGCCGACAACGAGACCGAAGGCGGCTGTGGTGGCCCCACATTGACGACGACCGTTGCCGTGGTCGAGCCGCCGAGGCCGGTGCAGGTCAGCGAAAAAGTCGTGGCCGCGACCAGGCGCGCCGTGGTTTCGGAACCCGACGTCGGGCGGCTGCCGCTCCATCCGCCCGATGCGGTGCACGAGCTCGCGTCCGTGCTGCTCCATTGCAGGCCGGTCGTGGTGAAGTAGTCAATGGACACGGGCGACGCCGATTGCAGGGTGACAACCGGCGCCCTGCGAACCGCGACAGAAACCTGGGAGAAAGCCGAACCGCCGGAGCCCGAGCAGGTCAGCAGATAGGTCGACGCGCCGTTGCCGGACGGCGCCACCGTTTCCGTACCGCTCGTGCCGCGACTGCCGCTCCAGGCATCCGAGGCCGTGCAACTCGTGGCGTTTGTCGAGGACCAGGTCAGGGTGACCGAGCCGCCGGCCGCCACTTCGGTCGCGGAGCTTGTCAGGGATACAGTCGGCGCAGAAGGCGGGGTCGGCGGGCCTGACGAATCGCCTCCGCCTCCGCCCCCGCAGGCGGCGAGCGCGAGTGCCAGCAAGGCGACGAGGTGTGCCCGCATTCTTTGCCCACAGCCGCCGGGTGGCGACCCCCACCGTCACTATGACCTAGGCCCGCGCCGGCGGGCAAGCCCGGCGCAGCTGTACCTGAAACCAGACGCCTCGCGGGCGAGCCGGTTCAGCCTTCCTTGGTGAGGACCGCCTTGCCGTCCTTCACGGGCAGTCGCGCGCCCGGGTCGTGGTCCATCTTCACGGTGTGCTCGACGTCGTCCAGCCGGTAGCGCACCTTGAACTGCCCGGTCGGGACGTCCTTCGAGTCGTACACCGTCTCGCAGCGGCGCTGCGTGACCTGCTCGGTGTTCCCTTCCTGGATGCGCTCCTGCACCTTGTTGCCGGCGTAGCCGCCCGCCGCGGCGCCGGCGACAGTCGCGAGGTCGCGGCCCGAGCCGCTGCCGACCTGGCTGCCGAGCACGCCGCCGATCACCGCGCCGACCACGGTGCCTGCGACCTGGTGCCTGTCCTTCACCGGCTTCTGCTGCGTGACGAGTTCGTCGTGGCAGACCTCGCGCGGTGTCTTCACCGTGCGCATGATCGCTTCCGAGGACAGCACTTCGGCGGATGAACCGCCCGACATCGCGCGATAGCCGGCGAGTGCCGCGACACCGGTGACGAGGACTGCGCCCGCGACGGCGCCGATCAAGGTTTGCCTGTTCATGCCGCCATGCTCCATGTCCGGGTCCGGGGACGGCAGGGTCACGCGCCGCAACCGCCTGTGCGAATCGTCCTACACGGAACGCTTCTGCAGGACCTCGGCGCTTTCCGGCACGAGGCGCAGCCAGATGCGCTCGCACTGGCGCCCGGGCGCGCCCGCGGCGCGCAAGGTCGCGAGCGCGGCTTCGTCGTCCACGCCGCCGCCCGATCGCACCACGGCGAGCGCGCCGGTGAGGCGCCCGAGGCGCACGCTTCGCCCGAGCGGCGACAGCGCGCCGTCCCCGGCGTCGGGCCGCTGTTCGTCGATCGCGGCGAGCACGCCCTCCGACAGTTGCCAGCTTGCCGCGACTGCGCGCGCGGCATGCGCCGCGTGGCTGTCGATCAGGTGGGCGACCAGCTCGGGCGAGGGCGCGAGGCCGCCCTGGCTGACGTAGCGCTCCATCGCCGCGCGAAACACGATGATCGTGCCGAGGCCGAGCAGCAGCGCGAGCAGCTGCGCGGCGAAGGGGTCGCTGTCGTCGACGATCGCGGCAAAGGTCTCGGCGGCGATGCCCGCGCGGAAGGCATGATCCCAGGCGGTATCCGGGAAGCGCGGAAAATGCCCGGTGCGCACGCGAAAGACGGGCTGCATGATCGCGGCCGCCACCAGCCGGCGCAGTCCCTCGGTACCGAGCACCGCCACCGCGCGATCGATGCTTTCGACGGGCTTGGCCGAGAGGCGATAGTAGGGGCTGTTCGCGAGTCGCAGCAGGTCGCCCGCGAGCGCCGGGTCCCGGGCAATGATCGCGGCGAGTTCGCGTCGCGACGTTTCGGGATCGTTCACCGCGCGCAGCAATTGCGGCAGGAGCAGTGGCCGGCGCGGCAGGGTCGCCTGCAGGGCGGAACCCGCGATGTCGTCCGCCACTTGCGCGGCCACGCGCTCGTGGCCGGGCGGGACCTGCGGTTCGAGTTGCGGTGCCGAGAGCGCGAGGCGATGCAGCGCGGTCCATGCTTCGCGCGCGGCCGGGCCGGATGTGGTCGCCGTGGTCCCGGCCGCGGCGGTTCGGGACGCGGCGGCCGCCGCGGGCGGGGCGGGGGCCGGCTGCGCGGCGTCCCGCCGGCGAGCGCGCACGACGTAGGCGAGCGCCACGAGCGCGAGCAGCGCCACCGCGAGGGACAGGGCAACGGGCGTATCCATCGCCCGCTAGCTTATCGTCAAATGTCGTTGGCGCGCGCGAGGCGCGCGATGTGCTCCCCGGCGCGGAAAGCCAGCGCCTGGATCGTCATGGTCGGTTGCCCGCGCCCGGACGTGACGAAGCTCGAACCGTCGCAGATGAAAAGGTTCGGGACATCGTGGGTGCGGTGGAAGCGATCGACCACGGAGGCGGCCGGATCGTTGCCCATGCGGCAGGTGCCGAGGAGGTGGGGGGAGTTGATGCCCTCCGTGACCGGATACCGCCAGGTGCGCAGTGCGCCGGCGGCCTGCAGGATTTCCTCGCCGCGGGCCTGCAGGAAGCGCGCGTTCGCAAGGTCGTCGGGGTGATCGCGGTAAGTGACGCGGATGCAGGGCTGGCCCCAGGCATCCTTCAGCGCGGGATCGAGGCTCACGCTGTTGCGCTCGAGCGCGAGCGAAGTCGAGTGCTGCGTCGAGAGCATCGTGCGCGGGAACGCCCGCAGGCGCTGCTTGAAGCCCTCGCCCCAGCGCGGCTCGCCAGGCGGCCGGTCGAGCGCCCAGACCATCGGCGCGGGGCCGATGCGCGCATCGATGCCGCCGCCGCCATAGTGGCCGCGCCTCGGGTCGCTGTCGTAGAAGTCGTGCGAGATGCGCGTGACCTGCACGCTCTTGTACTCGTTCAGCTCGTGCTCGAACTCGGCCTCGACCTGCGCGTAGGTGTTGAACATGAGGTTCTTGCCGACGAGGCCGCTCGAGTTCGCGAGCCCCTGCGGGAAGCGGGCGCTCTCGGAGGCGAGCAGCAGGCGCGCCGTTTCCGCGCCGTTCGCCGACAGCAGCACCGCGCGCGCCTTCTGGAAGCGCTCGCGCCGCTCGCCGTCGAAGTAGTGCACGCCCGTGACGCGCCCCCTGTCGTCGGTGGGCACGCGGAAGACATAGCTCAGCGGACGCACTTCGCAGCGGCCGGTCGCCTCGGCTTCCGGGATCATCGTGTAGAGCGTCGAGGACTTCGCCATCGCCTCGCAGCCGAAGCCCATGCAGAAGCCGCAGTGGATGCAGGCGGGCCGGCCGCGGAAGGGCACCGAGGCGATGGCCATCGGCGCGGGAAAGGGATGCAGGCCGAGCTTCTTCGCGCCGCGCTCGAACAGCACGCCCGAGGATTTCACCGGCAACGGCGGCATCGGATAGGGCTTCGAGCGCGGCGGATCGTTCGGGCAGGCGCCCGCGAGCCCGGAAACACCCACCTCCCATTCGACCTTCGTGTAGTAGGGCTCGAGCTCGGCGTAGCTGATCGGCCAGTCGGCGAAGGACGTGCCCGCGATCGGCCCGAGCAGGCTGCGCTCGCGGAAGTCGACTTCATGGAAGCGCCAGAAGTTGGCCGTGAAATGCGCCGTGCTGCCGCCGACGGTCTGCGCATACCACGCGGGCAGCGGCCCGTTCGCGACCGGCTGCGCCTCGGCCGCCGGATCGTTGCGGAAGGACTGCGGCGTCGTGCGTGCACTGTTCGTCAGCGCGTCGAGGAAGAAATTCCCGAGTTCGTCGTGCCTGAAGGAGGCCGCCGTGTGGCGCGGGCCGCGCTCGAACAGCACGACGGAGAAGCCTGCCTGCGAGAGCTCGCGCGCGAGCACGCCGCCGGCGGCGCCCGAGCCGACGATCGCGAAATCGACCGTTTCGCCGTCGCGGTACTGCTTCAAGCTCATGGCGAGTACCCGGGATAGTCGCGGTCGTACCAGCCGAAGGGTGGCTGGTAGGCGTGCGTGTCCTCGAGGTTGATCAGCCGCCAGCCGAGTCCGTCGCGATTGCCGCCGTAGTCGGGGGATGCGAACAGGCCGAGTACGGTGAGCATGCGCAGTTGCTCGAAGAGCGGCTTTCCCTCGAGCGTCGCGAAATCGGGGAACGGGCGCGGCAGCGCCGCGAGATCGCGCAGGACCTCCGCGCGCTGCCCCGCGAAGAAACTGCCGAACGCGCGGTCGATGAAATACACGATGCCCGCCTCATGGGCGCCGGGGCCCTCGCTGCCGGAGGGCACGATCGCTGCGGTGAAAGCGTCGATGTCACGGGCTTCTGCGGCGGTGAGCACCTGGAGCGGTGGCGCCGCGCCGCTTGCCGCCAGCGCGAGGTTTGCGTGCGCGTGCCGGGCGGCGGCCGCGATGGCCGGCGCATGCAAGGAAAGCCAGGCCGTGCCGAGGCCGGCGACCCCGAGTCCTTCGAGGAATCCCCGTCGAGTAGTCATCCCTGCACCCCCGATGCGCCCCGGCGGGCGCGCGGGAATGCTACATCGGCGCGCCGGGCTTGGCGATGCCGATCCAGGCCGCGAGCGCGAGTCCCGCCCAGATCGCGAGCACATAGGGCCGGCAGGAGCGCAGGCCTTCCGCCATGTCGCGATCGCTCGCTTCCGTCGCGCCGCTCGCCAGCAACTGGCGGTAGCCGCTGACGAAGCGCGGCAGCTTCATGCGGATCACGAGGCCGCAGAAGATCAGCGCCGCGAAGATCAGCAGCTTCGCCGCGAGCCAGGGGTACGGATTCAGGCGCCCGTCGCCGTAGGCATAGCCCACTGAAGCGATCAGCGCGAAGATCATGAAGCAGCGGAACAGGAAGTCGAACTTCGCGAGCTTGGCGCCGAGCGGCTGGCCCTGGTAGTGGTGCACGGCCCAGACGAGCAGCACCCAGAGCGGACCGAGCGCGAGGATCAGCGGCAATTGCCCGGGCAGGTGGGGCACGCCGATGTAATACGCGAGCAGGCCGCCGACCGTCAGCATCAGCGCGAGGCAGTAGCGCGGCAACTGGTCGAGTTCGATGAAGATCCGGAAGGCGGTCAGGCGCGAGTCGCGCGACAGCTTCGGGTCGATCACGAAGCCGCTCGAGTAGAACACGCCGACATCGCCGCCGAGCCAGTAGACGAACAGCAGGATGTGCGCGAACTTGACGAGTGAATACGCGAGCGGTGCATCGACCATCATGACTCCCTCCGGTGCCGGCGCGATCATACCCGCCTTTGCCGCCTACGGGTCCTTGCCGGCCACGATCAGCCGCGCGCCCCGCCCGTAGGTGAAGAACGACCAGCCCCACTGCAGCAACACCGAGGCGCGGCTGCGAAAGTTCGTGAGTCCCATGATGTGCACGAGCAGCCACAGCCACCAGGCGATCCGCCCGCCGAAAGTCAGCCGCCCGATCTCGCAGATCGCCCGCTGGCGGCCGATCGTCGCCATCTGGCCCTTGTCCCGGTAGCGGAAGGTGGCGCGCGGCGCCCCGCGTCGGTCGGCAAGGATGCAGGCCGCCGCGTAGCGGCCCTGCTGGATGGCCACTTGCGCCACGCCGGGCAGCGCCCGTTGCGAGGTCGGGTCGATGCAGGCGGCGAGGTCGCCCGTGACGAACACGCAGTCGTGGCCGGCGATCGTGATGCCCGCGGTCACCGGCACGCGCCCCGCACGGTCGAGCGGCACGCCGAGCGATTGAGCGAGCGGCGAGGCGCGCACGCCGGCCGCCCAGACGACGGTGCGCGTCGCCAGCCGCTCGTCCCCGAGGGTCACCGTGCCCGCCGCAATCCCGGTGACCGCGGCGCCGAGGCGCACGTCGACGCCGAGCGCGGTGAGGTCGCGCCGCGCGCGCGCCGAAGAGCGCTCGGTGAAGGACGGCAGCAGCCTCGGGCCGGCCTCGACCAGCAGCACGCGGGCCTTGCGCGGATCGATGCGGCGAAAATCGCGCGCCAGGGTGTAGCGGCTCATCTCGGCGATGGCACCGGCCATTTCAACGCCGGTCGGGCCGCCGCCCACGACGACGAAGCTGAGCCAGGCCTGTTGCTCCACCCAGTCGGCGCAGCGCTCGGCCTGCTCGAAGGCGAGCAGGATGCGGGCGCGCATCGCGGTCGCCTGCGAGAGCGTCTTGAGCCCCGGCGCGTAGGGTTCCCACGCATCGTGGCCGAAGTACGCATGGGTCGCGCCGGCGCCTATCAAGAGATAGTCGCCGTCGAACGGCCCGGCGTCGGTGTCGACGCGGCGGGCCGCGAGGTCGATGCGCTGCGCGTCCGCCATCAGGACCCGCACGTTCCTCGCGCCGCGCAGGATGCTGCGCACCGGAGCCGAGATGTCGGCCGGGCTCAGTGCGGCGGTCGCCACCTGATAGAGGAGGGGCTGGAAGAGGTGATGGTTCGAGCGATCGAGCAGCACGACCTCGATGCCCGCGCGGTTCGCGAGTGCCCGGGCGGCGGCGAGGCCCGCAAAGCCCGCGCCGACGATGACGACGCGTGTCACGCCACCGCCCTCAAGGCGCGGCGTGCTTGCGGGCCGAGGCCGTGAGGATGCCGGAGTAGCCGTAGACCGAGTTCGCCGGGCACGGAATCACCTGCACGTCGATGCTGGCGCGCGCCATGTCGCATTCGAGCAGCGATTCGGCCATTGCATCCACCGTGACGCCGGCGCCGGGAAACATTTTCTCCCCGACCTTGTAGGCGGTGCAGTCGTGCAGGGCGTGGATCACGGCGGTGCCGCCCGGCGCGAGCATCGACAGCACGTTCTGCATGCACGCGCGCCACACGCCGCGATCGCTCGACACGGCATCGAGGCAGAAGCCGGAGACGATCAGGTCGTAGTAGCCGCGGCGCTCCTCGCCGAGCGGGTCGTGCCAGCGCGCGTCGCTGACGTACAGGCCGCGCACGCACTTGCGGGTCTGGGATTCGCGGCGGATGACGCGGGCCCGGTCCGCCTCCGGCAGGCCTTCGCAGGCCAGGATGAAACGGGTGAAGCGGCTCCAGTCGCTTTCCACCGGATCGGCGCGCAGCCATTCGCGCGCGAACACGAGGTTGTCCGCCAGCCAGTCCGCCATGTCGATGCGAAAGGCGTATGCCGAGGCCGCGATCGCGCGATGCAGGGTCGGGCCGCAGCCGTACTCGAGCGCACGCCCGAAACGCGTCCCGGCCCGGCGCATGACCTCGATCTGGTAGGCCAGTACGGCCTGCTCATCGGGCAGCACCACCTCGCTGTAATACGTCTCGAAATAGTCGCGTGCCCGCCACGTGGAATAGTCGGCCAGGCCCCCCGGCGATCTTGAATCGACCACAGACTTCCTCCGCATCCCCTTGGCTTCGTAGGTATTTGTAGTGAATATGCCACCCAAAGGGCCAGAGTGCGACCTGAGTCATGCGGGACGGCTATGATCCCGGCCGATAATTCCGTCAAATTGCCGTCCAGGGCCCCAAGACACCTTCCAGCCATGCAAGCCGCCCCCCGCCCCACGGCAACCGCAGACCTCGCGCCCGACCTGTTCCGGGACATGGTGGAGCAGTGGCCCGGCGCCGTGGTGATGCTCAATCGCGATGGCGTGATCCGCTGGGCCAACGAGTCCGCCCACGACTGGGCGCCGATCGGCGCCGGCACGCTGATCGGAGGCGCGCTCGCCGATCTCGCCCTGCCCTGGCTGCGCGAAGGCAACGATCTCGCGGCGGTCCTCGCGGGCGGCGCGCGCCAGTTTCCACCCCGCGCCGCCATTGACCGGCGCGGCCGCGAGCGGGTCTGCGGCGCACGCCTCGTGCCACTGCGCCGCGGCCAGGTGGTATGCGGCGCCTTGCTGTACATCGAAGAGTCGCCCGGGACGGATGGTTCCACCGTCGTGCAGGCGGCCTCCATCACCGACGCGGCGCGCGCCGCGGCGCTGCGCGCGGCGCAGGTGGGCGCCTGGCATCTCGACCTGTCGACCGGCGAAGGTGGCGTCGACGAGGGCTGGTGCGCGGCCCTGCGCCTCGACCCCTGTTCGGGCGCCGATCACCTGTCGCGCTGGGAGAAGCTCGTCCATCCCGACAACGCGGCCGTGTTCCGCAGCAGCCGCGAGGAGTTCGAGCAGGGAGTAAGCAGCTCCTTCGAGGTGGAGTTCCGGGTCCTGACGGAAGATTCGCGCTGGCTGTGGCTCCTGCAGCGCGGCCGGGTGATCGAGTCCGACGACAAGGGCCGGCCGCTCCGCGCCGCCGGCATCTGCATCGAGATCGATGCGCGCAAGCGCGCCGAGATGGCGTTGCAGGAGAAGGAATCGCGGCTCGCGACCGCGCTGTGGGGTGCGCGCGCCGCGTTCTGGCACTGGAACATCACGGCCGACGTGCAGAATCGCAGCGCGATGTGGTTCGCGATGACCGGCTACCAGCGCGAGGAGTGGGAACACGATCCGCGCCCCTGGCATTCGCGGCTGCATCCGGAGGATGTCGAGCGCGTCGAGCGCACGATCCGCGATCACTTCGACGGGCGCACCCAGTCGCTCGAGATCGAATACCGCATCCGTGTCGCCTCGGGCGAGTACCGCTGGTTCCAGGATCGCGGGCGGGTCAACGAATGGGACTTCCAGGGCACCCCCACGGTCGCGATCGGCGTGTCGCTCGACATCGAGGCGCAGAAGCAGGCGGAACTCGCCCTGCGCAGCAGCGAGGCACGCCTCGAGACCGCGTTGTGGGGCGCGAAGATCGGCCTCTGGGAACTCGACTTCGCGAGCGAGCAGACCCGCTGGCACAACGACTGGTGCGAGCGGCTCGATGTCGAGCCCTGCGACGGCACCGACCACGTGCAGCGCTGGGACGAGAACATCCATCCCGACGATGTCGGCGAGGCGCAGCGCAGCTTCGAATCGCATGTGTCCGGCCGCGCGGATCACTATGACGCCGAGTACCGCCTGCGCACGCGCAGCGGCGAGTGGCGCTGGCTGTTCGAACGCGGCCGCGTGGTGGATCGCGCGGCCGACGGCACGCCCGTGCGCATGGTCGGCGTCTGCATGGACATCGAGGATCGCGCGGTCGCCGAGCACGACGCGCGCGAGATGCAGCAGCGGCTCGAGCACGCGATCGACGTCGCGCGCATCGGCATCTGGTCCTGGGACCTCGTGGACGACCGTTTCCATTGCAACGACCTCTACGCCGAGTACGCCTTCGGCGGCATGCGGCCTCAGGGCCTGGTCGAGCGCCGCGAGCGGCGCTTCGCCTGCCTGCACCCGGACGACCTCGCGGAGGCGCGCGTGTTCGACGAGGAGATCAGGCAGGGCAAGCGCGACGAGTTCGAGATCCAGGGCCGGCTGCGAAACGCAAGCGGCGAATGGCGCTGGGTCCTGCAGCGCGGCCGCGTCACCGCGCGCACGGCGGAGGGCGCCCCGGCGCGCATGGCGGGCTTCCTGGTCGACATATCGCGCATGCAGGAACAGATCGACGCGCGCGAGCGCGCCGTCGCCACCCTGCACGCGGTCACCGGGCACGCACCGGACCACCTGCTGTTGCTCGATCGTGACCTCGTGGTGCAGTTCGCCAACCGCAGCTGGCCGCCCCACATGGCGACCGGCCTCGTCGGCGGGCACATCGCCGACTATCTCCCGCCCTCCTGCCGCGACCAGCTCGTGGTGCACTTCAATCGCGTGCTCGAATCCGGCCGGTCCGAGCAGCTCGAGGTGGCGGACCATTGCCACGGCAGCGCCTCGCCCCGTTACCTCGTGAGCCGCGCTTCGCCGGTCACCCAGCGGGGCGAGATCATGGGCCTGAGCGTGGCCGTCACCGACAACACCGCGCGGCACGCCGCCGAGGAGCGATCGCGCGCGACCGAGACCGTGCTGCGCACGATCGCGGAAGTCACCTCGGACTGGCTCGTCATGCTGGACAGCGACCTGCGCTTCGTATTCATCAACCATGGCTTCGGCGGCCACACGCCGGGCGAGATCGTCGGCCGCACCCTGCGCGAATTCGCGCCGCGCCAGCGCACCGGCAGCCTGCTCGGGCTCGCCGAGCAAGTGCTGCATTCCGGCCAGCCGCGCGTCGAGGAACAGGAGTTCATCGCGCCGGACGGCGTGCATCGCTGCCTCGAGCTGCGCGTCCGCCCGGTGCACACGGTGGCTGCGGGCGCCGGCCCCGGCATCGTGATCAACGCCACCGACGTCACCGCCCGCAAGGGGCTCGAGCGCGAACTGCTCGAGATCGCGCACCGCGAGCAGCAGCGCATGGGCAGCGACCTGCACGACGGCCTGTCGCAGGACCTGACGGGGATCGCGCTGATGTTGCGCGGGGTGGCGGGGCAGTTGCGCAAGGAGCGCTCCGAGGCGCGCGCCGACGTCGAGGAAGTGATCGGCCTCGTCAACTCGGCGATCGAGAGCACGCGCGTGCTCGCGAGCGGCCTGTCGCCGGTCAACATCGAGCGGGGCGGGCTCGTGGCCGCGCTCGAGACCCTTGCCTCCCGCATGCACGATCGCCACGGGGTTGACGTAACCGTCGCGTCGCGCTTCGATGCGCATCCGGCCCTCGCGGATGCGGCGCTCAATCACTTGTACAGGATCGCGCAGGAAGCGGTGATCAATGCGATACGCCACGGCAATCCGAAGCACGTCGCGATCGAGCTCGCGCCGGCGGCGGGCCGGCTGCGGTTGCGGGTCGACGACGACGGGCGCGGCTTTGCGGCGGCGGCCGGCGCGCCCGCGGGGCTCGGCCTCAAGATCATGCGGTATCGGGCCCAGATGCTCGGCGGCGCGCTCCGGGTGGAGCCGGCCGGCGCGCGGGGCGTGCGCGTGGAGTGTGAATGTCCCCTAGCGGCAATCCAGCGCGCCAGCGCGTCCTGATCGTCGACGATCACCCGATCGTCCGGCACGGCCTCGTCCGGATGATCGAGGCGTCGCCCGACCTCGCCGTGTGCGGCGAGGTGGAGACGGTGGCGGACGCCAAGCGCGCGATCCGCGAGCTCCTGCCGGACGTCGTGATCGTCGACCTCACCCTCGGCCAGGGCGACGGCCTCGAACTCGTGCGCGACGTGCGCGCGCACCTGCCCGACCTGCCGATGCTGGTGCTGTCGATGCATGAGGAGTCGATCTACGCCGAGCGGATGCTCGCCGCCGGGGCCCGCGGTTACATCATGAAGGAGGCGGCGTCCGGCCAGCTGCTGATAGCGCTGCGCCGCGTGCTGTCCGGCAAGGTCTACCTGAGCGAAGCGCTCCAGGCGCGCCTGCGCACGCGCGGCGCGATGCCGGCGGGTGGGGTGGCGGAGGATCCGCTCACGCGCCTGAGCAACCGCGAGATCCAGGTGCTCGCGAAGCTCGGCCGCGGGTTGTCCTCGCGGGCGATCGCCGCCGACCTGACCCTGTCGGTCAAGACGGTCGAGTCCCATCGCCAGAGCATCAAGCGCAAGCTCAATCTCGCGAGCAACTCCCAGCTCCTGCAATACGCCCTGACCTTCGACCGGACCTCCCGGGGCGAGGGCTGACGGCAGCGCATTCAAACGCCGCCCCGTCCTGCCGCATCCAAGCCATGCAGGAGGAAGATCCCTTGGCGGACGGTGGGGTGTCAGGCATCGACGAAGTCCTGGTGGCGCGCGCCAGCGGCGGCGACTCGCGGGCGTTCGAGCGGCTGTACCGGGAACACGTCGGGCGCGTGCACGGCCTGTGCCTGCGCATGGTGCGCGACCTGCAGCTCGCGGAGGACTACACCCAGGAAACCTTCATCCGCGCGTGGCGCGCACTCGATCGCTTCGAGGCGCGCAGCCAGGTCTCGACCTGGCTGCACCGGATCGCGGTCAACGTGGTCCTCGAACGCCGCCGCCGCCGCGAACCGCCGGTCGATTACGTCGAGGACGCCGCGGAGTACGAGCGCGACAACGATGCGCTCGATACCCCGGTGGAGGAGGCGGAGCTCGAGGCGGTCATCGCCTCGCTGCCGCAGGGCGCGCGTGACGTACTGACCCTGTGCGGCATCTACGGTTACGGGCACGGCGAGGCCGCGACCTTGCTCGGCATCGCGGAAGGCACCTGCAAGGCCCAATTGCATCGCGCCCGCGCCCTGGTGCGGGCGCGGCTCGAGAGCGGAGTGCGAACATGAAGGCAATCGGAGACCTGCCCCGGGACATCGCGCCCGCACGCGATTTATGGCCCGGCATCGCCGCGGCGATCGGCGCAGACGCGCCCGGTGCGGCGCGACCCGCCAGGGGCATCGCGCGCCTCGGCCAGCGGCTGGGCGGGTGGCGACCGTCCCCGGCGTGGGCATTGGCCGCTGCGCTCGGCTGTGTCGCGGTCGGAGTGTGGATCGGGCGCGAGTCATTGCCCGTGGCCGCGGCACCTGCGGTGCCGGCGAGCGGGGCCGCGGGCGAGCCGCTCGCGCAGGCGGTGAGCTACGCACCCGATGCGCGCTTCGAGCGCACGCGCGAAAGCCTGCTGCGCGAAGTGGGCGCACGGCTGGCCCGGTTGCCGCCGCCGACACGGGCGCGCGTCGAGGCGAGCCTCGAAACGGTGCAGCGGGCGCGCGCCGACATCGAGCAGGCGCTGGGGCGCGACCCCGGCAATGCGTTGCTGCAGGAAATGCTGGTGAACTGCTACCAGGACGAAATGCGCGTCCTCACGACAGTCCGGGAGATCGGAACATGACGGCTGCACGAAACTTTTGGATGGGGGCCGCGCTCGCCGCGGCGATCGTGGCGGCGCCGGCCCGCGCGGCGCGGGAGCGCGATGTCGCCCAGCGCGTCGCCGCGGAGGCGGACGGCCAGGTCATCGTCAACAACATCGTCGGGTCGGTGAATGTGGAGGGCTGGGACAAGGCGGAAGTCGACGTCGCCGGCACGGTGGGGGCGGGCGTGGAGCGGCTCGATGTCCTGCGCGACGGCAAGCGGGTCACCGTCAAGGTCGTGCTGCCGAAGACCGACCGGCACAATGACGCCGACGCCGACCTCACGATCCGCGTGCCGAAGGGCTCGTCGCTCGAAGTGACCACGGTGAGCGCCGACACGGAAGTGCGCGGGGTGGCCGGGCCGCTGCGCCTGAAGTCGGTGAGCGGCGAGATCGTGGCCCGCGATGCCGCGAAGGACTGCGAGATCAAGACGGTGAGCGGCGACATCCGCGCGAGCGCCGCAAACTCGCCGGCGAAGATGATCGTCTACAGCGTGAGCGGCAACGTCGTGGTCGACGACCTGGCGGGCGAGATCGAGGCGACCACGGTGAGCGGCGACATGACCCTCGACCTCGGCACCCTGACCGGCGTGCGCCTGCGCACGACTTCGGGCGATACGCGCCTCGGCGGGCGGCTCGCCAAGGGGGCGCGCGTCGACTACGAGTCCGTGAGCGGCGACCTGTCGGCGGCGCTTGCCTCGGAGGCGGGGTTCGCCGCCGAGGTCGATACCTTCAGCGGCTCGCTGTCGAACTGCTTCGGCGTGCGACCCGAGGCGGTCAGCAAGTACGGCCCGGGCGAGCGCATGTCGCTCACGCGCGGCGCGGGTGGTGCGCAGGTCCGCGCGAGGACGATGAGCGGCGACGTGGGCATCTGCGATCGCTGACGGTCGCCGGGGCGGCGCGGCGGCGCGGCGGGCAACGGGCGGCAAGTGCGCGCGGGCACCGCTAGAATGACCGCGTGCATGTCGCAAGGCAGTGGTGGACGGAGCGGACCTGGCTGAAGCGGCTTGCGATCGGGGCCGGCGGGCTTGTGGCGTTGATCGTTGCGGCGGCCTTCGTCCTGACGCAGGTCGTCGATCCCAATGCCTATCGCGGGACCATCGAGCGGCAAGTCTCGGCGGCGACTGGCCGCGCCTTCCACCTGCAGGGTGACATCGAGCTCTCTTTCTTTCCCTGGCTCGCGTTGACTACGGGCGAGGGTGAGCTGCTGGCCCCCCGCGGTTTTTCCGAACCCCGGTTCCTTCGCTGGCGAAAGGCGCATGTCGCCGTGCGGCTCCTGCCGCTGCTGCGCGGTTCGCTCGTGGTCGATCGCGTGCGGCTCGTGGGCCTCGATGCGCGCCTCGTGAGGGCGGCCGATGGGCGCACGAACTGGTCGTTCGGAAGCGGCCCACGGGACGCCGGCACGCAGGGCGCCTGGCCCGACATCGCGGGCATCGAGTTGCGCGACTCGCAGCTCGACTACGTCGATGACAAGGCCGGCATGCGCCTGCGCCTCGCCAGCCTGCGCGTGGCCGTGGAACCGGTCCGCGAACACGCGCCCATGCGGATCGCGCTGGCCGCGACGGCATCGATGGCAGGGCACGAGGAACGGATTGCCGTCGAGGCGGGCGTGGTCGCGAGCCTTGGCCCGACGATCACGCTCGACGACCTGCAGGCGAGCGGCCGGCTTCTCGGTGCGCGCTTCGGCACGAGGGGCGCTTCGTGGCACCTGGCCGCGCCGCGCCTGCGGCTCGATCCCGAAGGCGGTGCGTACGAGGCGCCGAAGTGGGAGCTCGGATTCAGCGATGCCGTGCTGACGGGCTCTACCACTGCCAGGATGGGTGCGGCGACTGCTGTCCTGGGCACGCTCGCGCTCGCGCCCGTGTCGCTGCGCGCAACGCTCGCGGCGGCGGGCGTCGAACTCCCGCCCACCCGCGACCCGCGCGCCTTCCAGCGCCTGTCGCTTGGCGCCCGCTACCGGATCGAGGGCGATGCGTTGCAGGTCGAGCCGCTCGATATCCTGCTCGACGACACGCGCTTCGCCGGCCGGGTCACGCGGGAGGCGGGCATCTTGCATTTCACGCTGCACGGCGATGCCATGGATCTCGATCGCTACCTGAAGCCGGAAGGCACCGCGAGCGAGCCTTTCGTCCTGCCGGTCGACATGCTGCGGGCGTTGCGCGTTGCAGGCACTCTCGACCTCGACGAAGCGACGCTCGCGGGCGTGCGGATGAAGGGCGTGCGGCTCGGCGCTGGGCCATGAGCGCGATCGCCGGCCAGCTGCTCGACTGGCATCGCGTGCATGGCCGGCACGACCTGCCGTGGCAGCACGATCGCTCGCCGTACCGCGTGTGGGTTTCGGAGATCATGCTGCAGCAGACGCAGGTCGCGACGGTGATCCCGTACTACCTGCGATTCATGGCCCGCTTCCCCGATGTCGCGGCGCTCGCCGATGCGCCGCTCGATGAGGTGCTGCATCACTGGTCGGGCCTCGGTTACTACGCCCGCGCCCGCAACCTGCACCGGGCCGCGCAGCGCGTGCGCGACGAATTCGGCGGCCGGTTCCCGGAGTCCTTCGACGCGATCGAAGCGCTGCCCGGCATCGGCCGCTCGACCGCGGGCGCGATCCTCGCGTTGTCGCGCGGCGCGCGCCACCCGATCCTCGACGGCAATGCGAAGCGGGTGCTCGCGCGCCGCTTCGGCGTCACCGAGGCGAGTGGCGGGGCTGCCGCCCAGCGGCGGCTCTGGGCGCTGGCCGATGCGCACACGCCGGTCGCGGACGTGGCCGGGTACACCCAGGCAATCATGGACCTCGGCGCGACCGTCTGCGTGCGCACCCGGCCGCTGTGTCCGTTGTGCCCCTTGCAGGCGGACTGCGTCGCGCATCGCATGCATCGCACGCAGCAGATCCCGGCGCCGCGCGCCCGGCCGCGGGCGGCGCGGCGCGTGCGCGAAGTGGTGATGCTGGTGGCGCTGAGGGCGGATGGCGCGGTTCTGCTCGAGCGCCGCCCGCCCGAAGGCATCTGGGGCGGCCTCTGGTGCCTGCCGGAGTTCGCGACCGAGCGCGCGGCGCGCGGCTACGCCGCTGCTGAACTGCACGGCGCCGAGTTCGTGACGCAGGCACTCGCGCCGGTGCCGCACGCGTTCACGCATTTCGACCTCGTGATCACGCCGCTCCTTGCCCGCTGTCCCGTGGCGATGATGGCCCACGAGGCCGATCGCACGCTCTGGTATGACAGGCGCGCGCCCGCGCGGGTAGGATTGCCGGCCCCCGTCCAGCAGATCCTCGCGAGCCTGACATGAGCCGAACCGTGCATTGCGTCTTCCTGAAGAAGGAGGCACCGGGCCTCGAGCGCGCGCCCTATCCCGGAGCGCTCGGCCAGCGCATCTTCGAATCGGTGTCGAAGGAGGCCTGGCAGCGCTGGGTCGGCCACCAGACCATGCTGCTCAACGAATACCGCCTCTCGCCGGTCGATCCCAAGGCCCGCAAGTTCCTCGAGGGCGAGATGGAGAAGTTTTTCTTCGGAGAAGGGTCGGCGACACCCGCGGACTATCGTCCTTGACGGGCATGACCGACACCGCACTGATCCTCTACGGGCATCCGTTCAGTTCCTACTGCCAGAAGGTGCTGGTGGCGCTGTACGAGAATGCGACCCCTTTCGGGTTTCGCCAGCTCGGCGGCGACGAGCTCATCCAGGCACAGTTCGCGGCGTTGTGGCCGCTGAAGCGCATGCCGGTGCTCGTCGACGGTGGGCGCACCGTCGTCGAGTCTTCCGTCATCATCGAGCACCTCGGCGTGCATCGTCCGGGACCGGTGCGGCTGCTCCCGCCCGATCCGGGCGCGGCGCTCGAAGTGCGCCTGATGGATCGCGTCTTCGACCACTACGTCATGACACCGATGCAGAAAATCGTCTTCGACTGCCTGCGACCGGCCGAGCATCGCGACACGCACGGCGTCGCCGAGGCGCGGGCGCTGCTCGATGCAAGCTACACATGGCTCGAGGCGGCGCTGAAGGGGCGCGAATGGGCGGCGGGTGCCGCGTTCAGCCTCGCCGATTGCGCCGCGGCGCCCGCGCTGTTCTACGCCGACTGGGTGCAGGAAATTCCCGCGCGGCACGCGATCCTGCGTGCCTATCGCGCGCGGCTGCTGGCGCGGCCCTCATTCGCGCGCGCGGTGGAGGAGGCGCGGCCGTACCGGCACTTCTTCCCGCCAGGGGCGCCGGACAGGGACTGAGCGGCGCGGCGCCTATACGCCCATCGGCCGCCGCTTGTTGCGGAACTGGCGGATGCGAAGGCCGGCGAGCACGAGCGCTATGCCCAGCACGATCACGAACGCCCCGATGAGCGTCGCCATCGCGAGCGCGCCGGCCGCCGGATTCCTGAGCACGAGCACGCCGAAGAGCAGGCTCACCACGCCCGAGAGCGCGAGCCACCACTCGAAGTCGATCTCGCGGTGGAACTTGATCGCCGCGTAGATGTCGAGCAGGCCGCGCACGATCGCCCAGGCGGCGATGATGACCAGGATCGAAATCGCCGCGACTCCGGGTGCCGCGATGGCCGCGACCCCCGCCGCGACGCTGATGAGGCCGCCCCAGAAAGGCCAGCCGCGATTCTTCGCGACCGTGGCGTAATACATGGAGCATGCACCCTCGACGATCCAGAACGCGGCGATCAGCGCGAGGAAGACGAGGACGCTGATGCCCGGCCAGGCGAGCACGAGGACGCCGAAAAGGATCGCGAGGATCCCGCGCGAGAGCGGCACCCACCAGTAATCGAGCAGCGTCTTTTGCATCGGGACCCGTTTCCTTGCCGCCCCTCGCGGCCATCGGCCCTAGCATGAACCGGGGGCGGTGGCCCGGGCAAATGGTCCGCTAAGAATCAAGGACTTGGGGGCGTGCACGCTTGACGCCTCGCCCGGGCGCGGCTCTAATACGCGGCCCTTCCCGACGGCGGCCAGGTAGCTCAGTTGGTAGAGCAGCGGATTGAAAATCCGCGTGTCGTTGGTTCGATTCCGACCCTGGCCACCACTTCAGGGCAGCCGCTGCGGGAAGTATCAGGCAACGCCGTCAGGCAACCGGTGCCATTCGAGCACCGTCCCGTCCTCCGGGACCTCCACCGGGCCGATGCAGGTGAACCCCAGCTTCTCGAGGATCCGGTGTGACGCATTGCGTTCGGGAAGCGTCCTCGCGAACACCAGCACAGCCTGGTCGGCTTTCATTGCAATCGAGACGAGACTCGCCGCCATTGCAGTCGAAACGCCCTGCCCCTCGAAGCGCGGGAAAGTGAAGTAGGCGATTTCCACGCAACCGCGCGCCGGGGCGGATGTGAAGCCGCAGGTACCAACCGCCTCTCCGTCCCGGGTCGCGATGTAGCAGATCCACGGCGGCGCAAAGCCGACCCTGTCGTAAAGGCCGGCCGTCGCTTCGAGGGCGCCCGCTGCCTCTGCCGGGAGATCGCCGACTTTGGCGTCAGTGACGCCGCCGCGCTGGATGGGGACAAGATCCATGATGGAGAACCGTGGTGTCGCCCGATGCCTGGATCAGGCCGCGGCCTGCGAAATCTCGGCGTATATCTCGAGGACATTGCCGTCCGGATCGCGGAAGAAGAGCGTGCGATGGTCCCATGGCTGATCCGTCGGCCCGGAGAGGATGGCGACGCCACGTTCCTTCAGCGTGCTTGCGCAGGTCGTGACTTCATCCGGCGACACCCGGAAAGCAAGCTGCAGCGAAAGGACACCCTTGGGCGGCGCCGGGTCGTCGAACACAAGGCCGCGTTCGGTCAGCGCGAGGATGTTCGAGCCGACCCGGAACTCGACCCACTGCGGCCCAAGCCGCCTGTGCAGCGGAAAGCCCATGGTGGAGCCGTAGAACGCCTGCATGGCGGGCATGTCACGCGCAAAGATCACGGTGTAGTCGATGCCGCGGACCGGCAGCTTGGGATCCATCGCCCGGATTCTCCCTGCGTCGTGCCGAAGCTGTCCAGCCGCGCCGGGCGCAGGGGCTCAGGCCCCCTGCGTTCGCGTGGCCTTCACCCGCGCAAGGCGCAGCGACGGCACCAGCATCGGCACCCGCCGGCGGTACTCCGCATACTCGGGATGCGCCGCGATCAGGTCGCGTTCCTCGAGCTGGATTGCGATGAGGATGTAGGCCGTCGTCATCATCGCAAACAGCAGGTGCGTGACCGACATGTCCGGTGTCGACCAGAAGACGAGCAGCCAGCCGACGTACAAGGGATGCCGCACGACCCGGTAGGGCGCCGGCGTCACGAAGTTCAGCGCCGTGTACGGTCGGCCGATCAGGTGCAGCCACACCTGGCGCAGGCCGAAGAGGTCGAAATGGTTGATCAGGAAGGTTGCGACGAGCACGAGCAGCCAGCCCGTTGCGAAGGCGCCGTACAGCAGCGCGCGCCCGGTCGGCGATTCCACCTGCCACACCATGCCGCCGAGCGGCTGCCAGAACCAGAAGAGGGCGATCAGGGCGAGGCTCGAGAAGAGCACGTAGGTGCTGCGCTCGGCGGGTTCCGGCACGACCTTCGTCCACCAGCGCTTGAAGGCGGGCCGCGCCATGAGGCTGTGCTGGACGGCGAACAGCCCGAGCAGCGCGAGATCGATGAGCAGCGCCGGGGCGAGCGGCACTTCCCTGGCCGAGTCCATGGCCTTCGGCACCCCGAAGTCGCCAATGAATCCCACGGCATAGAGGAAGGTGGCGAGGAAGATCGCGTACGAGGCAAGCCCGTAGGCAAAGATGGCGACGCGACTCGGCATGATGGATCCCTCCGCGGCTTGCGCGCCGCTCTTGATGCCCGAAGAATAGGTACTGCCCGCCGGGCAATCCCGGGGAAACGCCGGGATTTGGCCGGGGAGTGACGGGAAGTCCATCGATGCACGAGTCCGTGACATTCGGTTCCTGCCGGTTCGAGCCCGTCACGCAGCGGCTCTGGTCGGGCGCGCGCGAGGTAAAGCTCACGCCCAAGGCCGCCACGGTGCTCGCGATCCTGTTGCGGCGCGCCGGCGAGCCTGTTTCGAAGCGGGAGCTGTTCGCCGAGGGCTGGCGGGACACGATCGTCAGCGACGATGCCCTCGTCACCTGTGTGCAGGAGCTGCGCAAGGCGCTCGGCGACGATGCCCGCGAACCCCGCTACATCGAGACGCGGCACCGTTCGGGCTATCGCTTCATTGCACCCGTCACGCCGGCTGCGCTCACCGCTGCGGCGTCACCGGCGCCCGTGGCCGCGCTGCCCGCTGTCGCGGCCATCGCGGTCCTGCCCTTCGCCGACATGAGCCCGGGCCGCGACCAGGAGTACTTCTGCGATGGGCTCTCCGAAGAGTTGATCGACGCGCTGAGCCACGTCGATGGGCTGAGGGTTGCGGCACGCAGTGCGTCGTTCCGGTTTCGCGGCGCCGGCGTCGATCTCGCCGAGGCGGGGCGCCAGCTCGGTGTCGGCTCGATCGTCGAGGGCAGCGTGCGCAAGGCGGGCGACCGGCTGCGCATCACGGTGCAGCTCATCGATGTCGCGAGCGGCTTTCACCGCTGGTCGCAGCGCTTCGATCGCAAGCTTGGCGACATCTTCGCGATCCAGGACGAGATCGCGGCGAGCGTCGCGACCACCTTGCGAGGCGGGGAACTGACGGGACCCGAGCAGCGGGCGCTGCGGCGCCCGGCGACGGGTGCGGAGCCGTACGAATACTTCCTGCGCGGGCGCCAGAGCCTGCATCGCATGCGACGCCCCGACCTTGAGCGCAGCTGTGAGATGTTCTCCCAGGCGATCGACCTGGATGCGAACTATGCGCCCGCGTGGGCGGGCCTCGCGACCGTCCACGCCCTGCTCTATGAATGGTGGGGATCGAATCAAGGGGACCTCGTTCGCGCGGACCAGGCCAGCGAGACGGCGATGCGCCTCGCGCCGCAGCTCGCGGACGCGCATGTCGCCCGCGGCCTTGCGCTTGCCCAGCATCGGCGCTACGAGGACGCGTTCGTGCAGTTCGAGGCGGGGATCCGCATCAATCCGAATCTTTACGACGCCTGCTACTACTATGGGCGCGCCTGCTTCGCGAGTGGCGCCATCGAGCGCTCGGCCGAGCTGTTCGGGCGCGCCGCCGAGCTCAATCCAGAGGATTTCCAGAGCCGCTTCCTGATGGGCCAGTCGCTGTCCATGCTGGGCCGGCACGAGGAGGCGCAGCGTGCGAATCGTGACAGCCTCGCGCGGGCGGAGCGGGCCCTCGCGCTCAACCCCGATGACGGGCGCGTGCTGGCACTGGGTTCGGGCGCGTTGCAGTACGACGGCCAGGTCGAGCGTGCGCGGCAATGGGCGCAACGCGCGCTCGAGGTTGACGCGAACGACATGAACGCACTGCTGAACGCGGCCTGCCTCCACGCCAAGCTCGGCGAGAAGGAGCGGGCGCTCGAACTACTCGAACGCGCCTGCGGCCGCGGATGGGGCAAGAGGGACTGGATCGAGAACGATCCGGACTACGATCGCCTGCGCGACGATCCGCGCTTCCAGGCGCTGATGGCCAAGTTGAGCTGACCCCGGAGGATATTTGACATGGCAAAGCACACCCGCAGGGACTTCGTCGCCACCACCGTCGGCGCCACCGCGGCGCTCTGGGCCGCCGCGCAGGCCGCCCCGGGAACGCCCGGCAAGGACCTCAAGGCCGTCTACGACGAGATCGAGCGCCGCCACGACGAGACCATCGCGCGCCTGCGGGAATGGATCCGCCAGCCGTCGATCGCCGCGGAAGACACCGGCATGCGGGAGGGCGCCGAACTCACCAGGCGGCTCGCGCTCGACGCGGGCTTCCAGCACGCGGAGGTCGTCGCCACGAAGGGTGCGCCCAGTGTCTTTGCGACGCTCGATGCCGGCGCGAAGCGGACGCTCGGCCTCTACTTCATGTACGACGTGAAGCAGGTCGATCCCGCCGAGTGGAGCTCGCCCCCCTGGGAGGGGCGCCTTGTCGAGAAGCCGGGGCTCGGCACCGTGCTGATGGGCCGCGCCGCGACCAACCAGAAGGGCCCGCAGGCGGCGTTGCTTGCCGCACTGCATGCCATCCGCGCCGCGGGGCGCAAGCTGCCGGTCAATCTCGTGCTGGTCGCCGAGGGCGAGGAAGAAATCGGTTCGCCGAATTTCGCCCAGGTCGTGCACGACACGCCGCGGGTCCGCCAGGCCCTGGAAAAGTGCCTGGGCATTTTCATGCCGAGCCACTCGCAGGACCTTGATGGCAGCGTCACGATCTCGCTCGGCTCCAAGGGCGACATCGAATGCGAGCTGGTCGCGAGCGGCGAAAAATGGGGCCGCGGCCCCACGCGCGACGTGCACTCGAGCGTGGCGGCGCAACTCGACCAGCCGGCCTGGCACCTGGTGCAGGCGCTCGACACGCTGGTCACGCCGCAGGGCGATCCGGCGATCGACGGCTTCTTCGAGCATGTGCGCCCGCTCACGAAGGAGGAGCACGCGATGCTCGACATCCTCGCGCGCCGCACGGACGAGAAGTCCGCGCTCGAAGCCGTGGGCGCCAGGGTCTGGGCGCGCAATGCGAACTGGCGCCAGGCGCTCGAGGACTATGTCTCGCGGCCGACGCTCACCATCGAGGGCCTCGTCGGCGGCTACGGCGGCCCCGGCGGCAAGACCGTCCAGCCGCACCGGATGACGGCAAAACTCGACATGCGACTCGTTCCCGACATGACGCCCGAGGACATCATGGCGAAGCTCGCCGCGCACCTCGCGAAGCGCGGCTTCGGAGACATCGAGATCGTGAAGAACGGTGGCTTCAATTATGTGACGTCGACGCCCGCCGATTCGAGGCTGATCCTGGCTGAGAAGAGCGTGTACCAGCAGTACGGCATCGATGCGATGCTGTTGCCGCGCATGGGCGGCTCCTGGCCGGGCTCGCTGTTCACCGCCGCACCGCTCAACCTGCCCGCGGGGCATTTCGGCCTGGGCTACGGCGATCGCGCGCACGCGCCCGACGAATTCTGCCTGGTCGACTCGAAGAACCCGAAGTTGCACGGCATGAATGACATGGTGCGTTCCTGCGTCGACTACCTGTACGCGCTGGCGGGCTGACGCCGCCGCCTTTGCCGTTTTCGCGCCGGTTGTCGTAGCATCCCGGGGGCGGCCCTGGGGGTGTGGATCGGGGGCACGAGGCGACCCATGCGATGAGCAAGAGGTCTGCTACGGTTCTGGCGCTTGTCCTTGCGTTGCTCGCCATCGCGGCGACCACCCTTTTCTCCGTTCACCTGGCGCGCAGGCAGGGACTCGAGTTCGAGACCGGTCGCGTGCTCGGCTACGCGCGCGACGTGTTGCGCAGCTCGGACATCGCCGCCGACCAGTTCGTCAATGCCGTGGCCATGCTCGAAGCCCATCGCAGCGCGCAGCCCTGCTCCGACACGATTGTCGCGGTCATGCGGGGCCTCAGTCTCATATCGAGCAATCTCAAGGCGGTGGGTTACGTCGCGGGCGATCGCCTGATGTGCTCGTCGCTGGGCAAGTTCGCCGAGGGATTGCCGCTCGGCCCCGTCGACACGATAACCGACAGGGGCGTCGCCCTGCGGCTCGACGTGGCGCTCGAGTTTGCGGGGGGCAAGCGGTTCACCGTGGCCGAGCGCGACGGTTACGCCGCGATCGTCCCCCGGGACATGGCGATCGATACCACCACCCGCCAGCCGAATGTGTTGCTGGCCACCTTCACGCCGGGAACCGGGGAGCTGCGCTCGTCCCGCGGTGCCGTGAAGCGAGAATGGATCGACGCGCTGGGCAAAGGCACGGAGACGAGCTTCGTCGACGGCACGCATCTCGTGGCCGTCGTCAGGTCGAAGCAGTATGCGAACGGGGCGATCGCGGCACTGCCGCTTGCCAACCTGGAGCGCCAGGTGCGTGCGAGCGAAATGCTGCTGGTTCCAGTGGGCGTGGTCGCCGGGATCGTGCTCGCGCTCGCCATCCTGTACTTCGCGCGCATGCAGCTGGCGCTGCCCGCCATCCTGAAGGTGGCGCTGCGACGCCACGAGTTCTTCGTGAACTACCAGCCCATCGTCGACCTGCAGACCGGCCGATGGGTTGGCGCGGAAGCCTTGATTCGCTGGCGGCGCCATACCGGCGAGATGGTGCGGCCCGACCTGTTCATTCCAGCCGCCGAGGATGCGGGCCTGATCCGGCTCATCACGGCGCGGGTCATCCAGCTCGTCACCCGCGACGTGGCCGGCCTGTTCGAGCGCCACGCGCAGTTTCACATCGGCATCAATCTCTCGTCGGAGGACCTGCACGACGAAGCCACGATCGAGCGCCTGCGCCGGCTTGCGGCCGATACCCGGGCCAGCGCGGGCAACCTGGTCATCGAAGCGAGCGAGCGCGGGCTTGCGGAGCCGCAGGTCGCGGGCGCGATCGTGCGCGAGCTGCGCGCCAGCGGGCTGCACGTGGCGATCGATGACTTCGGTACCGGCTATTCGAGCCTGTCCTATCTCGAGCGCTTCGAATTCGACTACCTGAAGATCGACAAATCGTTCATCGACACCATCGGCACCGGTGCCGCCACCAGCCAGGTGGTGCTGCACATCATCGAGATGGCCAAGGCGCTGAAGCTCAAGATCGTCGCCGAGGGCGTCGAAACGCGGGCGCAGGCCGATTTCCTGCGCGAACGCGGCGTCCAGTACGCACAGGGGTGGCTGTACGGCAAGCCCATGTCCTGCGAGGAACTGCGCGCCGGACTGGCCGCGGGCAACGCCGCGACCGCCGGATAGCCGTCACCCGGTGCGGTCGCGGGCTCCGCATGGCAGGATACCCGCCATGGACCTGCTACCCCACACGCCGCTTGCCCGGCTCAGCCGCCAACAACTTCCAGCGCACATGCAACAGGCGTGGGACGCGGCCCTCGCGCTGCACGGCGACACCACGTTCATCGAAGTCTTCGGCCAGGCGCCGCAGGCCTACGACTGGTACCTGCACGAGTTCTACCGCAAGTTCTTCTATTCGGGTCGCATCGAGCGCAGCGTGGTCGAGCTCGTGCGGCTGCGACTCGCGAACATCCACGGCTGCGCCTTCTGCAACCGCTCAGACACGCTGGCGGCGCTCGCGGGCGGCGTGCCGCAGGCGCAGATCGATGCGCTCGCGAACTACGAGGAAGGCCCCTTCAATGAGCGCGAGAAGGGCGCGCTCGCGCTCGCCGACGTGATGGCGCTGACCAACACCCGCGGCCGCATCACGCCGGAACTGCATGCCCGGCTTGCCACGCAGTTCAGCGACGGCGAGCTCGTCGAACTCGGGGTCATGATGGCAATGCTGTGCGGCATGGCCAAGATGATCTTTGCGTTCGACCTCGTGGAGAAAATGCCGACCTGCCCGCTGTAGGCTGCCGGCTCATTTCATCTCGGTTTCGGCGAGGATGCCCGCCTGCAGCAGCCGCCCGAGGTCGGCGCGCAATTCCGCGCGATCGACGCCCGGCTGGCGTGCAAGCGCGTCCTCCAGCGCGAACATGCGCTGCGAGAGCATCCATTCGATCGTTGGCGAGGTGGCGCCGACCGGGATCTCGCCGCCGTCGTACAGGACGGCGAAGCCGCTGTCCCGCCGTTGCACGCGCGCGCGCTTCGCGAGCGAATACCACGTGGGCGGCAATTGCGCCGGCAAGTGGTACGCCGCCGGCGTACCCGCCAGCTCCCGCTGCGCGTTCAGTACGTCGATCCTGAAGGCGGGCGAGGCCATCAGGGCCTGCACCCGGCTGCCGAGCTGCGCGAACCGCGCCTCGAGCGCCGCTGGGTCGCGCGCGTCGGGCAGGTAGGCGCGAAACCCGCTCTCGGCCGCCAGGGCCTTCTCGAGCAGCCTGAACAACGACAGTCCGGTCAGCGGTGCGACGCCGAAGGTCACGTGCAGCGAGGCCTGCGCACCGGTCAGTGCATCGTGGTACTGGCCGCGCGGCAGGTAGAGCAGGTCGCCCGGGCGCATGACGACCTCGGCGAGGACGCGGCCGCGCGTCGCATTCAGGAATTGCTCGCCTTCGTCGCCCGGTGGCACGGGGGCGGTCGGGGTGTCGGCGCGCGCTTCGTAGATGCGCCAGGTCTTTTCGCCCTCCATCTGCACGGCGAAGACATCGTGCAGGTCGAAATGCGTCTGGAAGGCCTGCACGCCCTGGAACGAGCAGTAGACGTTGGCGAAACAGCGTGCGGCGAGCTCTTCCGCCAACATGTGCGCAACCGCGCCGATCGGGGCGCAGACACGATGGACCTGGTTGGCGACGACACTCGCGCCGAGTCCCGTGAGGGCGGCGAGCTTGGCGGGATTGACGGGCGCGGGCTGGCCGGCGCGAAGGTCGGCCGTGTCGCAGTAGTTCTCGCGCAGGGCCGCCCGGCTCCTGAAGTAGACCTTGAGCGTGTCTTCGGTCCAGTAGGGCGTGAGCGCCAGTGCTTCGTTGAAGCGCGCCCACGGCAGCAGTTCCCGGCGCTCGCGCGCTTCACCGCGGACGTACAGCGGCTGCTTGCCGAAATACTGCGCGCGGAACGCGGCCGGATCGAAAGGCGCGAGGAACTGCGCGAAATCCATGGCGCGAGACGTTAGCATGGCGCATGCACAACGGGCAGGGGGACTGGCTGCCGGCGCGGGCGGCGCTGCACCCTACGGGACTCTACTTCGCGCTGCGCGACATCGCCGCCGCGGAGCTGCAGGACCCGTTCATGCAGGAGACCGTCGCGCGAGTCGCCGCGCCGGAGCGGTTCGTCCAGGTCGTGCCGGAGGACCTCGGCCGCGCCCCGCCCGCGAGCGCACCCGCCGGCCTCATCTTCCATGTGGCGCGCTGCGGCTCGACCCTCGTGTCGCAGTTGCTGAAGCAGCAGGGCGGGCTCGTCGTCTATGCCGAGCCGCCGCCCGTCAACGAGATCCTCAAGCCACCGCAACCCTGGGCACGGCGCGAGCTGGTGGCCGCGCTGCGATCGCTGGGCGACGCGTTCGCGCGGCACGCGCGCGGACCGTACGTGGTGAAGTGCACGAGCTGGAACACGCTCTACTGCGACATGGTTGCCGAGGCCTTTCCCCACTCGCCGTGGGTGCTGTGCCTGCGCGACCCGCTCGAGGTCTGCGTCTCGCTGCTGCAGCGGCCACCGGGATGGTTGCTCGGTACCGACGAGATGTCGAAACGCTTTGCGGCGATCGTCGATCCCGGCGGGGATGCGACATCGAAGGAGGAACTCGTGGCCCGCTGCTATGCGGCGTTCTGCGACTCCGCGGCGCGCCTCGATCCACGCCGGGGCCGGCTGGTCGAGTATCCGCAGTTGCCGGCCGCGACCTGGCGCGACGTGGCGCCGCATTTCGCGGCTCCGGTGGACGAGGCGGCGCGCGAACGCATGGTGCGTGCGGCGGCGCGGCCGGCGAAAGCGCCGCCAGCAAGTGTCGCGCTGTTCGCCGACGACACCGCTGCCAAGCGGGCCGCGGCGAGCGGGAGCCTGCGTGCGGCCATCGATGCACACGCGAGGCCGGCGCTTGCGCGGCTGCAAGACGTGGTGCCGGGCTTTCGGCCATTCGGTCAGTGACATTGAGCGTCAATAACCGAATGGCCGTAAGCCCGGCACCGGGACCTTTCGTCATCACGGCCTCGCAGGCGCGGCGCATCTGGCTGCGTGCGCAGCGGCTCGATGTGCCCGCGTCGTTCGGGGCGGGCGCAGGCGCGACCCTTGCGGCGATCGAGCACCTGGGCTACGTGCAGATCGACACGATCCACGTGATCGAACGCTGCCACCACCAGATCCTCTACACGCGCATCCCGGCCTATCGTCGCGAGCACCTGCACCAGGCGCAGGCGATCGACAAGTCGGTGTTCGAGTACTGGACGCATGCGCTCGCCTACGTGCCGACGCGCGACCTGCGCTATTTCCGCCGCGCCATGGTGAGCGGCTGGCGCCGGCACAGCGGCTGGTTCGGTACGGTGACGGCGACCGACGTGCGCAAAGTGCTGGCGCGCATCCGTCGCGACGGCCCGCTCTCGATCCGCGACATCGACGACGATGAGCTCATCGAGAAGACGCACGACTGGGCGAGCCGCAAGCCTTCGAAGCGCGCGCTGCAGGCGGCTTTCTTCCAGGGACGGCTCGTGGTAAGCGAACGGCGCGGCATGGTGAAGACCTATGAACTCACGGATCGCCACTTTGGCTGGGAGAAGCCGCCCGCGGCGGCCGCCGAGCGCGAGATCGCCGCCTACCTGCTCGATCGCGCACTGGGCTCCCAGGGCCTCGTGAGCCTCGACTCGATCTGCCACCTCGACGCGCCGCGCAAGCCCGCCGTGCGCAGGCTGATCGGGCAGCGCGTGCGTGCGGGCGCGCTGCACCCGGTAACCTTCGATGGCGCGGGCAAGACGGCCTATTGGGCGGCGCCGCAAGCGTTGGCAGAAGTGCCGCCAGTGGCGGACACGATCGTGCACATCCTTTCGCCCTTCGACCCGCTCGTGATCCAGCGCCGACGCCTCGCGCAGTTCTTCGGCTATGAGCACCGCTTCGAGGCGTATGTGCCGAAGGCGAAGCGGCAGTTCGGCTATTTCGCGCAGCCGGTGCTCGTCGACGACGAGATCGTCGCTGCGATCGACCTCAAGGCCGATCGCGTGCGCGGCCGGTTGCTCGTGCAGCAGTGGAGCTGGATCGGCCGCCAGCCGCGTCGCCAGCTCACGCCGCCGATCGAGGAGGCGCTGCACCGTTTTGAGCGCTTCCAGCTGGCGCGAGGTGCGTGACCAACGCGAGGAGAGCCATGGTCCAAACGATCACCGCGCTCGAGGGCAGGTCGGTGACGACCGACAGCGCGAGGCCCGCGAGATAGCTGCCGAACGCCACCACGTAGCCGACCGTGAGCTGGCGCTTCGCCGCCAATCTGCAGGTCGCGACGGCCGGCACGATCAGCGTCGTGAAGACGAGGTATACGCCGACGAGCTGCACCGAGGCGGTCACGACGAGCGCGAACAGCACGTAGAAGCCGATCCGCCCGATCCGCTCGCGCCAGGGAAACCACACGACCAGGAAGATCGCCGTAACGACGGCCGTGCGGATCAGCTGGTCGCCTGACACCCAGAGGATCTGCCCCGCGAGCAGCTCCTTCAGGTTGTCGCCGCCGTGCGGGTCGTTCGCGAGCAGCAGGATCTGCGCCGTCGAGGCCAACACGAAAAGTATGCCGATCAGCGCCTCCTGCACGTCCGGCCGTTTGCGCTCGGTCCAGGTGAGAAGCAGCGCGCCGGCGAGCGCCGCGCCGCCTGCGGCGATCTGCGCCCCCCAGCCGGTGATCGGCAGGCCGAAGCCGTTCGCCGCGATCACGCCGAGCCCGGCGACCTGCGCAATCGCGAGGTCGATGAACACGATGCCGCGCGCGAGCACCTGCTGGCCGAGCGGCACGTGCGAGACGGCGACCAGCAGTCCCGCGGCGAGCGCCGGCCAGAGGATCGTGAGATCGGTGTCGAAGAGGCTCATGACTCCAATGCCAGCAGCCGGTCGATCGTGTCGTCGAAGAGCCCGAAGAGATCCTTCGCGCGCGGCGTGCCACCGACCGAGAACGGCAGCAACACCACCGGCGCGTGGATGCGCGCGGCGAGCCAGTCGGCCGCCTTCGGGTCGTTGTAGGCGTTGCGCAGGATCATGCGCGGTGGCGAGGCGGTGAGTTTCGCGACGAGCTCGCCGAGATATCCGGCGCTCGGCGGCACGCCGGGCTTCGGCTCGATCGCGGCCACTTCGACGAGGCCCAGCCAGTGGCACAGGTAGACATGGTCCTTGTGCATCACGACGATAGGCGCGCCCTTGAGCGGTGCCGCGCGGCTTTCCCACCGGGCGATCGCCGCGCGCCAGCGCGCATCGAAGTCGGCCGCGCGTTGCGCGTAGGTTGCCGCGCTCGACGGATCGATCTTCGCCAGCCGCGCGGCGAGCGCCTGCGCGACGATCGCAATGTTGCGCGGATCGAGCTGCACGTGCGGATTGCCCTGCGGATGGATGTCGCCCATCGCGCGATCGAAGCGTGTCGGTACGTCGAGCAGCTTCAGCTGTGCCGCCGCCTCGAAATAGCCCGGCGCGCCGGGCTGGATGCGCGGATTGCCCGACTCACGCACCAGTACCGGCAGCCAGCCGATCTCGAGCTCCGCGCCGGTCGCGACGACGAGGTCCGCGGTGCGCGCGCGGGCGACGAGACTCGGCTTCGCGTCGACGCGGTGCACGTCCTGCAACGCGGACGTCGCGACATAAACATTGACTTTGTCGCCGCCGATCTCGGTGGCAAGGGCGCCCCAGTCGCTCGTGGTCGCGAGCACCTTGATGGCGGCCCGGGCGGGGGCGCCGTAGCCGGTGGCGAGGAGGGCGAGCAGCAGCGTGACGCCGCGCAGTGCGTTCTTCATGGGACGACTCCTAGTACTTGTGCGCGCCATGCGCGCCGATGCCGAACAGGTATTGCAGCCGGAACTGGCGGTCGCGACCGCCTGCGGCGCGCGCATCGTCCCAGGCGTACTGCGCCCGCAGCCGCGTGAACTCGCTCGGATTCCAGTCGAGCATCAAGCTCACGCGGTCGGGATCCGCTGCGCGCGGCAGCGTGAATGCGCCGGCGGACAGCGTGCCGTCGTCGACCAGCGCGATGCGTGGTGCGCCGGAATCGAGCGCGTCGTAGCGAGCGCCGATGCGCCAGCGCGGATGGAACTGGTAGACCGTTTGCAGGTACCAGCCCGAGCCCTCGTGGCGGTAGCCATCGGCGAGCCCGAGCCCGCCCACGTCGTAGGCGAGCTCGCCGTCCTCCGCGCGCCGCATGTACTCGCCCTGGATCTTCAGCTGCCGGCGCGTGACATCACCGTTCGGCGCCCACTTGAGCACCGCGTCGACGACCCAGGTGCGCGACTTGCCGGTGAAGGCATCGACCACGGGTGCGCCCACGTCGCCGGTGTCTTCATATGTGCGATCCTCCGCGCGCTGGTCGAGCCAGGCTGCGCCGGCACGCCAACTCGTCGAGACGCCGAGGTCGCCGCCGATGTGCGCGAAGATCGCGGTGGCGGAAAGTCCGTTGCGGTGGCGGCGCGTGCCGGGGAAGGCGTCGCCGTTGCCCACCTCGGCGCCGAGCTCGATGAACAGGTCGGTGGGTGCGATCCATTTCACCTGCAGGCCATCCTGCGCCATCTGGTTGCCGAAGAACGCCTGGTACACGAGAGGCGGGTCCACGAAGTCCCAGGCGTGCGCGTGCACCTCGTTGAGGTAGCCGAAACCCGAGAAGAAGCGGCCGCCCTTCGCGGTGAAGCCTGCGGGCAGGGCGAGGGTGCGGAAGAAGGCTTCCTCGACTTCGATCTCGTTCTCGCCCGTGATCGCGGCGGTCATCGTCGCCGAAAAATACGGGTCGACGTTCGCGGACAGCGTCAGCTCGGACTCGCCGAGGTTGAAGCTGCGCTCGCCGGGGCCGACCTCGCCGCCGCTCGGGATGAATCCAGCCACCCTCCAGTCGCCGGGATCACGCGACGTATCGGCATAACTGCCGCCGATGATCAACGAGATCGCGGGATTGAAGGCCGTGGCGCTGCTGCGCGTATCGGGCGGTGCAGCGGGCGGCTCAGGCAGCGGCTGCGGGTTGGCGGCGGCGGCTTCGAGCTGGACGATGCGCGCTTCGAGCGCATCGACCCGCGCGGCGTAGTCCGCCTTGAGGATTGCGAGTTCCGCGCGCAAGGCCGCAGCGTCGTCTGCGGTGGCCGTGAGGGCGGGTGTTGCGAAGAGCCCGAGCGCACACAGCGCCGCAATGGGCCGATGACGAATCATGGAGTTCTCCTCCCGGGTCAAAGGAGCGCGACCGCGCGAGCGCGGTCATGCGATCAATTGGCGCGGAGGAGTACGGGTGGTGCGCGTGAACGGAAGGCCGGGGCCGGCGGGCGATACGGTAGTGCGACCGAATCGGCCGGAACGGCGCACTCGGCTGCAGGTTGAAAGGCGGGCAGGATCAGCGGCGAGGCGCCAACTGCGCCCAACAGCGGCGCGATGGAGAGGCAGGCGCCGCACAGCTGCGCCATTGGCGCACCGTGCGTGTCGTTCGCAACATGCTTGTACGCGTGCGCTTCCGCGCCCAGCTGGGCGAGGAGCAGCGCGAGCGCAAGCACGCGCGCGATCACGTTGACACGGGCTCTGGCCAGGGTCCGGCGCTCCGGTCGGGGCCCCCAGTATCTACCGTGGCGCGGGCGCTGTCATCGCCTGTCCCCATGCAGGGTCGAAGGGCACCCGATGTTCGACGCCGAGGTTCAGTGACGACACGTCCATGATGTAGGTGCGGATGCCCTGCATCCCGGGGCCGCGGGCCCGCGCCCAGTTCATCTTCCTGCCGTCAGGCGATACCTGCGGCAACAGGTCGATATTGTCGTAGTAAGTGAGGCGTCGAGGCTCCCCGCCCGCGAGATCCCCGAGGTAGATCTCCCAGTTCTTTTCGGTGAGCGCCTTCACGTAGACGTAGTGGCGGCCATCGGGCGCTGGCACCGGGTGCCAGTTCATGCCGTTGTCGTAGGTGTGGCGGCGCCAGTCCGTTCCGTCACGCTTGATCGTGAAGATCGTCATCGGCGTCGGCTTCACGTTCTTGTAATCGGCGCGGCGCCACGCGCGGAAAATGATGTGCTCGCTGTCCGGCATGAAAAAGGGCGCGCCTTCCTGCCAGTCGTCGGTGCGGGTCACCTGGAATTCGCCCGTGCCGTCCGGGCGCATGACCCAGATGTCCATCTTGCCGTCGACCTGGCGGCCGAAGGTGATCCACTTGCCGTCGGGCGAGACCGAGACTTCGGCCTCGTACCACTTGTTGTTCGTGAGGCGATGGATGTTGCCGCCGTGCAGGTCGGAGCTGTACAGCTCGGCGCCCTGCGGGTAGTCGTCGGAGTCCGACCAATTGCCGACGGGCATCGACATGTTGTCCCGGGTAGAGGTCCATACGACGCGCTGGCCGTCGGGAAAGAAGAAGGAGCAGCCGTCCTGGCCGTGGTCGTTGACGTTCCACATCTCCTTGCCGTCGTCGGTGAAGATCCAGGTGAGCGCGCCGAGGCCGCCGTGCTTCGAGGGAATGGCCCGCGGGTCGCGCGTCTGGGCGATCAGGTGGCGCGAATCGGGTGCCCAATAGGCTTCGGCCGCGTCGGGGATGTTCGGGATCAAGCGCCAGGGCAGTTCGCGCGGGTCGGCTGCGGGTGCGGGTGCGGCCGTGGAAGCCGGCGTCGGGTCGGCAGCCAGGGCGTTGCCCGTGGCCAGCAGGCACAGCAGCATGGCGAGTGTCGGGGAGGGCTTCAGCGTCATTGCATTCACCTTTCTGGCTCGACGATCGGTGCCCGATCATCTGCCTGCACCTCCTCGCCCGCCATTGCCCGTTGCCCGCGTGACCGCAGCGAGGCCGTGCTGCGGTCGGAGGCGGCGCCGGGTTTTCGGTTATCCGGTTGTTGACACACACTACGCCGAAGCTGAACAACCGAATAACCGAGAACCCGGCACCATGGAGTCATCGATGAAAAGCCTGTTCGTATCCGCGTTCCTGTTGGCCCTTGCCGCCACCGCCACCGCGGCCGGCCCGGCCCCGGACTTCAGTGGCACCTGGAAGCTCGACACCACGCGCGGGGAGAACCTCGGCATGATGTCCGCCCTGCAACAGGTGGTCGTGATCACCCAGTCGAAGACCGGGATCACGATGAAGGAAGAGACGGACTTCCAGGGCCAGAAGAGTGCGCGCGAGGTGCATTTCGATCTCTCCGGCGCCCCGGTCAGGAACCCGGGTTCCATGGGCGGCGAGGCCGAGACCGCCGCAAGCGTCGCCGACGGCAAGCTGGTCGTCACCTGGACCACCGAGGGCGCAGTCGCCGGCACGAAGAAGGTGCGCACCGAGACGCGCTCGCTCAGTGCGGACGGCCGTACCATGACCGTCGTGAGCTCGCGCGGCACCGGCCAGGATGTCGTCATGGTGTACGGAAAGGCCGAGTGATACGCCGCGTCGCACTCGTCGCCGCCGCCGCCACGGCGGTCGCCCTCGCGGGCGGCCTCTGGTGGTGGCTGGCGCGCGAGGGCGGGGCGCCCTCCGTTGCCGCAGGTCCCGTACGCATCGTCGCGCCCGAACGGCGCGAGGTGGCGTCCTCGGTGCTCGCGACCGGCGTCTTGCGCCTGCGCGTCGGCGCCGAAGTGCGCGTCGGCTCGCAGGTCTCGGGCATCGTGCAGGAGCTCAATGTCACGGTCGGCTCGCACATCGAGCGCGGGGCGGTGATCGCGCGCATCGACTCGCGCAGCCTCGAGGCGCGCCTCGCGCAGGCGCGTGCGCAGGAGGCGGTGGTGGTGCAGGACGTGGCGCGCGCCCGCATCGAGCTCGCCCGCGTTCAGCGTCTCGAGGCGCAGAAGCTCGTCGCCCAGAGCGAGCTCGAGGACCGGAACCTTGCGCTCGCGGAAGCGCAGGCGCGCCTCGAGAAGGCGCGCCGCGACGTGGCCGTGGTGGGGACGGACCTCGGCTACACGGTGATCCGCGCACCCATATCCGGCACTGTCGCCTCCGTCACGACGCAGAAGGGCGAGACGGTCGCGGCGTCGTTCGCGACGCCCACCTTCGTCACGATCATCGGCGACGATGCCCTCCAGCTCGTCGCGATGGTCGACGAGACCGACATCGGCGGCGTGGCGGCGGGCAACCCCGTCCACTTCTCGGTGGAAGCCTTTCCGTCCGATGAATTCCACGGCAGGGTCGAACGCGTGGCGCCCAAGGGCACGATCATCTCGGGCGTGGTGAATTACGAGGTCATGATCGGCATCGACGGCGACGCGCAGCGCCTGAAGCCCGACATGACGGCCAACGTGACCATCGAGACCGCCCGGCGCGAGGCGCTCGTCGTGCCGAACGAGGCCATCCAGCGCGACGATGCGGCGCGCTTCGTCTATCTCGAGCACGACGGCAAGGCCGAGCGGCGCGACGTGACCGTCGGGGCGCGCGAGGGCGGTTACACGGAGATCCGTCGCGGCCTCGCCGCGACCGATCGGGTCAGGCTGGGCGACGAAGCACAGGCGGAGTGAGCATGATCGAGGCAAGCCATCTTTCCCGGACCTACCGGCGCGGCGACGGTACGCCCGTCACCGCGTTGCAGGACATCAGCTTCACGATCGGAGCGGGCGAGTTCGTCGTGATCCGCGGGGCGTCGGGCTCCGGCAAGTCCTCGCTGCTCAATATCCTCGGTTGCCTCGATACGCCGACTTCCGGCCAGTACCGGCTCGCGGGCGAGGACGTCTCGGCGCTGGCGGACGATGCCCGCTCGCACATGCGCAGCAAGCGCATCGGCTTCGTCTTCCAGGGCTTCAACCTGCTGCCGCGCGCCACGGCCCTCGAGAACGTGGAGCTGCCGGCGCTCTACGCGGATGCGAGCCCGGACCGCGCGCGGGCACGGCAACTCCTCGAGCGGGTCGGGCTCGGCGCGCGCGCCGGCCATTTCGCGACCGAACTGTCGGGCGGCGAGCAGCAGCGGGTCGCGATTGCGCGCGCCCTGATGAACGAACCGGCCCTGCTGCTGGCCGACGAGCCCACGGGCAACCTCGATTCCGCCGCCGGCGAGAGCGTCATGCAGCTGCTCACGAGCCTGCACGAGGGAGGCCGCACCATCGTGCTCGTGACCCACGACGAGCACGTCGCATCGTTCGCCGACCGCGAGATCGTGATCCGCGACGGCGGGGTCGCATCGGACACCGTGCGGCAGCGCGGGAGGCCGGCATGAGCGCGGCCCGGGTGGTCGGCAGCGCCTGGCGCTCGCTCGCGCGCAGCAGGCTGCGCAGTTTCCTCATGATGCTCGGCGTGATCGTCGGCATCGCGGCGCTGACGGCGCTCGCGTCGGTGGGCGAGGCGACGCGGCAGGAAACGATGCGCCAGTTCAAGCGCATGCTCGGCACCTTCGATACGCTCACGATCCGTCCCGGTGCGGGCAGCACGCGCGGCATGCCGTCGCTCGGTTCCGTCGAGCCCTCGCTCAAGTTCGAGGACGGCCCGGCCATCGCCGCGGGCGTGTCGGGCGTCAAGCGCGTGGCGCTCGTGCAGCAGGCCTTCGATGTCGACGTGACCTACCGCGACAACGCTTCGGTGCCGCTCGTGCTCGGCGTTTCGCCGAACTGGGCCGACGTCCGCGGCGAGAGCGTGGTGGCGGGCGCACACCTGTCCGAGGAGGACGACCGCTCGCTCGCGCGTGTCACGGTGATCGGCGCCGACGTGGCGCGCGACCTTTTCCATGGTGAGGATCCGCTCGGCAAGGTGATCCGCATCGCCGACGTGCCGTTCCAGGTGAAGGGCGTCATGGCGTCGCGCGGCGCGGGCCCCGGCGGCTCGAGCCTCGACAACATGCTGGTCATCCCGGTCACGACGGCGGCGAAGCGCCTGTTCAACCGCGATTACCTGACGACGCTCGTGGTGCAGCTCGACGATGCAAGCGCGAGCGACCGCGTCGCCGGGGACGTGCGCGCGCTGCTGCGCGAGCGGCACCGCATCATCCCGCCCGCGCAGGACGACTTCACGGTCGGCAGCCCGCGCGCGACGCTCGAGCAGATCTCGAAGGTCGGCAGCACCCTGTCGAAGGTGGTCACGGGCGTCGCGGTGATCGCGACCCTGATCGGCGGTGCGGTGATCATGAGCCTGATGCTGATCGGCGTGTCGGAACGGCGGCGCGAGATCGGGGTACGCCGCGCCGTCGGGGCGACGCGCGGCGATGTGATGCGGCAATTCCTCGTCGAAGCCATCCTGATATCGGCCCTCGGTGGTGCGATCGGTGTCCTGTTCGGGGCCGGGGGCGCCACGGTGGGCGCCCTGCTGCAGAAGCTGCCGCCTGCCTACATGTGGAGCATGATCGGCGGATCGGTCGCGCTGTCCGTCGCGGTCGGTGTCGTCTTCGGCCTCTATCCCGCATGGAAGGCCGCGAACGTCGATCCCATCGAGGCGCTGCGCAGCTGAGCCGCCACCGGCACCTGATGGTCGCGGCGTGGCGCCAGCTGTGGCGCTACCGTACGCGTTCCTTGCTCGTCATGGCGTGCGCGGCGCTCGGGGTCGCCGGCTCGATCGCGGCCGTCAACTATGCGGCCGGCGGCCGCCAGCAGGTGATCGACCAGGTCGCCCGCCTCGGCACCAATGTGATCGTCGTGTCGGCGTTGCAGGACCGCGGCAGCGGTGGCCGGGCGAGGAGCGGTGCCATTGTCACGACCTTGCGCGAGGCGGACCTGCGCGCGCTGCGTCGAGAAGTGCCCGCGATCGCCCGCGCCTCGGCGCTCGTCTCGGCCGGCCTCAGGCTGAAGGCGGCAGGCCTGTCCAAGGTGTCGCCCGTGGTGGGCTGCGAGCCTGATTTCTTCCGCATCAAGCACTGGACGGTGACCGGCGGCGAAACCTTCGACGACGCGCAGTCGCGCCGCGCGGCGCGCGTCGCGCTGCTCGGTGCGACGGTGGCCAGGGACCTGTTCGGGCAATCCTCGCCCGTCGGCGAGCGGCTGTTCATCAATCGCGTGCCGTTCGAGGTGATCGGCGTGCTCGCCGAACGCGGCCAGGGGCTCGACGCCACCAATGAGGACGCGCAGGTCTACGTGCCGCTCGGCGCCGCGATGCGCCGGTTGATGAATGTCGATCACTACAACTCGCTGGTGCTCGAAGTGGGCGAGTTCGAGGCGCTGCCCGGCGCCGCGCGCGAGGTGACTGCGCTGCTGCGCGAGCGCCATCGCACGGGAAGCTTCCGGCCCGACGATTTTTCCGTGCTGAACCAGCAGGCGCTCGGCGATACCCGCCTCGCGGCGTCCGAACGCCTCGGGTTCTTCGTGCGCTGGATCGGTTTGTCGGCGCTCCTCGTGGCGGGCGTGGGCGTGCTCGCGATGGCCTGGATCACCGTGCGCGACCGCACGCGCGAGATCGGCACGCGCCGCGCATTGGGGGCCACCGCCGCGGACGTGTTCCGCCAGTTCGCGTTCGAGGCGATGGTGCTGGCGGTGGCGGGGGCCGCCTGCGGCCTCGTGCTCGGCTGGGGCGCATCGCTGCTGATCGCGGCACGCGCCGGACTGCCGTTCGTGTTCGATGCCGGCAACGCGGCGCTCGCGTTCGTCGCCGCGATCGTCATCAACCTCGCGTTCGTGAGCTGGCCCGCGCGGCGCGCGGCGCGGCTCGATCCCATCGAAGCCCTCAGGGACCAGTAAGGGGCGTGCGCGCGAACCGGGCGTCGGCCTCCCGGAACGTGCGCTGTGCCCGCTCGAGGTCGAACGGGCGTTGCTCCAGCGTGGCGGCGTCCCATTCGCTGCGGCCGGAGGCGAAGAAGTCGCCGCCGTAGACATGTATGGCGCCCGTCAGGCGCTCGATGGGGTTGATCACGGAATGGATGGCATCGTGCGGCAGCGAAAGGACCTGTCGCGCGGACAACGCCGTTGCGCTGCGCGCCTCGATGACGGTTCCGGCGCGTTGCCAGATGATGTTGTCTTCGCGTCCGGTGTAAATGCCGATCGTGGCCCACATGTTGTGGTCGTGCGGCAGCAGGACCATCAGGGGCGCCCAGACGACATTCAGTACGGTCAGCCGCGCGTCGTTGTACAGGGCATGGATGCCCGCTCCCGCCGGTGGACCCAGCGCCTCCATCAGGTCGCCGGGCGCGGCGACCGCGCGTTGCAGCACTTGCGCCACGGCCGCCTGGGCGTCGACTTCCCGGAGCGCTTCGCGGATGTCTGCCACGAACCGGTCCTTGTCCCGGTGCGCACCGGCTCTCGCGCGGCGGCCAAGGGCCGCGACGGCAACGCCGGCTGCCGCGACCATCGCGTCCCTGCGCGTCACCCCGGTGTCCTTCATGCCGCCGACGCTACGCGGTTCCCTTGCCTGCCACCAGATGGCAAGATCGACGCACTGATTTCCATTTTCCGGAAGGGTCGTGGACCGGCTGGAAGCGATGCGGGTGTTTGCGACGGCAGCCGGTGAAGGCAGCTTGTCGGCGGCCGGCCGCAAGCTGGGGATGCCCCTCGCCACCGTCAGCCGCAAGGTGGCGGAGCTGGAACGGGGCATCGGAGCGCCGTTGCTCACCCGCACCGCGCGCGGAATGAGCCTGACCGTCACGGGGCGAGGCTACCTCGCCGCGTGCCGGCGCATTCTCGAGGATGTGGGCGAAGCCGAGCGCCTCGCCTCCGGCGAATACCGCGCGCCGCGTGGTGAACTCGTCGTCACGGCGCCCATGGTGTTCGGCCGGCTGCACCTCGTGCCGATCATCGTGGAGTTCCTTGCGGCGTTTCGCGACATCGATGTCCGCGCGGTCCTCGACGATCGGATACTCGGCATCCCGGATGGGCAGATCGACGTCGCGATTCGCATCGGCGACCTGCACGACAGCAGCCTTGTCGCCACGCGAGTGGGTGGGGTCCGGCTCGTTGTCTGCGCCAGCCCAGCCTACCTCGCCCGGTGCGGCACCCCGGCGACACCCGCCGAACTCGGCGCACATGCCTGCATATCATTCACGGGATTGTCGCCACCCGACGCGTGGAAGTTCGGTTCGACGCGACCCGGCCGGCCCGTCGCGATCCGCCCGCGGCTGACGGTGAATAGCGCCGAAGCGGCCGTGGATGCGGCGCTGGCCCATGTCGGCCTGGTGCGAGTACTGTCCTACCAGGTCGAGCGGGAAGTACGCAGCGGTTCCCTCGTCACCGTCCTCGGGAAATTCGAACGGGCGCCACGCCCGGTGCAGGTCGTCTACGCCCGCAGGAAGCCGCTGCCGCTCAAGCAGCGCGCCTTCCTCGACTTTGCAATCCCTCGATTGCGGGCCGGGTTGCGCTGAGGATTCAGGCCGCCTTGCGGCGCAGCCAGCCGGCAATGAGCCAGCAGACGAGCGCCCACGCGGTGCCGATGCACCATCCGGCGAGCACATCGGTCGGCCAGTGCACGCCGAGGTACACGCGACTCACGCCGACGAGCAGCGCGATCGCAATGCCTGTGCCGAGCACATACGCCTTGAGCCGCCGGGTAGGCTGCGCCGTCGCGAGCAGCGTGCCGAGCGTGAGCCAGGTGACGGTCGACATCATCGCGTGCCCGCTCGGGAAGCTTTGCGAACTGACTTCGACGAGGTGCGCCACGAGGTCGGGGCGCGGCCGCGCAAAGCCGGCCTTGAGCAGCGTCGAGAGCAGCGTGCCTCCCAACACGGCAAACGCGACCAGCGCCGCCGTCGTGCGCCTGCCCGCCAGCAGCAGGTAGCCCAGGGCCGCGAGCGTCACGGCCGTGAGTACCGACCGGCCGCCGAGCGCGGTGATATCGCGGAAGGCCGCCTCCACCCATGCCGGACCGATCGGCTCGGCGGTGTCCGCCGGATCGCGAAGCGCAAGGAGAAGGCCCTCGTCGAAGGCGCGCGTATCGCCTTCAGCCACTTCGCCGGCGAGTTCCGCGAAGGCGAGCAGCGACCCGGCCACGAGCAGGAGCAGTGCGAGCACGCCCGCGGATCGTCGCCGTACCGTGGCGGCATCAGCGTGGGGCCGCACGGCGCTCCCGTCCCAGGCGCACGGTCACCGCGAGATCCGCCGTCACATTGCAGATCGTGCGGAAGATGTCCGGCAGCACCTCGACCGCCAGCAGCAGGGCGAGCACTTCGACGGGCAGGCCGAGCGCGAGGCAGATCGGCATCACGCCGAAGAAATAGCTCACCTGGCTCGACACGCCGACGCTGCCGACGCTCGTGGCGACCGAGACGAGCGCGCCCGTGGCGAGTTGCGCGGGCGTCAGGTCGATGCCATAGAGCTCGGCCACGAAGATCGCGGCGGCGAGGTTCGCCACGGCGGTGCTCAGGCGAAAGAGCGAGACGGCGAGCGGCAGCACGAGGCCGGTGATGCCCGCCGGCAGCCCGAAGTCCTTCTGTGCGGCCTCGATCATCGCCGGCAGGGTCGCAAGCGAGGACTGGGTGCTCGCCGCCACGATCTGCGGCGGCGCGGAACCACGCGCAAACTGCCTGTACGTCAGCGTCCTGCCCGCGGCCGCCACCGGATACATGGCCCCGGTGGCCAGCAGGCAAATCACCGAAAGCAGCACGACGTAGTAAAGCAGTGCGCCCGCCGCGCCGAGGCCGCCGTGGAAGCCCACGCCGAGCGCGAGCGCGAAGACCCCGAGCGGCGCCGCCCAGAGGATCCACTTGACGATCACGATCATGGCGTCCGCGATCGCCTGGAAGAAGCCGGTGAGCTGGTCGCGCAATGCGGGTGCGATGCGCGTCAGCGCAAAGGCGAAGAACAGCGCGAACACGATCAGCGGCAGCACGGCGCCTTCGACGGCTGCCTCGAACGGATTGACCGGAATGATGCCGATGAGCCACTCGCTCGCCGGCGCGACGGGCGGCAACTGCCCGTGCAGCGCCAGCGCGCCGGCGCGCAGGGCGGCCGAGCCACTTTCAGGGATCGGGAATGCCGCGAATACCGCCGGCACCAACAGCGCCGTCACGGCCGCCGAAGCGAGCAGGAAGGCTGCGAACAGGATCATGGCGCGCGCGGCGAGCCGGCCGGCACTTGCGGCGCTCGCCGCGGTCGCGACACCCGCCACGAGAACCGCGAACACGAGCGGGACCACGGTCATGCGCAGCGCATTGACCCAGAGCGTGCCCACCGGCTGCAGGAACGAGACTGCGCGCGCCAGGCCCGCCGAGCCGGTGCCGGAGATCGCGGCGCCCGCCGCAAGGCCGGCGGCGAGCGCGACGAGGGTGCGGTTCGTCGGGGACATGCGGTAAAAGTGTCGCATGACCGCCGCCACATTGACCATTGCGCAGGACGTCAGCCTGCTGCGTGGCTTCGCGGCCCCCACGGGGCCGCTGGTGCTCGCGATCGAGTCGATTGCGGGGCGCGCGCCCTTCCGCCACCTAGAGACGCGCAGTGGCGGCAGGATGTCCGTCGCGATGACCAATTGCGGCCCCTGGGGCTGGCACAGCGACGCGCGCGGCTATCGCTACGTCGGGCGCGATCCGCTGACCGGGGAGTGCTGGCCGCCGCTGCCGCTGCCGTTCCTCGCGCTCGCGGCGCAAGCCGCGGCGCTCGGCGGCTTCCCCGGCTTCGAGCCCGATGCCTGCCTCGTCAATCGCTACGTGCCGGGTGCGCAGATGGGCGCGCATCGCGACTGGGACGAACTCGACAAGCGCCATCCGATCGTCTCCATATCGATCGGGCTGCCGGCTCTCTTCCTCTGGTATGGGGCGCAACGCCAGGGCCGGCCGATCGCGACGCTGGTCGAGGATGGGGACGTCGTCGTCTGGGGTGGCAGCGCGCGCGCCGGCTACCACGGCGTGAGGAAGCTGCCGCCAGGCGAGCACCCGGCGGCAGGCTCCCTGCGCTACAACCTTACCTTCCGCCGAGCGCGATAGCCGGATTCGTGGTCGCCTGCAGTTCGCGTGCCACTTTCTCCGCTTGCGCCATCGCGCGCAGCACGTTCTCGCCGGCGAGCTTCTTCAGGTCGGCGTCGGACCAGCCCCGGCGGATGAGCTCCGCGAACAGGTTCGGGTACATCGACACGTCGGACAGCCCTTCCGGCCAGTCGTCGTTGCCGTCGAAGTCGCCGCCGATGCCTACATTGTCGATGCCCGCCACCTTGACCACGTGCTCGATGTGGTCGGCGACGTCCTTGACCGTGACCGGCGGCAGCTTCACCTTCTGCATGGTCGCGTAGACGGCGCGCCGCTCTTCCTCGGTCTTCGCGGCATTCATCTTGCGGTAGAACTCCTGCATCGCGGGGAACATCGCGTCCGCCGCGTCCTGCGAGACGAAGCCCGCCACGAAGGTGACCATCAGCACGCCGCCGTTCGCCGGCAGGCGCGCGATGACGTCATCGGGGACGTTGCGCGGGATGTCGACGAGCTGGCGTGCCGCCGCGTGCGAGAAGATCACCGGCGCCTTCGAGACATCGAGCGCGTCGCGCATCGTGTCGGCCGAGGTGTGCGAAAGGTCGACGAGCATGCCGAGGCGGTTCATTTCGCCGACGATCTTCTCGCCGAAGGGCGAGAGGCCGCCGAACTTCGGTGTTTCCGGCATCGCGGAGTCGGCCCAGTCGGTGTGCGAGTTGTGCGTGAGGGTCATGTAGCGCACGCCGAGGTCGTAGTAGGCGCGCAGCGCGCCGAGGGAGTTCTCGAGTCCCGCGCCGCCCTCCATGCCGAGCAGCGAAGCGATGCGGTGGTCGCGGTGCGCAGCGCGGATCTCCGCGACGCTGCCCGCGAGGCGGAAGGTGTCGGGATAGCGGTCGATGACCTGCCGTGCGATGTCGATCTGCTCGAGCTGGGTACGCGCGGCGCCCACCGTCGTCTCGCCCGGGATGTACACGGACCAGAACTGCGCGCCGACATGGCCGGCGCGCAGGCGCGGGATGTCGGTCTGGCCGGGCGCGTGGCCGCGCAGGTCGTAGGCGGCGACGTCGCCGGGGGCGGCCTTGGCGCGCCGGATCGTGAACGGCAGGTCGTTGTGGCCGTCGATCAGGATCGTTCCAGCCAGCACACGATTGGCGTGCGCGAGCGCATCGTCGGCGGCGGGTGCGGGCACGGCGGCCGTGAGGGCCAGGATCGAGAGCCATGCGGCCGGCTTCGAGGCAAGTTGCGTTACCATGCGGTCAATTCCTCGTGGAGAGCTCGCCATGACTTTAATGCGCATCGCCCTCTTGAGTCTCGCCATTCTTGCGGCATTGCCGGTACGTGGCGCGGACCTCACCGCGCGCGACCGGGACTTCCTGTTGCGCTCGGTCGACGGGCACGCGAAGGACAGCGCCGACGCCGCGCTCGCGATCTGGCGCCTTGCCGAGGTCGGTTACCAGGAAAGGCAGAGCACGGCGGTGCTGCAGAAGGAGCTCGCGGACGCAGGCTTCACCGTGCAGGCGGGCGTCGCCGACATGCCGACAGGCTTCATTGCGACCGCGGGCGCCGGCAAGCCCGTGATCGCGATCCTCGCGGAGTTCGACGCCCTGCCGGGCCTGTCGCAGGCGGCGGTCGCCGCGCGCAGCCCGATCGAGGGCAAGAATGCCGCGCATGCCTGCGGCCACAACCTCTTCGGGGCCGGGTCGGCCGCTGCCGCGATCGCGGTCAAGGAGTGGCTCGCGTCGCGCGGGCTGCCGGGCACGATCCGCCTGTACGGCACGCCGGCGGAAGAGGGCGGTGCGGGCAAGGTCTACATGGTGCGGGCGGGCCTCTTCAATGACGTCGACGTGGCGCTGCACTGGCACGCCGGGGACCGCAACGACGCGAGCCAGAACGGCTCGAACAGCAACAAGTCGGGCAAGTTCCGCTTCCATGGCGTATCGAGCCATGCCGCCGCGGCGCCGGAGAAGGGTCGTTCCGCGCTCGATGCCGTCGAGGCGATGGACATGATGGCGAACATGATGCGCGAGCACATGCCGCAGGAAGCGCGCATGCACTACGTGATCACGCGCGGTGGCGCGGCGCCGAACGTCGTCCCCGACTTCGCGGAAGTCTTCTACTACGTGCGCCATCCCGACCCGAAGGTCGTGCACGCGCTGTGGGAGCGCCTGACGAAGATCGCGGAAGGCGCGGCGCTCGGTACCGGCACGACCTGGGATGTCGAGATCATCCACGGCGCCTATCCGCTGCTGCCGAACCATACGCTCGGCCACGTGATGCAGGCGAACCTCGAGCGCGTGGGCGGCGTGCGGTATGACGCCGCGGAAACGGCCTTTGCGAAGGAGATATACGCCACGCTCACGAGCCCCTCGCGGGCGCTCGGCAGCGAGCGCGTGGTGCAGCCGTATGCGCCGGAGCAGCACTATGGTTCGACCGACGTCGGCGACGTGAGCTGGGCCGTGCCGACCGTGGGCCTCAATACGGCGACCTGGGTGCCGGGCACGTCCGCGCATAGCTGGCAGGCTGCGGCCGCGGCCGGCATGAGCATCGGCCTCAAGGGCATGGACAATGCGTCGAAGGTGCTGGCGTTCACGGCGGCGCGCCTCTACCTCGACCCGGCGCTGGTGAAGCAGGCGCGCGCGGAGTTCGAGAAGGCGCGCGGCGCGGATTTCGTCTACCAGCCCATGGTGGGCGATCGCAAGCCGCCGCTCGACTACCGCGACTGATTCAGAGCAGCGCGTCGATCGCGGGCACGGTCGCGAGCGAGAGCACGACGCCCACGGCGAGCATGGCGTTCGCCACCGTGGCGTCGAGGCGGTGTTCGTCGGCGAGGATCGCCGCGGAAACCATCGGTCCCATCGCGGCCTGCAGCACGCCGACGACCAATGCCAGGCCCTGCGCGCCCGCGGCGAGGCCGATCGCGTAGACGAGCGCGGGCGCGGCCGCGAGTTTCCAGCCGAGGCCGATGCCGATCGCGTGCCATTCCGCCGCGCCGATGCGCAACCGCAGTTGCAGGCCGATCGACAGCAACGCGAGCGGCGACAGGGTCGCCGCGATCGGGTGCAGCGCGCCCCCCACGCCCGCGGGCCAACCGCCGAAATGGCCGGCCGCGAGGCCGGCGATACAGGCGAGGAAGGGCGGGAAGCACAGGATGCGCGCCACGATCCGGGCGGGGCGCGCGCGATCGCCGCCGTACCAGGACGCGAGGATCACGCCGCCCGTGGCGAGCGCGATGAAGCAGCCGAGTTGGTCGGCGACGATCGCGAATGGCAGGGCGTCGGCGCCCCGCAGCGCCTCGATGAGCGGATAGCCGGTAAACGCCGTGTTGCCGAAGCCCGCCACGAGCGCGATGGCGCCCGTGCGCTGCCGCGACCAGCCGAGGCGCGCGCCGGCGATGGCGGCGACGAACCAGCCGCCGGCGAACACGATCCACATGGCGGCGACGAGGAACCACAGCTCGCGCCCGAACGCGAGCCGCGGCAGCAGCTCGAGGATGAGGGCCGGCAGCGCGATGCGCAGGACCCAGGCGTTGAGCCAGTGGACGAGCCGCGGCGGCACGGTCCACAGCTGGTTCACGAGAACGCCGAGCAGGAAGCAGCCGGCGAGCGGCAGGAGGGCGGTCATCCGGGTCGCGCTATTCCGCCGACTCGGCCCCGGCCGCCACCCAGGCGAGATCGGCGCTCGACACCCGGCCGGCATCGAACTTCCTTGCGGATGCCGCCATGCGCACGAACGCCTGCGCGATGGGCATCGCGGGGCCGGTGTCGCCCTTTTTCGCCTTGTGGAAGCGCACGGGGTTGATGCGTGCGATCACGTAGTTGCGCAGGTAAGGCGATTTCAGCCCGCGCGCGCTGAGCTCCATGACGATTCTCTTGACGTCGGCTTCGATGGCGACGAGCCGCGCCGCATGCGCCTGCCGGTCGCGCAGCGCCGTCGCGAGCGGCCGCTCGGCGAAACGATCCACCTTCTTGAGGAAAGGGCTGTAGGCGCCACCGCCGAAACGCGGGTTCTTTTCGTACACGATGCCGAGCGTCAGCAGCTCGGGCGCCTCGAATTCGGCGGCGAACGAGGCCTCGCGGCGCGTGCCGTCCGCCTGCGCGAGCGCGCGCGCCATGCGGATCACCTCGAGGCTCTTGTCCTTGAGGTTGTGCGCCTTCTCCGTATTGAGCGCGAGGATGCGGAAGGCGAGCGACTCGTCCGGCGAGACGAGCGCCGTGACTTGCCGCAGGCCGAGCAGCTTGCCCGCGGCGAGCCGGTGGCGGCCGTTCGGCGTCCAGAAGCCGCCGTTCGCGCCGCGCACGACGATCAGCGGATCGAGGAAGGCGGCGGCCTCGTCGATCTTCTGCGCCAGGCGTTTCGCGTGCGTCGGCGAGAGGTCGCGCTGGAACGGCGTCGGTTGCACGGCTGTGAGCGGCAGTGAGGCGAGCAGCAGCGGCCGCCCGCCGAGCGGGTCGTGGTAGGCGCCGATCGGCGTGCCACCGGCCCGCACGATGTCGGCGACCAGGGGTGCGATTCCCGGCGCATCGAGCGGCAGCGCCACCTCGGCGGCGGCCAGCCCACGGCGCTCGCGCGCGGGCGCGAGCTTGCCGCGGGCGCGCGCCTTCGCTGGCTTGGGGGCGGTTTTGCGTCGGGCGGCCACGGGGCGAGTGTGCGCGAGTGCGGTCCGCGAGGCCAGCGCGCAGCCACGGCCGCGCGGAGCTTGTAGCATCATGGGGTATGCCGCAGCTTCAGGCCCACGGCGATGGGGTCGCCTCGTACGTCGAACGAATCGACGCAAGCCTCGACTGGGTGGCCGGCCCCGGGCCACCGGCGCTCGCCGCGCGCTTCCGGCTCAGCGGCGACCTCGCGCAGTTGGCGATTCCCGCGCCCGGCGAGGCGCGCCGCGCCGATGGGCTGTGGCGCCACACCTGCTTCGAGTTCTTCCTGCGTCCGCGCGGCGCGGCGGGCTATGCCGAGGTGAATCTCGCGCCTTCGACCGAATGGGCGGCCTACGCCTTCAGCGCCTATCGCGAGGGCATGACGGCCATCGATGCGATCGCCCCCGCGATCGAGGTTTCGGTGTCGCCCGGCGCATTGGCACTGGTGGCGCAACTGCCGCTCGCGGCGCTCGCCGGCTCGCCGGCCGCATCCTTCGAAGTGGCGCTGTCCGCCGTCGTCGAGGCGAACGACGGTACACTCTCCTGGTGGGCGCTCGCGCATCCCGATCCGCAGCGCCCCGATTTCCACCATCCGGGAAGTTTCGTGCATGAAATTCGGTATTGATCGCCTCGTGGGCGAGGGAGAGTTGCGCCGTGCGCTCGCCGGCCGGCGCGTCGCACTGCTCGCGCACCCGGCCTCGGTGATGCCGGACCTCAGCCATTCGCTCGACGCGCTGGCCTCGCTCCCGGACCTGCGGCTCGCCGCGGCCTTCGGTCCGCAGCACGGGCTGCGCGGCGATAAACAGGACAACATGGTCGAGTCGCCCGACTACGTCGATCCGCGGCTCGGCATCCCCGTGTACAGCCTGTATGGCGAGGTGCGCCGGCCGACCGGCGCCATGATGGACAGCTTCGACGTGCTGCTGGTCGACCTGCAGGACCTCGGCTGCCGCATCTACACTTTCATCACGACGCTGCGCTATGTGCTCGAGGCGGCGGCCAAGCACGGCAAGTCGGTCTGGGTCCTCGATCGGCCCAATCCGGTCGGGCGACCCGCCGAAGGCACGCGGCTCGTGGCGGGTTGGGAAAGCTTTGTCGGCGCGGGCAGCCTGCCGATGCGCCACGGCCTCACGATGGGTGAGCTGGCGCAGTGGTTCGTCCGCACGCTGCAGCTCGATGTCGATTGCCGTGTCATTGCGATGGCCGGATGGCAACCCGAGGCCGGGCCGGGCTACGGCTGGCCGTTGCCGACGCGCTCGTGGATCAATCCCAGCCCGAACGCGCCCAACGTGTCGATGGCGCGGTGCTATGCCGGTACGGTCATGCTCGAAGGCACGACGCTGTCCGAGGGTCGCGGCACCACGCGTCCGCTCGAGCTGTTCGGCGCGCCGGATCTCGACGCACGCAAGCTGCTCGCGCGGATGCAGGCGCTGGCGCCCGGGTGGCTGAAGGGCTGCGTGTTGCGCGAGTGCTGGTTCGAGCCCACGTTCCACAAGCACGTCGGCAAGCTGTGCGCCGGCCTGCAGATCCATGTCGACGACGGCGCCTATGACCATGCCGCATTCCGCCCGTGGCGCCTGCAGTCGCTTGCCTTCAAGGCCATCAGGCAGCTCCGTCCGGACTACGACCTGTGGCGCGACTTCCCGTACGAATACGAGCACGGGAAGCTCGCCATCGACGTCATCAACGGCAGTGAACTGCTGCGCGAATGGGTGGATGACAGGGCGGCCGCTCCCGGCGACCTCGATGCGCTGTCGCTGCGCGACGAGCGTTCGTGGCTCGAAGAGCGGGAACCGGTACTGCTTTACCGCTGAGGCTGGATCAGGCCACGGCCTCGATGAGCGAGGCCTCGTTGTTCGCCGGCTTGTTCACGCGCTTTGACACGGGGTGTGCGCGCATCCGTTCCGAAGGGTAGGGTGCAATCAGCGCCTTCGCCTCGTCGGCCGTTCCCTTGAGCCAGGTTTCCACGGCCTCCTGCGGCAGGATGAGCGGCATGCGCTGCTTGTCGTTGTGGATGCTCGCCAGCAGTTCGTTGGCGTCGAGCGTGATGATCGTGCAGCTCAAGATGGCGGTGCCGCTGTCGTCGATGCTCTCGTCCCACAAGCCGCCGATCGAGAACAGGTCCTCGTCGCCCGCGGGACGGATGTACCACGGCTGCTTCGAGCCGTCGGCCTCGACATGCCATTCGTAGAAGCCGGCGACGGGGAAGACGCAGCGCTGGCCCCGCTTCCACGGTCCGCGATAGGACGCGGCGGTCTCCACCGTTTCGGCACGCGCATTGATCGTGCTGTATTTCGGCGGCACGCCTTTCGCCCAGAAAGGCACGAGGCCCCAGCGCATCGGCACCAGTTCGCGCTGGCCTTGCCGGTCGCGGAGCACGCGCAGGATCGGCACCTGCTGTGACGGTGCGACGTTGTAGCTCTCGGCGAATGGCTTGCGCGCGAACCGGTCCGAGACCGCGTTGCGGAGGTCCCATTCGCGTTCGATGGCTGCCTGCGACGGGCTGACGTAGCGACCGCACATTGCACGACCTCGCTGGGGCAGGAACGGTGTCGCCCCGGTATCAGGCGGCCAGCGCCTTCTCGACGGAGGCCTGCCACTCTGCGGGATGACCGAGGAAGCGCCCGAAATCCAGCACGGAGACCTGCTGCCGGTGGACGAGCGCGAAGGTCGGGAACCCCTGGCCGCCGACCTGGTTGAGCAACGCGCGACTATCGCTGATGTGCTCGAACGTCGCTTTGCCGGCGAGCGACGCATAGGCCTTGTCGAACGCCTCGCCGGCCAGTCCCACATCGATCGCGAGCGCCCGCAGGACGGCCGGGTCGGCCACCTTCCTTCCCTCGATGAAGTGCGCGTGCTGGATGCGCTTCAGCAGGTCGAGTCCCCGCTGGCCGATCTGCTCGGCGGCCAGGATGGCCGTCGTGGGCGGTTCGGAATCGAAAACCGCGGAAGCGTCGCCCAGCAGCCCGTTCTTGTAGGCGTCGCCGAACGGCTGGCCGCTCAGCTGGGCGATGCGCTGGTCGTGGTGCAGCACGTAGTCGCGCAGTTGCGGCGTCACCGGCTGCCTGGCCCGTCCGGCCATCATCCCACCCCCGTGCAGCACCACCTTCAACCCGCTGATTTTCCTCAGGGACTCCACCAGCGGAGCCGCGCCGTAGCACCAGCCGCAGAAGGGATCGAAGACGTAGTGCAGCACCGGGTCGGTCATGGGAGTTCCTGCTGGCAAGGACGGCGATATGACCATTCCACAGGCGAGGGCGGCAAGTGCAGATCCTGGCGCCAGCAAGAGACAGTTGTACAAAATCCATATATGGGTTAATTTGTCCCACATACGGCAGTTAGACTGAATGAGCCCGCTTCCGAGGGGGGTCAGTGCGATTGCTCGATTCCCGACCGCAAGTCGGGCTTATGTAAAGCAGGTGCCCGCAGGGGCACCGAAGGCAAAAAAAGGGAGCCACGCAGATGACGAGCAAACGACTGATCGACGGGGGCCTGTGGACGCTGATGTCCGGCATGGCGCTCGGCATGGCCGGGATCACGGCGCCGCAACTGGCGTCGGCCCAGACGGCCGGCGGCAAGGGCCTGATCGCGAGCACGTCCGGCGCGATCAACTGCGGCAACAGGTGTTCGACGACGGTTGCGGTCGGCACGTCAGTGACGTTGAGCGCAACGCCCGAACCCGGCTTCTTCTTCGTGAACTGGTCCGGTGCCTGCGCCGGGAACGCTCCCACCTGCACGATTGCCGTGAACAGCACGGCCACCGCACAGGC
>CAUJHJ010000034.1 GCA_963204835.1 Pseudomonadota bacterium
CCATTACCAATTACTCCTGTAGTTGCCTGGCCGCGGACCACTGCCCTTGGCGCGATTTCCGTACGGCGTGGGCCTTGACTTCGCCGGTAGCCGTGACATGCCCTGTATCGGTGCCCGCCGCCGAAGCTTGAGGACCCGGGACCCCGTTCGCGCGGCTTGTGATGCGCGTCACAGGTAGTCGAACAGCGAGAGGCGCGACATCTGGGCGAACGACTTCTGCGCCGCGGCCAGGGCCGCCTTCTCGATCGCGAGGCGGCTGACCGCCTCGACCGGGTCGATGTCCCGCAGCTGCGAGGCCGCGGTCTGCAGCTCCACTTCGAGCGACTCGCGGGACGCCGCGACGTTGTCGAGCACATTGAGCCTCGCGCCCACTTCCGAGCGCACGTTGAGCAGGTGGTCCATGCCGCTGTCGAGCTGCGCGAGGCCGGCCGCAATGCCGGTATTGAAGCGGGCGCGATCTGGGTCCGCGGTCGCCGGCGCACGCAACGTCGCCGCGAGCGCATCGAGCGTCGCGAAGATGTCCTGCCGCCCGGCCGGTGCGATCGTGAACGTGTCGTTCGCGGCCGGCGCGCCCGAGATCGTGAAGCGCACGCCGTTGAAATCGATGCTGCCGCCCGCGGTGTACGCGCCGGTCGCGACTTGCGTGTTCGACGCATCCAGGATCTCGTAGTTCGCCGCATCGGTGAAGCGCAGCGTGAAGTTGCCGCCCGTCCACGCGGCGGGGCTGACCACCGACAGGGGCGCGATCCAGCCCGAGCCGGTGTTGGCGGCGCCTGTATCCACGGTGAACGTACCATTGCCCTCGGGCACGTCCATGAAGACCTGGTGCCCGCTGTGGCCCACCCTGACGAACTGCGTCGGACTGACCTGCACGTCGCGCGTGCCCTGGTCGCCGGCATAGATCATGCCCGCGGCCGCGCGCGCGAAGGGCTGCGTGCCGGTGCTGTTGCCCGCGAACAGGAATTCGCCCGACGCGTCGCGGCGATTCGCGATCGCCTGCAGTTCGCCGATGCGCTCGGTCAGCTCGGTCGCGATCGCCGCGCGCGACTTGTCGTCCATCGCGCCGTTGTTGGCCGAGAGCGCGAGGTCGCGCACCCGCTGCAGGACCTTGCCGGCATCGGCGAGCGCCAGTTCCTCGATCGAGAGGCGCGTCTGCACGCTGCCGGCATTGCGCTCGTACTGCGACCACGAGGACAGCTCGTTCTCGAGCGCGAGGATACGCCCCGCCGCGATCGGATCGTCGGACGGCGTCAACACGCGCTTGCCGGTCGAGACCTGCATCGTCGTCTGCGCAATGGTCGATTGCTGGCGCAGCATCTGGTTCACGAGGCTGTAATGCGAGCCGAGGGTCGATGTGCGCACGGCTAGTTCCTCGTCGCGGCGAGCAGCGAGTCGAACATCGACTGCGCCACGGCAATGAGTTGCGAGGCGGCCTGGAAGGCCTGCTGCAGCATGATCAGGTTGGCGGCTTCCTCATCGAGGTTGACGCCGGAAACCGACTGCTGGGCCGCGAGGTCCTGATCGTGGACCACGGTGAAGGCTTCCCGATTCGACTGCGCCTGCGAGGTCTGCATGCCGATGCGGGAAGTGAGCTGCGTCGCGGCCTCGGCGATGGAAGCCGTGCCGCCCGCGAGTGCCGGGGCGTCGAGCGCGCCCAGGATCGCGAGCAGGTTGCTGTTGTCGCCCGTGCCGCTCGTGTTGTCGGCGATCGAGAAGCGGTCACCCGTGGCCGGGGCGCCATCGATGCTGGCGCTCCAGCCGTTCATGGCGATCGGCGCGCCCGGGGTGTAGGTGAAGGAGCCCGCGCCGTTGACCGAATAGGTGGTCGCCGAGGTGAACTCGATCGTGACGCTGCTGCGCAGGGCCGCGTTCGCGGCGTTCGTGACGGCCGGCGGGGAGATCCGGCCCGTGCCGCTATTCGCGCCATCGGCGGCCGTGCGGACCGGCGAGGCCGCGGCGATGTCCGCGGGATCGTCGATCACGAGCTCGAGCCCGGCCACGAGGTCGCGGGTCGGCTCGATGCGGAAGCGGTCGCCCGGCAGCGGCGTGTTGGCGACGACGATCGACAGCCCTTCGGCCGTGAGCGGATCGGCGGACGTGCCGGTGCCGGAGAGCGCGACAGTGGCGCCGCCCGTCGCAGCGCGCAGCTGCCAACTGCCCGTGTACTCGAGGATGTAGTCGTGGCCGGAGAGCGCATTGGCGTTCGCGATCGAGGCCGTCACCGATGCATTGCCGGCATTGCCGGCGCCGGCGAGCACGGTGGGGCTGCCGAGCGAGAAAAGCGGCCCGCCCATCGCGCCCGTGAGCGTGATGCCCTGCGAATGCTGCCCGTTGACGATTGCGACGACGCCTGCCGCCACCTTGCCGAGAGCGTCGCGGGCCGGGTCGAGGACCTGCTCCCGGTACTCGAGCAGCCCGCCGAGGCTGCCGCCCGTGACTTGCGCGGAAATGTCGATCGGCCCGCCCACGCCCTGGATCGCGACGTTGAGGCGCGTCGCGTCGAATCGATCCGGCGTCACCGTGAACTGCGTGGCGGTGCTTCCGACCACGAGCGGCTGGCCCGTGCCGACATAGACGTTCGCCGAACCGTCCTGCTGCGCGACCACCGACACATCCACATGCGAGGACAACTGGTCGACCAGGCGATCGCGCTGGTCGAGCAGGTCGTTCGGCGGCTGGCCGGTGCGCCCGTAGGCGTCGCGGATCTGCGTGTTGAGCTTGGCGAGGCTGTCGGCCAGCGAAGTCACTTCGGCCGCTCCCGCGCGCAGCCGGTCGTTGACCTCGGCCGCAAAGCCGCGCATGCGGCTGTCGTAGCCCTGCAGCTGGCCGGTGAAGACGCCGGCCTGCGACAGCAGGGCCTGCCGCGAGGTCACCGACGAGGGATCGTTGGCGACTTCCTGGAAGGCATTGACGAGCTTCTGGAAGGCGGCGGACAGCCCGGTCTTCGAGTCCCCGAGCACATTGTCGAGGCGCTCGGCCTCGGTCGCCATCGTGTCGTAGCGCCCGACACTCGAGGCGCTGCCGCGCACCTGCGCCGCGAGGAAGCTGTCGTAGACGCGCGCCACGGTGGAAACCTGCACGCCGGAACCGATCCAGCCGCTGCCGTAGGCTTGCGCCGGGCGCGTCGCGAGTTCCACGCGCTGGCGGCTGTAGCCCGCCGTCGCGGCGTTGGCGATGTTCTGGCTCGTCGTATCGAGCCCGCGCCGGAAGGCGAGCAGGCCCGAGACGGCTGTGGACATGACGTCAGCCATGGTGGATCAGGTCTCCAGGTGCCGCTGTATCGGCGGGTCGGATGTGAACTTGAGCACGCCCGCCACCTGCTCGAGCTTGGAGGCGTAGTCGGGATCGGTCGCGTAGCCGCCCGCCTGCAGCGCGCGCGCGTAGGCAGCCGCGTCGCTGCCGGTGCCCTTCGCGGCGGCATAGCGCGGGTTGTCGCGGATCAACGCGACATAATCCCGGAAGCTCTCGCCGGTGGAATCGTAGGCGCGAAACGCTTCCATGCGATCCTGCGCGGCTCCTCCCGCAAACTCGAGGGTGCGTGCCTGCACGCGCTCGCCGTTCCAGCCCGTCGCCTTGATGCCGAACAAATTGTGGCTCGGCCTGCCGCCTTCCCCCTGCGGCAGGTGGCGGCCCCAGCCCGTTTCAAGTGCGGCGTGCGCCACGAGCGTCTTCGGATCGACGCCGAGTTCGGCACCGGCCGCCTGCGCATGGGGCCACAACTCCTGCACGAAGCGGTCCTTGTCCGCATCGCCGACGACAGGCGCCGTTCCGCTGGCCGACGCCGCTTCCACCGGGGCAAGGCCCGCGCGCTTCAATTGTTCGACCAGCATGTCGGCAAGTCCCAGCCCCTTGCCCTTCGACAGCTCGATCGAGAGCTGGTCGTCGAACATGTCGCGGTAGAAGCCCTCGCCCTGCCCCGCCATGCTGTCGTCGAACGACGTCGCACGCATCGACTTCAGCAGCATGCGCGTGAAGAGGCTCTCGAACTGGCGCGCGGTTTCGCGCAGCGCTTCCGGCGTCTGCGAGCGATCGGCACGCTTCAGCGACGAGAGCGCCTCGGCGTCGCCGTAGGAAGCGCGCGCAACCGGGATCGCGCTCATCAGATCACGATCAGCTCGGCGCGCAGCGCGCCGGCGACCTTCAGGGCTTCGAGGATGGCGACGAGGTCGCCGGGCGCCGCCCCGACCTGGTTCACGGCGCGCACGATCTCATCGAGATTGACGCCCGCGCCGAACACGAACATGCGCGCCTCCGGCTGCGAGACGTCGAGCTCGCTGCGCTGGGCGGCGACGGTCTCGCCGCGGCCGAGGGGATTGGGCTGGCTGACATCGACGCGCTCGGTGATCGTGACCGAGAGCGAGCCGTGCGCGACCGCGGCCGCGCGCACCTGCACGCGACTGCCAATGACGACGGTGCCGGTGCGCGAGTTGACGATCACGCGCGCAGGTGCCTCGCCGGTCTTCACCTCGAGCTCCTCGAGCGCGGCGAGGAAGGACGTGCGCTGGCCCTTGTCCTGCGGCGCCGCCACGCGCACGGACACGGCATCGATCGCCTCGGCCGTGCCCGCGCCGAGCAGGCCGTTGATGCCTTCCGCGAGGTGCGAGGCCGTCGAGAAATCGGGCGTGTGCAGGTTCAGCATCACGAAGGGTTCGGCCGCGAAGTCGTTGCCGACCTCGCGCTCGACGGTCGCGCCGTTCGGGATGCGTCCACCGCTCGGCACGTTGACCGCGATGCGCGAGCCGTCCTTGCCCGAGACCCCGAAGCCGCTCACGATCATGGCGCCCTGCGCGATCGCGTACACCTGCCCGTCGGCGCCGCGCAGCGGCGTCATGATGAGCGTGCCGCCGCGCAGGCTCTGCGCGTTGCCGATCGAGGCGACCGTCACGTCGACGGCCTGTCCGGCCTTCGCGAATGACGGCAAGTCGGCGGTCACCGTGACAGCGGCAACGTTCTTCAACTGTGGATTGACGTTGTCGGGAATCGTCACGCCGAACTTCGCGAGCATCGTGCGGATGCTCTGGATCGTGAACGGCGCCTGGCTCGTCTGGTCGCCCGTGCCGTCGAGGCCGACGACGAGACCATAGCCGATGAGCTGGTTCGTGCGCACTCCGGCGACCGAGGCCAGGTCCTTGACCCGCTCGGCGTGGGCGGGCGTTGCGAAGGCGCCGGCAAGCAGCAGCGTGCAGATGATGTTGCGCATGGTCAGAACGGCATCAGGGGCGAGTTGAAGAAGCGCGCAAGCAGGCCCGGCTTGTTGGCCGAGGCGAGCGAGCCACGCCCGCCGTAGGCAATGCGGGCGTTCGCGACCTTCCAGGATTCGATCGAATTATCGGGCTGGATGTCGATCGGGCGGATGATCCCCTCGATGCGCACGTACTCGCTGCCCTGGTTGAGTGTGAGCCACTTCTGGCCGCGCACGATCAGGTTGCCGTTGCCGAGGCGGCGCACGACCGTGGCGCTGATCTCGCCCGAGAGGCGGTTGCTCTGGGCGCTCGAGCCCGAGCCGTTGAACTCTGACTCGTTCTCCATGCCCATCTGCAGCACCGGCACGCCGTTGACCGAGACCGGCCGTCCCGCCACGGTCGGGCCGGGCAGCTCGGCGGACGTCGACTTCTTGGTACTGGTCGTCGCGCTCTTGCTCGCCTGCGTGCGCTCGGCGAGCCGGATCACGATCAGGTCGCCGGCATTGCGCGCGACCGCGTTCTCGAACAGCGCGACATCGCGTCCCGCCTGGTAGATCGCGCCACTCGTCGGCGGCGCGACCTCGACTTCCTCCGGCCAGGGCCCGAAGGCGGCCTCGTCGGGGGTCGAGGCGCAGCCCGCGGCGAGCAACGCGGCGCACAGGGCGATGGGCGGGATCCGTCGTGTCATGGCGCTCACAACTGGTTCGTGACGTAGGCGAGCATCTGGTCGGTGGTCGAGATCGCCTTCGAGTTCATCTCGTAGGCGCGTTGCGTCTCGATCATGTTGACGAGTTCCTCGACCACATTGACGTTGGACGCCTCGAGCGAACCCTGCACCACCGTGCCGAGGCCGTTGAGGCCCGGCGTGCCGGCCTGCGGCGGACCGCTCGCCACCGACTCGACCAGCAGGTTCTCGCCGCGCGGCTGCAGGCCGGCCGGATTGACGAAATCGACGAGTTGCAGCGTGCCGACCTGCACCGGCGCCGTCTGGCCGGCGGTCTGCGCCGACACCACGCCGTCCGTGCCGATCGTGATCGCCTGCGCGCCGTCCGGCAGCGTAATGCCGGGCTGCAGGCGGTAGCCGCTCGAGGTGACGAGTTCGCCCTGCGCGTTTTGCTGGAAGGCACCGTCGCGCGTGTATCCCGTGGTGCCGTCGGGCAGTTCCACCTGGAAGAAGCCGCGGCCGCTGACGGCGACGTCGAGCGCATTGCCCGTGTTGGCGAAGCTGCCCTGCGTATAGAGTTTCTCGGTCGCGACGATGCGCACGCCCGTGCCGAGCGACAGCCCGGACGGCGCCTCGGTGTCCTGCGAGGTCGAGCCGCCGACCTGGCGCACGTTCTGGTACATCAGGTCCTCGAAGACCGCGCGTCCTTTCTTGAAACCGTTGGTCGAGACGTTCGCCAGGTTGTTCGAGGTGACCGCCATGCGCGTCTGCTGCGCATCGAGTCCCGTCTTCGCCGCCCAGAGCGCCGTATTCATGAATTTCCTCCGTTACACGCGCAGCAGGCGGGCGGCGGTGGCGCCGTCCTCTTCCGCGGTGCGTATGGCCTTGACCTGCAGTTCGAAGCGACGGGCGAGCTCGATCATCTCGACCATCGCGCCGGACGCATTGACATTGCTCGACTCGAGGACACCCGAGGCGAGCTGGACGGACGCGTCGGCGGGCGCCTGGCTGCCGTCCTTCATCCGGAATAGTCCGTCGGCGCCGCGCTCGAGCGCGTCCGCCGCGGGGTTGACGAGCTTGATGCGGCCGACCACCGAGGTCGTCTCGGGTCCCTGCCCCACCGGCACGATCGACACCGAGCCGTCGGCGCCGACCATGACCGAGCTGTTCTGCGGCACGGTGATCGGGCCGCCGTCGCCGAGCACGAGGTCGCCGGCGCCATTGCGCAGCGCCCCGCTCGTATCGACGCGCAGGTCGCCCGCGCGCGTGTACCCCTCGCTGCCATCGGCCGCCTGCACCGCGATCCAGCCCGCGCCATTCACCGCGACGTCGAGGTCGCGTCCGGTCGAGAGCAGCGCGCCGTTGGTCGTGTCCCAGCCCACGGTGGCATTCGTCGCATAGGCGCGCGAGGTGAAACCGCTGCCTTCCACCGCGCGCGTCTGGAACGCCGCGAGGTCGGCGCGAAATCCCGTGGTGCTGGCGTTCGCGAGGTTGTGGCTGTTGACGGCCTGGGCGCGCAGGGTCTCCTTCGCGCCTGACATCGCCACATAGAGGTACTTGTCCATCAGCGGATGTTGATGATGGTCTGGGTGATCTGGTCGGCGGTCGAGATCATCTGCGCGTTCGCCTGGAAATTGCGCTGCGCGGTGATCATGTTGACGAGCTGCTGCGTGATCTCGACGTTCGAGGCCTCGAGCGCGCCCGACTGGATCGTGCCGAAGCCCGAGCTGCCGGCCGTGCCGCGCTGCGCGCTGCCCGAGGTGAAGGTCTCGCCCCACTGCGTGTCGCCGAGCTTCTGCAGGCCCTGCGTGTTCGCGAAGGTCGTGACGGCCACCTGGCCGAGCGGAATCGAACGGCCGTTGGTATAGCGCGCGCTGACCACGCCGGTCGAGTCGACGTCGATGCCCGAGAGCGCGCCGGTCGTGAAGCCGTTCTGAGTGAACTGCACGCCGAAGTTGCTGCCGTACTGCGTCGCGCCGCGCACGTCGAGAGTCAGGGCCATCGGCGCGGCGCCGGTCGCCGGCGTGTACGCCGGGAAGGCGATCGTGCCCGCGGCCGGCGTCACAAGCGCGCCGCTGCTGTCGAAGGTGAGCGGCTGCGGACCGCCGACGGCCGCGCCGTCGGTGTAGGCCTGCACGCTCCACTCGTTCGCGACCGCGCCCTTGACGAAGTAGAAGCTGGTCGTGTGTGCCGCACCGAGCGAGTCGTAGACAGTCATCGACGTCTGGCGGTTGTAGCTCGAGGCGTCGGCGGGGTTGAAGGGGCTCACCGGCGCCGTCGCATCGGCGGGCAGGTTGAGCGTCATGTCGACCATCGACGTCGCCTGCGGGGCACTCTCGCCGGTGACGAGTTGCAGGTCGGAGAGGCCGCCGGTGTTGAAGCCACCGTTCGGCAGCGGCGGGTACACCTGCAGCCTCGAAAGCGTCGAATTGACGACATAGCCCTGGTTGTCGACCTTGAAGGCACCGGCGCGCGAGTACGCGAGCGCACCGCCGTCGCTCAGCGTGAAGAAACCGTCGCCGCGCAACGCAAGGTCGAGGTTGTTGTCGGTGAAGTCGACGTTGCCCTGGCTGAACTGCTGGGCCACCGTCGCCACCTTCACGCCGTTGCCGGTCGCGGTGCTCGAGACGCCGAAGGGCGTCACGGCGAAGAGGTCCGCGAACTCGGTGCGCGAGCTCTTGAAGCCGGTGGTCGAGCCGTTCGCGATGTTGTTCGCGGTGACGGCGAGGTCGGCCGATGCGGCATTGAGTCCGCTCAGGGCGATCGTGAATGGCATGGTGGGTGTGCTCCTCGGGTCGGATTCGGTCAGAAAACCTGGCGGACGTCGGCCAGGGTCACGGGGCCCGCGCTCGGCGTATTGAGCGTCAGGGCGTAGGTGCGCGGGTCCATGCTGACGCTCGCGACGAGATCGGCGACCAGCGTATCGGCCGCCTGGTTCGCGCCGGAGACCGTCGCGGTCGCATCGATGCGGTACTGGCCGGCGGGTGCCGCCGTGCCGTCGGCCGTGAGGCCATCCCAGCTGAAGAGGGTCGTGCCCTCGGTGGGCGCGAGCTGCATCGTGCGCACAAGCTCGCCGCCCGCGTTGCGCACGTTCACGGTGATCGAGCTGGCGCCCTTCGGCGTCGTCACGCCGCCGACGATCGTGCCGTCCCTGGCGAGCGGCGCGCTGTCGCCCTCGAGCAGCACGTAACGGCCGACGAGCGCGGCGCCGTCGAGCACGGCCGAGCTTTTCATGCCGGCGGTCAGAGCCGCGAGCGAGGCATTCATTTCCTGCACGCCCGAGACCTGGCTGAACTGCGCGAGCTGCGCGACGAACTGCGTGGAATCGAGCGGCTTGGTCGGGTCCTGGTTCTTGAGCTGCGTCGTGAGCAGCATCAGGAAGTCCTGCTGGTCGAGCGTGCTGTCGCCCTTGCCCTTCGCCTCCGGTCGCGTCGTGTCGAAACCGAGGCCGGCGTAAGGGTTCGTGGCCTTGTCGTTCTGGACGGTGCTCATGACTGCCCGAGCCTCAGGGTGGCCATCATCATGGTCTTGGCGGTATCCATGACTTCGACGTTGTTCTGGTAGGAGCGCGAGGCGGAGATCATGTCGACCATCTCCTCGACGACATTGACGTTGGGCGCGTACACATAGCCTTCCGCGTTCGCGAGCGGATTGCCCGGCTCGTAGCGCGCCACCGGCGCCGCATCGCTCTCGACGATGCCGCGCACCTGCACGGCCGCGCCGCCGTTCGCGCCGCCCGCCTGCGACCCGGCCATGGCCTGCTTGACGGCCTCGAACACCGGGTGGCGCGCCTTGTAGACGGCGTCGGCGTTGCCCGCGACGCTGTCGGCATTCGCGAGGTTGCTCGCCACCGTGTTGAGCCGCACGGACTGGGCCGCCATGCCCGATCCGGCGATATCGAAGGTATTGAACGAGGACATTGCGTGGCTCCCGTCGCCCGGCCTACTGGCCGGTGATCGCGGTCATCAGGCCGCGAAAGCGTGAATTGAGGAAGGTGAGCGTCGCCTGGTAGCGCACCGCGTTTTCGGCGAAGGCCGCCTGCTCGAGTTGCGGCTCGACCGTATTGCCGTCGAGCGACGGCGCGAGCGGCGTGCGATAGCGCAGCGCACCGTCGGCCCCGCCTTCCGTGCCGGAGGTCGCGAGGTGCACCGATGAGGTCTGCGCCATCGGCAGCGGCGCACCGGGGTCGCCCGCCGCGGCGAGCGCCGCCTTGAAGTCGATGTCGCGCGCCTTGAAGCCGGGCGTATCCGCGTTCGCGAGGTTGTTCGCGAGCACTTCGGTTCGACGGGCACCGATCAGCAGCGCCTGCTGGTGCACCCCGAGGTAAGCGTCAAGATTGAATCGCATGTCGATCCCACCGCCAGAAAACTGACTGGCCGGGGACGGAGCAAGCTCTGTGCCACGGTGGGTATCTCGGGCTTTCGGCCCATGCTGGAGCCCGAGGGCGTGACGGGGGTCACGCGCGGGCGGAACGGAATTGCCGCGGCAACGGCAAGGACCGGGCTGCAACACCCCATCTATCGGCCCGCCCACGGCGCACTTGAGGGTGCGGCGCTTCGCTGGCACGCAAGCTGCACTGTCCACACTCATGAGGAATCGCCCATCCCTGCACGCGCTACTCCTGCTCGCCTTGGCGGCTGCGCGGGTGAGCACCGCCGCGCCAGAGGGCGCCGCCGCGCCGACGGTCCAGGACCCCGCCAGCATCGCCCGCGCGGCGGAAGCGTTCGTGAGCGCGCAGATCCCGGGGCGCACGAATGGGGCCGTGAAGGTCCGGACGACGGCGCTGGATGCGCGCCTGCGACTCGCCCCCTGCCCCGCACCGCTCACCGTGAAGTGGTCTGCGGGTGCCGCGCCGAAGGCACGCACTTCTGTCGTGGTCGCCTGTCCCGCCGGCGCACCCTGGCGCATCAACGTGCCGGTGACGATCCACAGCGAACTGGATGTCCTCGTGCTGCGTGCACCGGCTCCTCGCGGGCGGACGGTCACCGCCGCGGATGTCACGACACGGCGGGTCGAAGTCGAGGGCCTCGCACATCTATATGTGAGCCGTCCCGGCGAGTTCGCGGGACGCCACCTTGCGCGTGCGGCCCCGGCGGGCGTGCCGCTGCCGGCTGCCTGGTTCGCCGCGGACGACCTCGTCCAGCGCGGCCAGGCCGTGACGATCGTGGCGAGCGCCGAGGGCATCCAGATCCGCGCTCCGGGACGCGCCCTCGCAAGCGGGGCGCTCCATGAGCGCGTGCGGGTGCAGAACCTGTCCTCCCTCAAGGTGGTCGAGGGTGTGGTCGAGAACAGCGCCGAGGTACGGGTGTCGCGGTGAGCGCCTGCACTCATGTCGCATTTCTTGCTAAAGGTCTGCAAGCGAAGGCCGATAAAGCTCCTGACACGGATGAGAGGGCGTATAGATGTCTAATAAAATCAATGGATTGAACGGAACTCCTCTGAGGACTTCCGAAGCATCGGCCGTGGCGCGCACGCGCTCGTCCACGACCGGGGAAGGTGCGCGGCCGCAGCCGCACGCGCCGGGCGGCGTGCAGATCACGGAAAGCGCCCGCCAGCTGGCGGCGCTCGAGGCGACCCTGAGCCGCCTGTCCCAGGTGGACGAGGCGCGTGTCGCGAAGATCCGCAAGGCGATCGAGAGCGGCAGCTACACGGTCGACGCGGAAGCGACGGCCACCAAGCTGCTCGTGTTCGAACACGACCTCGAGAGCCTCGTACGCACGTCGCGCAAGGATTGAGCCGCTTGGACCCGGCCGTCACACGCGAAGCCGTCGAGCGCCAGATCACCGAACAATCGGCGGTGCTCGCGCGCCTCGAGGCCCTGCTCGATCGCGAGCACGCCCTGCTCGTCGCGCGCGACATCGAAGGACTTGCCGCCGCGGGCCGCGACCGGCAGGGCTGCGTCGGCTCGCTGTTGCGAGTCGAGGGCGAACGTGCCTCGATGTGCCGCATGCTGGGATTTCCAGAGGACGCCGACGGGATGCGCAAGCTGCTCGCCTGGTGCGATCCCGAGGGCCACCTCGCGGTGCGCTGGAACAGCTGTACCGACCTCACCCGCCGTTGCCGCAAGCTGAACGACCGCAATGGCGCGCTCGCGACAGCCCAGTTGCAGAACGTGAGCGGTCGCCTCGATGCGCTGACTGGTGGCGCGCAGCGCGGCAAGGGAACCTACACGCCACAGGGCGTCACCCGTGCCGCCCCCGCCGGGCGCCTGCTCGCCGCGCAAGCCTGATACCGGGCCTGCACCCCGCCAGCGTCAGGCCGCGCGTCGCCCGCGGAACCAGCCGTCCGCGGCATACACCGCGAGCCCCATCCAGATGAAGCTGAACCCCACGAGCTTGTCGCGCGGGAAAGGTTCGCCCAGCAGGAGGCCGCACAGCAGCTGCAGCGTGGGTGACAGGTACTGCAGCAGGCCGAGCAGCGAATAAGGCAGGCGGCGCGCGCCGTAGGCGAAGCCGATGAGCGGCAGGGCCGTGAGTGCCCCACCGAAGACCAGCAGCGCATCGCTCGTGAGGCCTCCATGGCCGAAGGCTCCTTCGCCGCGCACCTCGCTCCAGGCCAGCCAGGCAAGCGCCGGCAACAGCAGTATCCCGCTTTCAATGGCGAGCCCCTGCAGCGCGCCCACCGCCACGAGCTTGCGGATGAGTCCGTACAGGCAAAAGCTCGTTGCGAGCGCAAGCGACACCCAGGGCAACGTGCCGAGGCTGACCGTCAGCCACAGGACGCCGGCCGCGGCCAGCCCGACCGCGCACCATTGCAGCCCGCGCAGCCGTTCGCGCAGCACCAGCACGCCGACCAGCACGTTAGCCAGCGGGCCCATGAAATACCCGAGGCTGGCATCGAGCACGCGCCCATGGGTCACGGCCCAGATATAGACCCCCCAGTTGGCGCTGATGAGCACGCTGCTCGCGGCGAGCATCGGCAGGACGCGCGGCGCGGCCAGCGAGCGCCACGGCGAGCCGCGCTCGCCTCGCAGCGCAAGCCAGCCGAACACGAACACCGCGCACCACAGCACGCGATGGGCGACGGTCTGCACGGCCGGCACGGATCGCAGCAGGTACCAGTACAGGGGAAAGAGTCCCCATAGGACGTAGGCGAAGAGCGCGGCGGAGAGGCCACGCCGATCGAGCGCGGGCACGGGCGAGCTCATGCCCCGGCGGCGTCGAAGTGCTGCAGGTCCTGCGGCGTATTGACGTCGGGACCGGGCACCTCCACCGCCTCGACCACGCGGATCTCGAGGCCGTGCTCGAGCGCGCGCAACTGTTCGAGCCTCTCGAGTTGCTCGAGCCGCGTCGGCTGCAGCGCGGCGAGCCGCAGCAGCGCGCCCGCGCGATAGGCATAGAGCCCGATGTGGCGGCGGGCCGCAAATCCGCCGCCATCGCGGTCATGCGGAATGGGTGCGCGGCTGAAATAGAGCGCCCTGCCGCCCCGGTCCGTCACCACCTTCACCACGTTCGGGTCGAGAAACGCCGCGCGCGTGCCGATCGGGGCCGACGCCGTCGCGACCGCGGCGGCGGGATGCGCGGCGAGCGCCGCGGCCACCTGCTCGACGATCGCCGCGGGCATGCGCGGCTCGTCACCCTGCAGGTTGACGACGATGTCGTCGGCCCCGAAGCCGCGGCTGCGCGCGACCTCCGCGAGGCGGTCCGTGCCCGATGCGTGCGAAGCCTCGGTCATGCAGACATCCGCGCCGGCAAGGCGCGCCGCGGCGGCGATGCGCTCGTCGTCGGTTGCCACGATCACCTCGCGCGCGCGCGTGGCTCGGGCGCGCTGCCAGACGCGCACGATCATCGGCTCGCCATCGACCAGCGCGAGCGGCTTGCCCGGGAAACGCGTGGACGCGTAGCGCGCGGGTATGACGATGCGGTACATGGGCGCAGCCCGCTCAGCGCTCGAGCAGCGGGTCGTCCGCGGCGAGCGCCTTCGCCTCCTCGACCAGCATGATGGGCACGCCGTCACGCACCGGATAGGCGAGCCGGTCGATGCGGCAGACGAGCACCGCCTCGCCGCGCAGGTAGCTGACCGGCCCCTTGCAGAGCGGGCAGGCGATGATGTCGAGCAGGCGCGTATCCAAGGAACTCCTCAGCGGCCGTCCGCGGCCGGTCCGGTCTTCGCGGCGACGAGCGCGAGCAGCGCGCGCGCATCGTCTTCGCCGAACGCCGCGGTGACGGGCACGTACCCGAGCCGCGGCGAGGCGAATGCCGCGCATTTTACGGCATCTTTCTCGGTCATGAGGACCGACAGCGAATCGCCGAAATCGAGGTCGGCGGCCGTGAAGGCATGGTGGTCCGGGAACGCGTGCGCAATCACGTCGAGGCCTGCCGCGCGCAGCATGCGGAAGAAGCGCTCGGGATGGCCGATGCCCGCCACCGCATGCACGCGCTGCCCGGCGAGGCTCGCGAGCGGCAATGCCGCCTCGCGCGGCCCGGCGAGCGGCAGCACGTTCGTCGCCTCGAGCCGCATGTGGAACACCGGCCGGCCCGCGAGGCTGCGTTCGCGCGACCCGTCGAGCATGATGACGGCATCGACCGTACGCAGCCGGGCAGCCCCTTCCCGCAGCGGGCCCGCCGGCAGCAGCAGGCCATTGCCGAAGCCGCGCGCCCCGTCGATCAGCACGAACTCGCAGTTGCGTGCGAGCCCAAGGTGCTGCAGGCCGTCGTCCGAGACGATCACGTCGACGCCCTGGGTCGCGAGCAGACGCCCGGCCACGGCCCGCTCCCGCCCAACCGCCACCGGCCGGCCAGTGCGGCGCTGCACGAGCAGCGGCTCGTCGCCAACCTCGTCGGCGCGCGCTGCCTGCCCCACGAGCCGCGGCGCTTCGCTGCGCCGGCCGTAGCCGCGCGCGATCACGCCGGGCCTGCGGCCAGCCGCCGCCAGTTGCCCGACGAGCCAGACGACGAAGGGTGTCTTGCCCGTGCCGCCGACGGTGAGGTTGCCGGCGACGATCACGGGGACGGCGAGCTTCGCGACCGGCAGCAGGCGCGTCGCGTAGGCCGCGCGGCGCACGCCCACGATCACTGCGTACAGCCACGACAGCGGGCGCAGCAGCGCGGCGCCGGACGCGCGTCCGTACCAGACCGAATTGAGCCACTGCTCCATCGCGGTCGCGCCGCCTCAGGCGTTGAACAGCAGGCGATGCAGTTGCGCGTAGACGCCGTCGCGCGCCAGCAGCGTGGCGTGCGTGCCGCGTTCGACGATCGCGCCCTCGTCCATCACGATGATCTCGTCCGCCTGCTCCACCGTCGAGAGGCGGTGGGCGATCACGAGCGTGGTGCGTCCCGCCTGCAGGCGGGCGAGCGCCGCCTGGATATGCCGTTCCGACTCGGTGTCGAGCGCCGAGGTCGCCTCGTCGAGCACCAGCACCGGGGTGTCCTTCAGGATCGCGCGCGCGATCGAGATGCGCTGTCGCTGGCCACCCGACAGCAGGGCGCCGCGGTCACCGGCCAGGGTATCGAGTCCCTGCGGCAGGTCGCGCGCGAAATCCATCACGAAGGCGGCTTCCGCCGCCGCCTCGACCTCGGCGGGCTGCGCGTCGGGGCGGCCAAAGGCGATGTTGGCGCGGATCGTGTCGTTGAACAGCACGACCTCCTGGCTCACGACAGCGACCTGGTCGCGCAGGTTGGCGAGCGCGTACTCGCGCAGGTCGACGCCGTCGAGGCGCACGCTGCCCGTGTCGGCGTCGTAGAAGCGCGGCAGCAGCGCCACGAGCGTCGACTTGCCGCTGCCCGAGCGCCCGACGATCGCGAGCGTCCTGCCCGCCGGCACCACGAGGTCGATGCCGCGCAGCACCGGTCCCTTGTCCGCACGGTAGGTGAAGCCGACCCCGCGGTACTCGATATCGCCGCGCGCCCGCGCCACGGCATGGCTGCCGCCCTTCCCCTCGTCCGCCGCATCGAGTACCGCGAAGACGCTCGCTCCGGCCGCAATGCCCTGCTGCAGCGGGCCGAACACATTGACCAGGCGACGCAATGGCGCCGTGACGAGCAGCAGCGCGGTCAGGAAGGACATGAAGTCGTCGACGCGCATCGCCCGCGTCTGCACCTGGCTGATCGCGAAGTAAAGCACGCCCGCGAGCCCGATGGCCGCGACGAACTGCACCACCGGGTTGCTCATCGCGCGCGCGTTGATGAGGCGCATGTTGCTGTGGCGGTTGGCCTCGTTGGCCACCTCGAATGCCCGTTCCTGCAGGCGCTGCGCATTGAAGACGCGCACGATGCGCTGGCCGTCGAAGGACTCCTTGGCAACGCGGGTGACGTCCGCCATGGAGTTGTAGATGCGCGTGCTGTAGCGGCGGAAGGAACTGTTGATGCGCCGGATGAGCCAGGAAATGAGCGGCGCGAGCGTGATGGCGAAGGCCGCGAGCTGCCAGTTGACCCAGAAAAGGTAGCCGAGCAGTGCGACGATGGTGAGCGTGTCGCGGATCAGCACCGTGACCGCGTTGGTGGTTGCCTCGGCGACCTGCTCGATGTTGAAGGTGAGGCGCGAGAGCATCTCGCCGGTCGAGGTCGCATCGAACCACGCCACCGGCAGCCGCAGGTACTTCGCGAACAGCTCGCCGCGCAGCGACTTGATGATGCGCCGGCCGACGGCGGCCGGGAAATAGGTGGACAGGTAGTCGCCGACGCCGCGCAGGAAGAACAACGTCACCGCGCCGAGCGGCACGATCCAGATGACGCGCGGATCGCGCTCGACGAAGGCGCCGCCGAGGAAGATCTTGACGAGGTAGGCGAGCAAGGCGTCGGTCGCCGCAAACAGCGCCATGCCCACCACGCCCACCGCGAAAGTGGCGAGGTAGGGCCGCGCATAGCCGAGCAGCCGGCGATAGACCTGTCCCGGGTTCGCGACGACGAGCGCGGCCGCCGGGTCGCTCACGGCCCCGCGGCGCCCGCGTCGTTCACGGTCGCGATGTTGATCTCGGTGAACCCGAGCCTGCCGAGCACGTCCATGGCGGTCACCACCGACTGGTGGGTGGCGCGGCCGTCGGCGCGCAGCGTGACCGGCGCGCCGCGCTCGTCGCCCGCGACCTTGAGCAGCGCGGCGCGCAGCGTGTCGGCGCTCGCATTGACCAGGTCGCGCTCGTTGACGCGGTAGCCGCCGCCCTGGGTCACGGTGACCACGATGGCCTCCTTCGCAGGCCGCTGCACCGGCACGTCGCGGGCCTCGGGCAGGCGTATGCGCAACCGCCCCTCCTGCACGAAGGTCGACGACAGCATGAAGAACACGATGAGCAGCAGCACCACGTCGATCAGCGACGTGAGGTTGAGCTCGGGCTCGTCGGTGCGCCGCGGCCGCAGGTTCACGCAGCCTCCCCGCGGTCGCGGCCAGCCGCCGCATCGACCGCATCGGCGAGGCGCAGCGCGTCCTTTTCCATCTGGATCACGATGCGGTCGACCTTGCCGCGCAGCAGGCGAAAGCCGATCAGCGACGGGATCGCGACGGTGAGCCCGGCCGCCGTGGTGATCAGCGCCTCGGCGATGCCACCCGACAGCATGCGCGGATCGCCCATGCCTCCCGCCTGGATCGCATTGAACGCCTTGATGATGCCGGTCACCGTGCCGAGGAGGCCGAGCAGCGGGCTCACGCCCGCGATCATGTTGAGTGAATTGAGGAAGCGTTCGAGCTCATGGACGACGTGGCGGCCGGTGTCCTGCAGCCGCTCCATCATGATCTCGCGCGGCCGGTGGCGGTTGGCGAGGCCCGCGGCGAGCACGCGGCCGAGCGGCGAGTTCTGCTCGAGCGCCGCGATGACCTTGTCGTTCACCTGGTTGGCTTCGATGAGCGCCCAGACTTTCTTCGTGAGGTCGGGCGGAATGACCCGCTTGTCCTGCAAGGTCCAGAATCGCTCGAGGATGATGGCCGCGGCGCCGATGGAACAGAGGATGATGGGCCACATCAACGGCCCGCCTGCCCGCACGATTTCCCACATCCGCCCTGCCCTCGAGTGTCCGCAACCCGTGCGCATCATACCGGAGGGCGCCATGGCCATGGATAACCGTCGCGCGCCGCACGCCGCACGACGGCGCCCGTGGCGGCATCGAGCGTGAGGCGGATCGCGCCGTCACGCGCGGTGTCGAAGTGCGCGGCGCGGCCGAAGCGCAGTCGATGCGGCCCCGCCGACAGCGTCAGCTCGCAGTCCGGCGTCAGCGCGAACCGGGCCGGCCCGCTGCTCCACGCGGCCCGCCGCGCACAGGTTGCGGCATTGCCCGGACCGCCCGGCCAGGCGCGCGGTGCCAGTATCCCGCCGACATCGAGCGTCGCGGCGAGCTCGGCGGCACCGCTCGCGTGTGCGGCATCGAGGCGCGGCAGCACGAGCCAATCCACGCGGCCGATCCGCTGCGACAGCAGCCAGGGCAGGACCACGCGCGCCATGCGCCGGCCACCGGTGCCGAAGCTGTCCCCTGTCCCGTAGACGACGACGGTGCCCGCCGCGCGGATGACCGCGGCCTGCCCGCGACCCACGTCGAACAGCTGGATCCACACCTGCGCCGGCGCCGGAGCCCGCGGCTGCGCCGTCGCCAGCGGCGCGATGGCGGCGAGCGCGGTAAGGCGCAGGCCGGGTGGCCAGGGGAGGATCGCGATGGCGATCGCCGGCACGGCAATGAACCAGGCCCACGGCGGCGGCGCGAGCATGACGAGCGCATGGGGCCAGGACGCCGCGGCCTCGAGCCAGGGCCACGCGAGCGCATGGATCGCCGCGCAGGCCGCGAAGCCGAGGTGCGCGAGCGCCGGCACGACGAGAAGCATGGCGGTCGAGACGAGCACGAGCGGCACGAGCAGCAGCGTGAACAGCGGGATCGCGACGATGTTGACCGCGAGGCTCGCGAGTGAGGCGCCGCCGAACGCGGCGACGGTGACCGGCACGAGCGCCACCGTCACGGCGAACTGCACCCGCGCCGCCTCGCGCCACCACCTGGCGCGACCGATGCGCGTCCCGGCGGCCACGATGAGGGCGGCCACGGCCACGACGGACAGCCAGAAGCCGCTCGCGAGCGGCGCGAACGGGTCGAGCACGATCACGATGACAAGCGCGATTGCCAGCGACTGCATCGGTCCCTGGCCGCGCGCGGCCGCCCGGGCGAGCAGCCACGCGGCGAGCATCGCGAGCGTGCGCAGGGTGGGCACAGGCAGGCCGGCCAGCAGCGCGTAGCCAAAGGCCGATGCGCAACCGAGCAGCGCGGCGAAGGGCTCACGGGGGACTGGATCGCGCAGCGGGCCCGCGAGCCGCCACAGGCGGCGAGCCGCGGCCATCGCGAGCATGGCGAAGAGCGTGACGTGCAGGCCCGAGATCGCCACGAGGTGCGTGGTGCCCGTGGCATTGAACACGCGCCATTGTTCCCCGGACAGGCCGCCCGTCACTCCGACTGCGAGCGCGGCGAGCAGCGCCGCGGCGTCGTGGTCGGCGACGCTCGCCTCGATGCGCCGCGCGATGCGCGCCCGCAATCGGTCGAGCGGCGCGCTGCCCGCCGCCAGCCGCGCGTTCAGGCCCGACCAGGGCAGCACGGTGCCGAGGGCACCGATCCGGTCGCGAAACCACACGCGTTCCATGTCGGGGCCCGCCGGGTTGACGCTGGATCGCGGCGCGCGCAGGCGCAGCAGGAGCCGCCAGCGCTCGCCGACTTCGGGGGCGCGCTGCGGGTGCGCCCAGATGATGCGGGCGTCGAGCCTCCCGCCGCCCGCGCGCGGGTCGAGTGCGAGCGCCGCATCGAAGGCGAGCCCGAACTCTCCTGCCGCGGGGATCGAGAGGATGCGCGCCTCGGCGAGCACCCGTTCGCCGTCGCGCGCGGCCGGCCAGCGCGTCGCCACTGTGGCCGATACGTGCAGCGCTGCATACGCGAGCCCCGCCAACAGCGCAGCCAGTGCGCCGGCCGCGCGCCGGTGCTCCTGGCCCCAGGCAATCGCCGCGGCGGCGGCGAGCAGCAGCACGACGAGCGCCGAAAGGCCGGCGCGGGGCGGCGGGACCGCGCATGCCATGAGCGCCCCGCCGAGGAACGCCAGCGCCGTCGCGAGTGTCACGGGTCAGGCGGCCCTGCTAGAGTGCTGGCGCTCCATGCCCCGCCACCTCATTCGCAAGATCACGCCCTCGCCCGAGCAGATCAGGAGCCACTGGTACCTGCGGCCCTTCGGCACCCGCATCGCGGACCCGGCCCTCTGGTCGCTGCAGCGGCGCGGCGTCACCGCCGCATTTGGCGCGGGCCTCGCGATCTGCTTCGTCCCGCTGCCCGTGCACCTCGTGCTCGCAGCCATCGTGGCGATCATGGCCCGAATCAATGCGCCCGTGCTGGTTGCATCGGTGATGCTGGTGAATCCCCTGACCTTCGTGCCGGTGTACTACACGGCCTACCGGGTCGGCGCGGCCCTCCTCGGCCACGTGCCGCAGCCCTTCCGCTTCGAGATGTCGTGGTCGTGGCTGCAGTACGGCCTCGGGCCCGTCTGGAAGCCCTTCCTCGTCGGCTGCCTCGTGTGCTCGCTCATCGCGGGCGTGCTCGGCTGGGCCCTGCTCGAACTGTTCTGGCGCTACCACGTCCGCAGGAGATACCGCACGCGCGCCTGGGGTGCGAGGCGCTGACTGTCCGCAAATCGCCTGAAAGACACGTTGACAGCGGGCCGGCGGGCCCAGGGCGTGCAGGCCCATGCAAGGTGCGCCATTTGGGCGCATCATGGCGGCGACGCCAAACCGTACCGGGGGAGGAAATGCGATGGCGACTTACAAGGGCGGCTGCGCCCATGTCCATGTGACCGCCGCCGCCGAGCCCATCGACAACCACGAATGCCACTGCAATGTCTGCAAGGCCGTGACGGGGCAGCACACCACCCATGTGGCGTTCTTCAACTACCGTGACCTGCGGGTCGATCACCCCGGGAACATGAAGCGCGTGCCCTTCAACAAGGACAACCCGGGTGGCCCGCTGGAAATCTGCCTCTGCAGCGACTGCGGGGCGGTGCTGATGCTCGATGACCGGCAGAAGCGCATCCGCGTCGCCGTGCCCAATGTCATGGGCTATGACGTCGCGACCTTTCCGAAGGCGACCTATCACGCCTTCTGGGACGAGGGCAAAGGCTACCCGTCGCCCCGGGACGGCCGGCCGGTGTACGGCGGGCTGCGACCCGATTTCGCCTGGCCGAAGCCCGCTGCCTGAAACGCTGCGCGCGGCACTCAGGCCGCGCGCAGTTCCCCGCCCGTGAGCGTCAGCACCCGGTCCATGCGCGCGGCGAGGCGCGGATCGTGCGTGACGACCACGAGGCTCGTGCCACGCTCACGGTTGAGCTCGAGCATGAGCTGGAACACCTGTTCGGCGTTGGCGCCGTCGAGGTTGCCGGTGGGCTCGTCGGCCAGCACCACGCGCGGATCCGTCACGAGTGCCCGCGCGACCGCCGCCCGCTGGCGCTCCCCGCCCGAGAGCTGGTGCGGCCGGTGGGCGAGGCGCGCGCCGAGCCCGACGCGCTCGAGCAGCGCCCTGGCCCGTTCGCGCGCCATTGCGACCGGCTCGCGCCGCACGAGCAGCGGCATCGCGACATTCTCGAGCGCGGAGAACTCGGGCAACAGGTGGTGGAACTGGTAGACGAAGCCGATCGCGCGGTTGCGCAGTTCGCCGCGCTCGCGCTCGCCGACCGTGAGCAGGTCGCGCCCGCCGATGCGCACGGCGCCGGCCGTCGGCCGGTCGAGCCCGCCAATGAGCTGCAGCAGGGTCGTCTTGCCGGAACCGGACGCCCCGATGATGGCGAGGCGTTCGCCCGCGCGCACCTCGAGCTCCACGCCGCGCAGCACCTCGAGCAGCACCGGTCCCTGGCGGAATTCCCGGCGCAGGGCGCGCGCTTCGAGGACGATCTCCCTCACTGCTTCAGTCATGCCTCAGGGCCTCCGCCGGTGACGTACGCGCGGCGCGCCACGCGGGATAAAGGGTGGCGAGCGCGCACAGCGCGAACGCGACGCCGCACACCTGCGCGACATCCTGCCATTGCACGAAGGCCGGCAGGTCGCTCATGTAGTAGACGCGGGCGTCGAGGAACTGCGTGCCGAGGGCGCGCTCGAGCGCGCGCACCAGCGACTCGAGGTGGCGCGCGACCAGGATCCCGAGGCCGGCGCCGAGCGCGGTGCCTGCAAGCCCGATCAGCACGCCCTGGATCGCGAACGCACCGAGCACGTTGCGGGGCCCGGCGCCGAGCGTGCGCAGGATCGCGATGTCGGGCTGCTTGTCCTTCACGATCATGACCAGCGTCGCGACGATGTTGAATGCCGCGACCGCGACGATCATCAGCAGGATCACGAACATCAGCGACTTGGTGATCTCGATCGAGCGGAAGAAATTCGCGTGGTTGCGCGTCCAGTCGCTGACGTAGTAACCCCCGCCCAGCGCGAGCGCCACCTCGCGCACGATGCGCGGCGCCGCGAACGCATCAGCCATCTCGAGGCGCAGTCCGGTCACCCGGTCGCCGGTGCGAAACAGGCGCGCGGCATCGCCGAGGTTCACCAGCGCGAGCCCGCGATCGAACTCGTACATGCCGGAGCTGAAAATGCCGCTCACCGTGAAACGCCGCATGCGTGGCATCACGCCGGTCGGCGTGGCGGCGCCCTCGGGCGCGATCAGCACCACGCTCTCCCCGACCGTCGCGCCGAGCTCGCGCGCGAGCTCATCGCCGAGCACCACGTGCCAGCTGCCGGGCGTGAGCGAGGCGAGCGAGCCAGCACGCATGCGCTCGCCGAGGCTGTCGGCCCTGCCCTCCTGCGCGGGCTCGATGCCGCGCACCTGCGCGCCGGCGATGGCCTCGCCGCGCGCCAGCATCGCCTGCGACTCGACGTAGGGCACGGCCGCCCGCACGCCGGGCGTGCGCAGGGCGGCGGCCTGCGCGCCGCGCCAGTCCGCGAGCGTGCCCTCGAGGCCCATCAGGGTGGCATGCGCCGTCACGGCGAGGATCCGCGTGCGCAGCTCGCGCTCGAAGCCGTTCATGACCGACAGGACGACGATCAGCACCGCGACCCCCAGCATCAGGCCAAGCACCGAGATCAGCGCGACGATCGACACGAAGCCGCGCCGGTGCGTCGAGGAGAGGTAGCGGGTGCCGATCCACCATTCGTAGAAGCGCGTCATCGGTTACTCGTAACGCAGCGCTTCGGCCGGCGCGATGCGTGCGGCGCGCAGCGCGGGGTAGATCGTGGCGAGCGCCGTCAGCAGCAGCGCGGCGCCGCCGATCCACGCGACGTGCCGCCATTCGAGGATCGAGGGAATGCGCGTGATGTAGTAGACGTCGGCGTCCATGAGCTGGAAGCCGAACGCGCGCTCGAGGAAGGCGACGATCGGCGTCACGTTGCCGGCGATGGCGACGCCCAGCGCGACGCCCGCGAGCACGCCGAGCCAGCCGATCACGAGCCCCTGGGTCGCGAACACGCCCATGACGCGTGCGGGGGCGGCGCCGAGCGTGCGCAGGATCGCGATGTCGGTGCGCTTGTCGGTCACGACCATGACCAGCATCGCGACGATGTTGAAGGCCGCCACCGCGACGATCAGCATCAGGATCAGCGACATCATCGTCTTCTCGATGCGGATCGCGCGGAAGTAATTGGCATGGTCCTGGGTCCAGTCGCGCACCAGCGTACCGGGCGGCAGCGCAGTGCGCAGGCCGGCCGAGCGCGCCGGCGCCGCCAGCGGATCGTCGAAGCGCACGTGCACGGCGCCCTTGCGGCTGCCCGCCGGCAGCATCGCGCGCACGTCGGCAAGCGAGGCGAGCATCAGCACGCCGTCGTGGTCCTGCAGGCCGACCTCGAAGATGCCGGCGACGGTGAATTGCCGCAGCCTCGGCTCCGGCGCACCGCCCGCGCCGATCGCCGGTACCAGCAGCGTGACCGGGTCGCCCGGGCCGACCCCGAGGCGCTGGGCGACGACCGAGCCGAGGATCACCCGATTGCTGCCCGCGACCAGGGCATCGAGGGAACCGCTCTTCACCGCGCGCAGCACGTCGGTCACCGAGCCCTCGAGCCCCGGATCAATACCGCGCAACACGACGGGCAGCATCTCGGGCGTGCGTAGCGCGAGCGCCTGCACTTCGATGTAGGGCGCCGCGCCGAGGACCCCGGGCAAGGCCTTGATGTCGGCCGCGAGGCGCGCAAGGTCACCGGGATAGTCGGGCGCGGGGCTGACGCGCGCGTGCGAAGACAGCGCCAGCAGGCGGCTGCGCAGCTCGCCCTCGAAGCCGTTCATGACCGAGAGGATGACGATGAGCGCCGCGACGCCCACGCAGACACCGCCGACCGACACCCAGGTGATGAAGGAGACGAAGAACTTGTGGCTGCGGGCCCGCACGTAGCGCAGGCCCACGAACAGGGACAGCGGATGGAACATTCTGCGCCGCATTATGACGCAGTTCACACAAATCGCAGGTCCCGGCACGCGCGCGGAGGTCCCGGCGGCGCCGGTGCTATAGTCAAACGGCTTGCCATCCGGGAGGTTTGCCATGTCCTCACGTGCAGCGCCCTGGCTCGTCGCCGGGATGCTCCTGTCCGGCGCCGCCGCCGCCGAAACGCTCGTCGTCGACGGGCAGGTCGCGGTGCGGCAGTCGAGCGTCGAACGCCCCTCGCGCGGCGCCACCATGACCGCCGTCGAACAGCGCTTCGGTGCACCAGCCTCGAAGCACGCCGCCGTCGGCCGGCCGCCAATCACGCGCTGGGATTACGCACGGTTCTCGGTGTTCTTCGAAAACGACCGGGTCATCCACGCCGTCGCGACAGGTTAGCGCCGCACGCCCCGGGCAGGTAAGCTGCCGCGCTCCGCGCCGGCCCGTTGCCGCATGCGGCAACGATGAGCACCCTCGATCCCCTACTGCCCAACGCCGCCCATCGCCACGTCCGGTGGCACCAGCTGTACGGCAGCGCGCCCTCGCTAGCGCTCGCCGAGGCGGCCGCCGGCGCGCGCGCACTGCTCCTCGTGGTCTGCGCCGACACCCGCGAGCTCGAGCGGCGGGCCGCCGAGATCGCCTTCTTCGCGAACGGGCGCCTGCCGGTCCTGCATTTCGCCGACTGGGAGGTACTGCCCTACGACCGCTTCTCCCCGCACCCCGACATCACCTCCGAGCGACTTGCGACGCTCGCCGACCTGCCAGCCGCGACGCGTGGCGTGCTGCTCGTCGCCGCCGACACCCTGCTCGGCCGCCTGCCGCCCGCGCCCTACGTGCTCGGCCGCAGTTTCCAGCTCGCGCGTGGCGAGCGCCTCGCGCTCGAGCCGTTGCGCACCCGGCTGGTCGAATCGGGCTATGTCGCGGTCAGCCAGGTCACGGGACCGGGCGAGTTCGCCATGCGCGGCTCGCTGCTCGATGTATTCCCGATGGGCTCCCCGCAGCCGCTGCGCATCGATCTATTCGACGACGAGATCGAGGCGATCCGCCGCTTCGATCCCGACACGCAGCGCTCGCTCGACGCGCTCGATGCCGCGCGCCTGCTGCCCGCGCGCGAGACGCCGCTCGACCCGGATGCCGTGCGCGCCTTTCGCCGCCGCTATCGCACGCGCTTCGAGGGCGATCCGATGCGATCGGAAATCTACCGCGGCGTGAGCGAAGGGCACGCGCCGCCCGGCGTCGAGTTCTACCTGCCGCTCTTCCATGAAACGACCGCGGCGCTCATGGACTTCCTGCCGGCGGGCACGGTGCTGGCGGCGGGCGCCGCCCTCGAGGCCGACCTCGCCCGCGCCTGGCAAGAGATCGAATCGCGCCATGAGGCCCATCGGCACGACATCGAACGCCCGCTGCTCGACCCGGCCGAGCTGTATGTCCCGCCGGGCGCGGTACTCGAGCGGCTCGGGGCGCTGCCGTCTATCACGCTCGAGGCCTTCAAGCGCGAACACGCGGGCGCGGATGCGCGCAATTTCCCGACGGTGGCGCCGCCCGAACTACGCCTCGACCCGCGGGCGGAGGCGCCGCTGGCGCCGCTCGATGCCTGGCTCGCCGGCTACGACGGCCGCGTCCTGATTGCAGCCGACTCCCCAGGCCGCCGCGAGGTGCTCGCGCAAATGCTGCGCGCCCACGGCCGGCCGATCGCGCCGGTCGAGGGCTGGGGCAACTTCGCCGGGGGCACGGAACGCTTCGCGCTCACCGTGGCGCCCGACATCGACGGCCTCTCGATCACCGAACCCGCCATCACCGTACTCGCCGAATCGCGCCTCTTCGGCGCGCGCGCGCGCCAGGAACGCCGCCGGCGCCGGGCCGCGAGCGATCCGCAGGCGATCCTGCGCGACCTGCGCGACCTCACCGCTGGCGCGCCGGTCGTGCATGAGGAGTACGGCGTCGGCCGCTACGTGGGCCTCACGGTGATGGAAGCGGCCGGCCAGGCGGGCGAGTTCCTCGTGCTCGAGTATCGCGACGGCGACCGCGTCTACGTGCCGGTGCACGCACTGCACCTCGTCAGCCGCTACACGGGCGCCGCGCCCGAGAGCGCGCCACTGCACAAGCTAGGCACGGACCAGTGGGCGAAGGCGAAAAGGAAGGCCGCTGCGCAGGTGCGCGACATCGCCGCGGAACTGCTCGACCTCTACGCACGGCGCCAGGCGCGCCGCGGCCTCGCGCTGCCTTTGCGCGAGCTCGAGTACCAGACCTTCGCGAATGCCTTCCCGTTCGAGGAAACACCCGAGCAGGCCGACGCGATCGCGAAGGTGATCGAGGACCTCGGCGCCGCGCGGCCGATGGACCGGATCGTCTGCGGCGACGTCGGCTTCGGCAAGACCGAAGTCGCGATGCGCGCGGCCTTCGTGGCGGTACAGGCCGGCAGGCAGGTGGTGGTGCTGGTGCCGACGACGCTGCTCGCCGAGCAGCATGTCGCGAACTTCCGCGACCGCTTCGCCGACTGGCCGGTGCGCATCGAGGGCCTGTCGCGCTTTCGCAGCCCGAAGGAATCGGATGCGGTGGTCGACGGGCTCGCGGCCGGCACGGTCGACATCGTGGTCGCCACGCACCGCCTGCTGCACGCCAACGTACGCATCAAGGACCTCGGCCTCATCATCATCGACGAGGAGCACCGCTTCGGGGTGCGCGACAAGGAACGGCTCAAGACGCTGCGCGCGGAGGTGCACGTGCTCACGCTCACCGCGACACCCATCCCGCGCACCCTCAACATGGCGCTCGGCGGGCTGCGCGACCTGTCGCTGATCACCACGCCGCCCGCCGAGCGGCTCGCGATCAAGACTTTCGTCACCGAGTGGCAGGACGCCGCGCTGCGCGAGGCGATGCTGCGCGAACTGCGTCGCGGCGGGCAGGTCTATTTCGTGCACAACGAGGTGCGCGACATCGGCAAGGTTGCCGCCTCGGTCGCCCGGCTCGTGCCGGAGGCCGACGTGCGCGTCGGCCACGGGCAGATGCGCGAGCGCGAGCTCGAGCAGCTGATGGTCGATTTCTACCATCGCCGCTTCAACGTGCTCGTCTGCACGACGATCATCGAGAGCGGCATCGACGTGCCGACCGCCAACACGATCATCATCGACCGCGCGGACCGCATGGGGCTCGCGCAGCTGCACCAGTTGCGCGGCCGGGTCGGGCGCTCCCACCACCGCGCCTATGCCTACCTGCTCGCGCCGCCGCGCAAGGCGCTCACGGCGGACGCCGTGAAGCGCCTCGAGGTCATCGAGTCGATGGAGGAACTGGGTGCCGGCTTCGTGCTCGCGACCCACGACCTCGAGATCCGCGGCGCGGGCGAGTTGCTCGGCGAGTCGCAGAGCGGGGAGCTGACGGAAGTGGGGCTCTCGCTCTTCCTCGACATGCTCGAACATGCGGTGAAGGCGCTGCGGGAAGGCCGCGAGCCGGCGCTCGAGCAGCCGCTCGGGGCGCCGACCGAGATCGAGCTGCGCCTGCCCGCGCTCCTGCCGGAGGACTATGTCGGCGACGTTCACGTGCGCCTCGCCCTTTACAAGCGCATCGCGGCGGCCGCGGACGAGCCCGCCCTCGACGACCTGACGGCCGAACTCGTCGACCGCTTCGGCGAGCTGCCGGGGCCGGCCGTCGCGCTGCTGCGGATCACGCGCCTGCGGCTCGCCGCCCGTGCGATCGGCGTGCGCAAGCTCGACCTCGGCGCGCAGGGCGGCTACCTGCTGTTCGAGGAAAGCAACGCGGTCGATCCGCGCGCCGTCGTGCGCCTGATCCAGGACAAGTCGCGCGAGTACCGCCTCGACGGCCCGCTCAGGCTGCGCGTTTCCCGCGGCCTCGAGGATGAGGATGAGCGATTCGATTTCGCGGGCCGCCTGCTCGCGAGGCTGCGCGCCCCGGCCGAGGCGGTACACTAGCCCCATGCGCCCCCTGACCTTCGGCATCGCGATACTGCTCACCGCCCTGGCGCCGCCCGCTCTCCCGCAGGCGGAGCCGGCGGCCTATGACGTCGAGGTCATCGTCTTTCGCACGGGCGCGGACAGCGCCGATGCCATGGGCGGCGGTTCCGTGGCCGCCGGCGACGACCGCGCGCCTTCGGCCGCCACCGGCGTCGCCCGCCTCATGGGCCCCCTGCCCGCCGCGAGCCAGCGGCTTGGGCCCGTGCTCGCCCGCCTGCGCGCGGGCAGCGGCTACTTTCCGCTGGCGCACGCGGGCTGGACGCAGACGCCGAGCTCCTGGGGATCGCGCAGCGGGTTTCCCCTCGCCCGGCTCGGCATTGCCGCCGAGGGACTCTCGGGCACCGCCTGGCTCGAGCGCGGGCAATACCTGCACCTCGGCTTCTCGCTGCGCTTCGGGCAGGCATCGATCAACGAGATCCGCCGCGTGCGGCCCGGCGAGCTGAACTATTTCGACAATCCGGCCTTCGGGGTGATCGCGGTCGTGACGGTCGCGCGCTGAGCGCGGCGCTCAGGCCTTGTATTCGCGCTTCTCTGCGAGCGCCACGCGATTGCGGCCCTGCGACTTCGCGCGCGCGAGCGCGGCCTCCGCGGCGTTCACCAGCAGCGTGACGGGCTGGTCGCGCAGCGGCAGGCAGCTCGCGACGCCGGCGCTCACGGTCACGAACTTCGCCGCCGAGCGCGGGTGGTGGACCTGCTGTTCGCGCACGCGCTGCACGAGGATGCGCGCGTACTCGGCGAGTTTCTCGTCGCTGTTGCCGTGGGCGAGCACCACGATGCCGCCCCCGTCCCAGCGCCCGAGCAGGTCGCTGCCGCGGCGGAACGAGGCGGAAATCAGGGTGGAAGCGCGCCGGATGCAGGCGTCACCGCCCGCTCGGCCGTAGGTGTCGTTGTAGGCCCCGAGGCTGTCGATGTCGAAGATGGCGAGCCCGAGCTGGCGCATCTCGCGCTGCGCGAGCGACCAGTCGCGCTTCAGCAGCTCCTCGAAGTACGGCCGGGTGGCGAGCGTCGTCAGGCGATCCTCGCGCATCCAGGTGGGCAGGCCGGCGAGCGCCCTGACGGCGGCACGCGGCCGATCGCTCGCGTCGCGGTGATAGCCGATGAAATGGCTGACGCGGCCAGAGGCGTCGCACACCGGCTGCAGGTGGATGTCGACCCAGAACACGCCGCCATTCTTGCGGTAGTTGCGCAGCAGCACCTGGCACGAATCGCCGCGCTCGATCGCCTGTTGCATCCGGTAGCGGGCGTCCTGCTCGCGGTCATTGCCCTGCAGGTGCCGCAGGTTGCGCCCCAGCAGGTCTGAGGCGGCGTGCCCGGTGAGGTACTCGAAGGCGGCGTTCACGTAGACGACCGGCTGGTCCCCTTCCGCCTCGCAGACGACGATGCCTTCGGGCGCGCCGTCGAGCACGCTGCGCAGGAACTCCACCGACCAGTCCTTCATGCTTTCTCCACCGACAGTTCGAGCGCCGGGGCCTCGGCACAATGCGCGAGCGCGCGCTGGCCCTGGCGCCAGGCATCCGATGCGAGCAACTCCGCATGCGACAGGCCCTCGCGGCCCCGCAGGCGCGCGAGACGCAGGTGCATGGCGGGATCGGGCTCGACCTGCAGCCGCTCGAGCAGGCTCGTGACGGCCGGCCGGTCGTTGCAGACCGCGAGCACGTCACAGCCTGCCGCCAGCGCTGCGCGCGAGCGTGCGACGATGTCGCCGTGCGACGCCGCCCCGCCCATCGACAGGTCGTCGCTGAAGACGACGCCGCGAAAGCCGAGGTCGTCGCGCAGCACCTCGCGGATCCAGCGCGGCGAGAGGCTCGCGGGCGGGGCGTCGACCGCCGGGAACGCCACGTGCGCAACCATGACGCCGGGAAGCTGGTTCGCGATCAGGCGCCGGTAGGGCGTGAGGTCGTCTTCCATGTCTACGAGCGCGCGGCGGTCGACGGGCAGCGCGTGGTGCGAGTCGGCGACCACTGCGCCGTGGCCGGGGAAATGCTTGGCGGTCGCGGCCATGCCCGCGTCGCGCATGCCGTGCATGTAGGCCACCGCGAGTTCCGCGACCGCCGCGGCGCGCGCGTGGAAGGCGCGATCGCCGATCACCTCGCTCACCCCGTAGTCGAGGTCGACGCAGGGCGCGAAGGAGATGTCGACGCCGCAGGCGCGCAGCTCCGCGGCCATCAGCCAGCCGAGGTCGCGCGCGAGCGCGAGGCCGTGGCGCGCATCGAGGTCGTACTCCTGGCCGATCCGCCGCACGGCCGGCAGGCGGGAAAATCCCGGACGGAAGCGCTGCACGCGGCCACCCTCCTGGTCGACGGCGATCACCAGCGAGGGATGGCGCACCGCGTGGATCGCGGCGGTCAGGTAGCCTAGCTGCTCCGGATCGACGTAGTTGCGCGTGAACAGGATCACGCTGCCGACGAGCGGATGCGCCAGCATCTCGCGCTCCTCGGCGTCGAGCTCGGGGCCCTTGAGGTCGACCATCAGCGGGCCGAGTGTCATGAGGCGCTAGTATCGTGGATCGACTCGAGCAGCGCCATCGATTCGACGTGGGTCGTATGCGGGAACATGTCGAGCACGCCGGCCGCCTGCAGCTGGTAACCGTGCTCGTGCACCAGGATGCCGAGGTCGCGCGCGAGCGTGCCCGGGTGGCAGGAGACGTACACGATGCGGCGCGGCGCGAGGCGCGCGATCGCTGCCAGCACCTCCCGTGCACCCGCGCGCGGCGGGTCGAGCAGCACATGCGAGAAGCCGCCCGCCCACCAGGGGCTTGCGCCCATGTCGTCCGCCGCGAGGTTGCCGACATGGAACGCGGCGTTGGCGACGCCGTTGCGCGCGGCATTGGCCCGCGCGCGCTCGATCAGGCCGGCATCGCCCTCGACGCCGACCGCCTCGCCCGCGCCGCGCGCGAGCGCCAGCGTGAAGTTGCCGAGCCCGCAGAAGAGATCGAGCACGCGATCGCCGGGGCCGGCATCGAGCAGCCGCACGGCCCGCGAGACGAGGTCCCGGTTGATTGCCGCGTTGACCTGGATGAAGTCGCTCGGCTCGAAGGCGAG
>CAUJHJ010000035.1 GCA_963204835.1 Pseudomonadota bacterium
CTCGATCATCCGAAGGTGCTGAGCTACGTGGACGTGCTCCTGCGCGGCGCCCCGGTCGGCCGCAGCGTGGCGCTGATCGGCGCCGGCGGCATCGGTTTCGATGTCGCGGAATTCCTCGGTCATCGCGAGGGCGTGACACCAAGCCTCGACATCGGCGAGTTCATGTCTGAATGGGGCATCGACATGCGCCTCGCCACGCGCGGCGGGCTCGCGGCCACGCCACCGCCCAAGGAAACGGCTCCGCGCGAAATATGGCTCCTGCAGCGCAAGGTCTCCAAGCCGGGCGATGGCCTCGGCAAGACAACCGGCTGGATCCATCGCACGACGCTCAAGCGCCGCGGCGTGCACATGCTTGCCGGAGTGAACTACGAGCGCATCGACGACGCGGGTCTGCACATCACGAACGGGGACGACCGGCGCGTGCTCGCGGTCGACAACGTGGTGATCTGCGCGGGCCAGGAGCCGTTGCGCGAACTCGAGGCGCCGCTGCGCGAGCGCGGCATCGAGGTGCAGCTGATCGGCGGCGCGGATGTCGCCGCGGAGCTCGACGCCAAGCGGGCGATCGACCAGGGTGCGCGCGTCGCGGCCGCGCTCTGAGTGCCGGACGATGGACGCGCGCATCGCCGCGGCCTATCCACTCGAGGGCGTGCGCGCGGGCTCGGCGCTGCTGCGGGTGGGCTCGCGCCTGCTCGCCGTCCAGGACGACGCCTACCGTGCGTGCTGGATCGACTTGCCCGGCTTGCGTGTCAGCCCGTTCCTGCTCGACGCCGATGGCGTGTCCCTGCCCAAGGACCGCAAGCCGGACTTCGAAGCCGCCGTGCGTACCGCTGGCGACACCGTTTACCTGCTCGGGTCTGGCTCGACGCCACAGCGAACGGCCATCGCGCGCCTTTCCCTTTCAGGCACCGCCAGCATGGCCGACCGGCCGCAAATCTACGACTGCGTGCGACGCGCACTCGATCTCGCCTCCGCCCCGAACGTCGAGGGCGCCACCCTCGAGGATGGCGTGCTGCGGCTGTTCCACCGGGGCATCGGCAGCGCCAGCGCCAGCGTCGATCTGCCGCTGGAGGTGCTCGAGGGTGGGCCGCCGCGGGTGCTCGCCGTGCGTGCCATCGAGCTGGGCAGCCTGGACGGCGTACCGCTGTCCATCACGGATGCCGCGCGGCTGGGCCGCGACCGGGCGCTGTTCCTGGCGGTTGCCGAGGATACGAACGATGCGATCTCGGACGGGCCGGTCATCGGCTGTGCGATCGGCCTGCTGACCGGTGCCGCGGATCGGCAGTCCGTGCGCTGGAGCTGCGTTCTCGAGGCCGACGGAAGGACGAGCCGCCGCAAGCTGGAAGGCATCGCGGTCGACGACGACCTGCGCGGCGCATGGGCGATCAGCGACCCCGACGATCCGGGCCGGGCCGCCGAACTCTGCCGAATCGACCTGCGCGGCGTACGATGAGCGACATGGAGATGGCCGTTCCGCAGGACAACCGGGCCGCGCGCCGCTACGTTGTCGGCGACCTGGCGCTGGACACTGGGCGCAAAAGCCTGACGCGACAGGGCGTCGCGGTCGTCCTGCCCCCTCTTTCATTCGACCTGCTCGAGGTTCTCGTCAAGGCTGCGCCTGATGTCGTCTCGAACGAGGCCATCGCGGCCGCCGTCTGGCCCGGTCTCGTCGTGAGCCCCGAGACGGTGACACAGCGGGTCAAATTGCTGCGACAGGCGCTCGAGGACGATGCGCGGGAGCCGCGCTACATCGCCGGTGTCCGCGGGCGCGGTTACCGCCTGATCGCATCGGTGACCGTCGAAGGCGATGCAAGTGGCCCAGGTGCGCGGGCGGCCCCTGCAGGGAAGCCCGGGCTGGTGCGCTGGATCGCCATGGCTGCAGCCGTGGCCAGCGTCGCGGTGCTGGCGGTCGTGCTCACCACGCGCCTCTTCGAATCCGGGAAGGAGACGCCAGGCCCGCAATCCGTGACGGTGACCGCACTGCCGGCGAAAGCCGTGGCGGTGCTGGCCTTCGAGAACCTGACAGGCAGTCCGGCCAACGATCTGCTGGCGACGGTCCTTGCGGACGGCGTCCTGCATCGCCTCGCAGGCCAGCGCGACCTCCTGGTCATCGCGCGCGCCTCCTCCTTCGCCGCGAGCCTCAAGGGCCAGGGCGCGCGCGAAGCCGGCGAACGGCTCGGGGCGCGCTATCTCGTCAGTGGCAGCCTGCAGCAGTCGGGCGATCGGGTGCGCATGGCCGCGCAGCTCCTTGACGCGCAGACAAACCAGACCGTCAGGACTTTCGTGGTGGATCGCCAGCGCGAAGACCTGTTCACCTTCGCGGACGACGTCGCAAGCCGCGTCGCCGAAGCACTCCAGGTCAATCTTGGCGGCGCGCCCGTGCAATACGCGCGCTTCGGCATGGACGCCTATCTCGCCTACTTGCGCGGCCGCAGCTTGCTGGCGACGCGGCAGGTCGGGAAGGTCGCACGGGCCGGCGAAGAATTCAGGGAAGCCGTCCGTCTCGCGCCGGACTTTGCGTCGGCCTGGGTGTCGCTCGCCGAGTCGATGTACCTCGACGCATTCATAAACCGGCGGTACCGGGATCGTCAGGACGCACTCTGGCGGGAAGTCGCTCCGATACTCGAGAAGGCCATCGCACTCGAGCCCGACAACGGCGAAGCCTACTACCTGCGCGGCCGCATGAGGGTCTCGATGACTGGTGGCGATGTCGAAGCCGGCGAAGCCGATTTTCGCCGCGGGATCGAGCTCAGCCCGAACTATGCTCCGGGACTCGAGGACTACGCCGAGTGGCTGCTGTGGTACGAACGCGAGGCCGAGGGGCTCGCCATCATCGACCGGGCGCGCAGCGTCGATCCGCTCGACCCCCGCAACCACTACATGAAAGGGATGTTCCTGTGGGAGTACCGCGGCCTCGAGGATGAGGCCGTCGCGCTGCTGCTCCAGGCCCTGCGGGTCGACCCCGAGTTCTATTCGGCCTATCTGCGCCTCGCGCAGATCCGGTGGCAGCAGGGGCGGCTTGCGGAAGCGGTGGCACAGGCGGAACACGCGGTGGCCATCGAACCCGAGGCGCAGTGGGTTCGCGACCGACTGGCCTGGTTCTACATCGATCTCGGGGATCTTGCCGCGGCGGGTGATGTCATACGGAGCTTCAAGGCACCTTTGCTACTTGCCACAGCGCTCGCCTGCTATCGCGATGGAAAGGTGGCGTCGGCGGCCGCGCTGCATGAGGCCGCGTTGCGCGAGGACCCGTTCGACCAATACGGCTATGGCGCCTGGCTGGCGGATGGCGCGATGGTCGAGCACGCGCAAGCGGGCGGCAGTCCGGCCGCCGCGTTGCAGACGCTGATGTCGCTCGACGGAATGACAAACGAGCGAGGCGCGCTGACGTATGACCCGCCGACCCTGCTCACGGCGATCCATGTGGCGACGCTGGAAAGAGCAGCGGGCCGTCGCGCTGCAGCCGAAGCCGTAGACCGCAGGATTCTCGAGGTATTGGACCATCGACGCGGGCTCGGACGCCCGGGGTCCGCCGGTCTCCTGCGAGCCCTGGCATTCGCTCATCTCGGTCGCAGGCAGGAGGCCCTGTCCGAGCTCGAGCAGGTCGCCACGAGTACCGGCCGCATGGGCGCATGGGCCCTGTTCGGCCGCGACCCCTTTTTCGCGGAACTTCATGAGGAGCCGCGCTTCAAGGCGCTGGCGGCTGCATCGGCGGAGTGGCTCGAGGGGCAACGACGCGAACTGGCGCGCTACCGCGAGAGCGGGCAGGTTCCGCGTCGCCGGCCATCCGGGGCACCGATTTGTCCTGACGGTCGTCCACCCGCTGCGCATTGACCTGCAGCAGCGCGCGCTGCCGCGCCTGTGCAATGCAATCCGCCCGACGCCGAGGTGATGCGACGTCGCGCGCGAAGGCGGCTGCGCAAACCGCAGTCGCCGCGCGGTCGAGCCGCAGCGTCAGCAAGCGGAAGTCCGCCGGATCCGACAGGTCGAGATCCGCGTAACTCACGATCCGGTAGAGCGGCGCCTGGCAAGGTGTCGCGAGCCACCACGCCGAACCAAATGCCACGACGGCCGCAAGCGCAGGCAGCACATGAGTCCTCGAACGAAGCTGCGGATCGCGCGCGGACGACGCAGCGGGATGCGCCGCGTCGTCCGGGCGATCCATTACGGCGTGCCCGACTTCACTGCGTCCCTCACGACTTCGAGCGCATCCCGCGGCCGCAGGTGGCCGCGCAGGGTCGATTTCAGCGCTGCTGCAGCGACCTCGCGCACGTAGTCGGCGTGACTCGGGTACAGGACTTGCAGGTCCGGCTCCGGAGTGGGCGATACATCGAGGCCCGCCTGGCCATCCCAGCTGTCGCCGTCACGGTTCCACGGGTCGTACGTCCCGAACTGGTAGAAACAGGAGTCGGGTGGATCCATCGCGTTGTCCGCGCGGATGCCGCTCGAAGTCGCCACCGGCACCGCGATCTCCGGCAGCCGCAGGCCGCCCTTTACGATGCCCGTCGCCGGATCGAGGTTGAACGTGACGAAGTCATCGTCGGGCACGTTCACGTCGAGCCGCGGCGCGGCGAGCGGTGCCATTCCAAATCTCACCCAGCGGTTCAGTGCGCTGATGGCGGCCCGCAACGCGTAAGCCTGTGTCCTGCCGGGGTTCACCGGGGGCGCATTGCAGCCGAGCGGTGGCATTCCCGGCAGCGTCTTGTCGATGTCGAGCTGTGATCGCGTCATGACGAGGTCATCGAAATGCGCCGTACCGGCGATCTCCCAGATTCGCAATGACTTCGAATCCGGTTGCTGATGCAGGCCGCGTCCCCCGCCGGAGATGAAATCCGACAGATCCGATTCGGCCTGCACCACCATCACGGGCGTCTTCGAGTCCGTGCGCAGGCCGGCCGGATAGGCGACGTCGACCCAGTCAGTCGCAGGCACCCCGTCCGGAATCGGGTTTCCCCAGGCGTCCGCGAGTCCCCACGACAGCGGGTATCCGAAGCCGGTGCCGTGCAACAGGAAACCGTCGTACACCCGGGCCGACGGGTGTATGGCGTTGTAGTAGGTGAACAGCAGGTACGAAGACTGCGATTCACCGTCCGCCACCACGGCCTTGATCCTGCCGGTCAGTTCGCCGAGCGGCTTCGGGCCGCCGCTGCGCGGGTGGCGGATCGCCCGGCCCGCCTGCGAGTAGATGTCGTACGAGAATCCGTCGCCGGGATGGAAGATCGAGGCGTAGCGATCGCCGGGGCCCTCCTCCCAGTCCTGCAGCGCCAGCGCGCCGATATGCTGCGCGGTCACGCCCACCCACGCGTAGCCCGCATCGATCAGCTCTTCGCGCGCCCACGCCCAGTCGAAACCCATGTCCCAGCCGGCCGTGACGTTCAGCCATTCGACAATGACCGTGCCGTTGAAGCGCGCGGGATCGGCGGGTCGCCGCACGAGCATTCGCGAGGTGTAGGCGGCGGTGATGCCGGGATTGGGCACCGCATCCCAGCGGCCGTCCGCACCGAGTTCGCCGGTGTTGATGAACGCCTGCGCCGTCCCGGAGAACAGGAATTCCTGCTCCACGTAGTGGCTCGCGGCGAGATCGGTGGATGTGCTCATGAACGGAAAGCCGTGCCGGCCCGGCGGCGGCGCCGAGACCGCGGGCGTTGCGCTACCCTCGTCAGCCGAAGCCGCGCCCACGAAAAGGATGGCGACGGCGAGCGCAAGGCGACACCCAGGGCGGATCTTGTTCGGTTTCATGGCCTCGATTCCCGTGGTGATGATTGAGGCCCGGAGCGTCGGGCGACCGCCGCGCAGGCGCATGAAGGGAGGCTGAAGGTTTGTTGAAGAATCGCGAAACGGGCGGCGACCGCCCGGCCGATGCCGGCAACACACCCTCCGCGTGGGTGGTGCGCTTTGCACATCTCATCGTGCCGGGCGGGTGCGTGCTGGACCTTGCCTGCGGCCGCGGCCGGCACGCCCGCTACCTGGCCGCGCGCGGCTGCCGCGTGATCGCGGCGGATATCGATGTGTCAGCGCTGGCGGGTCGCAGCGAAGCCGGTATCACGCCGGTGCAACGTGACCTCGAGGACGGCAGCTGGCCCTGGGAGCCGGGGTCGCTGGATGCGATCGTTGCCGTGAACTACCTGCACCGGCCGCACTTTCCGCACATCGCCGCCTCGCTGCGCGCCGGGGGCGTGCTGATCTACGAGACTTTCGGTGCGGGAAACGGCCGGTTCGGCCCGCCGCGCAATCCGGATTTCCTGTTGCAGCCGGGCGAGTTGCTGCAGGCTTTCCCTGAACTGCAGGTCATCGCCTACGAGCACGGCATCGGGCACGAGCCCCGACTGGCCGTTCGCCAGCGCCTGTGCGCCCTTCGCGCGCATGCGCCGGTCGAGCTGCGGGGCGGCTAGGCGGCGATCAGGCCGCCGCGGCCGCAGCGCCAGTGCGCCGCGCCGGGAACGCGAGCCAGGCCTTCGCGTCGTAGTCGTACAGCGCGCACTTGCGCGACAGGTCGCGCAGGTACTTCCAACCGGCGATCGTCGCCTTGGCGCTCGCGAGGCCGTGAGCCAGCAGGCGGCCGGTGGCGGCCTTCAACCGGTAGTTCGGGATGAACGGATCGTAGTGGTGCGCCCGGTGCAGCATGATCCCGTGCAGCAGCTTCTCGAGGCGGAACGGGAAATGGATGTCGCGCGTGAGGTCGTCCACCTTGCGCAGGCGCAGCCATTCGGAGCGCTTGTCGAACCAGACCATCTCGGGACCCGTGTGGTGCACGAAGATCACTGTGCCCATGATGTAGTTCCACAGCAGGAACGGCAGCACGCCGCCGAACAGGGCGATCAGCCACCAGGGCTGTTCCGTCACGACCGCGACGGTGACGAGGAACGCGAGGTAGATCGCGCCGAAGGCGACCGCGAGTACCGAGTCGACGATGAATTCCTTGCGGCGCGCCCCGACGTGCTTGCGCGACGGGAACATCAGCTTGTTCCACCACAACTCGACGAGGTAGTAGAGCCCGAAGCCCCACACCGAGCGATAGATGCGCTCCATGCGCTGGCGCCACTTCGGCAGCGCCGCGAATTCCTCGGGGCTGTAGGGCACCCACACCTGGTCGCGGCCCTTCAGGTTCGCGAAGCCGTGGTGTGCGACATTGTGGCCGACGTGCCAGAGGCTGAAGGTCGTGAGCGTCGGCAGGAAGACGAGCCGGCCGACGAAGGCATTGACCTTCTCGCTCTTGAAGAGGCTGCCATGGCAGGCGTCGTGGCCGAGCACGAAGAGGCGTGCGAAGACCACCGCGAGGCCGAGCGTGCAGGCGATCTTTCCCCAGAGCGGCGCCAGCACGACACCTGCGACGCACGCGGCGAGCAGCGCGAAGTCGATCGCGACCTGGACCGTGGAACGGATGGCGTTCGGCGTGCGTTCGGGAGCGGTGATGGCTGCCACGTCTCGGACTCTCCGGGGGAGGATTGCAAAGGCGCCCGATCATACAGAATCCGGGACCTGGGGGAAGGCGCCATTTCCCGGAATTTGCCTTTAGTGCAGCGCACTTACGCGTGCGCCTCGCGCCGGCCGCCGTGCCTCGGCAATCCGGCGCCGGAACCGGCCCACAAGGGTCGCCCAGGATCGTGCACCAAATTGGTGCCGACCGCCTCGGCGCGCACTATAATAGTGCGCGTCAGCCGAACGAGCAGCCGTAACTTATTGATTACAAATGGCAAGGTGAGCTGGCACGCGCCGTGCACTAAGGCTGTGCTCGCACCCACCCTGGCCCGGAGACATTCATGACCCCGAGTGACGTTCTGAAGCTCATCAAGGAAAAGGAAGTCCGCTACGCCGACCTCCGCTTTACCGACACGCGCGGCAAGGAGCAGCACGTGACGATCCCGGCGAAGCTGGTCGACGAGGACCTCTTCCGCGACGGCAAGATGTTCGACGGTTCGTCGATCGCGGGCTGGAAGGGCATCAACGAGTCCGACATGATCCTGATGCCGGAACCGGACACGGCCATTCTCGATCCGTTCATCGAGGAAGCCACCGTCAACATCCGCTGCGATGTGATCGAGCCGGCGACGATGCAGGGCTATGAGCGCGACCCGCGCTCGCTCGGCAAGCGCGCCGAGGCCTACCTCAAGTCGACCGGCATCGCCGACAGGGCGCTCTTCGGCCCGGAGAACGAGTTCTTCATCTTCGACAGCATCCGCTGGAGCAACGAGATGCGCGGCTGCTCGTACGAGATCGATTCCGTGCAGGGCGCCTGGAACACCAACACGGCCTACCCGGAAGGCAACAAGGGTCATCGTCCGGGCGTGAAGGGCGGCTACTTCCCCGTGCCGCCGGTCGATGCGTTCCAGGACATCAGGAACGCGATGTGCAACGCGCTCGAGGAACTCGGCCAGACCGTCGAAGTGCACCATCACGAAGTCGCCACCGGCGGGCAGTGCGAGATCGGAGTGGGTGCGGGCACGCTCGTGCAGAAGGCCGACGCGGTGCAGATCCTCAAGTACGCGGTGCTCAACGTTGCGCACGCCTACGGCAAGACCGCGACCTTCATGCCGAAGCCGATCGTCGGCGACAACGGTTCGGGCATGCACGTGCACCAGTCGCTGTCCAAGGACGGCAAGGCGCTGTTCGCGGGCGACAAGTACGGCGGCCTCTCGGACCTCGCGCTCTACTACATCGGCGGCATCATCAAGCACGCCAAGGCAATCAATGCGTTCACGAACGCGGGCACCAACAGCTACAAGCGCCTGGTGCCCGGCTTCGAGGCGCCCGTGATGCTCGCGTACTCCGCGCGCAATCGCTCCGCGTCGATCCGCATTCCCTGGGTGTCGAACCCGAAGGCGCGTCGCATCGAAGTGCGCTTCCCGGATTCGTCGGCGAACCCCTACTTCGCGTTCGCCGCAATGATGATGGCGGGCCTCGACGGCATCCAGAACAAGATCCATCCGGGCGACCCGGCCGACAAGGACCTCTACGACCTCGAGCCGGAGGAAGCGAAGGGCATTCCGACCGTGTGCCACTCGCTCGACATGGCGCTCGAGCATCTCGACAAGGACCGCGAGTTCCTGACGCGCGGCGGGGTGTTCACCAACGACGTGATCGATGCGTACATCGGGCTCAAGGACCTGGAAGTCACGCGTTTTCGCATGTCGACGCACCCGGTCGAGCTCGACATGTACTACAGCTGCTGATGGCGGGGCGGCGCAGGGCTGCGGTTTGGTTCCCGGGCACTCCCCGGGCTATGCTCGAAGCCTATGCGCCGCCTGTCATTTGTCTTATTTCTGGTTGTGTCCGGCGCGGCGTTCGCCGGCACGATGTACAAGTGGGTGGACCCGGACGGCACCATCCACTATTCGAGCCAGCCCGTCGCGGGTGCGACCGAGGTGCACATCGACTCCGCGCCACCGGCGGGCGCCTCGATGACCAACGCGGCGAGCGCTGTTGCGGGCACGCCGCCCGCGGCGGCGGCCGCGGCGCCCTTCAAGTACACGAGCTGCGCGGTCACGAAGCCGGCCAACGACGAGACGCTGCCAAACGCATTCTCGGCGTCGGCCGCGTGGCGGATCGATCCGCCGCTGCGTCCCGGCGATCGGGTGACCCTCGCGCTCGACGGCAAGCTGGTCACGGGCCTCGATCCCACGGCGAGCAGCTACACGTTCTCGCAGATCGATCGTGGCACCCACACCCTGATGGTCAGCGTCCTCGATGCGGACGGGCGCGGTGCCTGCCAGTCTCCCGCGCTCACTTTCCACGTGCGCCAGCCCTCGCTGCTCGCGCCGAACCGGCGTCCCGCGCCCGCGCCGAGGCCGCGTCCCACGACCCCGCGGAGCTGATCCGCGCGCGAGACCGCAATGGGCGCTGAACGCGCTCTGCCCTCGCCGCTCGCGCACTTCGATCCTGCGGACCTGCTCGATGCACTCGCGACCGGGCTCGTCGTGCTCGACCGCCAGCTGTGCGTGACCTACGCGAACGTTGCCGCCCAGGACCTGCTCGGTGCCGGCTTCGCGCGCGCGCGCGGCCGTCCCTTCGTCGACCTGCTCGCCGACTCGAACGGGCTCGAGGCCGTCCTGCGCCGCGCGCTCGAGCACAGCGAAGCCTTCGCCGATCGGGAGCTCGTGCTGCGGCCGACCGGCTCACTGCGCGAAACGCGCGTCGTCGACCTCACCGTGACGCCGCTCGAGGGCACGGTGACGGGTTCGCACCTGCTGCTCGAACTCGCGGATGCCACGCAGCGCCAGCGCATCTCGCGCGAGGCGGACCTGCTCGCGCGCCTCGACGGCAGCCGGATGATGACGCGCCAGCTCGCCCACGAGATCCGCAATCCACTCGGCGGCCTGCGCGGCGCCGCGCAGCTGCTCGAGCGCGAGCTCGCCGATCCGGCGCAACGCGAGTACACCGGCGTCATCATCCGTGAAGCGGACCGGCTCACCGCGTTGGTCGACTCAATGTCCGGTACCGCGCGCCTGCCGCGCAAGCTGCGCACCAACGTGCACGAGCTGTGCGACCACGTCTTCACCCTCGTGCGCGGCGAGGCGCCCGCATCGGTGCGGCTCGAACGCGACTACGACCCGAGCCTGCCCGACGCGAACCTCGATCGCGACCAGGTCGTGCAGGCGCTCCTGAACCTCGCGCGCAACGCGCTGCAGGCAATCGGCGAACGCGGCCGCATCGTGCTGCGCTCGCGGGCGCTTGCGGGCGTGACGATCGGCACGGTGCGCCACCGCCTCGTCGCCTCGCTGCAGGTGGAGGACGACGGGCCGGGCGTGCCCGAGGAGCTGCGCGGCAGCCTGTTCTTTCCCCTGGTCAGCGGCCGCGCGGGCGGCACGGGCCTCGGCCTTGCCGTCGCGCAGGAAATTGCTTCGCGGCACGGCGGCCTGGTCGAGTTCGACAGCGCGCCCGGCCGCACCGTCTTCACGCTGCTGTTGCCGATCGTGGAGGCCGCATGAACGGTTCCGGCCTGCGCGTGTGGCTGGTCGACGACGACGCCTCCATCCGCTGGGTACTCGAGCGGGCGTTGCGCGGCGGCGGCATGGCACCGCGCGCCTTCGAGTCCGCGGATGGCGCCCTCGCCGCGCTGCGCGACGATGCACCGGACGTGCTGATCACCGACATCCGCATGCCCGGCGCGAGTGGCCTCGATTTCCTGAAGCGCGTCCGCGCGGGCTGGCCCCTGCTGCCCGTGATCGTGATGACGGCGCACGCCGACCTCGGCAGCGCCGTTTCCGCTTACGAAGGCGGCGCCTTCGAATACTTGCCGAAGCCGTTCGATGTCGACCAGGTGGTCGAACTCGTCCGCCGCGCGGCGCAGGCCCATGCCCGCGAGGGCGACGCGGGCGGCGGCGTGCCGCGCATTCCGGAGCTGCTCGGCCGCGCGCCCGCGATGCAACAGGTGTTTCGGGCGATCGGGCGCCTGTCGCGCTCGAGCGTCACCGTGCTGATCACGGGAGAATCCGGCACCGGCAAGGAGCTCGTGGCGCGGGCGCTGCACGAACACAGCCCGCGCGCCGCGAAGCCCTTCATCGCGCTCAACACCTCGGCGATTCCCTCCGAGCTGCTGGAATCCGAACTCTTCGGCCACGAAAAGGGCGCCTTCACGGGCGCCGATGCGCAGCGGCGCGGCCGCTTCGAGCAGGCGAACGGCGGCACGCTGTTCCTCGATGAGATCGGCGACATGCCGACGCCGCTGCAGACGCGCCTGCTGCGCGTGCTGGCCGAGGGCGAGTTCTACCGCGTCGGCGGACAGGCGCCGGTGCGTGTCGACGTGCGCGTCATCGCCGCGACCCACCAGGACCTCGATGCGCGGGTGCGCAACGGGCAGTTCCGCGAAGACCTCTACCATCGGCTGAACGTGATCCGCATCGAGCTGCCGCCCCTGCGTGCGCGGCGCGAGGACGTGCCCGACCTCCTGGCCCACTACCTGCGCGCCGCCGCCCAGGAACTCGGCGTCGACCCGAAGGCGCTCACGGCCGGGGCCACCGCGCGCCTCGCGGCGTGGCAATGGCCGGGCAACGTGCGCGAACTCGTCAACCTCTGCCGGCGCCTTACCGTGCTTGCGCCCGGCGCGGAAATCCACGCCGATGACCTGCCCGCCGAAATCGGCGGCGCCGCGGCCGCGGGCCAGGCGATCGACTGGACGGCGGGCCTCGCGCGCTGGGCCGAACTGCGCCCGGACGACGCCGGGCCGTGGCTCGACTCGGCGCTGCCCGACTTCGAGCGGGCGCTCGTGCGCGTGGCGCTGCAGAAATCGCGCGGCCATCGGCAGGACGCCGCGAAGCTGCTCGGCTGGGGTCGCAACACGCTGACGCGCAAGCTCAGGGAACTCGGACTGGAAGGCGACGAGGGCTGACTATAATGCCCGCGCATGGAACACCTGCTCGAAGTCCTCGAACACATCGTCCTCGGTAACACGCTGCGCGAGTGGGGCCTCGCCGCGCTCGCCTTTGCATTCACATTCGTCGTCCTGCCCACCGCGCGGGGGCTCGCCGCGCGGCGCCAGCGCGCCCGCGCCGCGCACTACGCGCGCCTCGGCCAGCCGATGCCGGCGGGCCTCGACCTGCTCGGGCGGCTGGTGGCGGCCACTTCGCGTGTCTTCCTGCTGACGCTCGCACTGTGGTTCGCGACCCGCATCCTGACGTTACCGGCGAGGCTCGACCGGCTGTTCGTGGTCGTCATCGTGTTCACCTTCTGGCTGCAGATGGCGATGTGGGGCGTGCAGGCCGCCCGCTTCAGCCTCGACCGGCAGTTGCGCAAGGGCGGCGAGGCCGACGCGGCGCGCACCGGCTCGCTCGAAGTGCTGCTGTTCGTGGCGCGCATGGCGATCTACTCGTTCGCGCTGCTGCTCGCGCTCGACAACCTCGGCGTGCAGATCAAGCCGCTGCTCGCCGGCCTCGGCATCGGCGGCATCGCGATCGCGCTCGCCGTGCAGACGGTGCTCGGCGACCTGTTCGCCTCGCTGTCGATCGCGCTCGACAAGCCCTTCGAGGTGGGCGATGCGCTCGCGATCGACGACGTCAACGGCACCGTCGAGCGCATCGGCATCAAGAGCACGCGCCTGCGCAGCCTCGGCGGCGAAGAGATCGTGATGTCGAACGCCGACCTGCTGAAGTCCCGGGTGCGCAATTACAAGCGCATGTCGGAGCGCCGCTACGTGTTCACGGTCGGGGTGACCTACGAGACGGCCCAGCAGCGCCTGGCCGAAGTGCCCGCCATCATCGAGGGGATCGTGCGCGCCCAGCCGAGGACGCGCTTCGACCGTTGCCACCTGCTGCGCCTCGGTGACTGGGCGCTGCAATACGAAGTCGTGTATTACGTGACCGGGCCCGACTACCGGCTGTTCGCCGACACTCAGCATGCGATCAATCTCGCGCTGCTCGCGGCGTTCGCGCAGCGCGGCGTCGGGCTTGCCTACCCGACCCAGCGGCAGGTGATCGACGTGCCCGTCAGTGGCCCGTCATGAAGCGCGTCCACATGCGCAGTCGCTCGCGCACGTAGGCGTCGGTTTTCATGGGGTCCGGAAAGAGGCGCGTCCTCTGCGCGGGCGGCGGATGGATGAGCGGATCGTCGCGCACCGCCGGCGGCAGCAAGGTGCGCGCCGCCAGGTTGGCCGTCGCAAAGCCGGTGGCTTCGGTGATGGCCGCCGCGACCCGCGGCTCGAGCAGGTAGTCGATGAAGCGGTAGGCGTTGCCGGCGTGCGGCGCGTCGGCCGGTACCGCGAGCATGTCGAACCAGAGCTGCGCGCCCTCGCGCGGCACCGAGTAACCGATCGTCCGCGGGCGGCCTCCCTGCGTCGCGCGCGCGCGCGCCTGCAGCGCGTTGCCGTTGTCGCTGAAAGCGAGGCACACGGCGCCGCTCGCGAGGTCGGCGAACTGCCGCACGTTCGACAGGTAGCGGATGTAGGGCCGCACGGCGAGCAACGCCCGCTCCGCGAGCACGAGGTCGTCGAGGCTCTCGCTGTTCGGATCGCGGCCGAGCCAGGCGAGCACGTGCGGCACGACGGCGATAGGGGTGTCGTAGAAGACGACCCCGCAGTCGGCGAAACGCGCCACGACCTCGGGCTTGAACAGCATGTCCCAGCTATCGAGCGGCGCATCGGGCATGCGCGCGAGGATCATCTCCCGGTCGTAGGCAAAGCCGTTCGTGCCCCAGACATAGGGCACGCCGTAGGCGTTGCCCGGGTCCTGGCGCCGCACCGCGGCCATGACCGCCGGATCGAGGTTGCGCAGGTTCGGGACCTGCGACTTGGCGAGCTTGCGCAGGGCGCCGGCCCGGGCGAGACGCTGCAGGTAGCCGGCGCCCGGCACGACCACGTCATAGCCCGAGTGCCCGGCGAGCAGCTTCGTCTCGAGCACCTGGTTCGTGTCGAGGAGGCTGTAATTGACGCGAATGCCGGTGCGCGCCTCGAAGCCCGCGATCGTGTCCGCGGCGACGTAGCCGGGCCAGCTGTAGACATTGACGACCTGCCGCGCGCCATCGCGCTCGCAGGCCGCAGGCGGCAGGAGGAGCGCGGCGCAGAGCAGGGCTCTTGCGGCGCCGCGCATGGCCTCACCCCGAGACCGGCGTGTCGAGCACCTCGCGCCCGGTGCGCAGCGAGCCCACGAGCTCGCGCACCGAGGCGAGGCCGTGCGTGCGCAGGTAGTCGGAGATGCCGGCGTTCACCTTCTTGCACACCATTGGATCGTAGAAGAGCGCAGTGCCGATGCCGACGGCTGTCGCGCCGGCGATCAGGAACTCGATGGCATCCGTCGCGTTCACAATGCCGCCCTGGCCGATGATCGGTATGCGATGCGGTCCAGCCACCTCGTACACCTGGTGCACCTTGAGCAGCGCGATCGGCTTGATCGCCGGTCCCGAGAGCCCGCCCTGCACGTTGCCGATGACCGGCCGGCGGGTCTTCACATCGATCGCCATGCCCATCACCGTGTTGATCACCGACAGCGCGTCGGTGCCGGCCTCGATGCAGCGGCGCGCGCCTTCGCGGATGTCGGTCTGGTTCGGCGAGAGTTTCGTGATGAGCGGCTTTTTCGTCACGGCGCGACAGGCCGCGACCACGCGCCCCGACATTTCCGGCGAATTGCCGAACACGACGCCGCCTTCCTTCACGTTCGGGCAGGAGATGTTGATCTCGATCGCGTCGATCGGCGAGTCGTCGAAGCGTCGCGTGACCTCCACGTATTCCTCGATCGTCGAGCCCGAGGCGTTGGCAATGAAGCGCGCCTCGCTGAAATCGAGGCCAGGCAGGATCTTCGTGACGACATGCTCGACGCCCGGATTCTGCAGGCCGATCGCGTTCAGCATGCCCATCGGCGTTTCGTAGACCCGATGCGGCGGATTGCCGAGCCGCGCCTTGCCGGTCGTGCCTTTCAGGACGATGGCGCCCGCGTCGCGGTTCGAGAAGCCCTCGATGCGCGTGTACTCCTCGCCGAAGCCGACGCAGCCGGACAGCAGCACGATGGGCGAGGCGAACGAAAGGCCGCAGAAATCGATGGCGAGGGGGGAGGCGGGGGTCATCATGGTTGCATTATAGAGGTGAGGCTGCGTGATGCGGGTTGCGGGCCGGAGGCGCGGCGTTTCATCCGCTCCCTCGCCATCCGGGCGCGCCCTCTGCGAGGTCGTTCCCTCGGAGCAGGGGCGCTCGGCGCACTGTGTCGTTGGAATCTGAGGCGTCGCGTACGCCTCGCTCTGACCCCCGCTCCCCCTCCGGCCCGCTGCTCAATGCAGGTAGCATTGGCTGAAATGTTCCACATCGTCCTGCACGAGCCCGAGATCCCGCCGAATGCCGGCAATGTCATCCGCCTGTGCGCGAACACGGGCGCGACGCTGCATCTCGTGCGGCCGCTCGGGTTCACGCTCGACAAGCGCTCGTTGCGCCGCGCCGGCCTCGACTACGACGACCTCGCGACCGTGGCCGTGCACGCCGATCTCGCGGCCTGCCGCGCGGCGCTCGAGGGCGCGCGCTGGTTTGCGATCGAAACGGGCGGTGCGCAGGCCCACAGCGACGCGGCCTTCGCGCCGGGCGATGTGTTCCTCTTCGGCTCGGAGCGTACGGGCCTGCCGCAGGCGGTCCTTGCGGCAATTCCCGCCACGCGGCATCTTTCCCTGCCGATGCGCGCCGGCAATCGCAGCCTCAACCTGTCGAATGCCGTCGCGGTCGTCGCCTACGAGGCATGGAGGCAATGTGGTTACCGCTAGGCCGAAGTCGAACGGCACCTGGATCGTGCTCGCGCTCATCGCCGGCATGGCGCTTGGCGTGGTGATCGCCGCAAGCGGCGCCACCGCGCTCGCGTCCTTGGTGGAGAAGCTCGCCCCGATCGGCACGCTGTGGCTCAACGCGCTGCGCATGACCGTGATCCCGCTCGTGGTGGCGCTCCTCATCACGGGCATTGCTTCGGCGGCCGAGACGGCGGCCACGGGGCGGATCGCCGGTCGGGCGATCGTGCTGTTCGTGGCGGGTTACATCCTGTCGGTCGCGCTCGGCGCGGCCTTCATGCAGGGGACGCTCGCGCTGTGGCCGCTGGACGAGGCCGTGCGGGTTGCATTGCGCGCGGGCGCCAGCGCCGACACGACGGTCGTGCCGCCCATGCCGCCACCCGGCGAGTGGCTCACGGCCCTCATCCCGGTCAATCCGTTCGCTAGCGCGGCGTCGGGCGTGATCCTGCCGCTCGTCGTGTTCGCAGTGTTCTTCGGCTTCGCCACGACGCGGCTCGCGCCGGCGCAGCGCCAGCCGCTGGTCGCGTTCTTCGCGGGCATCGGCGAGGCGATGCTGGTGATCGTCCACTGGGTGCTGTGGGCCGCGCCGCTCGGCGTGTTCGTGCTGGCGCTCGGTGTGGGCATGCGCGGCGGGCTGAGTGCGGCCGGCGGGATCGTCGTCTACCTGGTGCTGCTGAGCTCGGTCGGCATCCTGCTGGCGCTCGCCACCTATCCCTGCGCACTATGGTTCGCGCGCGCGCCGCTCGGGCGCTTCGCGCGCGCCGCGGCCCCCGCGCAGGTGGTCGCTTTCAGCACGCAGTCCTCGCTCGCGTCGCTCCCAGCCATGCTTACCGGCGCGCGCGAAGCGCTCGGGCTCTCGGAACGCGTCACCTCGATCGTGCTGCCGCTTGCGGTGACGCTCTTTCGCGTGAGCAGTCCTTCGATGAACCTCGCCGTCGTGTTGTTCGTCGCGCACGTGTACGGCATACCCGTCGGCTTCACGGTGCTGGCGGCGGGAATGCTGGTCGCGGTGGTGAACAGCCTGAGTTCGGTGGGCCTGCCCGGCCAGACCTCGTTCTTCACGGGCACCGTGCCGATTGCGCTTGCGATGGGGATGCCGCTCGAACTGCTGCCGCTGCTGCTGGCGGTGGAGGTGATCCCGGACATCTTCCGCACGGTCTCGAATGTCACGGCGGACATCGCCGTGGCCGCAATTGTCGAAAGAAGCGAGCAGCCGACGGCCGACAGCTGACAGCTGTCAACTCTTGCGGTCCACTTCCGCGCGCACCGGCCGCGTCATGAGTTCCCTGACGACTTCCGCGGCGGGCACGCCGTCGTACAGCGTGCGGTGGATGCCCTCGACGATCGGCATCGACACGCCTTCGCGCTGCGCCACGGCGCGCACCGCGCGCGCCGCCGGGTAGCCTTCCACGACCTGGCCGATCTCGTGCAGGGCGGCCACGGGCGTCGCGCCGCCAGCGAGCAGCAGGCCGAAGCGGCGGTTGCGCGACTGGTCGTCGGTGCAGGTGAGCACGAGGTCGCCGAGCCCCGCGAGTCCCATGAAGGTTTCGCTGCGCGCGCCGAGCGCGACGCCGAGGCGCATCATTTCAGCGAGCCCGCGCGTGATGAGCGCGATGCGGGTGTTGGCGCCGAAGCCGAGCCCGTCCGCTAGTCCTGCGCCGACCGCGAGCACGTTCTTCACCGCGCCGCCCGTCTCGACGCCGACGATGTCGGCCGACGTGTAGGCGCGGAACTGCTCGGACGACAAATCCTGTGCGAGCCGCCGCGCGAAGGCTTCATCGGGTGCCGCGATCGTCATGGCGGTCGGCAGGCCGGCACCGACTTCCCTTGCGAAGGTGGGGCCCGAGAGCACCGCGACGTTCGGCCGCTCGCCGAGCACCGCGCGCGCGACCTGGTGCGGCAGCAGGCCGGTCGCGAGCTCGAAGCCCTTGGTGGCCCAGGCGAGCCCGGTGGCCGGATCGAGCAGGCGGGCGACGTCGCCGAGCATCGCGCGAAACGCGTGGCTCGGCACGACGATCACGGCATCGCGCGCGCCGCGCAGCGCCTGCGCGAGATCGGGCTCGACCGCGACGGGATCGGGGAAGGTGGCGCCGGGCAGGTAGCGCGCATTGCAACGCTCGCGGCCCATGCGGGCGAGGCTCGCGGCGTCGCGGCTCCAGAGCCGCACGCCGTGGCCTGCGCGCGCGAACTGGATCGCGAGCGCGGTCCCCCAGGACCCTGCGCCGATGACGGCGATCGGCGCGCGCGGCGTGGCGGCCGCCGCCACGTCAGTTCTTCGTCGCGCTCTGCCCGTCGGCGAGCGAGCGGGCGTACAGCGCCTCGAAGTTCACCGGCGGCAGCAGGAACTGCGGGAAGCCGCCCTGCATCACGAGGTTCGACACGGCGGCGCGCGCGTACGGGAACAGCACGCCTGGGCAGACGCTCGAGAGCGCGCGCTTCATGTCGTCGTCCGAGAGGTTGCGCATCATGAACGCGCCCGCCTGCTTCACTTCGACGAGGAAGGCGGTCTTGTCGCCCTGCTTCGCCGCCACGGTGACGGTCAGCAGCACTTCGCGCAGGTCCTCGCCCAGCACGTTCACGGTGGTGTTGAGGTCGAGGTTGATCTGCGGGTTCCAGTTGTCCTCGATCCGCGGTCCCTGCGGCGATTCGAAGGAGCAATCCTTCAGGTACACGATCTGCAGTGCAAGCTGCGGTCCGGTGGCGTCCGGCTGGGCAGCGGGTGTCTCAGTGCTCACGATGGTCTCCCGAGTAACGTATCCAGTTTGCCTGCGGCGTCGAGCGCGTGCAGGTCGTCCGATCCGCCGACGTGGGTGTCGCCGATGAAGATCTGCGGCACCGTGCTGCGGCCGCTGCGGCGGATCATCTCCTCGCGCCCGGTCGCATCGACGTCGATCTCCTCGAACGCGACGCCCTTGCCGGCAAGCAGCTTGCGCGCCCGTGCGCAGTAGGGGCACCAGCCCGCCGCGTACATGACGACTTTCGGTGCGCTCACTTCGCGCCCTTCGTGACCGGCAGGTTCTCCGTGCGCCAGGCGGCGAGGCCGCCGCGCAGGTTCGCCGCCTTCTTGAAGCCCTGCGCCGCGAGCTGGCGCACCGCCGCGGCGCCGAGCGAGCCGCTCTCGTCGTACACGACGATGGGCTTCTCGAGATGCTTCTTCAGGGTTTCGCCGGCCGTGAGTATTTCCGCGGACGGCAAATGCCGTGCACCGCCGACATGGCCCGCCGCGAACTGCTCGGCGCTGCGGATGTCGAGCACCAGTGCGTGCTGGTTCATGAGCCGGATCGCTTCCTGCGGCGACACCGCGGCGAAGGCGTGCGCGCGCGCGCGCAGTTCCCAGGCGATCACCATGACGAGCGCGAGCGCCGTGGCGCCGACGAGCCACGGGTGCCGGGCGATGTATTCGGGCAATTGCTCCATGGGGCCGGGAACCTCCTCGAAGGGCCGCGAATTATAGCGGGGGCGCTGCGCTAGACTAGCCGCAATGCGAGGTTCCCGGGTTTTCCTGTCACTGTGCACTGCGCTCATCGCCCTGCTCACGGCCGGGGCCGCCGCGGGCCAGGCCGCAAAGGAGGCCGCCCGGGCCGAAGCCGACCTGAAGGCCGTCAAGTCCGAAATCGCGAAGATCGCGGCCCAGGTCAAGCGCGACACGGCGGATCGCAACCAGCTCACCCGGACCCTGGGCGCAGCAGAGCAGTCGGTGGCGCAGGCGCGCACCGAGCTCGGCCGCCTGCGCCGCGAGCGCGGCGAGCGCGCGGCGAGGCGCGCGCAGCTGGCGCAGGAGAAGGCCGGACGCGAGGTGGCCCTCGGCGCCGAGCGGCGCGAGCTCGCGGCCGAGCTGCGCAGCGCCTACCTGATCGGGCGCGAGGAGCCGCTGAAGCTGCTGCTGAACCAGGAGGACCCGGCCCGCGCGGGCCGCATGTTCGCCTATTACAGCTACTTCGGCCGCGCCCGTGCCGAGCGGATCGCGCGCATCGAGGGTTTCGTGGCCGAGATTGCCGCGCTCGATGGGCAGCTGCGCGGCGAGGAGGAACGGCTCCTCGCGCTCGAGGCGCAGCAGAAGGCGCAGGTGTCGCAGCTCGAGTCGGCGCGCGCGGAACGCAGCAAGGCGCTCGCCGCGCTCGAGGCCGCTTCGCGCACCCGAGCCGCCGCGCTCGACCGGCTTCGCGAAGAGCAGGCGGGCCTCGAGAAGCTGGTGCGCGACCTGCGGCGCGCGCTCGAGCGCTTCCCGGTCGACAGCAAGGCCGCGTTCGGCAAGCTGCGCGGCAAGCTCGCGTGGCCGGTGGCCGGCAAGCTCGTGGCAAAGTTCGGCGCCACGCGCGCTGGCGCGATCAAGTGGGATGGCGTGATGATCGCCGCCGAGCGTGGTGCGCCGGTCCGCAGCATCGCGAGCGGCCGCATCGCCTACGCCGACTGGCTGCCCGGCCTCGGCCTGCTGGTGATCGTCGACCACGGCGACCGCTACCTGAGCCTTTACGGCCACAACGACCAGCTCTACAAGGCGGTCGGCGAACAGGTCGCGCCGGGTGAAACCATCGCCGCGGCCGGCGACAGTGGCGGCCGCAGCCGGCCGGAGCTGTACTTCGAAATCCGGCGCAACGGCAAGCCGGTCGATCCGGCGCCGTGGTTCCGGGCGAGAGAACCTTGAAGGAGCCGACGGCGAACGGCTTGCAGCCGACAGCTGTCAGCTGCCCGCCCTTCAATGTGACCTCCATCACATAAATCTGGCGCATCTCCCCCGTTTCTCCACTGTGCCTTTGCGCGCCTCCGGCGCGACACTCGCGGCCTCGTCCAGCGCCCGACGAAACGCCAACTCGGTCAACTCGCCCCGCGGCGGACTGTGACATCGTGCCGGCCACGATCAGGGGAAGGCTTGGATGGCTACACCCGCGGAAAACCTGCCTTCGGGCTCATGGGCATCGCTCGAGCCGTACGCGCAGCTCGTGCGCTCGCTCCTGCCCCGGGCATCGGGCGTGGCCGTGTTCGACGCCGCCGCGAAACTGCGCTGGTCGAGCGACGCCGCGACCTGGCCCGAGCTGGTGCAGGCGGTCGAACATTCGGTGCACGATGCCGCGGGCGATGGCAGCAATGCGGGCCAGTTGCGCGTGCTCGACGGCGGCGTGCCGCTCTACCTTTGCTGGCTGCGCGACGACGACTCGCGCCAGCTCGTGGCCGTGGTCGCGATCCAGTGCCGCGCGGGCAGCGAGGGCGAGCAGCGGCCGTTTTCCTTCACGCACGCCCTCGTGCGGCCGGCACTCGAATGCCTGCGCCGCGAGCTCGTTTCCCGCCACAGCATCGACTTGCTCACCGAAAGCCTGGGCGCGCGCGATCGCGACCTCGAGCTCGTGCTCGCGGTCTCGACCCGCGACGGGGTGCGGCCGGGCGACGACGCCTCGGCGCTGCGCGTGATCCTCGAGAACACGGTCACGCACCTCGGTTGCGCCCTCGCGGCGGTGCTCGTGCCGGAGAAGGGACTGGTGTTCTTCCGCATGTCGCGCGACAACCCGGCGGACGGCCGGTTGCTCGCCCAGACCCACCGCCACCTGCTGTCGCTCGCCCAGGTGCGCCGCGACCCGCTCATCATGAACCGGCTCGCGCAGAATTCCGCCTTCGGTGCGCTGCCGTACAAGATCCTCTCCTGCCCGTTGCGCGGCGCCGCCGGGCGGCCAATCGGCGTCATCGCGCTGTTTCGCCACGAGGCCGCGGCGGATTTCACCGACCGCGAGTCGCGCCTCGTCGACGTGCTGTCGCGCAAGGCCTCGATGATCGTCGAATCCAGCTACGACACGATGACCGGGCTGCTGAACCGCCAGGCCTTCGAGCAGCGCGTCGGCGACCTGCTCGCGCAGAAGAACGCCGCGAAGGACTGCGTGGTGCTGTACGTCGACGTCGACCAGTTGCACCTCGTCAACGAAAACTTCGGCATGCACGTTGGCGACCTGATGCTGTCGATGCTCGCGGACGTGATGCGCCGGGGCCTGCCGCCGGGCGCCGTGCTCGCGCGCATATCGGGCGATCGTTTCGCGGCGGTCATGCCGGGCAGCCTCGAGGCGGCGCTCGAGCACGCGACCGGCTGGTGCGAGCGTGCCGCGCAGCTCACGGCCGTGCAGGGCGACGAGCGTTCGCGCGCCTCGCTCAGCATCGGCGTCGCGGAACTCGCGCCCGGGCCCGACGGCCTCACGCACGGACTCGCCGCGGCGGAAACCGCCTGCAAGGCGGCGAAGGACCGCGGGCGCAACCGCGCCGAGGCCTACCTTGCCGCCGACGAGAGCGTCGTGCGCCGTTTCACCGACATCACGATCGCGGCGACGCTGCGTGCCGCCGTTGCGGAAGACCGGCTGCGCCTCGACGCGCAGTTCATCCAGCCGCTCGGGGGCGTGCCCGACCAGCCGCCGCATTTCGAGCTGCTGCTGCGCATGATCGACGACGATGGCGAAACGGTCGGGCCCGACCGCTTCCTCTCCGCCGCCAACCGCTACCAGCTGATGCCGACCATCGATCGCTGGGTGATCGACCACGCGCTCGCGCAACTCGGCGCCCACGCGGAGGCGATCGCCGCCACGCGGGTCGTCTTCGCCATCAATTTCTCCGGCCAGTCGCTCAACGACGGCGAGTTTGCCGACGAGCTCGTGGCGCGCATCGAAGCGAGCGGGCTGCCGCCGCAGTCGCTGTGCTTCGAGCTGACCGAGAGCGCGACCATCGCCAACCTCGCACGCGCCGAGGTGCTGATGCGGCGCCTGCGCAAGCTCGGTTGCGGCGTGGCGCTCGACGACTTCGGCACCGGGCTGTCCTCGCTCGCCTACCTGCGGCAATTGCCGGTCTCGATGCTCAAGATCGACGGCAGCTTCGTGCGCGACATCCTGCGCGACTCGCGATCGGAATCGCTGGTGCAGGCCGTGGCACAACTCGCCCGCTCCATGCAGATGGTGACCGTGGCCGAGTACGTCGAAACCGACTCCATCCGCGAGCGCATCGCGGCGCTCGGCGTCGACTACGGCCAGGGTTTCTCCATCGGCCGCCCGGTACCGCTCACCGGCGTGCTCGCCGACCTGCCGGCCGCGCTCGGCCAGGCACCGCCCCCGCCCCGCCAGGCCGTCATCGACCCGGCCCCGGGCCTCCACTAGGGGTCGCCCCGGGGGGCCGTCGTGGAAACTTGCCGCCGGCTCCGGGCTGTGTAGTAATCGGCCCATGCAGGTCCGCTCCCGCACCATGCTGGCCCTCGCCACGGGCGCCGTGCTCGGCTTTTCCGCTTCGATGGCCGGCAGCGTCCTCGCCGACCTGCGCGGCGGCGACGGCCAGGCCGATGCGGCGTTGCCGTGGGAAGATGCCCGCCTGCTCGCCGAGGTGCTGGAGCGGGTCAAGCGCGACTATGTCGACGGGGTCGACGACCACGCGCTGATGGACAACGCCATCCGCGGCATGGTGAGCGGGCTCGACCCGCACTCCGCCTTCCTCGATGCGGACGAGTACGAGGAGATCCGCGCGAGCACCACCGGCTCGTATCCCGGCGTCGGCATCGAGATCGCGGCCGAGGCCGACGGCATCAAGGTGCTGCGACCGATCGAGGGTTCGCCGGCGTTTCGCGCGGGCGTGCTTTCGGGCGACCTGATCGTGGCGATCGATGGCGAGAAGGTCGGCCCGGATGTCGACCACGCGATCGAGCGCATGCGCGGTCCCGCAGGCAGCCATGTCACGCTCACGCTTGCGCGCGCCGGATCGACCGCGCCGATCGACGTGCCGCTGCTGCGCGCGCAGGTCGCGGTGCACAGCGTCGAGCATGCCCTGCTCGAACCCGGCTACGGCTACCTGCGGATCTCCGGATTCAGCGAGACGACGGCGGCCGACGTCGATGGCGCGATCGCCGACCTCGAGCGCTCCTGCGAAGGGCGGCTCGCCGGGCTCGTGCTCGACCTGCGCAGCAATCCCGGCGGCGTGCTCGAGGCCGCGGTCGAGGTTTCCGACGCCTTCCTCGATTCCGGCGTCATCGTCACGGCCGAAGGCCGCACGCCCGAGGCGAGCTTCCGCATGGAAGCCTCGCCGGGCGACGAGACAAACGGTGCGGAGATCGTCGTGCTGGTGAACGGCGGCTCGGCGTCCGCCGCCGAGATCCTCGCCGGGGCGCTCAAGGACCATCACCGCGCCGTGCTGGTCGGCCGCACCACGTACGGCAAGGGCTCGGTGCAGACGGTGATGCCGCTGTCGGGCGGCCGCGCCGTGAAGCTGACGACCTCGCGCTACTTCACGCCCTCGGGCGCATCGATCCAGGACAAGGGCATCGAGCCCGATGTCGTGATCGACGGCAAGGAGACCGTGCCCGGCACGGCCGCAGCCGCGGGCGACCGCGAAGTGCGGATCGCGCTCGATTCGCTGAAGTCGCGCCGCCGCCTCGCGCTCGCCGACCGCTGACCCCTTGGAATTCCTGCAGTCGCTCGCCGAACTCGTGCTGCACCTCGACCGTCACCTGGTCGAGCTGCTGGTGCGCTTCGATGTGTGGATCTACGCGATCCTCTTCCTGATCATCTTCGCCGAAACCGGCTTCGTCGTGACGCCGTTCCTGCCGGGCGATTCGCTGCTGTTCGCGGTCGGTGCGCTCTCCGCCGTCGACACGAGCGGCACGCTGACACCGCTCAACGTGATCGTGGCGCTGTCGGCCGCGGCAATCCTCGGCAATACCGCGAACTACGCGATCGGGGCGCGCATCGGCCCGCCGGCCTTCAGTGGCCGCTACCGCTTCCTGAAGCTCGAGTACCTGCGCGAGACGGAAGCCTACTTCCGCCGCTACGGGCCGATGACCATCGTGCTGTCGCGATTCGTGCCGATCATCCGCACCTTTGCGCCGTTCGTGGCGGGCGTGGGCCGCATGCCGTACGCGCGCTTCCAGGCCTACAACATCGGCGGGGGCGCGGGCTGGGTGGTGGCGTTCGTCGCCGCCGGCTACCTCTTCGGCAACCTGCCGTGGATCAAGCGGAACTTCGGCCTCGTGACCGTGCTGATCATCGTCATCTCGGTGGTCCCGATGGGACTGATGCTGCTGCGGGTCAGGCGAGAGCGCGCAGCGCGCCGATGAACGCGCCGGCGAGCAATGCCATGGTCGGCAGCATCGAGAGCGCAAAGCCGACGTGGCGGCGCTCGGCCGCGCGGGTGTAGCCGCAGTAGTAGACGAGCCGGCCCACCACGAACACGAAGCCGAGCCCCGCGGACCACAGCGGGTCGACGTACAGCGCGAACAGCAGCATCGCGGGAACGAGCACCACGAGCAGCTCGAGCGTGTTCACCTGCACGCGGTAGTAGCGTTCGAAATCCGGGTTGCCGGTGATGGCCGGAGCCTTCACGCCGTAGCGCCCGCGCGCCCGCGCGACCGCCATGCCGAAGGCGAGGTACTCGGCCAGCGCGAGCGCGATCACTGCATGGACCCAAGCCATGCGCGCGATTCTCGGCGATGCGCGCGCGCGGGCGCAAGCCGCGATGGCAGAATAGCGACCATGGCGGGCAAACTTCGCGGTTACGCGCATCGCATCGACATCGCGGCCGACACGATGCGCGTCTGGCGGGCATTCACCGAACCGAAGGCGCTGGCGCGCTGGTGCGCGCCGGGGTCGGCCATCCGGCCCCGCAGCGGCGGCAGTTTTCGCGCCAGCGTCGATCGCATCAGCACGATCGACGCGCACATCGACGTGTTCGATGCCGGGCGGCGCCTGCGACTCATACACCTCGAGCGGCCCGACCTGCCGTCGCGCGACCTGACGCTCATCGACGACTTCCTGCTCGAAGCCGACGGCCAGGGCACGATCGTGCGCTTGCTCGGCTCGGGCTTTCCCGAGGATCCGGCCTGGGACCCGTACTACCTGCGCATGCGCGCGGGCTGGGAGCGCGCGCTCGCGCGGCTCAAGGTCTATCTGGAGAAGGACATGGACAAGGAGGCGAGGAAATGACTGGATTCATCCTGCGTGCCGTGATCGCCGCCGGCGGGCTGTGGCTCGCCTCGCGCTGGGTCGACGGCTTTTCCATCACGAGCACCGGCACGCTGCTGATCGCCGCCGCGTTGCTCGGCATCGTCAATGCCGTGGTTCGCCCGATCGCGGTGGTGCTCACTCTGCCGATCACGATCGTCACGCTCGGCCTCTTCCTGCTGGTGGTCAATGCCGGCATGGTGGGCCTCGTCGCCGCGGTATTGCCGGACTTCAGCATCGCGGGTTTCTGGACCGCCGTGCTCGGCGCGCTCATCGTGAGCGCCGTGTCGTGGGTGGGCTCCTGTTTCTTCGGCTCGAGCCTGCGGGTCGAAACGCTGCGACGCGAGCGATGAGCGCGCCGGCGCTCGTCATCATCGACATGCAGCAGGGCATGACGGGCACGGTGGCCGGCCTGCGCAACAACCCGCAGGCTGAGCACAATATCGGGCGGTTGCTGCAGGCCTGGCGACACGGCGGCGCTCCGATCGTGCATGTGCGGCACATCTCGAGAAACCCCGCCTCGCCGTTCTGGCCGGGCCAGCCGGGCGCCGCGTTCCAGGAAGCGCTCGCCCCGCGCGCAGACGAACATGTGGTCGAGAAGAATGTGCCGGATGCGCTCATCAACACCGGCCTCGAGCGCTGGCTGCGCGTGCGGGGCATCGCCCGGCTCGTCGTCGCCGGTGTCAGCACCAACAATTCGGTGGAATCGACCGCGCGCACGGCCGGCAATCTCGGCTTCGAGACGCAAGTGGTGTCGGACGCCTGCTTCGCCTTCGGCATGACGGACCACGCGGGGGCGCCGCGCACGGCTGCGGAAGTGCATGCGATGTCGCTCGCGAACCTCGCGGTCGATTACGCCCGTATCGTGACGACCGATGAGCTGCTCGCGGGCCTTAGCCCGGCGACTCGGGCGCCGACACCTCTTCGGGCCAGTTGACGAGCACCACGCCGGCGATGATCACGGCCATGCCCGCGAGCATCACGCCGGTGAGCTGCTCGTCGAGCACCCACCAGCCGAGCAGGGTGGCGAGCGCCGGGTTCACGTAGCCGTAGGTCGCGACGCGCGCCGGCGTCGTGTGCTGCGTGAGCCAGGCGTAGGCCGTGTAGGCGAGGCAGGAGCTGAACACGGTGAGGTAGGCCATCGACAGCATGCCAGGCAGGGTCCAGGTCCACTCGTGTTGCTCGCCGAGCCCGAGGCCGATCGCCGTGAGCATCACACCACCGCCGAACATCTGCAGGCCGGTGAACGCGAGGACATCGAGCGACTTCTCGGCATTCCTGAAATAGATGGTGCCCGCGGCCCAACCCATGCAGCCCGCGAGGATGCCGAGTTGCGGCACGAAGTGGGCGATCGAGTAGCCCTCCTGCGGCCACACGATCGCGACGGTGCCGAGAAAGCCGAGCGCGAGGCCGAGCCCGGTGCGCCGGTCGATCGGGTGGCCGCGTGCGCCGAACAGGCCGAAGATCGCGATCCAGAACGATGAGGTCACGTTCAGCAGGGCGGCCTGGCTCGACGGCACCCATTGCAGCGCCCAGACGTTGAAGCCGTTCGACAGCGCGATCGACAGCAGGGCCATGACGAAGAGCTGCTTCAGGTCGGTCGCATCGAGCGCGAGCCGCCCGCCGCGCGCCCGCGCGATGAGCGCGAGCGCCAGTCCCGCGACGATGAAGCGGACGCCCGCGAAGAGGAAGGGCGGCAGGTGGTGCACGCCGACCGAGGTCGCGAGGTAGCTCGATCCCCAGACGATGTAGATGATCGCGAAGCACGCGATCATGCGCGTGCGAAAGGCGGCGGCAGCGGTCATGGGGGCCGCCATGCTGCCACAATCAGGCGCCGGGGCGTGATCTTGCCGCGCGGAAGCGCTCGAGGCTGGCGGCGGGCCAGGTGGTCTTCGGGTCGTAGAATTCCGCAAAAACGCGCGCGTCGCCCGGCAGCACGACCCAGGCCTGGCGGGTCGACGTGAAGATGTGGGCGTCGGGCGGGAATTGCCCGGGCGCATCGAGCGTACCGACGCGCAGAAAGGCGATGCCCGGGCCCGCGCCGGCATAGTGGCTCCAGAGCGCGACCTGGCAGTCCGGGCAGCGCACGATCCGCTGGCCGCGGCCGCTGGCCGAGGGCGTATCGATCGTGACAGGCGCGCCCGACAGCAGCACGACGCGGGCCGTCTCGACCATTGCATTCACGGCAAACGCCGAACCCGTCTCGCGCTGGCACCAGCTGCAGTGGCAGCAGTTCACGAAGAGGGGCCTCACCGTGAGCCGATAGCGCACGGCACGGCAACTGCAGCCGCCCTCGACGGCCACTTCATCGGACATGATTGGCCTCGCTGAAAAGCGGCAGCCTCTCTGCCGCGAGCGCGCCCTCGATCTCGAGCAGGCGCCGCTTGGTCGCGATCTCGCCGTGCGCGGAAAAGCCGCCCGGCCGCTGGCCGGCGGCGAGCACGCGGTGGCAGGGAATGATGATCGGCATCGGGTTCTGCCCGAGCGCCTGCCCCACGGCACGCGCGGCGCCTGGCTCTGCGAGTTGCGCGGCGATCTCGCCGTAGCTCCTCGTCTCGCCGGCCGGGATGCGGCGCGCGAACTCGTACACCCGCAGGTTGAAGGGCGGCACCCCGCGCAGGTCGAGCGCGATGTCGTCGAAATGCACGCGCTCGCCCGCGAGCAGCGCGATGATGCGGCTTGTCGCGAACCGCACGTTGGCGGGCGGCGCCTGCTCGTGCGCGCTCGGGCGCCGCCGTGCAAGGCGTGCCCGGGTGGCGGCCTCGTCCGCCTCGGGCAATTGCACGGCGCAAATTCCCTGCGCGGACCAGGCGATGCCGCAGGGACCGAGCGCCGTGCCGAAGAGTGCGATGCCGAAGGGTGCGCTGCCGTGCATGCGTGCTTCAGTGGCCGGTGAGGGCGACGAATTCGCCGCTGAACCTCGCGGCAATGCGCCCCTCATACTCCAGCGCCGCAAGGACGGCAATCCGCGCCTTGCCCCGCCGCTGCAGCAGTTTCACGAACGGCTCCCAGCGGGCAGGCTCCGCCAGCGCCGCGCGCGCCGTGAATGCGCCGGCGATGGGCAGCTCGTAGTCGACCGTGCTGCGCTGGATCACGAGGCGGTTGGCGATGCCCGCGGCGCGCAGGCGCAGGTGGAGCAGCGACCACGCCGCGAGGATCGCGAGCGCCGCCACGCTGCCGCCGAAGGCCGTGTCGCGATGATTGATGTTCGGCGCGAGGGGTGCCTCGAGCGTCACCTCGAGTTCGTCCGCCGCGCGTACGCCGATGTCCATTGCCGCCGCGAGCGGGATGTGATCGCGCAGGTAACGGCGCAGGGCGGGGGCATCGAAAGTCACGGCGTGGGCGTGGCGGGCGCAGGCGGGCTTGCCGCCGGCTCCCTGTTCGCCTCGCCCGTCACGGAGTCGAGCTTGTCCTTGTCAAGGTACTTTTCCATGCCGGCGAGGCCTGCCGCGACCTCGGGGCTCGAGAACAGCTCCCTTCCTGCGACCTGGCCCAGGACCTGGAACGCCGCCGCGATCGCTATCGGGCCTTCATACTTGACCGCCTTCTGCGCCTGCTCGCGACAGGATTCGGTCAGCAGGCGCATGAAGAGGCCGGCCGTTGCCCTGTTCTCGGCATCGATCCGCTCGGCGGGGACATTTGCGAGGGTCTTCACGGCCGGGTGCAGGGTCGCCGCGGCGAACATCCAGCGCACGAACGCGGCGCGATCGTCGACGGTCGTCGCCTCGACGATGCACTTGCCGAGATCGTCGACGTAGGTGCCGGCCCGGGCGGGGCTGGCGCTGCCGAGCGCGGCGACCAGTGCCGCGGCGGACAGGGCCATCTTGCGCATGAGATTCACTTCCCTTCGCCGCGCACGGCGACGCGATAAAGCCACCAGGCGAGCCCCGCAATGAACACGAGGCCGAGCCAGGCGCCGAAGTGCAGCGCCTCGGGCAGCGCGAGCACGTCGCGGTTGGCGGTTGCGACGATCGGGATCGCAATCACGATGCCCATGAGCGCCTCGCCCGTGATCATGCCCGCGCCGAACAGCACGCCCTTGTCGCTCGCGCGCTCGGCTTCACTGGCGCCCGGCTTGATGCCGCGCGCCCGGTCGGCGATGTGGGCGAGGAGACCGCCGAGGAAGATCGGCGTCGTGTACTCGAGCGGCAGGTAGATGCCGACCGCGACCGCGAGCACCGGCATGCGGAAGTGCGCGCCGCGCGCCTTCAGCACCTGGTCGGCGACGATGATGGCGACGCCGATCGCGCCGCCGATCGTCACCATGTCCCACGGCAGGTGGCCGCCGAACATGCCCTGCGCAACCGACGCCATCAGCGTCGCCTGCGGCGCGAGCAGCGGCGTCGGGTGCGTGGCGGTCGGCGCACCGATGCCGTAGGCGCTGTTCAAGAGGTTCAGCACCGGCGCCATCACGAGCGCGCAGGAGACCGCGCCGATCGCGAGCATCACCTGCTGCCGCCATGGGGTCGCGCCGACGAGCTGGCCGCATTTGAGGTCCTGCAGGTTGTCGCCGCCGACGGCGGCGGCGCAGCACACGACCGCGCCGATCATGATCGCGGCCACCGGGCCGAGCGGCGCGGTGCGGCCCATCAGCAGCCACAGCACGAGCGACGCGAAGAGGATCGTGCAGATGGTGATTCCCGAGACGGGATTGTTCGACGAGCCGATGAGCCCGGCCATGTAGGCCGACACCGAGCAGAAGACGAAGCCCGCGACGATCATGATGATCGTCATCGGCAGGCTCACGCCCCAGCTGCCGACGATGGCGTGGTAGAGGAGCGCGAGCGGGATCGTGAACAGCACGATGCCGATCATCACGTAGTTCATCGGCAGGTCGCGCTCGGTCTCGGCGAGCGCGGCGCCGGCACCGGCGCGCGTGGCGGCGAGGCCGCTCCTGACGCCCGAGAGCAGCGAGCTGCGCAGGCTGATCACGGCCCAGATGCCGCCGACCAGCATCGCGCCGACGCCCATGTAACGGATCTTCGCGGCCCAGATCGCGTAGGCCGCGTCGTTCGCGGAGAGGCCCTGCAACGTGGCTGCGAGCGCGGGATCGGCGCTGGCGTAGTTCGCGGCGTAAAACGGAATCGCGATGTTCCAGGAAATGATGCCGCCGCCGACGATCAGGATGCCGATGTTGAGGCCGACGATGTAGCCGACACCGAGCAGCGCGGGCGAGAGGTTCACCGCCATGTAGGCGATGCCCTTGCCGGCGTAAGCGGCGATCGCCGCGGTGTCCGGGATGAGCCGCAAGCCGCTGCCGGCGAGCAGCTTCACGAGCCCGCCGCCGACCGCCGAGCCGGCGAGGATCTTGAGGCCCTGGGCTGGATTGGCGCCGGTCTTCAGTACCTCGGCGGCGGCCATGCCCTCGGGGAACTTGAGCTTCTGCTCGATGATCAGCGAACGGCGCAGCGGCACCGAGAAGAGCACGCCGAGGATGCCGCCGAGGCCGGCGATCGTGAGCACCCATGAATAGCGGAAGTCGGTCCAGTACTCGAGGATCACGAGCGCGGGGATCGTGAAGATGACGCCCGCGGCGATCGAGGCGGCGGCCGAGGCGCCGGTCGCGACGATGTTGTTCTCGAGGATCGTGCCGCCGCCGAGCAGGCGCAACACGCCCATCGACACGACGGCCGCGGGAATCGCCGAGGCGATGGTGAGGCCCGCGAAGAGGCCGAGGTAGGTGTTCGCCGCCGCGAGGATCATCGCGAGCAGCATCGAAAGGACGATCGCGCGCACCGAAAGCTGGGCCGTTGCGGCCATGTTGTTACCCCCGTATGAGCCCACGGCTCAGGGCCAAGAGCTTAGGGCCAGACGCGCCGGCTGGCCAATGTTTGCGGGCTGGCGGCGTTGGCGGGCGCCGCCGCGCGCGGGCACCGGCGGCCCCATGTACTATCGCCTGCGTCCCGACAGGATGGAGCAAGGCATCATGAAACATGGGTTCGCTTCCCTGGTGCTCCTCGGCCTGCTGTCGGGGACCCAGGCACTGGCCGACTCCAAACCCGAGTCATTGCCGCAGGTTTTCAAGCGCGTCGGCCCGGCTGTCGTCGTGATCCATACGCGCGGGCGCACGGTCGGGCGCGAGACCGCCGGCAAGGTCGTCAGCGTCGCGGGCTCGGGCTCCGGCGTGCTCGTGACGGGCGACGGCAAGGTCGTGACGGCGGCACACGTCGTGCACTCCGCGGACGCGGTTGCGGTCGAGTTCCAGGGCGGCGTCATGGCGCGGGCGCGCGTGATCGCTTCCGATACGGCGGCCGACGTTGCGCTCCTGCAGCTCGACGGCGTGCCCCCGGGTGCGGTCACTGCGAAGTTCGGCGACTCCGACAAGGCCGAGGTCGGTGACCAGATCTTCATTGTCGGCGCGCCGCTCGGCATGTCGCGCACCCTGACGGTGGGTTACCTGAGCGCGCGTCGCGAGGTGAACGCGACCTATGGCGGCATGGGCAGGACCGAGCTGTTCCAGACCGACGCGGCCATCAACCCGGGGAACTCGGGCGGGCCGATGTTCAACATGAAGGGCGAGATCATCGGCGTCGTGAGCTACATCATTTCCCGCTCGGGCGGCTCCGAGGGCATCGGTTTCGTCGTGACCTCGAACATGGCGCGCGCGCTGTTGTTCGACGCGCCGACGGTGTGGAGCGGGCTCGAGGGCTACTTGTTGACGCCGGAGCTCGCCGCCGCGCTCAACGTGCCCGGCGGCGCGACGGGGCTCCTCGTGCAGCGCGTGGCGGCTGGATCGCCCGCCGCGCAGATGGGGCTGCGCGGGGGAACCCTGCCCGTGACCGTCGGCGAGGAGAGTTTCGTGCTGGGTGGCGACATCGTGCTTGCGGTCGAGGGCATCGACATCGGCTCACCGTCGTATCACGAGCTGATCCGCCGCAAGCTGATCGAGATCCAGCGGGGTGGCGGGCCCGTGCGCGTCACCATACTGCGCGACGGCAAGGTGGCCGAAATCAGCGCAAGTCCGGGGAGGTAGTTCGCCGGCATGCAGCGCGCAGGAGGATGCGCGAATAGAGCCTGTGGAAGCCGAGCAGCGCGTTGAACTTCCCGCCGGGCGACGGGCGGGCGGTCACTGGATGAGGCCGAGGAATCACGGCCGATCCGAAAAAGAGCCGGGTGCGTGGCCGCCCGGGAACCCCGCCGGTGGAAATGCCCGCAAGCGGCATCGACTTCAACCACGAGCGCGTGCGGCCCGTGAAATCGGCGAGCAGGATTTCATCGTTGCGGCGGCCCGCCACGCGCCAGGCGGCAAAGGTGTCGGCGTCGCCCGATGCGAGCGCACGGGCCTCGGCGTCGGTCGAGGGCCGCGACACCCACCACCTCAGGACCAGCCGCTCGAGCCTGAATGCCCAGGTGGTGTAGAACGCCGCCACGAACTGCGCCTGCGTGACCGGGTGATCGACCTCGGCCACGTAGCAATCCGCATAGGCCCCGTCACGCCGGCAGTCGTCGAGCAGTGAGCCCGGCGGCACGGCGCACGCCGCTACCACCGCACTTGCCGGCGGCTCACCACCCGCAGGCCTGCCCCTTGTTCTGCTCCGCAAGCCAAGCCTGCAGCGGCGCGAAATACTCGAGGATCGCCGATGCATCCATCTGGCGCGTGCCGGTGAGCTTCTCCATCGTGTCCTGCCACGGCTCGCTCTGGCCGAGCTTCAGCATGGCGGCGAACTTCTCGCCCGCGGCCTTGTTGCCGAAGATCGAGCATTCGTGCAGCGGGCCCTTGAAGCCGGCCGCGTCGCACAGCGCCTTCTGGAACTGGAACTGGATGATGAACGAGAGGAAGTAGCGCGTGTACGGCGTGTTGCCCGGCACGTGGTACTTCGCGCCCGGGTCGAAGTCGGCTTCGCTGCGCGTGACCGGCGGCGCGACGCCCTGGTACTGCGTGCGCAGCTTCCACCACGCCTCGTTGTAGTGCTCGGGCCTGATCTCGCCCGAGAACACCTTCCAGCGCCACTCGTCGATCACCTTGCCGAAGGGCAGGAAGGCGATCTTTTCGCTCGCCATCTTCATCTGCTGGTTGATGACCGCCTCGCGCGACGGTCTAACCGCGCTCACGAGGCCGATGCGATGCAGATACTCCGGCGTCACCGAGAGGTTCACCGTGTCGCCGATCGCTTCGTGAAAGCCGTCATGCGCGCCGTTCTGGAACAGCAGCGGCAGGTCGTTGTACCAGAGGTAGTAATAGACGTGGCCGAGCTCGTGGTAGATGGTGAACAGGTCTTCCTCGTTCGGCTGCATGCACATCTTGATGCGCACGTCGTTGGCGTCGTCCATGTCCCAGGCGCTCGCGTGGCACACGACTTCGCGGTCGCGCGGCCGCACGAGCATCGAGCGTTCCCAGAAGGTCTGCGGCAGCGCCGGGAAGCCGATCGAGGTGTAGAACGTTTCGGCGGACTTCGTCATCCGCACCGCGTCCCATTTCTGCTGCTTCAGCTCGCGGTCCGCGGATTCGATGCTCGCCTTCGGGTAGGGCTTCAGGATGTCGTCGTAGACCTTGTTCCAGGTCTGCGCCCACATGTTGCCGAGCAGCTGCGCGGGGATCGGCTTGCCGGCCGGCACCTTGTCCTCGCCGTAGCGTTTGGCGAGCCGGCCGCGTGCGTAGCACTGCATTTCGTTGTAGAGCGGCTTGACCTGCCCCCAGAGCCGCGTGGCTTCCGCAGCGAACTCGTCGGGCGGCATGTCGTAACCCGAGCGCCACATCGCGCCGAGGTCGGCGAAGCCGAATTCACGTGCGCCCTCGTTCGCGAGCTCGACGAAACGCTGGTACTTCGGGCGCATCGGGCGCGCCGTGTCGTGCCAGCCGACCCAGGCGTCGGTGAGCGCCTGGTAGTCGCGGCTCGTCGCGAGCGTCTCGGAGAGCTGGTCGATATTGCGGCAGGACTCGGGCCCCGACGGACAGTACTTGCCCTCGCCGTACATCGCGCCGAGGCTCGCGAGGATTTCAGTGAGCTCCGCGCGCTTCGCCGGGTCGGCGGGCGCGGGCGCGGAGGTCTGCAGCTTCAGCAGCATCAGGCTGCGCTTCGTCGCCGGTGTGCCCGGCGCGTCGACGTAGCCCTTCGCCTTCTCGGTCGTCGCGCCGAGATACTCGAGGTAGCGGTCGTTGGCGCGCGCGCTCAGGATCTGCGTGTCGAGCGTGATGTCGGTCGCCTGGGTCCAGTCCGCCGCCGCCACTTCGCGCAATATCGGCTTCAGCTCCGCATTGACCTGCGCGATGAACTCGTCGGCGGTGGGCTTCGCGGCCGCACCGGTCGGCGGCGCCTGGCTGCAGCCGGCGAACGAGAGCGAAGCGAGCGCGATGACGCCCACCGCCCGGAACAAGTGGCCCGCTGCCCGCGTCATTTCACGCCTCCCATCAGGCGCTTCGCGAAGGGCGAGACCAGGAACATGACGAGTCCGCCGATGGCGCCCCACCAGAAGATGCCGAGGAACTGGTTCGGCATGGCGGCGATGTTGTTGGGGTCGAATTCGCCCGCGAACTGGCCCGCGAGGTTGTTGCCGATGGCGGTTGCGAGGAACCACACCCCGAGCGCCTGGCCGACGAAGCGTGTGGGCGCGAGCTTCGACATCGAAGAGAGGCCGACCGGCGACAGGCACAGCTCGCCGAAGGTGTGGAACAGGTAGGTGAAGATGAGCCAGGTGGGCAGCACCTTCTCGCCCGCGACGACGTACTGCGCGGCGAAGAACATCACGATGAAGCCGATGCCCATCAGCACGAGGCCGAGCGCGAACTTCACCGGGGCCGTCGGGTCGAGGTTGCGCTTGCCGAGCGCGACCCAGAGCGCGGCGAACACCGGCGAGAAGATGATGATGAACAGCGGGTTCACGTTCTGCAGCACGCCGGCCGGCATCAGCCAGCCGCCGATCTGCCGGTCGGTGTGCCGGTCGGCGAAGATGTTGAGCGAGGCGCCCGCCTGCTCGAAGCCCGCCCAGAACATCGCGCAGGCGATGAAAAGCGCGAGCATCACGAGCACGCGCTTGCGCTCGACCGTCTCGAGGCCCGCGAAGAACAGCAGGTAGGCGAAGTAGCCCGCGGCAAATGCGCTGATCGCCCAGAAGGAGTTCTCGAGGAGGTCGACCGGATCGATGTGGACGCGGCCGCCGATCGCGAGCAGCACGATGGCCACGATCGCGGCGACCACCGCGGCGACCATCCACCAGGCGCGGCGCGTGGCCGCGGGATCGGCGTGCGTCATGCCCGGGTCGACGCCCGCGTGCCCGAGGAAATGGCGGGTCATGGCGAACTGCACGAGGCCGAGCAACATGCCGATCGCCGGTGCGGCAAAGCCTGCGCTCCAGCCATAGCGCGCCGCGAGGATCGGCACGATGGTCGAGCCGAGGAAGGCGCCGACGTTGATGCCCATGTAGAAGATCGAGAAGCCGGCGTCGCGCCGCGAGCCACCTTCGGGATAGAGCTGCGCGACGATCGCGCTGATGTTCGGCTTCAGGAGCCCGACGCCGAACACGATCAGCATCAGCCCGAGGAAGAACAGATGCGTCGAGCCGGTGGCCAGGAGGCCGTTGCCGACCATGATCAGGATGCCACCCCACCACACCGCGCGCTGCGCGCCGGTCAGCCGGTCGGCGATCCAGCCGCCCGCGAGCGAGAGCAGGTAGGTGCCCGAGATGTACAGGCCATAGATCGCGTTGCCGGTGCGATCGTCGATGCCGAGGCCGCCTTCCTCGATGGAGGCGACGAGGAACAGCACGAGGATTGCCCGCATGCCGTAATAAGTGAAACGCTCCCACATCTCGGTGAAGAAGAGCGTGGCGAGCCCGCGCGGATGCCCGAAGAAGGCCCGGCTCGAATCCCCCGCCACCACCGTCGTCGACATCGAATCGGCCATTTTTGGCTCGCTTTGCATGTGTCCGGCGCGCGGCGCCGCGATGGCGCCGGAGTGTGACCCATGTTGCCTTGCGCCAGCAAGGCAGCGCTGCGGCCGGGCGAGGGCCCGGAAAGCTAGCCGGAATCCGCGGAATCGCGCGCGGCGTCCGCGCGGCGCATCTTCTGCATGATGCGCGCCATCACGAGCCCGCCCTCATAGAGGAGGTACATCGGGATCGCCATGATGGACTGGGAGATCGCGTCGGGCGGCGTCAGGAACGCGGCCACGACGAAAATGCCGATCAGCACGTAGCCGCGCGCCTGCGCGAGCTTCTCCACGGTGACGAAGCCGGCGAGCACGGCGAGCACCACGGCCACCGGCATCTCGAACGCGACGCCGAAGGCGAAGAACATCGTCAGCACGAAGTCCATGTAGCTCGTGATGTCGGTCATCATCGTCACGCCGATCGGCGTGGTCTGCGCGAAGAACTCGAACATCACCGGGAACACGGCGACATACGCGAACGCGCTGCCGAGGTAGAACAGCAGGATCGACGAGACGAGCAGCGGCAGGCCGAAGCGGCGCTCGCGCCGGTAGAGGCCCGGCGCGACGAACGCCCACACCTGGTAGAGCACCACCGGCATGGCGATGTAGAGCGCCACGAAGAAGGCGAGCTTGAACGGCGTCATGAACGGCGAGATCACGCTGGTCGCGATCAGCGAGGCGCCCTTCGGCAGCTTGTCGATCAGCGGCTGCGCGAGGAAGGTGAACAACTCGTTCGAATAGATCGCGCAGGGGATGAACGCGACGATCACCGCGATGAAGGCGCGCAGCAGGCGGTCACGCAGCTCGAGCAGGTGCGAGATCAGCGTGCCTTCGGCGAGCCGTTCAGGTTCCTCGCTCATGGTTCGCGGCAGGAGGCGGTGGTTCGGCGCCGGCGTCGGCGTGGCTCACGTCGCTGCGGGCGACGTCGTCATCGGGCTGGTAGTACTTCGCGGCCGGTGGCGGCGCGGCCTCGGCCGCCGCGGGCTCCTGCGGCGGCTCTGGCGGTGACGGGTCGGCTGGCGGCGCGGTGGATGATGGTGCGGCGGACGGGTTGCGCGGCCGCTCCTCGAGGATCGCCTCTTCCTCGAGCTGCTCGCGGAACTGGCGCGCCATGGCGCGCGCGCGCCCGACCCAGCGGCCGACCTGCGAGGCGACGCGCGGCAGCTTCTCGGGGCCGAGCACGATCAATGCCAGCGCAAAGATCAGCAGCAGCTCGGTGAAGCCGACCTCGAACATCGCGGCGGGAGGCAGCGGCCGTTCAGGCGCCGCGGTCGATCTTGCTGCCGGCGTCGCCCTTGGCGACTTCCGGGAACTCGGCGTCCTTTTCAGGCGACCTGATCTGCTTCGGCTCGTCGGCGCCGCCCTCGGCCTCGCCCTCGCTCATCGACTTCTTGAAGCCGCGCACGGCCGCACCGAGGTCCGAGCCGATGGTCCGCAGCTTCTTTGCGCCGAAAACGAGCAGCACCACCAGCAGGATGATGATCAGCTCGCGCATCCCGATACCCATAAAAACCTCGAAAATGCGCACCCTTGCGCAAGTGTGCGGATGATAGGCCAAAAGACGTCCCCGAACCGGGAAAGTTCGCCGTCAGGAGGCGTGCGCTTCCAGCCAGAACGTGACAGGTCCGTCATTTTCGAGCGCCACCCGCATGTGCGCGCCGAATTCGCCCGTGGCGACGCCCGCGTGCCGTGCCCTCGCCTCGGCCACCAACAGGTCGAAAAGCGCCTGCGCCGTCGCGGGGGCGGCGGCGGTGCTGAATCCGGCGCGGTTGCCCTTGCGCGTATCGGCCGCCAGCGTGAATTGAGGCACCAGCAGCAGCCCGCCGCCCGTCTCGGCAAGCGAGCGGTTCATGCGCCCTTCGTCATCCGGAAACAGCCGGTAGCCGAGCAGGCGCTCGAGCAGGCGCGCGGCGGCGGCTGCCGAATCGGTGGCCTGGACACCGACAAGGGCGAGGATGCCGCGCTCGATGCGGCCGACGATCCGTCCGCCCACCGTCACCTGCGCGAAATTGACGCGTTGAATGAGCGCGATCATCGGCGCGCCATCGTGCCATCCGGCCGCCCTGCGGGGAAGCGAAGGTGGCATTTGCGGTGCGCAACCCGGTAACATTTGCGGCTGTTTCCCGCAGGGGGTTCTCCATGTCGCTTGCCAGCCGTTTCGCCGCCGTTGTCGCCCTTTCCGCCATCGTCTCGGGGACCGCGGGGCCCGCACGCGCGGACGGCAACGTGGCGCGCGGCAAGGACCTCGCCTACACCTGCCTCGGCTGCCATGGGGTCAAGGACTACAAGAACGTCTACCCGACCTACAGCGTGCCGAAGCTCGCCGGCCAGAGCCCGGCCTACATCACCGCGGCCCTGCTCGGCTACCGCTCGGGCGATCGCTCGCACGGCACCATGCACGCGCACGCGGCCTCGCTCAGCGACCAGGACATCGCAGACGTGGCTGCCTACCTCGGCGCCGAGCCGCTCAAGGCGAGCGGCAAGCCGCCCGCCGCAAGCGCGCCCGAAGCGGTGCAGGTCTGCGTTGCCTGCCACGGTGGCGACGGGGTGGCCGTGCTGCCCGATTACCCGAGCCTCGCTGGCCAGCACGCCGATTACCTCGCGCGCGCCCTCGAGGAATACAAGAAGGGCGCCCGCAAGAATCCGATCATGGCGGGTTTCGTCGCGACGCTGAGCGAGGCCGACATCGAGGCGCTGGCCGACTACTTCAGCCGCCAGTCGCCGGGCCTCGAGACGGTCGCGAGGCGCACGTCGCGCTTCAGCGCGCGCTGAGCCGCTCGAGAAAAGCCGCGGCCGTGGTCATCCATGCGTCGCGGCCCGGCTTGCGCCGCAGGACATGGCCTTCGTCCTTCACGGCGAGATACCACACCTCGGCACCGTTGCCGCGCGCGCTCGCCACGAGCTGCTCCGCTTCGTAGACCGGCGCCAGCGTGTCCCGCGTGCCGTGCACCACGAGCAGCGGCTTGCGCAACGCGCGGGCGTTCGGGATGCGGGCCCAGGACGCGACGCCCGCAAGGTCGATGCCGCCGATCACGCGATCCCCGTACTGCGCCATCGAGCCGAGCGCAACCTGCGCGCCCTGCGACTCGCCCATCAGCACGACCCGCGTGCGATCGAGGTCGCGCTGCACGCCGATCCACACGAGCAGCGAACCGATGTCGCGGATCGCGTCCTCGCGGCGGGTATCGTCGAGCGTGGCGAACGTCTCGCCGTAGCCTGGGGCGCCACGCACGTTCGGCACCACCACGGCATAGCCGAGCACGTTCACCGCGATCTGCGTGAAGGCGTCGAACAGCGGGCGGGCCTGCTCGCCGCGGCCGCTTGCGATGCGTACCAGCACCGGATGCGGGCCCGGCGTGCGCGGGCGATAGACCCAGGCGGGCAGGGTGCGCGTGCTGCCGCCCACGCGATCCCAGGTCGGAAAGCCGATGAGTTCGGGCGCCACGAACGCCGCCGGATCGACCGGTCCCGGCTCGCTGCGCGTCCAGCGCGTGAGCGCGTTAGTGGCCGGCTCGTACACGTAGGCGTCAGGCGCCTGGGTCGCGCCTTCCGCAGTCAACGCGAGGCGCCTGCCGGCACGATCGAAGGCGAGGTCTGAGATGCGGCCCTGCGGCAGGCCGGCCGGCACGATCTCGCTGCCAGCGACCTGGTCCCGTACCGAAAGGCGGCTCGCGCCGGCGACATTGGCGACGCTTGCCACGTAGCGCCCGTCCGGCGAGACCGCGAATTCCTCGATGTCCCAGGGCGTCGCGGCCGTCAGGCTGCGCCGCGTGTTCGCCACCGGGTCGAGGTAATGGAGTTGCGCGAAGTCCCCCTCGATCCGCGCGACGAGATAAATGCCGCGGCCGTCCGGCGCGAAGCGCGCGACGCGCACGCGACCCAAGGGCGCATCGGTCGCGACCTGCGTGATGCCGCCCGTCGCGGCATCGGCCAGCCACAGTTCGCCCGGCTGCGACCCCGCCTCGTTCGCGAGCAGCAACCGCGCACCGTCGGGCGACCAGTCGAGCGGCCGCCAGCTTTTCGCACCCGCCGCCACGAGCAATCGCGCCTGCGGGATGCCGCCCGGTTCGAGGGCGACGACATCCCGGTGCAGGCCGTCGGCGGCGTCGCCCGGCAGCGCGACGTACCTGCCGTCGGGTGACCAGGCAAATGACTGCATGCGCAGGGCCGGGCCCGCCATGCGCACGATGGCGCGATCCGCGAAGCGATAGGCCTGCCACTGCGTCGAGGCGTCTGAACCGGCGGTCGCGAACACCGCGCCGGCCGCACCGGGCGCGGACGAGGCCGTGGCCGCGAGAACCTGCGGGCCGTAGGTGAGCTGCTCGCGGGCAGCGAGCGCCGCCGCGACGCGATGCAACTGATCGGTTTCCCCGAAGCGCGTCGTCACGAGCATCGAGCCGTCGGGGAGCCAGCCGGCGAAACTCGCCGATCGTGCCTGCAGCCAGGGCGACACACGCTCGGAGAGCGCCACCGGGACCGGCGGTACGCCGTCGAGCACGAAGTTGCCGCGCTCCTCGCGGGCCGCCTGCGCGGGCAGCGCGATGAGGGCGGCGAGAACCAAGGCCGGATATGATCGTCGCATCCGGATATGGTGACACACATGACTGCAGCCCCGTCGCTGCGCCGCGGCTTCCTCGGCGCCCTGTTGGCCCTGCTCACACTGGCCAGCGGCGCCGCGCCTGCCGCGCCCGCGGATCTCGTGCTGGTCGTCGGTGCCACGGGGCGCACCGGCATCGAGGCGGTCGGGCAACTCGTCGCAAAAGGCTATCGCGTGCGCGCCTTCGCGCGCAGCGCCGAGAAGGCGCGCGCGAGCCTGCCCGCCAGCGTCGAGGTGGCGGTTGGCGACGTGCGCGATCCGGCAACCGTCGCGCCTGCGATGCAGGGCGTGCGCTACGTAATCTCGGCGATCGGCGGCGGTGCGCGCAACGCCGCGATCGGCAACGGCCCGGCGGACGTCGATCGTGACGGCAACATCCATCTCATCGACGCCGCCCGGCGCGCCGGCGTGGCGCACTTCGTGCTCGTGTCCTCCGGCGGCATCGAACAGGCCGACACCTACCCTGCGGAATTCATGCGGCCGGTGCTCGCGGCGAAGCGCGACAGCGAGAATCACCTGCGATCGAGCGGCCTCGCCTACACGATCGTGCGGCCCGGCGGCCTCGGCGGTGAGCCACGGGCGCAATCGCGCATCGTGCTGCGGCAGGAGCCCGGCGCGCCCTTCGGCCGCATCACCCGCGCCGAAGTCGCGCAGGTCTGCATTGCGGCGCTCGGCAGCGCGGCGGCCCGCGGCAAGACCTTCGAGGTGCTGACCGGGGATGGCGAGGCCGTGACCGACTTCGAGCCGCTGTTTGCGGCGATGCAGGCCGACCCGCCGCCGGGCGCGAAATAGCAGGCCATGCGCGGGCCGGACGACATCACGGCGATCGACGCGGGCTACGTGCGCCCGCGGATGGCCGCGATCCACGTGATCGGCCACCGTGGGCGCGCGGCGCTCGTCGACACGGGCACCGCGCACTCGGTGCCGCGCACGCTGGCCGCGCTCGCCGATCTCGGCTACGCGCCGGGCGACGTCGACTACGTGGTCCTGACCCATGTGCACCTCGATCACGCGGGCGGCGCGGGCGCCTTCATGCGCGCGCTGCCCAACGCCACGCTGGTCGTGCATCCGCGTGGTGCGCCGCACATGATCGATCCCGCGAAGCTCGTCGCGGCGTCGATCGCCGTCTACGGCGAGCCGCTCTATCACGAGCTGTACGGCGAGATCCCGCCGATCGACGCCGCGCGCGTGCGCACCACGCAGGAGGGCGAGCGGCTCTCGCTCGCCGGGCGCATGCTCGAGTTCTGGTTCACGCCCGGCCACGCGCTGCATCACCAGGCGATCGTCGACCACGCCTCGCGCACGATCTTCACCGGCGACACCTTCGGGCTCTCGTATCGCGAATTCGACACGGCGCGCGGCCCCTTCATCTTCCCGACCACGACGCCGACACAGTTCGACCCGGGACAGCTCGAGGCCTCGGTCGTACGCATCGCGGCCTACCGGCCGCGCGCCGTGCACCTGACGCATTACGCGCGTGTCGGCGACGTCGCGCGGCTGGCCGACGACATGACGACGCAGGTACGCGCCTTTGCCGCCATGGCGCGGCGCCATGCCACGGCGGCCGACGGCAGGGCGCGCATCCACGCCGATATGCGCGCGCTGCTGCGCGAGCGCTGCCTCGCCCACGGCTGCACGATGGACGAGGCGCAGTTCGACGCGCTGGTCGCCGCCGACCTCGAGCTCAACACCGACGGCCTGCTCGCCTGGCTCGCGCGCGGCTCGCGCTAGAATCGTGCCCATGAACCAGCGCGGGACGTTCAGGGCGTACCGGATCCACGAAGAGAACCGCAAGGTGGCGGCGCGCTTCGAGGACCTGACCCTCGACGACCTGTCGGCGGGCGAGGTCGTGATCCGGGTCTCGCACTCGGGCATCAATTACAAGGACGCCCTCGCCGCGACCGGCGCAGGACGCATCCTGCGCCGCTACCCGCTGGTCGGCGGCATCGACCTTGCGGGCGTGGTGGAGTCCTCGACCGACGCGCGCTACGCGGCGGGCGACGCGGTGCTCGTCACCGGTTGCGGCCTGTCCGAGACCGTCGACGGCGGCTACAGCGAGATCGCGCGCGTGAAGGGCGATGCGCTGATCCCGATGCCACCGGGCCTCGATGCCATGGCGGCGATGACGCTCGGCACCGCGGGCTTCACCGCAGCGTTGGCTATCCACCGCATGGAGCACAACGGCCTCGCGCCGGGCAAAGGGCCGGTGGTCGTCACCGGCGCGACCGGCGGAGTGGGCAGCCTCGCCATCGACATGCTCGCGCAGCGCGGCTACGAAGTCGTCGCCGTAAGCGGCAAGGCGCAGCAAGCGGCCTACCTGCGCGAGCTCGGCGCCGCGCAGGTGCTCGCCCGGCAGGAGATCGACTACGGCTCGAAGCCACTCGAGGCCGAGCGCTTCGCGGGGGCGATCGACAACGTGGGCGGGGAGATGCTCACCTGGCTCACCCGCACGGTGGGGTACTGGGGCAGCATCGCGAGCGTCGGCCTCGCCGGCAGCCCCAAGCTCGAGACGACCGTCATGCCCTTCATCCTGCGCGGCGTGAACCTGCTCGGCATCAATTCCTCGGCGACTCCGCGCGGGCCCCGGCTCGAGGTCTGGAAGCGCATCGGCAGCGACCTTGCGCCCCGGCACCTCGACCGCATCCGGTCGCGGATCATCCGCTTCGAGGAACTGCCGGGCGCCTTCGGTGCCCTGCTCGAGGGCGGGGTGGCCGGCCGGACGGTCGTTGCGATCCGCTGACGCGGCCCGTTCCGCTACAATTTCGCCATGCTCACCGCCACCTCTGCCGGCGCGCGCCTGCGTGCCGCGGTCGATGCCGAACGTCCCCTGCAGGTCGTAGGGGCCGTGAATGCCTATTCCGCCCTGCTCGCCGCGCGCTCGGGCTTTCGCGCCATCTACCTGTCGGGCGCCGGCGTGGCGAACGCCTCTTTCGGCCTGCCCGACCTCGGCATCACCTCGCTCAACGACGTCTGCGAGGACGTGCGCCGCATCTGCGCGGCCACCGACCTGCCGCTGCTGGTCGATGCGGATACCGGCTGGGGCGCGGCCTTCAACATCGCGCGCACGAGCCGCGACCTCATCCGTTCGGGCGCGGCGGGCATGCACCTCGAAGACCAGGTGCAGGCGAAGCGCTGCGGCCACCGCCCCGGCAAGGCGCTGGTGTCGGCTGCGGAAATGGCCGACCGGCTGAAGGCCGCGGTCGACGGACGCACCGATCCCGGGTTCGTGGTCATGGCCCGCACCGACGCCCACGCCGTCGAGGGCCAGGCCGCGGCGGTCGAACGGGCGCTGCGCTACGTGGAGGCGGGCGCCGACATGATCTTCGCCGAGGCGCTCGCCACGCTCGAGGAATACCGGCAGTTCACGAGCGTGGTGAAGGTGCCGGTGCTCGCGAATATCACCGAGTTCGGCAAGACGCCGCTGTTCACGACGGAGGAGCTCGCCGGCGCGGGCGTGCGCCTCGTGCTCTATCCGTTGTCGGCCTTTCGCGCGATGAGCCGGGCGGCGCTCGGCGTCTACGGCGCGATCCGTCGCGACGGTACGCAGAGGGCGGTCGTCGACACGATGCAGACGCGCGCCGAGCTGTACGACGTGCTCGGCTACCACGAGTACGAACGGAAGATCGACGCACTCTTCGGTCAGGAGAAGGGCAATGAATGATCCCGTGGCGGCGCAGGGGCCGAAGCCGAAGAAGTCCGTTGCACTGTCCGGCGTGACCGCGGGCAATACCGCGCTGTGCACGGTCGGACGCACGGGCAACGACCTCGCCTACCGCGGCTACGACATCCTCGAGATCGCCGAGGCCTGCGAGTTCGAGGAAATCGCGCACCTCCTGATCCACGAAAAGCTGCCGAACAGGGCGGAACTCGCGGCCTACAAGCAGAAGCTCCAGGGCCTGCGCAGCCTGCCGACGGTGGTTCGCACGACGCTTGAAGCCCTGCCCGCGTCGAGCCACCCGATGGACGTGCTGCGCACCGGGGTGTCGGCCCTCGGCTGCGCGATGCCCGAGAAGGACGATCATTCGGCCGCCGGCGCCCGCGATATCGCCGACCAGCTGCTCGCCTCGCTCGGCTCGATGCTTTGCTACTGGTACCATTACAGCCATTCCGGCCATCGCGTGCACGTCGAGACGCAGGACGACTCGATCGGCGGCCACTTCCTGCACCTCCTGCACCGCAAGGCGCCGCCCGCCGAGTGGGTGCGCGCGATGCACACCTCGTTCACGCTCTACGCGGAACACGAATTCAACGCCTCGACTTTCACCGCCCGCGTGATCGCCGGCACCGGCTCCGACATGCATTCCTGCGTGGCCGGGGCGATCGGCGCGTTGCGCGGCCCGAAGCACGGCGGCGCGAACGAAGTCGCCTTCGAGATCCAGCAGCGCTATGCGACTCCGGACGAGGCCGAGGCCGACATCCGCCGGCGCGTTGCGGCGAGGGAAGTCGTCATCGGCTTCGGCCACCCGGTCTACACCGTGGCCGACCCGCGCAACCAGGTCATCAAGGGCGTTGCGCGCCGGCTCGCGCAGTCGACGGGCAACACGAAGATGTACGACATCGCCGAGCGCCTCGAGCGCGTGATGTGGGACGCGAAGAAGATGTTCCCGAACCTCGACTGGTTCAGCGCGGTGTCCTACAACCTGATGCAGGTGCCGACGGCCATGTTCACGCCGCTGTTCGTGATCGCGCGCACCACGGGATGGTCCGCCCACGTGATCGAGCAGCGCGCGGACGGCAAGATCATCCGCCCTGCCGCGAACTACACCGGGCCGGAAGACCGCGCCTTCGTGCCGCTCGACAGGCGGCCCTGAGGGCGCGCGCCGCCGCGCTGCCCGTACCCGCGAACCCGCCCCGCAATCAAGTCCACCGAGGCCACGCCGCCGATGTCTTCCCACGACTACAAGTCCGCCAAGCGCCCCGACCCCGACCCGGTGATCGTCGACATCGCGAACTACGCGAAGGACCAGGCGATCGGCTCGCAGCTCGCCTACGACACCGCGCGCCATTGCCTGATGGACACGCTCGCCTGCGGCTTCCAGGCGCTGCAGTACCCCGCGTGCACCCGGATGATGGGTCCCGTGGTGCCGGGCGCGACGATGCCGGGCGGCGCGCGCGTGCCGGGCACGAGCTACGAGCTCGATCCGGTGCAGGCCGCGTTCAACATCGGCACGATGATCCGCTGGCTCGACTTCAACGACACGTGGCTCGCGGCGGAGTGGGGCCATCCGTCCGACAACCTCGGCGGCATCCTCGCGGTCGCGGACTACCTCTCGCGCAAGGCGATCATGGAAGGCGGCAGGCCGCTCACCGTGCGCGACGTGCTGACGGGCATGGTGAAGGCGCACGAGGTGCAGGGCATCCTCGCGCTCGAGAACAGCTTCAACCGCGTCGGCCTCGACCACGTGCTGCTGGTGCGCGTCGCCTCGACGGCGGTCGTGACCGCGATGCTCGGCGGCACCCGCGAGCAGGTCATGAACGCCGTCAGCAATGCGTGGATCGACGGCGGCGCGCTGCGCACCTACCGGCACGCGCCCAACACCGGCTCGCGCAAGAGCTGGGCGGCGGGTGACGCCACGAGCCGCGCCGTGCGACACGCGCTCATCGCGCTGGGCGGCGAGATGGGCTATCCGTCGGCGCTGTCGGCGAAGACCTGGGGATTCCAGGACGTGCTGTTCAAGGGCAAGCCGGTCACGATCGCGCAGCCGCTCGGCAGCTACGTGATGGAGAACGTGCTGTTCAAGATCAGCTTCCCTGCCGAGTTCCATGCGCAGACCGCGGTCGAGTGCGCGATGCAGCTGCACCCGCAGGTGAAGGCGAAGATCGACTCGATCGAGAGGATCGTGATCGAGACGCAGGAGCCGGGCGTGCGCATCATCGACAAGACGGGGCCGCTCGCGAACCCGGCCGACCGCGACCATTGCATCCAGTACATGGTGGCGGTCCCGCTGCTGTTCGGCCGCCTGACCGCGGCGGACTACGAAGACACGATCGCGAACGACCCGCGCGTCGATGCGCTGCGCGCGAAGATGCAGGTGAAGGAGAACGAGACCTTCACGAAGGAATACTACGAGCGCGACAAGCGCTACATCGGCAACGCGGTGCAGGTGTTCTTCAAGGACGGCAGCTCGACGCCGCGCGTCGCGGTCGATTTCCCGATCGGGCACCGCAAGCGCCGCGAGGAGGGTATCCCGGTGCTGGTGAAGAAGTTCGAGGCGTCGGTGGCGGCGCATTTTTCCGCGAAGCAGGCCGCGGCGATCACGTCGCTCTTTGCCGATGCGGCGCGGCTCGATGCGATGCCGGTGCAGGATTTCGTCGCGGCGATGGTCAAGAACTGAGGCGTGGCCGGCGACGCGGCCAACGCGGAGCGCGCGCGCCTGATCGAAGGCGCGGGCGCGCTCGGCGTGCCGCTCGGCGAGGCGCAGGCGTCGCTGCTGCTGCGGCTGCTCGATGAACTGACCCGCTGGAACAAGGCCTACAACCTCACCTCGATCGACGACCGGGCCGGGATGCTGACGCACCACCTGCTCGACAGCCTCGCGGTGGCGCCGCAGCTCTCCGGCGCGACGGTGGCCGATGTCGGCACCGGCGCGGGCTTTCCCGGGCTGCCGCTGGCGATCGTCGATCCCGCGCGGCGCTACACGCTGATCGATTCCAACAACAAGAAGGTCCGCTTCGTCGGCCATGCCGCGCGTACGCTCGGCCTTGCGAACGTCGAGCCGCTGCACGCGCGGGTCGAGGACCTTTCGCCCGCCGTGTCCTTCGACACCGTGGTGGCGCGCGCGTTTGCGCCATTGCCGCGGCTCCTTGCGCTGGTGCGCCCGCTGTGCGGGCCGCAGACACGGGTGCTCGCCATGAAGGGCGCGCGCCTCGACGAGGAGTTGCCGGGCATCGGCGCCGACTGGCGCCTCGATGCCGTCGTTCCCCTGCATGTTCCGAGGCTCGAGGCGAGCCGGTCGCTGGCCATCCTGCGCCTTTCGGCGTAAGAGGGGCCCATGAGAACAATGGAACGGGGCGTCGCGGCGCTGGTCGCGGCACTGGTCGCTATTTCCCCGGCGCCGCGCGCGAACGCCGCGCAATGGCACGAAGCGCGGATCGCGGATTTCGTGCTCGTCACGGACGGCAAGGAAGAGTACGCGCGGCGCACGTTGCGGGAGTTCGCCGTGTTCAAGCAGGCACTCGGTGCGCTCGCGCCGCTGACGCGCACCGTGCCCCGCATGCCGACGCAGGTGTTCGCGCTCGATTCGGGCACCTGGCGCAGCTTCGCGCCCTCGCGGCAGATCGCGGGATTCTTCTCGCCGCGTGCAGAGGCCAACTACATCGTCTTCGATCGCACGCCGACCGGCCTGTCGTCGCGCGAAGTGGTCTACCACGAGTACATGCACTATGTGCTGCACAACGGCTCGGACATGCCGTTGCCGCCGTGGTGGTCGGAGGGCGTCGCCGAGGTGTTCAGCTCGCTCTCCGAACATGACGGCAAGATAGACTTCGGGCTGATCCCGCGCGCCCGCAAGGACGAGTTCGGCTACTTCGAGCTGATGCCGACCTCGGTGCTCTTCGGCTTCGACCGCGACTCGCCGGAGTTTCGCCAGCACAGCTTGCCGCCGATGTTCTATCCGCAAGCGTGGCTGACGGCGCATTTCTTCCTGATCGGCCGCCCCGAGCGGGGCCGGCAGGCCCAGCACTACCTGCGCGCGATTGCGGAGGACACGCCGGTGCCGCAAGCCGTGCAGGCGGCATTCGGCATGTCGATCGACGAACTCGACGAGGAGATCCGGGCCTATCGGCGCGAGGGCAGGATCCGCGGCTATCGCCTGACGCTCGGCACGCCGCTGCCCGACGCGAAGGCTGTCCTCATCAAGCCGCTGCCTGAACCCGTCGCGCTCGCGCGCCTTGCCCTCGCCGGACTCGCCCTCGGCCGCGATACCGGCGAAGCCGAGCAACGTGCACTGCGCGCCCTGCAGCTCGATCCGGCGCTGCCGCTCGCGTCCGCCGCGCTCGCGGACGTGCGGTTCCACCAGGAGCGGGACAGCGAAGCGCTCGACCTCGCGCGCAAGGTGCCTGCAGGCGATCCAGAGGCCGCTGTGGCCGCCGGCCGGGTGCAATGGCAGCTGGTCGATCGCGCGCTGCGGCCACGCCAGCGCCGCGCCGGCAGCGAGGCGACGACGGAAGAACTGATCGACGCGGCCCTGTCGCAGGACCAGGGCCGGCGCGAGCCCTCGGCGGGCGAGATCGCGACGCTGCAAGAGGCGCGTCGGCTGCTGCTGCCCCTTGCGGATAACCCCGACCGGGGACTCGAGGCCAACCTCGTGATCGTGGACATCGATGAACTGCTGCGCGACCGGGCGCCCGAGGTGAGGCTTGCGGCGATCCAGCCGGCGGTGGGGCGATATCCCACGCATGCGGAACTCGCGCTCGCCGAGGCACGCGCGTGCGCGGAACTGGGGCGGCGGGCGGCGGCGATCGCTTCGGCGAGCCGCGCGGCACGTTATGCCCGTTCCCCGGCCTTGCGCCGCTGGATCGAGGGCTGGATCGCCGATCTGGAAGCAGCCACGGGCGCGAGCCGCTAAACTCGGCCGGATGAAGCGGGTCATCGCGGTCGCGAACCAGAAGGGCGGCGTGGGCAAGACCACGACTGCCGTCAATCTCGCGGCCTCGCTCGCGGCCACCAAGCGCCGCGTCCTGCTGATCGACCTCGACCCGCAGGGCAATGCGACCATGGGCTGCGGCATCGAGAAATCGCAGGTCGCGCGCGGCAGCTGCGAGGTGATGCTCGGCGAATGCGGCATCGAGGACGCGATCGTGCCGGTCGAGCCGGCCGGCATGTGGCTGCTGCCGGCAAACCAGGACCTCACTTCGGTCGAGGTGCGCCTCCTCACGATGATCACCGGCCGCGAGCTGAAGCTGCGACAGGCGCTGCGCACGGTGCGCGAGCAATACGACCAGATCCTGATCGACTGCCCGCCCGCGCTCAACATGCTCACGGTGAATGCGCTCGTCGCGGCCGATAGCGTGCTCGTGCCGATGCAGTGCGAGTACTACGCGCTCGAGGGCCTCTCGGCGCTCGTCTCGACGATCGAGCAGATCCGCGCCGCGGTGAACCCCGATCTCGCGATCGAGGGAATCCTGCGCACCATGTTCGACCCGCGCAACAACCTCGCGAACGAGGTCAGTGCCCAGCTGATCGAGCACTTCGGCGACAAGGTATTCCGCACCGTGGTGCCACGCAACGTGCGGCTCGCCGAAGCGCCTTCCTTCGGCAAGCCCGCCATGTTCCATGACCGTGAATCGCGCGGTGCGCTCGCCTATCTCGCGCTCGCGGGCGAGATGCTGCGCCGGGAAGACGAGATGCGCGCGCCCGAACGGCTATCATCCGCGTCATGACGCAGAAGAAGACGACCCTCGGCCGCGGGCTCGCCGACCTGCTCGGCCAGGCCGCGCAGCGCGCGCAGGTCGCGCCGCCGCCGGGTGTGCCTCGCGCGGGCGAGGAGCTCGCAAGGCTGCCGCTCGACCTGCTGCAACGCGGCCGTTACCAGCCGCGCACCGACATGCGCCCCGAATCCCTGCAGGAACTCGCGGATTCGATCAAGGCGCAGGGCATCGTGCAGCCGATCGTCGTGCGACCGCTCGCGGGCGCCGGCGAAGGTGCGACGCAGCGCTATGAAATCATCGCCGGCGAGCGCCGCTGGCGCGCGGCGCAGATCGCGGGCCTCGCGGAAATCCCCGCGGTCATCCGCCCCGTGCCCGATGAGGCGGCCATTGCGATGGCGCTCATCGAGAATATCCAGCGTGAGAACCTGAACCCGCTCGAGGAAGCGCGCGCGCTCGAACGCCTGATCGCGGAGTTCGGCGTCACGCACCAGCAGGCGGCCGATGCGGTGGGCCGCTCGCGCGCCGCCGTCAGCAACCTGTTGCGCCTGCTCGAACTCGCCCCCGAAGTGTCCGAGCTCGTGGAGCAGCGCACGCTCGAGATGGGCCATGCCCGCGCGCTGCTCGGCCTCACCCAGCGCCGCCAGCAGGTCGAGGTCGGAACGCTCGTCGCGCGCAAGGGCCTCTCGGTGCGAGAGACCGAGGCGCTCGTGCGGCGCCTCACCTCGCGGCACGACCCGGCGCTCGCTGTGGCGCCGGCCCAGGATCCGAACGTCACCCGCCTCGAGGGCGAGCTGACGGAGAAGCTTGGCGCGAAGGTCGCCATCCAGCACGGTGCCGGCGGCAAGGGCAAGCTGGTCATCAGCTACCACAGCCTCGACGAACTCGACGGCATCCTGGCCCACATCAACTAGCCGCCGCTAAGTAGTTCCCGCTTATTTCTTGCTGGCGCGGGGGGCGCCCCGTATAATCCGCGCGCTTCGCAAACGGGGCCCTAAGTGGCTGCCGTGCAAGGAAAATTGGGCTGAAGGCCGACTCCCGTCCGAACGTGGTCCAGACGCGCGAACCTGACATCAGGCGGCTCGCCGCGCGGATCCTGCTCGCACAGGTGGCGGTCACGATCGCCCTCGCTGTGCTGTGCTACGGCCTGTGGGGGGCCCGTCATGGCGCTTCGGCGCTGGCGGGCGGCGCGATCGGCTTCATTGCGAACCTGTACATGACCCTGACGGCGCTGCGCCCGGGTGGCGGCGCCGGTCTGGTATTGGGCCGGGTCCTGCTCGGCCAGTTCGTGAAGGTGGCGCTGACCGTCGCGATGTTCGTCGCGGTGGCGCGCACCGGCAAGGCGGTTTGGCCGCCGATCATCGCGACCTATGTCGCGACGCTGGTGGTGTTCTGGGCGGTGCCCGCGATGGCGGGACCCCGGCTGCCGCCGCGGTCGAGAGGTTGACGGAAGGGCAAGGCTCGAGCAGCGATGGCAACCGCACACGGCGCAGAACACGGCACGACGCCGACCGACTACATCGTCCACCACCTCACCCACCTGAAGGTGGGCGAGGGCTTCTGGACGTGGCACGTCGATACGCTGCTGATGTCCGCGCTGCTCGCGATCCTCGTCGGCTGGGTCTTCCGGGCGGCCGCGCGCCGCGCCAGCGCCGGCGTGCCCGGCAAGTTCGTCGGCTTCATCGAGTGGGTCTACGAATTCGTCGACGGCCAGGTCGCCGACATCTACCACGGCGACCGCCGCTTCATGGTCGCGCTCGCGCTGTCCCTCTTCACGTGGATCATCGCGATGAACACCATGGACCTGCTGCCGCTCGACCTGCCGGGCGGCATCGCGGCACTCTTCGGCGCGCAGTACTGGCGCGTGCTGCCGACCGCGGACCTGAACGGCACCATCGCGATGGCGCTCGTGGTGCTGCTGCTGATCATCGTCGCGGCGATCCGCGCCAAGGGCGTGGGGGGCTACCTGCACGAGTGGGTGTCGGCGCCCTTCGGCAACAACCCGCTCCTCTGGATCCCGAACATCGTCCTGAACGCCGTCGAACTGCTGTCGAAGCCCGTCTCGCTCGGCATGCGACTGTTCGGCAACATGTTCGCGGGCGAGCTCCTTTTCATGCTGATCGCGCTGCTCGGCTTCATCGTCGTCGGCGCGACCTTCGGCAGCGCGGCCGGATTCCTCGGCCAGGTCGTCATGGGCACCGCCTGGGCGATCTTCCACATCTTGATTGTGGTGCTGCAGGCCTACATTTTCATGGTGTTGCCCATCGTCTATATCTCGATGGCTGAAGAGCACCACTAAGTTTCGTTTTTCTTGCACTCTCGAATCGACCAGGAGAACTCAGATGGAAGCTATCGCAACGGTTCAGGCGTACACGGCGCTTGGAATCGGCATCATCATCGGCCTCGGCGCCATCGGCGCCTGCATCGGCATCGGCGTGATGGGTTCGAAGTTCCTCGAATCCGCCGCGCGCCAGCCGGAGCTCACGCCGATGCTGCAGGGCCGCATGTTCCTGCTCGTGGGCCTGATCGACGCGGCATTCCTGATCGGCGTCGGTCTCGCGATGCTGTTCGCGTTCGCGAACCCGCTGCTCGCCAAGCTCGCAGGCGGCTGATCCGAAGCTGAAGGAGACGGGCGATGAACGTCAATGCGACATTCATCGGGCAGATGGTCGTTTTCGCGATCCTGCTCTGGTTCTTCTGGAAGTTCGTCGTGCCGCCGATTGCGCAGGCCGTGACGGACCGCCAGAAGAAGATCGCCGAGGGACTCGCGGCCGCCGAGCGCGGCCAGAAGGACCTCGACGAGGCGAAGTCGCGTGCCGACGCGGTCGTGCGCGAAGCGCGCGAGCGGGCGAACCAGATCCTCGACCAGGCGAGTCGCCGTTCGAACGAGATGATCGACAGCGCCAAGCAGTCTGCCAGCGCCGAGGGCGATCGAGTGCTCGCCAGCGCGCGCGCCGAGGCCGCCAACGAAACCTCGCGGGCGCGAGACTCGCTGCGCCGTGAAGTCGGCGCGCTCGCGGTGGCCGGCGCGTCGCGCCTGCTCGAGCGCGAGATCGACGCGAAGGCGCATGCGCAGCTGCTCGACAAGCTCGCCGAGGAGATCGCGCGTGGCTGAGAGCGCCACCGTCGCACGCCCCTACGCGCGCGCCGCGTTCGAGTACGCGCAGGGAGCGAAGGCGCTCGCGCGCTGGAGCGGCCTGCTCGACACGGCCGCCGCGGTGGCGGGCGACGAGCGCTTCGCCGCGCTGCTCGGCAACCCGAAGGTGACCCCGCTCGCGCTCGCCGACTTCGTGCTCGACATCGCCGGCGACAAGGCCGACGAGCACGGCCGCAATTTCGTGCGCCTGCTCGCCCAGAACCAGCGGCTCGCGCTGCTGCCGCAGATCGCGGCGCAGTACGCGCTGCTGCGCGCCGAGGTCGAGAACACCGTCGACGTCGAGATCGTCTCGGCGATCGCGTTCACGCCGGCCGACACCGAGAAGTTCGCGCGCGCGCTCACGCGCCGCCTGAACCGCGTCGTGCGCCTGCACCCGAGCGTCGACCCGGGCCTGATCGGCGGCGCCGTCGTGCGGGCCGGCGACTTCGTGCTCGACGGCTCGCTGAAGGGCAAGCTCGAGCGCCTCGGCCAGTCCATGGCGAATTGATTTTCAAGGACTCCATCCCATGTCAGTCAAAGCATCGGAAATCAGCGACCTCATCAAGCAGCGGATCGAGAAATTCTCGTCCGCCACCGAGGCGCGCAACGTCGGCACGGTGGTGTCCGTCACGGACGGCATCACCCGCATCCACGGCCTCGCGGACGTCCGCTACGGCGAGATGATCGAGTACCCGGGCGGCGTGTTCGGCCTCGCGCTGAACCTCGAGCAGGACTCGGTGGGCGCGGTCGTGCTCGGCGAATACAAGGGCATCCGCGAGGGCGACGCGGTCAAGACGACCGGCCGCATCCTCGAAGTGCCGGTGGGCCCCGAGCTGCTCGGCCGCGTGGTCGACGCGCTCGGCAACCCGATCGACGGCAAGGGTCCGATCAAGGCCACGCGCACCGCGCCGATCGAGCGCGTCGCGCCGGGCGTCATCTATCGCAAGAGCGTGTCGCAGCCGGTGCAGACCGGCTACAAGGCCGTCGACTCGATGGTGCCGATCGGCCGCGGCCAGCGCGAGTTGATCATCGGCGACCGCCAGACCGGCAAGACCGCGATGGCCGTCGACACGATCATCAACCAGAAGTCCTCCGGCATCAAATGCATCTACGTCGCGATCGGCCAGAAGCAGTCGTCGATCGCCAACGTCGTGCGCAAGCTCGAGGAGCACGGCGCGATGGCCCACACCATCGTCGTCGCCGCGTCCGCCTCGACCCCGGCCGCCCTGCAGTACCTCTCGGCGTACGCGGGCGTGACGATGGGCGAGTACTTCATGGACAACGGCCAGGACGCGCTGATCATTTATGACGACCTGTCGAAGCAGGCCGTGGCCTACCGCCAGATCTCGCTGCTGCTGAAGCGCCCGCCGGGCCGCGAGGCCTTCCCCGGCGACGTGTTCTACCTGCACTCGCGCCTGCTCGAGCGCAGCGCGCGCGTCAACGAGGAATACGTCGAGATGGCGAGCAAGGGCGCGGTCAAGGGCAAGACCGGCTCGCTCACCGGCCTGCCGATCATCGAGACGCAGGCGGGCGACGTCACCGCGTTCGTGCCGACCAACGTGATCTCGATCACCGACGGCCAGATTTTCCTCGAGACCGACCTCTTCAACGCCGGCATCCGCCCGGCGATGAACGCCGGCATCTCGGTGTCGCGCGTCGGCGGCGCCGCGCAGACCGACATCATCAAGAAGCTCGGCGGCGGCATCCGCCTCGCGCTTGCGCAGTACCGCGAGCTCGCGGCGTTCTCGCAGTTCGCCTCCGACCTCGACGAGGCGACCCGCCGCCAGCTCGAGCGCGGCGAGCGCGTCACCGAGCTGATGAAGCAGAAGCAGTACGCGCCGATGTCGGTCGCCGAGATGGCGCTGTCGATCTACGCCGTCAACAACGGCTACATGGACAAGGTCGAGCGCAAGAAGGTGGTCGACTTCGAGGCGGCGCTGCAGCGCTTCGCCAAGGGCAACCACCAGGCCTCGGTCGACGCGATCAACGCCAAGCCGGAGCTCAAGGCGCACGAAGCCACGCTGAAGAAGATCTGCGAGGATTTCCTCGCCAACGGCGCGTACACCTGAAGAGACGCTGATGGCCGGCACCAAGGAAATCCGCTCGAAGATCGCGAGTGTCAAGAGCACTCAAAAGATCACCAAGGCGATGCAGATGGTCGCGACGAGCAAGATGCGCCGCGCCCAGGACCGCATGCGCCTGGCGCGCCCGTACGCGGAGAAGATGCGCGCGACGATCGGCCACCTGACCGAGGCCAACCCGGACTACCGCCACCCGTTCATGGTGGCGCGTGAGCCGAAGTCGATCGGCATCATCGTGATCTCGACCGACCGCGGCCTGTGCGGCGGCCTGAACGCGAACATCTTCAAGAGCACGATCTACCTGATGCGCGAGTGGCAGGCGAAGGGCGCGGACGTGAACCTGTGCCTGGTCGGCTCGAAGGGCCTCGGCTTCGTCCGCCGGCTCGGCCTGCCGATCCTCGCCACCATCTCGCACCTCGGCGACCGGCCGCACGTGAAGGACCTGATCGGCACCGTCAAGGTGATGCTCGACGCCTACCGCGAGGGCAGGATCGATCGCCTCTTCCTCG
>CAUJHJ010000036.1 GCA_963204835.1 Pseudomonadota bacterium
CTTGTCCTTGAGCTCGATTTCCTTCGCGACCGACACGCCATCCTTCGTGATGGTGGGGGCGCCGAAGCTCTTCTCGAGCACCGCGTTGCGGCCCTTGGGGCCGAGCGTCGCCTTGACGGCGTTGGCGAGGACATTCACGCCCTTGAACATGCGGGAGCGCGCGTCGTCGCTGAAACGTACTTCTTTGGCTGCCATGTTATTTGCCCTCGATCACGGCCATGACGTCTTCTTCGCGCATGACGACGAGGTCTTCGCCGTCAACCTTGACTTCAGTGCCGCTGTACTTGCCGAAAAGGATCTTGTCGCCGACCTTGACGTCGAGCGCACGGACGGTGCCGTCTTCGAGAATCTTGCCCTTGCCGATCGCGACGACCTTGCCCTGGATGGGCTTCTCGGCCGCGCTGTCGGGGATCACGATGCCACCCGGGGAGGTACGTTCCTCCTCCAGGCGCTTCACGATGACGCGGTCATGAAGCGGACGAATCTTCATGGAGTTCGCTCCTGTGAGACTGATGTTGGATAGAATTTTGGAAACGCCAGGGCAGGAGTGTTAGCACTCTCCCCGATTGGCTGCTAATGATAGGGGCCGCTGGCCGGATTTCAAGGCCTTGACATCGATCGTATTGACATAATGTCGCCGAGAACCACTGATTCCGGCGCTACTCCAAGGAACGCGCCCCCCGACTTACCTAGGATGACCGGATGCCGACACGCTTTCGCTGCCTGCGCCTGATCGCAGTCCTCGCCCTGACTTCGGCCTGTGCCGCTCCGGCGCTGGCCGACGAGTTCCTGCCCCCCGAGGTCGCCTATCGCTACACGCTCGACAGCGATGGGCGGCACGTCGTGGTGCACTGGAACGTCGAGAAGGGCTACTACCTCTATCGCAAGCGCATGGGCGTCACGGGCGGCGCGCCGGGCGTGAAACTGGGCGAGCCCGTCTACCCGCAGGGCGAGATGCACACCGACGAATACTTCGGTGAGCAGGAAATCTTCCGCGGCCGTTTCGACGTCGCGATTCCCCTCGCGCTCGAAGCGGGCGCCGCAGCGCAGACCGTACCCCTCACCCTGAAGCTGCAAGGCTGCGCCGACGCCGGCCTCTGCTACCCGCCGATGTCCTGGGAGACGACTGTAAACGTCCCGGCGGCCGCGAGCGGCATCGATGCGGTGCTGGCCCAGTCCCGCAGTGGCGGCGCACTCGGCGCAAGCGGCGATGAGTTCCTCGACCCGGACGCGGCCTTCCGCCTCGCCGCGACCGCCGACGGCCCGGACCGCGTGCGCCTCGTGTGGGAAATTGCGCCGCAGTATTACCTTTACCGCAACCGCCTCGGGGTGAAGACCGCGGAGGGGCAGGCGACTCTCGGGACGCTCGCGCTGCCCAAGGGTGAAATCCACAGCGACGAGTACTTCGGCGAACAGGAGGTCTATCGCGACGAGCTCACCGCCTTGCTGCCGGTCGCCCGCGCAGGCGGCGGCGCCCTCGCACTGCCGTTATCCGTCACCTACCAGGGTTGCGCCGACGCGGGCCTCTGCTATCCGCCGATCACGAAGACGCTGACGGTCGATTTGCCCGCGGGCGGAACAATGGCAACGGACTCGGCCAGTTTCGTGTCCGAGCAGGACTGGATGGCGGGCTTCATCCGCTCGGGCAATCTCCTGCTCGTCATCGGGTTCTTCTTCGGGGCGGGGCTCCTGCTCGCCTTCACGCCCTGCGTGCTGCCCATGGTGCCGATCCTGTCGGGGATCATCGCCGGCCAGGGCGCGGGCGTCACCACGCGCCGGGCATTCTTCCTGTCGCTGAGCTACGTGCTCGGCATGGCCTTCACCTACACGCTCGCGGGGATCGCGGCGGCCGCGGCCGGCGCGCAGGTGCAGGCGGTGTTCCAGCAACCGTGGATCGTCACGGCGTTCGCGCTGCTCTTCATCGTGCTCGCACTGTCGATGTTCGGGCTTTTCACGATCCAGATGCCGGCTGCGATCCAGACCCGCCTCGCCGACGCGAGCAACCGGCAGCAGGCCGGCACCTTCGGCGGCGTCGCCGTGATGGGCGCGCTGTCGGCGCTGATCGTCACCACGTGCGTGGCTCCGGCGCTCGTCGCCACGCTTGCCGTGATCGGGCAAAGCGGCAACATGGTGCGCGGCGGCCTCGCCCTCTTTGCCATGAGCCTCGGCATGGGTGCCCCGCTGCTCGTCGTCGGCGCGTCGGCAGGCAAGCTGCTGCCACGCGCAGGCGCGTGGATGGATACCGTGAAACGCGCCTTCGGCGTGCTCTTCCTGCTCGTGGCGGCCTGGATGCTCGGGCGCATCCTCCCGGGACGGTTCGCGCTCCTGCCGTGGGCCGTGACGGCATTCGCGGCCGCATGGGTTTGCTGGAGTGCGGTGGCGCAATCCAGGCGCAAGTGGCTGCCGCGCGCCGCAGGCGCAGTAGCAGGGCTCTATGGCATCTCATTGCTCGCCGGCGCGGCCCTCGGCGGCAGCGATCCGCTCGCGCCGATCCCGCTGCGCGCCGGCCGCCACGCCGAGCTGCCCTTCAGGACCATCAAGTCGGTCGCCGACCTCGAGAAGGAAATCGCCGCCGCGCGCGCGGCTGGCCGCCCGGTGATGCTCGATTTCTACGCAGACTGGTGCGTGTCGTGCAAGGAAATGGAGAAGTACACGTTCTCCGAGCCCGCCGTCCAGGCGGCGCTGGCGAGGGCAGTACTGTTGCGCGCCGATGTCACGGCCAACGACGCCGCCGACCAGGCACTGCTCAAGCACTTCGGGATCTACGGCCCGCCGACGATCGCCTTCTACGGCCCGGACGGCGCCGAACGGCGCAACTTCCGCGTGGTCGGCTACATGAAGGCCGCCGAGTTCGCGCCGCTCGCCGCGAAGGCGATGGAATAAGGCGCGGCGCCGGGTTATTCGGTTATTGACTCAATAACCGAAAACCCGGCACCAACTCTTACCTCAGCACCCCCGACGCGTCAGGCTTCAGCAGCGGCGCGGCGATCGCGGCCGGCACCGTAACTTCGTACGCCCCCTCGGCCCAGGAACCCACGTCGTAGGGCGAATACAGGAACGCGATGCCGCCGCCCGATCCGTCGGCTGCGCGCGGCACGAGCTGGAAATTGCGCGCGAACTTCGCGAGATCGGCCGCAAAAGGCCCATCGGGGCCCATTCCGATGAACGTGTCCTTATGCGGATCGTAGGCCGGGTCGCGCGCGCGCTTGACGGCCACGAGCGCTTCGCGCGCAGCGCCCGCCAGCGTGGCCACCGCCGCCGAACCCGGTGAGGGATCGCGCAACAGGTCCGCCAATGCGAGCCGTCGCTGGCCGAGCCGGTCCCACACGAATGCCTCGATGGAAGTCATGGGATGCGCGCCGCCCGAATACGTCGAAACCTGCCCGCGCACGTCAAGATAGCGATCTCCCGCCGGGCGGCTTGTCCAGTCCGCCTGGAAGAAATAGCCCTCCGCCGACGCGACACCGCGCGCCTTGATGTCCATTTGTGCCCCGACCTGCGTCTCGGCCATCGAGCCGCGCATGCGCGGTTCGATGAGCTCGTGCAGGCGCGGCACGGCCACGATGCCGCCATCGATGTTGATCTCGCCCACGAAGCCGTTTGCGCTCACCGTCACCTTGGCCGGTTCCGGCGCCAGCGTGCGCGGCAGGTCCACTTCCGCGCGCTTGCACGAGGCGAGCAGGCACCACAACGGGATCGAGGCGAGGATGGGCCAGGTTTTCATGCCACGAGTTTACAGGCCCAACGGCGCGCGGCTGCCCGTGGCACACTGCCCGGCATGACGCCGCAACGGTTCCTCGCCCTGATCGCCGTCACCGGCATCGCCGCGGCGACCGGCTTCCTCGCCTATCGCGCGTTGGGCGAAGGGCGGGCGCCGGCTGCCGTGTCCGCCATCGCCGCCGGCCCCGCTGCCGCTGCGGCCGACGCCGGCACGCCCTCGGCGCCGCGTTCGATCCCGACGACCCTGCCCGCTTTCACGCTGCAGGATCGCGAGGGCGTGCCCCGCACGCTCGCGCACTGGTCGGGGCGCCCGTTGCTCGTGAATTTCTGGGCCACCTGGTGCGCCCCCTGCCGGCGCGAGATCCCGCTGCTGATGCGACTGCGCAAGGAGCACGCGGCCGACGGGCTCGAAGTGGTCGGCATCGCGGTCGATTTTCGCGAGGACGTGCTGAAATACGCGGCCGGGATGGGGATCGATTATCCGCTGCTGATCGGTGAACAGGACGGTCTCGATGCGGCTGCGGCCTTCGGGCTCGACCCGGTCCTTCCCTTCTCCGTGTTCGCGGACCGCGAAGGACGCATCGTGGCCGTGCGCGTCGGGGAGTTGCATGCGGACGAGGCCGCGTTCATCCTCGCGCGGGTTCGGGATGTCGACGCAAAGCGCCTGGCCCTGCATATTGCACAGCAGCAAATCGCCGACAAGCTGCGGGAACTGGCTGCCAGCCGGGCCGTGAAGGCGGTTTAGACCGGCAAAATCGCCGGAAATTGCAGGCAAGTTTCGCGAACGCCGCAAATCCGGTAGATTTCGCGGTCCATGGCGCGCCTCCTGCTGCTGAACGGGCCCAACCTCAACCTGCTCGGGCAGCGGGAACCGCAGACCTATGGCGCGGCGACGCTCGATCAATTGGTGGCCCACGCCACCGCGGCGGCGCATGAGGCGGGCCACGAACTCGTCGCTTTCCAGAGCAATGCCGAACACGCGCTCGTCGAGCGCATCCACGCCGCGCGCACCGACGGCACGGCCTTCCTCATCGTGAACCCGGGCGCCTTCACCCACACGAGCATCGCGCTGCGCGATGCCCTGCTCGGCGTCGCGCTGCCATTCATCGAAGTGCACCTGTCGAACGTCTTCGCACGCGAATCGTTCCGGCACCATTCCTATTTCACCGACATCGCGGTCGGCGCCATCTTCGGCCTCGGCGGAGACGGCTATGAACTCGCGGTGCGCGCCGCGGCCCGGCAACTGGCCGCACGCCGCGCCCCCTAAACCATTTCCGCTACGGGATACACGGCATGGACATCCGCAAGGTCAAGAAACTGATCGAGCTGCTCGAGGAATCGGGCATCGCTGAAATCGAGATCAAGGAGGGCGAGGAGTCCGTCCGCATCAGCCGCATGTCCTCGGGCGCGGCGACCCAGCACTTCATCGCCGCGCCGATGGCGGCGCCCGCGATGGCCGCGCCCTCGCCCGTTGCGGCGCCCGCCGCCGCGCCCCCGGCCGCGGCGACCCGCAAGTCGAACGAGTACGTCGTGACCGCACCGATGGTCGGCACTTTTTATGCCTCGTCCGCGCCCGGCGCGAAGCCCTTCGTGCAGATAGGCGACGAGGTGAAGGTCGGCCAGGTGCTCTGCATCATCGAGGCGATGAAGATGATGAACCAGATCGAGAGCGACAAGGCCGGGCGCGTCACCTCCGTGATGGCGCAGAACGGCGAGCCGGTGGAATTCGGCCAGCCGCTCTTCACCATCGAGTAGGCCATGCTCGAGAAAGTACTGATCGCGAACCGCGGCGAGATCGCGCTGCGCGTGCTGCGCGCCTGCCGCGAGCTCGACATCAAGACCGTCGCCGTGCACTCCACCGTCGACGCGAACCTGAAGCACGTGCTGCTGGCCGACGAGTCCGTCTGCATCGGCCCGCCGCCCTCGCCGCAAAGCTACCTCAGCATGCCGGCGATCATCAGCGCCGCGGAGGTCACCGATGCGGTGGCGATCCATCCCGGCTACGGCTTCCTGTCGGAGAACGCCGACTTCGCCGAGCGCGTCGAGAAGAGCGGCTTCACCTTCATCGGCCCCAAGGCTGAGGTCATCCGCTTGATGGGCGACAAGGTGTCGGCCATCAAGGTGATGAAGTCGCACGGCGTGCCCTGCGTGCCGGGGTCCGACGGCCCGCTCGGCACCGACAACGACGAGAACCTGCGCGTTGCGCGCGGCATCGGCTACCCGGTGATCATCAAGGCGTCGGGCGGCGGCGGCGGCCGCGGCATGCGCGTCGTGCACAGCGAGGGCGCACTGCTCAACTCGATCGCGCTGACCCAGGCCGAGGCGCGCGCCGCCTTCGGCAACGACCAGGTCTACATGGAGAAATTCCTCGAGCGCCCGCGGCACATCGAGTTCCAAGTACTCGCGGACAACTACGGCAACGTGGTGCACCTCGGCGAGCGCGACTGCTCGATGCAGCGCCGCCACCAGAAGGTGATCGAGGAAGCCCCGGCGCCCGGCATCAGCGACCGCCAGCGCCACACGATGGGCGAGCGCGTGGTCGCCGCCTGCGCGGCCGTCGGCTACCGCAGCGCCGGCACTCTCGAGTTCCTCTACCAGGACGGCGAGTTCTATTTCATCGAAATGAACACCCGCATCCAGGTCGAGCACCCGGTCACCGAGATGATCACCGGCATCGACCTCGTCAAGGCCCAATTGCTGGTCGCCGCGGGAGAGAAACTGCCCTACGTGCAGAAGGACATCCAGTTCCGCGGCCACGCGATCGAGGCGCGCATCAACGCCGAGGACGCCAAGACCTTCATGCCCTCGCCCGGGCCGGTGAAGCTGTGGCACGCCCCCGGCGGCCCGGGGATCCGCGTCGACAGCCATCTCTATTCGGGCTACAGCGTGCCGCCGAACTACGACTCCCTGATCGGCAAGATCATCGCCTACGGCGACTCGCGCGACACCGCCATTGCACGCATGAAAATGGCGCTCGCCGAAATGGTGGTCGAGGGAATCAAGACGAACGCGGCGCTGCACCGGGAGATTTTCAACCACGCCGCGTTCCGCGCAGGCGGCCTCGACATCCACTACCTCGAGCGGCGGCTCGGGCTGAAGTAAGCCACGGCGCGGCGCGCGGCCCATCGGCCGCCCGCTGCCCGCCGGGCTTCGCGCGCAACCCGCCCCCATGCCCTTCCTCGCCATCCGCCTCGACCTCGCAAGGCTGGACCCCGAGGCGGCCGAGTCCGCCTGTTTCGCCGCGGGCGCGCTGTCGGTCACGCTGACCGATCGGCGCGACGACGCGATCCTCGAGCCCGCGCCGGGCGAAATCCGCTTGTGGCCGGCGACGCGCCTCGAGGCGATCTTCGCGCAGGACGCGGCGTCGCCCACGACCATCGCGACGCTGGCCGTCGCGCTCGGGGTCCCGGCAACAAGCCTGCAGGTCGAAGCGGTGCCGGACCGCGCCTGGGAGCGCGAGTGGCTCGCGGATTTCCACGCCATGCGCTTCGGGCGCCGCCTGTACGTCTGCCCGACGCACGAGCGGGTCGACGAGCCGGGTGCGGTCGTGGTTTCGCTCGACCCGGGCCTCGCCTTCGGTACGGGGACGCATGCCACCACCGCGTTGTGCCTCGGGTGGCTCGACGCCCACCTGCAGCCGGGCGCCACCGTGATCGACTACGGTTGCGGATCCGGCATCCTCGGCATCGCCGCGGCGATGCTCGGGGCCACGCGGGCCGACGCGTTCGACATCGATCCGCAGGCGCTCACTGCGACCCGCGACAATGCGGCCGCCAATGGCATGGCCGGCCGCGTCGTCACCCACGCCGCGCCTGACACGCTGCCGCACACGGCCGACGTCGTGCTGGCCAACATCCTCTCCGGCCCGCTCATCGATCTCGCACCGCGACTCACGGCCCTCGTGAGGCCGGGTGGGGCGCTCGTCCTCGCCGGCCTGCTCGCCACGCAGGCCGGCGAGGTGGCGGCCGCGTATCGTCCCTGGTTTGACCTGCAAACCGGCGGCGAACGGGAAGGTTGGCGCCTGCTCGCCGGCGCACGGCGCTGAGCTATCATCCGCGCGTGTTCACGGTCTGCCCCAAATGCGCGCTGACCCTCGCGGTCACGGCCGCCGACCTGCGGGTCGGCCAGGGCTATGTGCGTTGCGGGCGCTGTGCGAGCGTATTCAATGCACTCGCAGGCCTGCATGACGAGCCCGCCGGCGGGACGGCTCCGCCCGCAGAGCGCCGGCCCGCGACCCCCTCGGCACCGCCTCCGCCGCTGATGATGGAAGTGCCGGCGACCCCGGCCGCCGGGTCCGCCGCGGACGCGGCGAGCGAGCTCGCCGAATTCGCCCTCGACCTGCAGCCCGACTCCACCGTCGACGCACAGCCGCCGCAAGACACCATGGAGTTTGCGCTCGGCAGCGCTGATCTCGCGCAGATCTTCGTCGCACCCGAGATCGCAGGGAGCGACACCGCCTCCGGAACCTTCGAGTCGATCGTGCTCGAGGGCGAACTGCCGCAGGACATCGAGGCGGCGGATGCCGAGCTCGAGCGCATCGCGCAAGCGGCGCGCGAGGCGACCGCCGACCCGGGCTCGACGACCACGCAGTTCGAGGCGTTGCATTCGCCCGAGGCCACCGCCCCCCCGCCGCATCGGGACGCGTTCCAGGTGCGCGCCGAGGACGTCGACGCGTACGAAGAAGCCGAAGACCACTCACGCGCGAAGCGCGGGTACGCCATCGCCGCAGCCGCCCTCGGCGTGCTGCTGCTCGCGCAGCTCGTGCACAGGAGCCGCAACGAACTCGCCCTGAGCCCCATGCTGAACGGGCCGCTGACGCAACTCTACGCCGCGCTCGGCCAGCCGCTCGCACCGCGCTGGGACCCCGCGGCACTCGACGTGCGGCAGCTCGGCGCGATCGCACCGTCGGGGCCGTCCGGCGAACTCGTGGTGCGCGCGAGCATCCGCAACGAGGCCGCGCGCGCCCAGCCGATGCCCTGGCTGCGCCTCACGCTGCAGGACCGTTACGGCAAGCGGATCGCGAGCCGCGACCTCGGCCCGGCCGAGTATCTTGGCGCGCGGGCCGGCCAGCGTGAGTTCCTGCCGGCGGGTCAACGCGTCGACGCCGAAGTCGCGGTGATCGACCCGGGCAACAGCGCCGTCGGCTTCGAAGTCGATGCCTGCCTGCCGAACGGCCGCGGCGGCGTCGCCTGCGCCGGCGACGCCCGGCCTACGCCTTGACCGCTGCGCGGCAGGCCGTGCAAATCGGTTCTCACACCCTCGGCGCACCGACCGCGCTCGCACCGATGGCGGGCGTCACCGACCGGCCGTTCCGGGTCCTGTGCCGGCGGCTTGGCGCAGGGGTGGCGGCATCGGAAATGCTGACCTCGGACACCCGCCTGTGGAGCAGCCGCAAGTCGCGGCGGCGCATGAACCACGAGGGCGAACCGTCGCCACGCATCGTGCAGCTCGCTGGCGCGGAACCCGCGGCCCTCGCCGAAGCCGCGCGCCTCAATGTCGACCTCGGGGCCGAGGTCATCGACATCAACATGGGCTGCCCGGCGAAGAAAGTGTTCAATCGGCATTGCGGATCGGCGCTGCTCGGCGACGAACCGCTCGTCGCGCGCATCCTCGAGGCGGTCGTGGGCGCCGTTGCCGTGCCGGTCACCCTCAAGATGCGCACGGGCGTGGACCCCGCGCACCGCAATGGCGTGAACATTGCCCGCATCGCCGCCGCGTGCGGCATCGCCGCGCTCGCGGTGCACGGTCGCACGCGCGCCGACCACTACGCAGGCGAGGCCGAATACGCAACGATCCGCGACATCAAGGCCGCGGTGGCGATCCCGGTGTTCGCTAACGGCGACATCGACAGCGGGCACAAGGCCCGCGCCGTGCTCGATTGCACCGGCGCCGACGGCATCATGATCGGCCGCGCCGCGCACGGCGCACCGTGGATATTCCGCGATGTCAACGGATTTTTGTCGAACGGCGCGCGACCGCCCGCGCTCGCGCGCGAGCGCGTGCGTGATATCATCGCCTCGCACCTGACGGATCTGTACGACTTCTACGGCGAGGCCGACGGCGTCCGTTTCGCGCGCAAACACCTCGGCTGGTATTTCGAAGAGCTGCTCGGCACCCAGGACGATCGGCGCAAGTTGATGTCGCAGGAAAATACGGCCGGACAGTTCGCCTGCGTGAGTGCATGGCTCGACCGGTGGGTCGACGGGACCGCCGCGGCGGCCTGACCACAACAACTCGACTGGGCTTGCGGGGATCGACTGATGCCGGCGAAGAAAAACCTGCGGTCGCGCGCCGAACCCGCCGCGCGTTCGAACGGCAAGGCATTGCCGCTGCGCAACCATGCCGAACAGGCGCTGTCCGACTATTTCGCGAACCTGAACGGCCATCGGCCGGCGCGCCTCTACGATCTCGTGCTGCGCGAGGTCGAGGAGCCGCTGTTCCGCGTCGTGCTCGACTATGCCGAAGGCAACCAGAGCCGCGCCGCGGGCATCCTCGGCATCACCCGCGGCACGCTGCGCAAGAAGCTGCGCGAGTTCGGCCTGTCCGCCTGAGCTGAGGTTCGCCGTCCCATGCTGGTAGAGGTTCGCCGCGCCCTCCTTTCGGTTTCCGACAAGACCGGCCTCGTCGACCTCGCCACGGCGCTGTCGCGCCGCGACATCGAAATCCTGTCAACGGGCGGCACCGCACGATTGCTGCGCGAGCACGGCATCGCGGTCACCGAGGTTTCGGCTTACACGGGCTTTCCCGAGATCATGGACGGCCGGGTGAAGACGCTGCACCCGCGCATCCATGGCGGCCTGCTCGGCCGCCGCGGCGTCGACGACGCGGTCATGCAACTGCACGACATCCCGCCGATCGACCTGCTCGTGGTGAACCTCTATCCGTTCGCCGAAACCGTCGCGCGGCCCAATTGCACCTACGACGAGGCGATCGAGAACATCGACATCGGCGGGCCGGCCATGCTGCGCGCCGCGGCCAAGAACCATCATTCGGTCGCGGTTGCGGTCGACCCGGCGGACTACGCGCAGGTCCTCGGCGAGCTCGACGCCAACGACGGCTGCACGAGCATCGACACGCGGTCGCGCCTCGCCGCCAAGGCTTTCGCGCATACCGCTCGCTACGACACGATGGTGTCGGGCTACCTGCTGGCGCGCGAGAACGCTTCCGAACGCTTTCCGGCGACGCTGCCACTCGTCTTCGACAAGCTGCGCGACCTGCGCTACGGGGAGAACCCGCACCAGCCCGGCGCGTTCTACCGTGACGTCGCCGGGCGTGGCGCCTCGGTGGCCTCGGCGAGCTTCGTGCAAGGCAAGGAACTTTCCTACAACAACATCGCCGACGCCGACACGGCCATCGAGTGCGTGCGGCAGTTCACGGCGCCCGCCTGCGTGATCGTCAAGCACGCCAACCCCTGCGGCGTCGCGACCGCCGATGCGCCGCTCGCCGCGTACGAGAAGGCGTTTCGCACCGACCCGACCTCGGCCTTCGGCGGCATCATCGCCTTCAACCGCGAGCTCGACGCCGACGCCGCGGCGGCGATCATCGAGCGCCAGTTCGTCGAAGTGATCGCGGCACCCACGGTTTCAGCCGCCGCGCGCCGGGTGCTCGCCGCCAAGGCCAACGTGCGGGTGCTCGCAACCGGCGACCTCGGTCGCACGGCCGGCAGCGACCTCGAGTACCGCAGCGTCAACGGCGGCCTGCTCGTTCAGGGTCGCGACCAGGGCGGGGTGGGCGTGTCGGACCTCAAGGTGGTCACGAAGCGCCAGCCCACCGACGCGCAGGTCACCGACCTGCTGTTTGCCTGGACCGTCTGCAAGCACGTGAAGTCGAACGCGATCGTCTTCGCGCGGGACCACATGACGATCGGCGTGGGCGCGGGACAGATGAGCCGCGTCTACTCGACCCGCATCGCCGCCATGAAGGCGGCAGACGGGAAGCTGGAGGTGCGCGGCGCCGCGATGGCCTCCGATGCCTTCTTCCCGTTTCGCGACGGCCTCGACGTGGCCGCGGAATACGGCATCGCGGCCGTGATCCAGCCCGGCGGCTCCGTACGCGACAGCGAAGTGATCGCCGCCGCCGACGAGCACGGCATCGCGATGGTGTTCACCGGCATGCGCCACTTCCGGCATTGATGGCCGCAGGCTGCCCATGAAGATCCTGGTGGTCGGCGGCGGCGGTCGCGAACACGCGCTCGCCTGGAAATGCGCGCAGGAGGCGCGGGTCTCCGAGGTCATCGTCGCGCCCGGCAATGCGGGCACCGCGCTCGAGCCGAAGCTGCGCAATGCGCCGGTCGCCGCGGAAGACGTCGCTGGCCTCGTGCGGCTCGCGCGCGAGGAGCAGGTCGAGCTCACGATCATCGGTCCCGAGGCCCCGCTGGTCGCCGGCGTGGTCGACGCCTTCGAGGAGGCCGGCCTGCGCTGCTTCGGACCACGCCGCGCTCCCGCGCAGCTCGAGGGCTCCAAGGCCTTCACCAAGGAGTTCCTGCGCCGCCACGGCATTCCTACCGCGGCCTACGCGACCTTCACGCTGGCGAACTTCGACCCGGCCTGGGTGCGCGCGCAACGCATGCCGATCGTCGTCAAGGCAAGCGGCCTCGCCGCGGGCAAGGGCGTCGTGATCGCCGCGAGCGCCGACGAGGCGATCGCGACCGCGCAGGCCATGTTCGACGGCCGTTTCGGCGGCGCGGGCGATGAAGTCGTGATCGAGGAATTCCTCGCGGGCGAGGAAGCGAGCTTCATCGTGATGGCGGACGGCGAGCACATCCTGCCGCTCGCCACGTCGCAGGACCACAAGCGCCTCGGGGATGGCGACACCGGTCCCAACACCGGCGGCATGGGTGCCTATTCACCGGCGCCGGTCGTCACGCCGGCGATGCACGCGCGCATCCTGCGCGAAGTGATCGAGCCGACCATCCGCGGCCTCGCCGCCGACGGCATGCCGTTCACCGGCTTCCTCTACGCAGGGATCATGATCGCGCCCGACGGCACGCCGAACGTGCTCGAGTTCAATTGCCGCTTCGGCGATCCGGAAACGCAGCCGATCCTGATGCGGCTGCGCTCGGGCCTCGTCGCGCTGTGCAACGCGGCGCTCGACGGCCGCCTCGATGCGGTCACGGCAGACTGGGATCCGCGCGCCGCCGTCGGTGTCGTGCTCGCCGCGGGCGGCTATCCCGATGCGGTGCGCAAGGGCGACCCGATCGAGGGGCTCGCAAAGGCCGCGCGCCTGCCGGGCAAGGTGTTCCACGCCGGGACCGCGAACGATGGCCCCGCGGTCGTGACGAGTGGCGGGCGTGTGCTGTGCGCGGTGGGCCTCGGCGACTCGGTGGCCGCAGCCCAGCACGAAGCCTACGCGCTCGTCGATGCGATCCACTTCGGCGGCATGCAATTCCGGCGCGACATCGGCCATCGGGCGATCGCCCGGGAACGGGCGGCGCACTCAGCGCGGTAGACTGCCGCGCATGGACGCCCTCTATCCGCCGGGCAGCGGACTCGCCCCGCCCGAGCTGCTCGCCTCGCTCTCCGGGCTCGAGTTCATGCAGCGCCTGTGCAGCGGCGCCCTGCCGCCGCCACCCATTGCAGTCACGCTCCAGTTCGGGATCGCATCGGTCGAACGCGGCCATGTGGTCGTCACGAGCCGCGCGGGCGCGCACGCGTACAACCCGATGGGCACCCTGCATGGCGGCTATGCCGCTACGCTGCTGGACACCTGCATGGGCTGCGCGGTGATGACGACCCTCGAGCGCGGCTCGCTCTACACGACGCTCGAGCTCAAGGTGAACTACCTGCGCGCACTCACCCACGACAGCGGCGAGTTGCGAGCCGTCGGGCGAGTACTGCACGCCGGACGACGCACCGCGCTCGCGGAAGGCCGGCTATTCGATGCAGCGAACCGGCTGGTCGCGCACGGCACCACGACCTGCCTGGTCTACGCCGCATGACGACCCACGACATCGAACTCGACGTGCAGGCCGCCGACATCGACGCCTATGGCCACGTCAACAACGCCGTCTATCTCACCTGGCTCGATCGCGCCGCATGGAGCCACTCGGCGGCGCTCGGCGCACCGCTTGCGGCCTGCATCGCCCTGCGACGCGGCATGGCCGCGTTGCGCACCGAAATCGACTATGAGCGCGCCGCGCTGGCGGGCGACCGGGTGAACGTCGCGACCTGGATCGCGGCCTGCGACGGCAAGCTGCGTTGCACGCGCCGCTTCGTGCTCCGCCGCGTGGCCGACCGCTGCGTGCTCGCGCGCGCGCAGATCGAATACGTGTGCCTCAACCTCGACACGGGCCGCGCGACGCGCATGCCACCCGAATTCGTCGCGGCCTATACGCCTAGAAACTGACCCGCAGGAAGAACTCGGGGCCGTCGGTGTTCAGGCGAAAGAGCCCGGGGAAATCGTGGTCGCTGGCCGGGTCGACGTCGACATCGACATCGATCTTCGTGTAGCCGAGGCCCACGGCGAAATTGGGCTTCCAGCGATACTGCACGTCGAGGTGATACTCGCCGAGCGTGCCCGAGATGCCGTCGTAGGTGGCGCTGAAGTACTGCCCCCGCGCACTCACCGCCCAGCGGCGCGCGAACCGCCAGCTGCCGTCGAGCGCGAGCGTCGGCACCGGCGCTACGCCCGATTCCTCCTCGCGCTCGTTGCGGTCCACCGCCTCCGCGGAAGCCCTGGCGTCGAGCAGGTGCAGGCCGATGCCCGCGCCGAGCTCGAAGCGCTCGCGCCTGAGGAAGGAATAGAGGAACGTGAACGACAGCGAGCGGTAGTCGAGCGTGGACTCGATGTTCTCGCCGGTGAGGAAGGTGTCGTTGCCGAACACGACATCCTCGTCGAGGACGGTGGCGCCGAAACGATTCAGCTTGAAGTAATCGACGCGCATGCGCCCGCGCTCGCCGAAGCGGAAGTACAGCTCCACGCGGCCGAGGTCGATGGCGTCGTCGAGGCCGAGGAGCCCCTCCGCGTCGATCGTGGTGCCGGTGACGCCGGGGACGGCGCCGCCCGGGTCGAGGCGAATGCGCGTATCGGCGCCGCCCTGGAAATAGGTGGCGCGCAGCGCGAAACGATCGGTGGCCGGGCCCACGATCGGGGGGCGCTCCTTGACGAGCGTGTCGGAGGCGAGCTCCTTCCCGGCGGCGTGGGCGGCCGAAGCGGCGGCAACCAGGGACAGGAGGACGGCAGTTGTTCGACGCATGCTGCCGCGGATCATCGCGTATCGACACGGGCGCCGCCACCGTCGCCGGCCTGCGACGGCGGCCCCCGTGACGCGCGGCACACTATCGGGCGGACGCCCGGGTTCCACCCTTTGGCGCAGGGATGGGGAGGTTGCTGCGCGGCACGGCGAGCAAGTCGCCGTACCACATTCGCCCGGCCTCATAAGCGGCCAGGCGCTCGTGCACCGCGGCCGGGTTCCAGTGCAGTTGCTCCGCGGCCGCGAGTGCCCGCTTCTGCGGGGCGAGCGCGCCCTTGAAGTCCCCGGTCGCCGCACGCGCCGCAGCCAGCGCCTCGTGCATCTGCGGATCCGCGGAAAGGCTGTAATCCTTCACGAACAGGTGGGCCGTGGCACGCAGTGCCGCCGGCGGGTCGCGCAGCGCCTCGACGGGAGAGGCCGCAAGATGCGCGATCGCGTGCTTGACGGCCCAGGCATTCGTGCCGCCGATGGCCGCCGTGAAGAGCGCCTTCGCCTCGGCGATGCGGACCGCATCGGGTGTCCCCTCGAGCAGGCGCTCGGCGAGCGTGACGCGCGCCACGTCGTGCCCACCGGCGGCGGCGGCACGCAACCAGGGCAGCGACCGGTCAGGGCCGCAGCGGCGGCTTTCGTCGAGCAGCATCGCGATCCAGTACTGCGCATCGCGGTCGCCGTTCTGTGCGGCCTCGAGGATCATCGCGCCCGCCTCATCGCGCGTCTCGCCGAGGTCCGGATCGAGCCGGGAGATGAGCCCGTACAGGTAGAGCGATGCGAGGTCGCCGCCCGCCGCCCGGGCCTTGAGGCCCGCGAGGATGCCCCGGTCCCAGATGCTCGCTACCCCCGCAGACAGCTTGAAGCCGATGAAGGTCCAGTTGCGCGCCTCGACCGGCCGGCCACCGACCGATGCGGGGGCAAAGCGGGAATTCAGCAGGGCGTCGGCGGCCGGCGCACCGAATGCGGGATGCGGCATCGCCGAGATGACCTGCGGATCGCGCGCAAGGCCGTCCGTCCCCACGATGAAGCTGACGACGCCAACGCCGCTCTTGCCCACTGCGCGCGCGCCGTATGCATACGGTGTCGGTGCCTGGACCTCGATCCTGGGCGGCGAGTACTGCGCGCATGCGGGTAGCGGCGGCAGGACGCCCGAAGCCAGCGCGTCACGCCCGTAGTCCGCCACGATCTGCGCCGCACGTGCTTCATCGGCAGCCGAAAGTTCGGAGCGCAGTCCAGCCAGCTGCGGATCGCCCAGGTCGTGGTTGCCGTTTTCGCGGGCGGCCAGGAACCAGCCATACGCTTCGCCGCGATCCTCGGGCCCGCCCTGTCCATGGAGCGCCATCGCGCCGAGATTGTGTTGGGCGGAAGCGTTGCCGAGCGCAGCGAGCAGCGCGAACGTCTGCTTCGCCGCGGCGTACTGCCCGGCCTGGTACTGGCCGAGCGCCGCTGCGAAATCCGCCCGCGCGGAAGTGCAGCAGATCAGGAAAAGCAACGCGATGACCCCTCGAGCCCGCATGACCCCTCCAAATCCGGAATCCGGTGCCGGGCTTTCAGCTATTCGGTTGTTGCGCAGCAGTGCGGCGCGATGTCCGAATAACCGAAAACCCGGCACCGGTTCTCTTACCGCTTCATGGCTTCAAAGAACTCGCCGTTGGTCTTCGTATCCTTCATCTTGTCGATCAGGAACTCGATCGACGCGAGTTCATCCATCGGGTGCAGAAGCTTGCGCAGGATCCAGATCTTCGCGAGTTCGGCGGGATCCGTGATCAGCTCTTCCTTGCGGGTGCCCGAGCGATTGATGTTCACCGCCGGGAACACGCGCTTTTCCGCGATGCGCCGGTCGAGGTGGATCTCGCTGTTGCCCGTGCCCTTGAATTCCTCGTAGATGACGTCGTCCATCTTCGAGCCCGTGTCGATCAGCGCGGTGGCGAGGATGGTGAGCGAGCCGCCCTCCTCGATGTTGCGCGCGGCGCCGAAGAAGCGCTTCGGGCGCTGCAGCGCGTTCGCGTCGACGCCGCCCGTGAGCACCTTGCCGGAGCTCGGCACCACGGTGTTGTAGGCGCGCGCGAGGCGCGTGATCGAATCGAGTAGGATCACGACGTCCTTCTTGTGCTCGACGAGGCGCTTCGCCTTCTCGATCACCATTTCCGCGACCTGCACGTGGCGGGCCGCCGGCTCGTCGAAGGTCGACGACACCACCTCGCCCTTCACGGTGCGTTGCATCTCGGTGACTTCCTCGGGCCGCTCGTCGATGAGCAGCACGATCAGGTACACCTCGGGGTGGTTCCAGGTGATCGAGGTCGCGATGTTCTGCAGCAGCATCGTCTTGCCGGCCTTCGGCGGGGAGACGATGAGGCCGCGCTGGCCCTTGCCGATCGGCGCGACGAGGTCGATCACGCGCGCGGTGAGATCCTCGGTCGAGCCGTTGCCGCGCTCGAGCTTCAGCCGCTTGGTCGGGTGCAGCGGCGTGAGGTTCTCGAACAGCACCTTGTTGCGCGAATTCTCGGGCGAATCGAA
>CAUJHJ010000037.1 GCA_963204835.1 Pseudomonadota bacterium
GTGCCCTCGGAGCGGGGGGCGCTCGGCGCACTATGTCATCAGAATCTGAGGCGTCGCGCACGCCTCGCTCTGACCCCCGCTCCTCGGCGCCCTCCACGCGCGTCCGCGGATGAATCACCGCGCCTCGGGCCGGCAGCTGGCAACGCGCAGTCCGTCGACCTCCTTGAGGTGAGGAACGTAATGCGAGTTGAGCTTCTCTCACCTCAGCGAGGCGGCCTGCGTTGGATGGCCGGCCGCGCGCCGGAGGGAGAGCGTGGCATCTGGTGACGAGCGTGGAGGGCGCCGAGGAACGGCGATCAGCGGCCGGCGTACGCAGTTGTTTCCAGGGTCTGCCGACACAGTGCGCCGGGCGCCGCCGCGACGAGGGAACCGCCGCAGGCGGCGCTCGACCCGTGAGGCACCGGATGCCACGCTCTCCCTCCGGCCCGCCGTGGGCATCCCACCGCCCGCATGTGTGATCGAGTTGGCACCCCTCGAACGCGGTGTGCACACGACACATAATCCCGCCGCATTCCGTGAAATGGCTCCCGTCACGTCGCACGCTGGCGACGGACCATCCCGCCTTGTTGACCCGATGGTGGACAGCACGGAGGGGCTACCCGGATGCAAGACTCAGGCTCGGCTGCGCAAGCGTTCCCCGCCGCGCAGCGCCCCGGTGGGACGACCCGCGCGTCGCGCAAGGACGTCGTCGTTTTCACCTGTGACGACGAACTGCTCCTCAGCATCGGGCCGGCGATGGACGATCGCTACCGCTCCCGCCCCACGGATGGCACCGGCGCCTGGACCGAGACGCTGCGCGGACGCAGCGGCGTGGCGCTGATCGACGCGGCGAGCCTCGCAAACGCCCCCGAGATCGTTCGTACGATCGAGGCTGACTTCCCGGGGTTTGCCATCATCGTCATCGCAGCTGCCGCCGCACACGGGCAGTGGGCACCCGCCCTGTCCCGCGGCAGCATCGCCCGTTTGCTGGATCGCGCCGCCCTCAGCAATGAGGTCGTCGCATCGGCCCTCGAAGTCGAAGCCAGGCACGCCACCCGGCCTGCGCCGGCCCGCGCGGCAGCGCAGCCCGCTGAGGGCTCGTCCGGGAAGACCCGGATCGTCCTCGTCGGCGGCATCGTGGTAGCCGCACTCGTCATCGCCGGTGGCACATGGTTGTGGCTTGGCGGCAAGGATGCCGCACCGGCGCCCTCTTCCGCGACCGCCACGCACGCAGCTCCCGCTGCGGCTGCCTCTCCCGCCGCCCCGGCGCCGGTAGTCAGTGAGCTGTCGGTGCCGGAATTGCTGTCGGCCGCACGCGTCGCTTTCGGCGAACGCCGCTACCTCGATCCGGCGGGCAACAATGCCCTCGAACTTTACTCGCGGGCGCTCGCCGACGAGCCCGGCAACGCCGAGGCGGCCGATGGCGTGCGCCGTGTCGTGTCCGTGGCGGTCTCGCAGGCGCAAAGCGACCTCAAGGCGGGGCGGCTCGACAACGTGCAGCAACTCTTTGGCAGCCTGCGCACCGCGGCGCCCGATGACCCGGACGTCGTGGCACTCGGCAAGGACCTCGAGGCAGCGCGGCCCAAATGGCTGGTCGCCCGCGCACGCGACGCCATCGGCGCCGACCAGTATGCCGCCGCGGAACGGCTCATCGACGAGGCAGCGGGCCTCGGCGCAGAGAAGGCGGCCGTGCTCGACTTGCGGCGCAGCCTCGACGCGCGCCGGAAGGACGCAGACCTCGCGCGCGCCGTCGCGGATGCGCGCGCCTCGCTCACTGGCGACTCGCTGCTCGACGGCACGGCGAACGGACCGCGCGCCAGGCTCGCGGCATTGCAGAAGATCGACCGGCGCGATCCGCAGGTCGTCGCCTTCCAGCGCGAATACGTGGCGGCGCTCACGCGCAGTGCGCGTGAAGCGATTCGCGCGGGCGAATTCGACGCCGCCGAGCGCTCGTTGACCGCCGGCGCGGACATCGGCGGCGGGCGCGAAGTCGCTGACGCTCGCCGCGAATTGCAGGCGGCACGCGAGTCGGCGGCCGCGCGCGACCGGCAGCGCTCAGAGGCAGCGCAGCAGCGGGTGGAGAAGGCCGCCACGCAGGCGGCGACTACGGACGCCCCGCCACCGCGCATGCCGAAGGCGAAAAGGCGCACGGCGCCCCAGTACCCGGCGGAGGCCGAGCGCAATGGCGTCGAGGGTTCGGTAACGGTTGAATTCAACCTGACCGCGGATGGGCACACGCGGGACATCGAGGTCGTCGCATCGACGCCTCAGGGCGTGTTCGACCAGGCGGCGATCGCCGCCGTGCGCAACTGGCGTTTCGAGGCCGTGAGCGAGCAGGACGCGGCCCGCCTGCCGCGCAGTTCGGTACGCCTCGCCTTCCGCCTCGGAGACCGCAAATGAAGCGCCGGCGCAATTCCTTCGACCTGAGCCAGCTGCTGCCGGTCGTCGTCGCCACCTCCTTCGCGGCGGTGCTCACCTTGCTCCTGACGCTCGGCATCCAGCGGGCCGCGCAGCTGCAGGCCGCCTCGAGCGCATTGCAGCTCGCCTCCGAACTGCGCTCGCTGCCGCAGTACTTCGGCACTGAACTGACGCTGGCGCAGCGCGGCCTCGAAGCGCGCACCTTCGTCGGCGAGCCGCTGGCGGACATCGCAACGGCGCGCGAAGGCTTCGACAAAGCCCTCGTGCGCATCGACGCCGACCTCGAGGCCGCCGGCCTCGGCGAGAGCGCGGACATCCAGCGCGTGCGCGGTGCCCTCGACGCCGCCTGGCAGCGCTTCGTGCCGCTGCTCGGCGCGCTCGGCCGCCACAAGGGCTCGCCCTATGCGGATACCCTCGCAGGTTCGCGCCTGAACGCCACGGGGCGCGCCCTCAAGGCCGACGTGGACGAGGCGCTCACGGCGCAGGCCGCGGCCAACCGCGACGTCGGCGGGGCACTCAAGGACCTCGCTGCGGGCCTGCAGGACACGGTCGGCGATCGCGGCCGCAGCCTGCGGACCTTCCTCGTGATCGGCGCGGCGGTCGCCGCGCTGCTGCTCGCGCTGATGCTCTACTTTTCGCTGCGCTCGCGCCGCGCCTCCGCGGACGCCCGTCGTGCGGAGCGCCAGGTGGCCGACATCCTCGGCACCGTGCGTGAGGGCCTCTTCCTGCTCGACCGCAACCTCTCGCTCGGCGGCGTCCATTCGGCTTCGCTGACGCGCATCCTGCACGCGGACATCGTGCACGGCAGCTCGTTCGAGGACCTGCTGCGTCCGCTCGTGCCGGCGAAGACGCTCGCCACCGCCATGAAGTTCGTGAACCTCCTCTGGAAGGAGAAGGTGCACGAGGACCTGATCGACACGGTCAACCCGCTGAGCCAGATCGAGGCACGGTTCACCCGCGCGGGCGGCGGCGTCGAGACGCGCCACCTGTCGTTCGCGTTCCGCCGCGTGAAGAGCGCCGCCGGCCAGGGCGAACACCTGCTCGGCATCGTCACCGACGTCACCGACCGCGTGCAGATCTCGCACGAGCTCGAGCAGGCGAAGGCCGAGAACCAGGCGCAGCTCGACCTCGTGCTGCAACTGTTGCGGGTCCCCGCCGCGCAGCTGCAGTCCTTCGTGCGCGACTCGGACATGGCGCTGCGCAAGAGCAATGCCGTCCTGAAGCAGCCCGGGCGCGAGGAAGGCGAACTGCGCGCGAAGCTCAACGGCGTGTTCCGCGAGGTGCACACGGTCAAGGGCGAGGCGGCCGCACTCGCGCTCACCTCGATCGCCGCGCGTGTCCACCAGCTCGAGGAGAGCCTCGTCGCGCTGCGCGAGCGCGCGAGCATCGACGGCAACGACTTCATCCCCGTCGTCGTGAAGCTCGATGAACTGATGTCCTATCTCGGCGGCATCGGCCAGTTCGCCGACCGCCTGTCCGAAGTGCAGCCGAAGGGGGACACTCTGAAGTCCGTCATTCCGCCGCTGCTCGCGGACCAGGTGATGGGCGCGGCCGACCACTCGCTCGAGCAACTGCTCGCGCAGGTCGTGCAGGAGACGGCGGCGGCGCACTCGAAGCGCGTGGCGCTCGCCTGCCGCGGACTCGAAGCGATCCCCGCTTCCTACCGCAAGGCCGCCAAGGACGTCCTGATCCACATGGCGCGCAACGCGGTCGTGCACGGCATCGAGACACCGGACCGCCGCCTCGCGGCGAGCAAGCCCGAGACAGCCGCGGTCCGCATCAGCTTCGAGGCCGTTGGCAACGAGGGATTCGTGCTCACCGTGGAGGATGACGGCCAGGGCCTGCCCTTCGAGAAAATCCTCGATACGGCGCTGCGCAAGGGCCTCGTCACGCCCGCCGACGCTGCGCGCCTGGAGCGCCCCGCCGTCTACGGGCTGATCTTCCGCGCCGGATTCTCCACCGCAACTGAAGTGACGGAGCACGCGGGCCGCGGCGTCGGCCTCGACGCCGTCAGCCAGACCGTACGCGGTCTCGGCGGCGCGATCGGCATCGCGACCGCAGACGGCAAGTTCACGCGCTTTCGCATGAAGCTGCCGACCCCGGCCGGCGAGCGCGCCGCGACGCACGCGGCCTGATCGCCCATGAACGCCGTGCGCCCGCATCGCCTGATGATCGTCGATGACTCGAACATCATGCGCCGCAAGATCGAACGCTCGCAGGAAATCCCGAACGTCGAGATCGTCGGCACGGCCGGCAACGGGCGCGAGGCGCTCGAACTGCATGCGTCGTCCCGGCCGACGCTCGTGACGATGGACCTCACGATGCCGGAGATGGACGGCATCGAGTGCGTCGAACAGCTCGTCGACCGCGACCCGGACATCCGCATCCTCGTGATCTCGGCGCTTGCCGACAAGGCGACCGCGATCGAGGCCCTGGAGAAGGGCGCGAGCGGCTTTCTCTGCAAACCCTTCACCGAGCGCCAGCTGAACGACGCGCTCGTGAAGCTGATCGAGTCCTGAGCCTCACCCCATGTCCCTGCAAGGTGAAATCGGCACGTTCGTCTCGGCGGTCCTGCAGTACTTCGACACCGCCGTACAGCAGGCCGCCGTGGTCGGCACGCCCTACCTCGCGCTCGGCAAGCCGCCGGAAGTGTTCGACTACACCGGCATGATCCGCGTCTCCGGCAAGCGCAAGGGTGTCGTGTACTTCACCGCGCCGAAGGGCATGTTGTCCGTGATGCTGATGCGCATGCAGGAAACCGACATGAGCGACGCGAACCTGCGCGACCTCGTCGGCGAGGTGGCTAACACGCTCTCCGGCAATGCCCGCAAGGACTTCGGCAGGAATTTCATCATCTCCACACCGTCGGTGGTGACCGGCAGCTCGAGCACGATCGGCTACTCACCCGATACCCGGCCGATCGTCGTGCCCATCGACTGGCGCACGTATCACGCGAACCTGGTGGTGTGCCTGAACTGACGGCGGGCGGCGGGCCGGAGGGGGAGCGGAGCCTCCGGTTCCTCACGGGTCGAGCGCCGCCTGCGGCGGTCCCCTCGTCGCGGCGGCGCCCGGCGCACTGTGTCGGTAGACGCAGAAAGACCTGTATACGCCGGACGCTGATCGCCGCTCCTCGGCGCTCTCCACGCTCGTCACCGGAGGCTCCGCTCCCCCTCCCGCGCGCGACCAGCTACCCGACGCACGCAGTCTGGCTGAGGTGAGGAAGGTCGCCTCACATAACGATCCTCTCCTCAAGGGCAGCGAATTGTGTATTGCGAGCGGCCGGCCGGAGGCGCGGTGATTTATCCGCGGACGAGCGTGGAGGGCGCCGAGGAGCGGGGGTCAGAGCGAGGCGAACGCGACACTTCCGATTCTGACTACATCATGCGCCGAGCGCCCCCGCTCCGAGGGCACGCCCTCGAAGAGGGCGCGCCCGGATAGCGAGGGAGCGGATGAATCGCCGCGCCTCCGGCCCGCAACCCGCATCACACAGCCGGCAGCCCGCCTCACCCCCGCTTGCGCGCCAACAGCAATCCATCCCCGATCGGCACGAGCGACGCGTCCACGCGCTCGTCGCGATGCACGCGATCATTGAGTGCCCGGATCGCGTTCGTGTCGGCATCGTTCTCCCCGGGGTCCGCGACGCGCCCGTTCCACAAGGCGTTGTCGACCGCAAGCAGGCCGCCCGGGCGCAGCAACTCGATGACACGCTCGTAGTAGGCGACATAGTTGCCCTTGTCCGCATCGATGAACGCGAAATCGAACGTCGAGCCCCTGCCCGCGTCGAGCAGCCCCTCGAGCGTTTCGAGCGCGGGCGCGAGGCGCAGGTCGATGCGCCCGTCGACGCCCGCCTCGTGCCAGTACTGGCGCGCGACCTGCGTCCATTCGACGCTCACGTCGCAGGCGATCAACTCACCGTCGCCCGGCAGCGCGAGCGCCACGGCCAGCGCCGAGTAACCGGTGAAGGTGCCGACTTCGAGGCAGCGGCGCGCGCCGAGCAGGCGCACGAGCAACTGCATGAACTGGCCCTGCTCCGGCGCGATCTGCATGCCCGCCTGCGGCAGGCTCGCCGTGACCTGCCGCAGGCGCGCGAGCACCTGAGGCTCGCGCAAGTTGTGCTCGATCAGGTAGCGCTGCAACTTGTCGCCCAGCGCAATGGTCGAATTGGTCATATGGCGGGAACCTCGTGGTGCGCGTCACACTCTCGTGCCCTGATTGTGCGCGCTGGCCGGCACCGTCGTCGAATGACGACGCCGTGCGCACGAACTGCATCACCGTGGCCGCGGACCGGCCTTTGCTACCATTTCCCGCCGTGACTGCCCGCCTCATCCAGTTCACCGACCCGCACCTCTACGGCGACGCCGCCGCGTCGCTGCGCGGCGTCGCCACGCTGCCTGCGCTGAAGCGCGCGCTGGCGCATGCGCGCGCGCACCATTGGGACGCCGCCGCGCTGCTCGTGACGGGCGACCTCGTGCAGGACGATCCGGGCGGCTACCTGAATTTCCACCGCCTGTTCGCCGGGCTCGGCAAGCCGGTGCATTGCATCCCGGGCAACCACGATCTCGTGGACGAGATGCACGCGGCGCTCGCGCAGGCGCCGTTCGTGCTCGGCGGGCATTTCGACCTGGGCGCCTGGCGCGTGGTGATGCTCGACAGCGCAACGCCCGGCACGGCGAGCGGCGAGCTCGCGCCCACCGAGCTCGCGCGGCTCGACCATGCGCTCGGCACGGCCGGCGCGCGCCATGCGCTCGTGTGCCTGCACCATCATCCTGTCGACATGGGCAGCCGCTGGCTCGACCAGGTCGGGCTCGTGAACCGCGACGATTTCCTCGCGGTCATTGATCATCACTCCAATGTGCGCGGCGTGCTCTGGGGTCATGTGCACCAGGAACTCGACACGCTGCGGCACGGTGTGCGCCTGCTCGCGACCCCCGCCACCTGCACCCAGTTCCTGCCGGGCTCGGCGGACTTTGCCGTCGACGCACGGCCGCCCGCCTATCGCGTGCTCGAGCTGCTGGACAATGGCGGCATCGAGACCCGGGTCGAATGGGTTGCCGGGCCATGAGGCTGGTCCGCAGCTTCGCGAGGCGCCTTGCCTGGTTCGCCGCAACCACATTCGCCGCGGCGGCCCTCGCGCCGGCGGCCGCGCCTGCGGACAGCGCAGGCCCCGTCTGGTCGATCCACCGCCCCGGCGGCGGCACGGTCTATCTCGCGGGCTCCGTGCATGTGCTCGATGCCGCGCGCAGCCGGCTGCCGCCCGCGTTCGAGACGGCTTATCGCAATGCCGAGCGTGTCGTGATGGAGCTCGACATGGACGATCTCGACCCGCTCGCCGCCGCGGCGTACGTCTCCGCCCACGGCCGGATCGAGGGCGACGGCAGCCTGCGCACGCTGCTCGGCGCCGCGCGCTTCGCGCGGGTGGACGCGGAGGCGCGCGCACTCGGCCTGCCACTCGACAGCGTGGCGCAGCTCGAGCCCTGGGCCGTCGCCCTCGCCCTCACCCAGTTGCAACTGACGAAGCTCGGGCTCGATCCGGCGCAGGGCGTCGAGCAGCAGCTCACCACGAGGGCGGGCGCGGACGGCAAGCCGATCGAGGGACTCGAGACGCTGGAGGAACAGCTCGGCATGCTCGACGGGTTGTCCTACCCCGACCAGGCACGCTTCCTCGAACTGACGGCGGACGAGGCGGAAACGATCGCGACGGAGCTCGACGCGATGCTTGCCGCGTGGCGCCGCGCGGACACGCGCGCGCTCGAGCGCCTGCTGCTCGCCGAGTACGAGCGCCTGCCTGCGCTCTACCGGCCGCTCGTGACCGATCGCAACCGGCGATGGCTGCCGCGGATCGAAGCCCTGCTCGCGCGGTCCGACGACACGCTCGTGGTGGTAGGCGCCATGCACCTCGTGGGGCCCGACGGCCTGCTCGCGCTGCTCGCGCGCCACGGTTTGGCGCCGCAGCCGGTGGCTGCCGGCAGCGAGGATCCCGCCGTCAGGCCGCAGTGAACCGGTTGCGGGTCACGCGCTGCCCGGCCGTGAGCTTGCCGAGGCGCTCGAGCCGCGCCTCGATGGCGGTCAGCGATCGTTGATGGCGGGAGGCGATGTCGGGCAGTGGCGTGCCTGCGCCAAACGCCATGAGCAGGTCGTGCTCCTCCTGCGGGGTCCAAGGCTGGCCGACATGGGCGGAGTTCGGCGCGCGCACATGAGGCTTGTGCTCCTCAAGCGCCGCGGCGCCGGCGCGCAAGGCTTCGATGACATTCGCCTGCCGCCAGATGCCGGTGGCCTCGAGATCTTCGCCCGAAGCGGGATCGATGCCTTGCGCGAGCGCAGCGAGCACCTCGGACGGGGACTGAGTGGACATGGTGGAACCTCCCTGCTGTACCCGTGAGCCAGTCTCTGGAACGCGCCGCGCACAAGCGAGCGCGAAATGACGCGCGTTTGTGCAGAATTGCGGCCATGAAGGCACTGGCATGGTTCCTCGGGCTGATCGTTGCCGGCCTCGCGGCGATCGCGCTCTTCGCGTATCCAGCCTGGCTGCTCGTCACGCCGGCGCTCGACGTGCCTTTCCACCGAGTCGCGAACCGCATCGGCATGCTTGCGCTGCTCATCGGCTTCATCCTCGTCGCGCGGCGGCTCGGCCTCGCGGATCGCACCAGCCTCGGCTACGGACTGCAACGCCCCGCTTTTGTGGCCGAGACGGGCATCGGCATCCTCCTTGGCGTTGCGACGATGCTGCCCGCGATCGCGCTCCTGTTCGCGTTTGGCCTGCGGGAACTGAAGCCCCTGCCGCCCCCCGGGGCATTCGCCGCGGTCGTGCTCGCGGGCCTCGGCAGCGGCCTCGTCGTGGCGTTGATCGAAGAGACCTTCCTGCGCGGCGCGATGTGCACCGGCATTGCGCGCCAGTCGGGCTGGCGGACCGCGATCCTCGCAACGGCGCTGATCTACGCCGCGACCCATTTCATCGGCCGCTACAAGATTCCCGCAGCGCAAGTCGACGCCTGGAGCGGGCTCAGCTTGCTCGGCGGCGCACTGCGCTCCTTCGCGCAGCCGCTCGGCATCGCCGACGCCTTCCTGTGCCTCACCGGCGTCGGCATCCTGCTCGGCGTCGTGCGCCGCTACACCGGCAACATCGCCGCCTGCATCGGGCTGCACGCGGGCTGGGTGTGCGTGATCGCAGTCGTGCGGGAAATCTCGCAACGCCGCCCCGGACACCCCTGGGAGGGCCTGGTCTCGGGCTACGACGGCGTCATCGGCTGGCTCGTGCTCGCGTGGATCCCCGTGATCGGCTGGGCGCTCGCGCGCTTCTATGCAAGGCGCGAACGCGGGCGCTCAGTCGGCCTCGCGGCGGATCAGCGGCGCGAGGCGCGCTAGGCGCTCCACGCCGTCGAGTTCGAGGCAGGCCTGCTTGTCGGCGAGATCGAGCGGCAGGATTTCCGCGACGCGCGCGCCGACCCAGGAGGCGTCCTCGAAATGGCGCGGCAGGTCTTCATACAGCTCACCGAGTTGCGGCAGGACGCTGCGCAGCAGGTCGGCGAGATAGTCATATTGCGGCGGCACCGCGGCCGCGGCGGGCGGCGCCATCCACTCCACCTCGCCGATATTGAGCCCGTCGCGCGCGAGCCTGCGGGCCAGCAACCGGAAGCGGCGCTCACCGTGGCAGGTGATGCCGAGCAGCCCGTCGGGAAGCTGGTAGAAATCGACGATGCGGGCGCTCGTGCCGACCGGAGCGGTCTGCATGACCGCGCCCGCTTCCTCTCCGGTGCGGATCTGCACCACGCCGAACGAACCGCGCTCGCGCGTGCAGCGACGCACCATGTCGATGTAGCGCGGCTCGAAAATGCGCAGCGGCAGCGGACCGCCGGGAAAAAGCACGGTGTTGAGCGGAAACAGCGGCAGTTCCGCGGTCGCGCCCATGGTGTCAGCCGTCCTGTCCCCAGCGAGGCACGAGCGCCTGCTCGATCCCGAGCTGGTCGAGGATGCGCGCCACCACGAAATCCACGATGTCCGCGACGCTCGCGGGCTTGTGATAGAAGCCGGGGTTCGCCGGCAGGATCGTGACGCCGAGGCGCGCGAGCTTCAGCATGTTCTCGAGGTGAATCGCGGAAAAGGGCATTTCGCGCGGCACCAGCACGAGCCTGCCCTGCTCCTTCAGCACGACATCCGCGGCGCGCTCGGTGAGGCCGTTGCTGGCGCCGCAGGCGATCGCCGCGAGCATCGACATGCTGCAGGGCGCGACCACCATCGTGCGGGGCGCACCCGAGCCGCTCGCGAGCGGCGATGTCCACTCCTCCTCGCCGTACACGAAAAGCTTTCCCGGCTGTGCGCGGCAGCGCTCCGCGAGGTAACGGGCCGCCTCGGCCGCGCGCCCCGGCACCGGGCAATCGGCTTCGGTTGCGAGTACCACATGCGCGGCGCGCGTCAGGGTCACATGGACTGTGCGCCCCGCCCCGAGCAGGCATTCCAGCAAGCGCAGGCCGTACTGCGCGCCCGACGCGCCCGTCATGGCGACGGTAACGTCGTTCATGCCGCGCCCTTCGCCTGCGCGGCAAGACCCGCCAGCACCTTGTCGTGCAGGCCGCCGAAGCCGCCGTTGCTCATGATCAGGAGCTGGTCGCCGGCGCGCGACCCCGCCACGAGCTGCGCCGCAAGCGCATCGACGCTCGCGCTGCAATGGACCCGCGCTCCGAGCGGCGCCATCGCCGCGGCCGCGTCCCAGCCGAGGTCTTCGGGCGTGTAGAGCCAGACCTCGTCCGCGCCCGAGAGCGAAGCCGCGAGCGTCTCGCGGTGCACGCCCATCTTCATGGTGTTCGAGCGTGGCTCGAGCACGGCAACGATGCGCGCGCTGCCTGCGCGGCGGCGCAGACCGTCGATCGTCGTGGCGATCGCGGTCGGGTGGTGCGCGAAATCGTCGAAGACGCGGATACCCGCGATCTCGCCCCGCAGCTCCATCCGCCGCTTGATGCCCTTGAACTCGCGCAACGCCGCCGCGGCGACCGGCACCGGCACCCCGGCATGGCGCGCGGCGGCGATGGCGGCCAGCGCGTTGTCGACATTGTGAGCCCCGTACAACGGCCACTCTACGGTGGCGAACGCCTCGCCCCGCTCGAGCACCTCGAAATGTGCCCAGTCGCCGTTGCCGAGCGGGCGCGCCGACCACTGCGCCCCGCCGCTGCGCGAGTAGCCCTCGCGGGGCGTCCAGCAACCGAGCGCGAGTGTCGCATCGAGATTCGCGTCGGCGGCGTTCGCGATGATGCGGCCCGACGGCGGCACCATGCGCACCAGCAGGTGGAACTGGCGCTGGATCGAGGCGAGGTCCGGGTAGATGTCGGCGTGGTCGAACTCGAGGTTGCCGAGCACGAGCGTGCGCGGCCGGTAGTGCACGAACTTGGCGCGCTTGTCGAAGAACGCGGTGTCGTACTCGTCGGCTTCGATCACGAAGAACGGCTCCTCGCCGAGCCGCGCCGAGGTGTCGAAGTTGCCCGGCACGCCGCCGATCAGGAAGCCGGGCGAAAGGCCCGCGTACTCGAGGATCCAGGCGAGCATGCTGGACGTCGTGGTCTTGCCGTGCGTACCCGACACCGCGAGCACCCAGCGATCAGCGAGCACCGTGCGCGACAGCCATTCCGGCCCCGAGGCATAGGGAATGCCGCTGTCGAGCAGCGCCTCGATCACCGGCACGCCGCGCGACATCACGTTGCCGACGACGACGACATCGGGGCGCGGCTCGAGCTGCGCGGCCTCGTAGCCCTGCACGATCCGGATGCCGAGCGACTCGAGCTGGGTGCTCATGGGCGGGTAGACGTTGCGGTCCGAGCCGGTCACGCGATGACCGGCCGCCTTCGCGATCGCCGCGATGCCCGCCATGAAAGTGCCGCAGATGCCGAGGATGTGGATATGCATGTCAGGAAGACGCCGCGGGAGGAAAGAGGCCGAGCAGCACCAGCTGGCCGGCGACGGTCTGCAGCAGCGCGAGGCTCACGCAGACCGGCATCGGCTGCCCGAGCGCCGAGCGCAGGATACGGCCGTTCGCGGCGAGCACCCACGCGAGCATGCCGAGCCCGACGACGGCGATCGGCACGAGCCAGGCGTCGTCGTCCTGGAAGCGGCCGGCGAGCCAGGCCGTGGCGATCCACACCGGGGCCAGCACCGTCTGGTAACCGAACACGGCGGTCGTCGTCTGCAGGAAGCGCTCCGGCCGCGAGAACAGGCGCATCAGCACGACGTACCATACGAGCGTGAAGAGGATGTCGACCACGAGGTGCAGGTGCCAGGGCCCGGGAATCGGCGGCAGCAGCGTGCTCACGAGGAAGTTCACGAGGAAATTCGCCGCGACCGTACCGAGCAACAGGAACGCCGACGCCGGCAGCTCCTCGGGCCCACGGCGCAGCAACGCCATATCGGTGAACAGGCGAAGGAGGCTCAACATGCCGGTCGCCGCTTTCGGGCTCGTGGATCG
>CAUJHJ010000038.1 GCA_963204835.1 Pseudomonadota bacterium
CCGTACGAGGCGAGGCATGCTGCGCAGGTGGTCGAGCAGGTGGTGCGGCCCACGGGCCTCGTCGATCCGGAAGTCGAGGTGCGGCCGGTGCGCACCCAGGTCGACGACGTGCTGTCCGAGATCCGCCTGCGCGTGGAGCGCAATGAGCGGGTGCTCATCACGACGCTGACCAAACGCATGGCGGAGGACCTCACCGAGTACCTGCACGAGCACGACGTGCGCGTGCGCTATCTGCACGCCGATGTCGAAACGGTCGAGCGCACCGAGATCATCCGCGACCTGCGGCTCGGCAAATTCGACGTGCTGATCGGCATCAACCTGCTGCGCGAGGGCCTCGACATGCCCGAGGTGTCGCTGGTGGCGATTCTCGACGCGGACAAGGAAGGCTTCCTGCGCTCCGACAACTCGCTGATCCAGACGATCGGCCGCGCGGCGCGCAACCTGCACGGCCGCGCGATCCTCTACGCGGACCGGGTGACCGGCTCGATGCAGCGGGCGATCGATGAGACAAGCCGTCGTCGCGCGAAGCAAATCGCCTTCAATGCCGAGCATGGCATCACGCCCCGGGGCATTGCGAAAGCCGTCACCGATATCATGGAGGGCGCCCGCAGCGAGGCGCCGCGGCCGCGCGGCCGGGGCACGGCGGTTGCGGCCGCCAAGGCGGAGGAGGGCCGGGTGGCTGCCCTGCGCCCCGAGCAGATCGTGCGACAGGTCAAGAAGCTCGAAGCTGAAATGTTCCGCAAGGCCCGAAACCTCGAGTTCGAGGAGGCCGCGCGGCTGCGTGACCAGATCGAGCGGCTGAAGCAGGCGGAGCTGGGCTTGCCGGAGTCGCATGCCGGCTAGCCGGGGCGGTCGGTAAGACCTTGAAAAGCCGTGCATTCAGTTGCTTGCGGGGCGGGCAGTAGGTTATCTTTCGCGCCCCCATAGGCGCGTAGCTCAGTGGTAGAGCACTTCCTTGACATGGAAGTGGTCGGTGGTTCGATCCCACTCGCGCCTACCAGTTTCCCGCAGCGACGAGAGCTATCGAGCCGATGATTGGTGCCGCCGGTGTCCAGGAAACCTTGCAGCAGCGCCGCGAGGAGTTGGTCGCGCGTGCCGATCGTGCGCGCGACGATGCCGCGCATCGCGGCGAGGCCGTGAGCCAGGACTTTTCGGAGCAGGCCGCCGAGCGGCAGAACGACGAGGTGCTGCGCGGCATCGAGTCGGCCGCCCGCGCCGAAATCGATCGGATCGACGAGGCCCTGGGGCGCCTGCAGCGTGGCGAGTACGGCCTGTGCGTCAAGTGCGGGCGGGACATCGAGCGCCCGCGGCTCGAAGCGATTCCATACGCGGATCGCTGCCAGTCCTGCGCAGATCATTGAGCGCCCCGCGTGCCCGTCATCACGCTGCCGGATGGCAGTCAGCGCAGCTACGACCAACCCCTCACCGTCGATGAAATAGCCGGCAGCATCGGCGCGGGCCTGCGCAAGGCGGCGCTCGGCGGCCGGGTCGACGGCAAGCTCGTCGATACGAGCTTCCTCGTGGATCGCGACGCGCAGGTTGCGATCGTCACGCCGAAGGATCCCGATGGCCTCGAGATCCTGCGCCACTCGACGGCTCACCTGCTGGCGCAGGCCGTCAAGCAGCTCTTCCCCGAGGCGCAGGTCACGATCGGCCCCGTGATCGCCGATGGCTTTTATTACGACTTTTCCTTCTCGCGGCCATTCACGCCCGAGGACCTCGTCGCGATCGAGCAGCGCATGGGCGAACTTGCGAAGGCCGACGAGCCGGTCACGCGCCGCGTGATGAAGCGCGACGACGCGGTCGCTTTCTTCAAGGGGATCGGCGAGCACTACAAGGCGGAGATCATCGCCAGCATCCCGGCCAAGGAAGAAATCAGCCTCTACGGGCAAGGCGACTGGGTCGACCTCTGCCGCGGCCCGCACGTGCCCTCGACCGGCAAGCTCAAGGTCTTCAAGCTGATGAAGGTCGCGGGCGCCTACTGGCGCGGCGACTCGCGCAACGAGATGCTCCAGCGCATCTACGGCACGGCCTGGGCCGACAAGAAGGACCTCGACGCCTACCTGCATCGGCTAGAGGAGGCCGAGAAGCGCGATCATCGCCGCATCGGCCGCGAGCTCGATCTCTTCCACATGCAGGAGGAGGCCCCGGGCGCGGTGTTCTGGCACCCCAAGGGCTGGACGATCTTCCAGGCGCTGATCGCCTACATGCGCGAGAAGCAGCGCGCGGCCGGCTACCAGGAGGTGAATGCGCCCGAGATCATGGACGCCGAGCTGTGGCGCCAGTCGGGCCACCTGGAGAAGTTCGGCGAGAACATGTTCCTGACGCAGACGCCCGACGAGCGCCTGTACGCGATCAAGCCGATGAACTGCCCGGGCCACGTGCAGATCTTCAAGCAGGGCATCAGGAGCCACCACGACCTGCCGATCCGCTTCGCCGAGTTCGGCAAGGTGCATCGTTACGAACCCTCGGGCGCCCTGCACGGGCTGATGCGCGTGCGCGGCTTCACGCAGGACGATGCGCACATCTTCATCACCGAAGAGCAGATCACCGAAGAGTCGGTGCGCGGGATCGAGCTGCTGCTGTCGATTTACCGCGACTTCGGTTTCGACGACGTACGCGTGAAGTACTCCGACCGCCCTGAAAAGCGCGTCGGCAGCGACGAGGTCTGGGATCGGGCCGAGCAGGCCCTGATCGCGGCCACCAGGGCCGCGGGCGTGGAGTACACGCTCAATCCGGGCGAGGGCGCCTTCTATGGCCCGAAGCTCGAATTCGTGCTGCAGGACGCCATCGGGCGCGACTGGCAGTGCGGCACCTGGCAGGTGGACCTCAACCTCCCGGGGCGCCTCGGGGCGCACTACATCGACGGGGACAGCGCCCGGCGCACCCCGGTGATGCTGCACCGGGCGATCTTCGGGTCGCTGGAGCGGTTTTTCGCCATCCTGCTGGAACACCATGCCGGCCGGCTGCCCGCCTGGCTGGCGCCCGTCCAGGCGGTTGCATGCACGATTACCGACCGGCAGGACGAATACGTCCGAAAAGTCGTGGATTTGCTTACAAATCAGGGGTTTCGGGTCGAAAGCGACTTGCGGAACGAAAAAGTGGGCTTTAAGATTCGCGCGCACACGTTGCAGCGTGTGCCGTACCTATTGGTCGCGGGAGACAAAGAAGTCGCCGCGGGCCTGCTTTCCGTGCGTTCCCGTAACGGCAAGGACTTGGGCACGATGTCGCCGGAGACGTTTGCAAACCGTCTGCGCGACGAGCTCGAGAGCCGTGGGCGCCGAACTTTGGAGGATTGATTTATAGCCATTGCAAGCAAGCGCGTCCGGCGCAATGACGAGATCAACGCACCGCAAGTGCGGGTGATTGCGGCCGACGGCTCCCAGGCGGGAGTCATGTCCCGGTACGACGCGCTCCAGATGGCTACGTCCGCTGGGCTCGATCTCGTGGAAGTGTCGCCCACGGCGGAACCGCCGGTGGTGCGGGTCATGGACTACGGCAAGTTCCTGTTCGAGCAGAACAAGAAGGCCCACTCCGCGAAGAAGAAGCAGAAGCAGATCCAGGTCAAGGAAGTGAAATTCCGGCCCGGGACGGACGAGAACGATTACCAGGTCAAGCTGCGGAATCTGATCCGCTTCCTGACCGAGGGTGACAAGGCCAAGGTAACCCTGAGGTTCCGCGGCCGTGAGATGGCGCATCAGGAGATCGGGCGCAAGCTCCTCGATCGGGTGGTGCTCGACCTGGCCGGCGTCGGCAGCATCGAGCAGAACCCGCTCATGGAAGGGCGCCAGATGGTGATGGTCTTCGCGCCGAAAAAGAAGTGACCGGCGGGTAACTGCCGGTCCGCGGGTGAGCGGTGCCGCAAACGCGGCGCTTGCGAGCCTTTGCTACAACAGGAGATGAGCATGCCCAAGTTGAAAACCAACCGGGCGGCAGCGAAGCGTTTTCGCAAGACTGCGAAGGGCTTCAAGAGCTACGCCGCCGGCCGTCGACACAACCTCGGCCACAAGGCCCCCAAGGTCAAGCGCCACGCCCGCTCGGGCGGCAGCAGTCTCGTGCACGAGAGCGACGTCGGTCGCCTCACGCAGCTGCTCCCCAACCACAAGTAACGGCACGAGGTAAGAAGTCATGGCACGAGTCAAGCGTGGCGTGACGGCCGGGCGCCGTCACAAGAAGGTTCTGGGCAAGGCGAAGGGCTACTACAACGCCCGCCGCAAGGTCTACCGCACCGCGAAGCAAGCGGTCATCAAGGCGGGCCAGTATGCGTACCGCGACCGGCGCGCGAAGAAGCGCGAGTTCCGCGCGCTCTGGATCACGCGCATCAACGCGGCGGCGCGCCTGTACGACATCTCGTACAGCCAGCTCGTGAACGGCCTGCGCAAGGCCGGCATCACGATCGACCGCAAGGTGCTGGCGGAAATCGCCGTGCACGACGCGCCGGCCTTCGAGGCGATCGCGAAGCAGGCCAAAGCAGCGCTCGTCGCGGCGTAAGTCGCTGTGACGGAGCTCGCGCGTCTCACCGACGAGGCGCTCGCGGCGATCGGCGCGAGCGCCGATCCCGCGGCGCTCGACGCGGCGCGCGTGCACTGGCTCGGCAAGAAGGGCGTCCTCACCGAGCAGCTGAAGGCCCTCGGCGCGCTGCCAGCCGCCGAGCGGCCGGCGGCGGGCCAGCGCATCAACGAGGCGAAGGCGCGTGTGCAGTCGGCGATCGATGCCCGCAAGGCGGCGCTCGAACGCGCCGCGGACGCACAGGCGCTCGCGGCAGGAAGCATCGACGTGACGCTGCCGGGGCGCGGCGAGGCGCGCGGCACGCTGCATCCGGTCACGCTCGCGCGGCTGCGCATCGAGACGCTGTTTCGCCATGCGGGGTTCACGGTCGAGGCCGGCCCCGAGATCGAGGACGACTTCCACAACTTCACCGCGCTCAACCTGCCGCCGGACCACCCGGCGCGGGCGATGCACGACACGTTCTATTTCCCCGACGGGCGGCTGCTGCGCACCCACACCTCCCCGGTGCAGGTGCGCACGATGCTCGAGCGGCCGCCGCCGCTGGCGCTGATCGCGCCGGGGCGCGTGTACCGTTGCGACCACGACCTGACCCACTCGCCGATGTTCCACCAGGTCGAGGGGCTCGTGGTCGGCGAGAACGTGAGCTTCGCGAACATGAAAGCCGCGCTGCAGGATTTCATGCGGGGCTTCTTCGAGCGCGACCTCGCGCTGCGCCTGCGGCCGTCATACTTCCCGTTCACCGAGCCTTCGGCCGAGGTCGACATCACCTGCGTGTTCTGCGACGGCAAGGGCTGCCGCGTGTGCAAGCACACCGGCTGGCTCGAAGTCGCCGGCTGCGGCATGGTGCACCCGAACGTGTTTCGCGAATGCGGCATCGACCCCGAGCGCTGGACCGGCTATGCGTTCGGCTTCGGCATCGACCGGCTCGCGATGCTGCGCTACGGGGTCAATGACCTGCGGCTCTTCTTCGAGAACGACCTGCGCTTCCT
>CAUJHJ010000039.1 GCA_963204835.1 Pseudomonadota bacterium
TCTTCCACCTGCCTCGGCTGAACAGCCACAAGGTAAAGAGGCCCACCGCCGTTTCCGAGACGAATACGGCCCAGAACACGCCGTTCTCGCGCCAGCCGAGCTGCACGGCGAGCCACCAGGCGAGCGGGATCTGGATCAGCCAGAAGAAGATGACATTGATCCAGGTCGGCGTCGCCGTGTCGCCCGCGCCGTTGAAGGCCTGCACGCTGACCATCCACCAGCCGTACACGGTGAGCGCGTACGACAGGATGCGCAGCCATTCCGCGGCGACGGTGACCACCGCGCTATCGCCGGTGAAGATGCCGGCGATTTGCTGTGGCAGGAAGAAATACGCCACCGACACCGCGAGCAGGAAGGCCATGTTGTACCAGCCGATCTGCCACACCGCGGCCTCGGCGCGCCCAGGCTGCTGCGCGCCGAGATTCTGGCCGACGAGCGTGGCGGCGGCGTTCGACATGCCCCAGGCCGGCATCAGCGTGAACATCATCACGCGGATGGCGATGGTCGCACCGGCCACGGCCTCGCTGCCGATGCTCGCGAGGATGCGCATCAGGAAGATCCACGAGGTCATCGCCACGATCATCTGGCCGACCCCGCCGAGCGACGTGCGCACGATGTTCCACAGGATCGCGCCCCGCACGGCAATCTGCGAGGCCAGCACTCGGATGTGCTGGCCGCCGCGGAACAGCACCCACAGCTGGAACAGCACGCCGGTGCCGCGCCCGATGTTGGTGGCAATGGCCGCCCCCTCGATGCCGAGCGCCGGCACCGGGCCCGCGCCGAAGATCAGCAGCGGGCACAGGAGGATGTTGAGGCCGTTCGCCAGCCACAGCACGCGCATCGCGATGGCGGCATCGCCCGCCCCGCGGAAGATCGCGTTGATGACGAACAGCAGCACGATCACGGCGTTGCCGCCCAGCATCCACTGCGTGTAGCGGTAGCCGTGCGCGAGGCTCCAGGCATCGGCGCCCATCAGCCGCAGCAGGTCCTGCGCCCACACGATGCCGACGATCGCCGGCAACAGCGACGCCAGCAGCGCGATGAGGATCGCCTGCACGGCCGTCACCGCCGCCTCCTCGCGCCTGCCCTCGCCGATGCGGCGCGCGACAACGGCTGTGACCGCCATCGCGAGGCCCATCGCCACCGAGTACAGCAGGAACAGGTAGCTTTCAGTCAGCCCGACGGTGGCGACGGCCGAGGGGCCGAGCTTCGCCACGAAGAAGATGTCCACCACCGCAAAGGTGGATTCCAGCACCAGCTCGAGCACCATCGGCACCGCGAGCAGGAATACCGCGCGGCGCAACGGGATCTTCGTGTAGTCCGCGCTGGTGCCGCGGATGGCGGCGCGCAGCTCGCGCCACAGCGATTGCGGCTCGATGGGCGGCGACGCGGCAGCGACGGCCGGCGTGGAAGACTGCATGCGGGACCCCTGGTACTTGCACCTGGCATTGCCGAGGACGGACGGCAGGGTCGCGATCCTACAGTACGGGCCCTCAGACGTTGAAGCGGAAGTGCATCACGTCGCCTTCCCTGACGACGTACTCCTTGCCCTCGAGGCGCAGCTTGCCGGCTTCTTTCGCGCCCTGCTCGCCGCGCGCAGCGAGGAAATCGTCGTAGGCGATCACTTCGGCCCGGATGAATCCGCGCTCGAAATCGGTGTGGATCACGCCCGCCGCCTGCGGCGCGGTCGAACCCTTGCGCACGGTCCAGGCGCGCACTTCCTTCGGCCCCACCGTGAAATAGGTCTGCAGGCCGAGGAGCTTGTAGGCCGCGCGGATCACGCGACTGAGCCCCGGCTCCTCGAGCCCGAGGTCGGCGAGGAACTCGGCGCGCCCCTCGTCGTCGAGCTGCGCGATCTCGGCTTCGATCGCCGCGCACACGGCGACCACCACGGCCCCCTCGGCCGCCGCCCGCTGTTCGAGCGTGGCAAGGCGCGGGTTCCCCGTGAAGCCGTGCTCGTCGACGTTCGCGACGTACATGACGGGTTTCGAGGTCAGCAGGTGCAGCTCGTGCAGGTCGCGCAGTTCGTCGGCCGAAAGGCCCATCGCGCGCACGGCTTTCGCGCCATCGAGCTGCTGGCGCACGCGCTCGAACAGGTCGCGCTTGCGGATGGCGTCCTTGTCGCCCGCCTTGGCGGCCTTGGCCGCGCGATCGAGCGCCTTCTCGACGGCACCGAGATCGGCGAGCGCGAGCTCGGTGTCGATCGTCTCGATGTCGGCGAGCGGATCGACCTTGCCCGCGACGTGCACGATGTCGTCGTTCTCGAAGCAGCGCACCACGTGCGCGATCGCGTCGACCTCGCGGATGTGCGCAAGGAACTGGTTGCCGAGCCCCTCGCCCTGGGAGGCGCCCGCCACGAGGCCCGCGATGTCGACGAACTCGACGGTCGTCGGCAGGATTTTCTGCGGATTGGCGATCGCGGCGAGCGCAGTCAGGCGCTCATCCGGCACCGGCACGACGCCGACGTTCGGGTCGATCGTGCAGAACGGATAGTTCTCCGCCGCGATCTGCGCACGCGTCAGCGCATTGAAGAGGGTCGATTTGCCCACGTTGGGCAGGCCGACGATGCCACATTTGATTCCCATTACTTCCCACCATTCTCCGGCTTTGCGTGCAGCCGGTTCATTGCGCGCTGCGGCCCCTCTTCGATGAGCACCGGCAGCACGTCAGCCGCTGCCGCCACCGTCGCGCGGATCGCGCTGTCCTCGGCCGCCGGCGCGCGGGTCAGCACGTAGTCCACCACTTCGGCCTTCTCGCCCGGGTGGCCGATGCCGATGCGCAGCCGCCAGAAGCCTTCGCCGATGCGCGGGATCAGGTCGCGCAGGCCGTTGTGGCCACCGTGGCCGCCGCTTTCCTTCAAGCGCACCGTGCCGACCGGCAGGTCGAGCTCGTCGTGCGCAACGAGGATCGCGCCAGGCTCGATCTTGTAGAAATCCGCAACGCTGCCGACGGGGCCGCCGCTGCGGTTCATGTACTGCATCGGCTTCAGCAGGATCACTTCCGCATCGCCGATGCGTACCCGCGCAATGTCCGCGTGGTGCCGGCGGTCGGCGCGCAGGCTGCCGCCATGGCGCGCCGCGAGTTCGTCGATGAACCAGAAACCCGCGTTGTGGCGCGTGCGCGCGTACTCGTCGCCCGGATTGCCGAGCCCGACGATCATTTTCAGCGGAAAGCCTGCCATACCCGCCCCCAGCCAAGTCGGCGCCAAAAAGAGAAAGGCCGCCGGGTCCCGCCCGGCGGCCTTGCTGCTCCGGTCGCGGCAATTACTTCTTGCCGCCACCCTCCTTCTTCGCAGGCGCGGCTTCGGCCTTGGCGGCCTCGCCAGCCGCCGGTGCGGCCGTGGCGGCCGCCCCAGCCACCGCACCTTCGGTCGCCGCCGCTTCCGCAGTCGGCTCCGGCTCGGCGGCACGCGGCGCGTGCACCGACACGACCGCGATGTTGCGGCCCTGCTGCAGCTGCGGGATCACGACGCCCGCGGGCAGCGGGATGTCCGCGAGGAACTTCGTCTCGTTGAGCTTCATCTGCGAGAGGTCCAGCTCGAGGAACTCCGGCAGGTCCTTCGGCAGGCAGACCACTTCAATGTCGGAGATGCGGTGCGACACCACGCCGCCCTCGGTCTTGACGCCGGGCGAGGCCGCCGCGCCGTGGAAGTGGATCGGCAGGTGGATGCGGATCTTCTCGTCCGCCTGTACCCGCTGCAGGTCGATGTGCACGATCGCGTTCTTCGCGGGGTGCATCTGCACGTCCTTGATGATCGCTTCCTGGCTCTCGCTGCCCACCTTGATGCGCAGGATCGACGAGTACAGCTTCTCGTTGTCGATCATCGTCATCAGGTTCTGGTGGTCGAGGACGATCTGGCGGGGCGCGAGCTTGCCGCCGTAGATGATGGCCGGAATCTTGCCACGACGACGCAGGCGGCGGCTCGCACCTTTGCCCTGATCGTCACGGGAGTCCGCCTGGATTTCAAATCCGATGCGCATGAACTTCTCCTGAACGTTTGCCAACAAAGGAACCCTCCGCGACCAGAGGGCTCCACCCAAAAATCAGTCGATGTACAACGAGCTCACCGACTCCTCGTCGCGTATGCGCCGAATCGTCTCCGCGAGCAGGCCCGCCACCGACAGCTGGCGGATGCGGCCGCACTTGCGCGCCGCGTCCGTCAGCGGAATCGTGTCTGTGACGACGAGTTCGTCGAGCGCCGACACCGAAATCTTCTCGACCGCCGTGCCCGAGAGCACCGCGTGCGTGATGTAGGCCACCACGCGCTTGGCGCCCTGGTCCTTGAGCGCCTGCGCCGCGAGGCACAGCGTGCCCGCAGTATCGACCATGTCGTCGACCAGCACGCAGGTCTTGCCCGCGACCTCGCCGATGATGTTCATCACCTTCGACTCGTTCGGCCGCGGCCGGCGCTTGTCGATGATCGCGAGGTCCGCGTCATCGAGGCGCTTGGCGAGCGCGCGAGCGCGCACCACGCCGCCCACGTCCGGGGACACGACGATCATGTCGTCGTAACCCTGCCGCCACGCATCGCCGAGCAGCACCGGCGAGCCGTACACGTTGTCCACCGGGATGTCGAAAAATCCCTGGATCTGGTCGGCGTGCAGGTCGATCGTCAGCAACCGGTGCACGCCGGCGCCCGAAATCATGTTCGCCACCAGCTTCGCCGTGATCGCGGCGCGCGTCGCACGCGGCCGCCGGTCCTGGCGCGCATAGCCGAAGTACGGCACCACCGCCGTCACCCGCGCGGCAGAAGCACGCCGGCAGGCGTCGGCCATCACCAGCAGCTCCATCAGGTTGTCGTTCACCGGCGCGCAGGTCGGCTGCACGATGAACACATCCCGGCCGCGCACGTTTTCGATCAGCTCGACATTCACCTCGCCGTCGCTGAACTTGCCGACATACGCGCGCCCGAGCGGCTGCTTCAGGTGCCGGGCAATCTCCTGCGCGAGCTGTGGGTTGGCGTTACCCGCAAACAACGCCATCGACGCCGAATCCGACACTACGACCTCGCTCGTCTGGCTGGGGCGGAAGGATTCGAACCTCCGAATGGCGGGATCAAAACCCGCTGCCTTACCACTTGGCGACGCCCCAGCGGAAACCGTTACCGCCTATCCCGATTCGCCTCGCAGCCGCGCGAGCTGCGCAAGCAGCGGCGAGCGATCGAGCCCCCGCGCAACCCAGCCGCGCCACACATCCGGCACACGCGCCGCGACGCGCTCGGCCGCATCCACATTCCCGAATGCGGCGAACACGCAGGACCCGGTGCCGGTGAGTCGCGCCTCGCCAAACTGGCCGAGCCAGTCGAGCGCGTCGCCCACCGCCGGAAACCGCGCGCGAACCACCGGTTCGCAGTCGTTGCGGGTCGCCGCCTCAAAAAGGCCGCGTATTGTGATGACGGGGGAATTTCGTGTCAATTCAGGAGCCTGGAACACGTCGCGGGTGCCCACGGCGACCCCGGGGTGAATGACGACAAACCAGCGTTCGGGCAGGTCGAGGGGTTGCAGGCGCTCCCCAATGCCCTCCGCCCAGGCCGAACGTCCGTGGACGAATACCGGCACGTCTGCGCCTAGATCGGCGCCAATCGACGCCAATTTTGCAAGATCAAGGCCTGTTCGCCACAGTTCATTGAGGGCGACCAGCACCGTGGCCGCGTCTGAGCTCCCGCCTCCGAGGCCGCCACCCGCCGGGATGCGCTTCACGACCCGAATGCGCGCGCCTTGCCGTGTGCCCGTCGTCGCGCGCAAGGCGCGGGCGGCGCGAACCGCAAGGTCGTCGTCGGGCGCCACGCCGGGCAGCCCTTCGATCCGCACGATATCCCCGTCCCGCAAGGGCTCGATGTCGATCGAATCGGCGAAATCGAGCAACTGGAAGGCCGTTTGCAGCTCGTGGTAACCATCCGCGCGCCGGCCAGTCACGTGCAGGAAGAGATTGAGCTTCGCCGGCGCGGGCCAGCGTGTCGTGGCCGCGCGCGAAGACACCGCGTTCATGGCGTCCAGCGATCGATGACGAGCCGCACGCGCGTATCGCCGCGCGTCGCCGTCAGGCGCCTGGGCAAACCGCCACCCGAGCCCTCGGCCCAGGATTCATAGGCGATCGACCAGCCTTCCTGCACGAGCTGCGCGAGCCGTTGATGATCGACATCGAGCGTCTCGTCGGCCGGCGCACCCGGTTGCGGCACGCCGCGCACCCAGTAGCGCAGTGCCTCGAGCGGCAAGGGAAAGCCGACGCGCTGCTCGAGTGCGACGCGCGCCGCCTCGCCCGCGAGATGCTCGCCGCGCGAAGTGCGCAGGTCGAGTTGGTCACCCCGCAGCTCGACCTCTGCGCCACCGACGCCGAGCGGCCCGTCGAGGGAAACGAGGCTCGTCCCGCCTTGCTGCCGCCAGCGCAACGAGGCGTTGAAACCCGTGCCGGGCGCGCTGAGTGCGACACGGCCACTCAATGTGAAATCGTCGTCGGCCTGCAGCATCGCGCGGCGTTCCGGCCAGGGGAGCGGGACCGCTGCGTGCCGCGGCGTACCCACGCAGGCCGCGGCGAGCATCGCAACGGCCGCGGTGGCCAGCGGGATGCGCAGCGAGTTCACTGCGGCGCGGCGGGGATGTGGCGCGAGAGGGTGTCCTTCAATGCGCGCGATTCGGGGTCACGGGCCAGCGCGCGCGCCCAGACCGTGCGCGCTTCGCCTTCGCGACCGAGCGACCACAACACCTCGCCCCAGTGCACGGCGATCTCGGTGTCATGCGACAGGCGGTAGGCGCGCTCGAGCGGCGCGAGCGCCCGCTCGCCCTCGCCGCGCCGGTAGCGCACCCAACCCTGGCTGTCGAGGATCGCGGGATTGTCGGGAGTCAGCGCGAGCGCGCCGTCGATGAGCCGGCTCGCGCGTGCGAGGCTCTTCTTGTGGTCCGCAAGCGTGTAGCCGAGCGCATTCATGAGGCCCGGGTCGTCCGGCCGCTTGCGATACAGGGCCTCGAAAGCGGCGATCGCCTCACCGATCCTGCCCGCGGATTCGAGCGCGAGCGCCCGCTGGTACGCAAGGCCCGGGTGCGCCGGGAAACGCGCCTGGGCCGCCTCGAGGATCTGCAGGGCGTCCGCCGCCGCGCCCTGCTCGAGCAACAGCGCCGACTTGGTGAGCGCCACCTCGACGACGGCTTCCGGCTTCTCCCTGGCCTGCGCATCGAGCAGGGCGAAGGCCTCGTCGCGCTTGTCCTGCTTCATCAGGATCGTGGCGGCGCGGCGGCGCGCGATCAGCCCGGCACCCGCCTGCACCAGCCGCTGGTACATCTCGAGGGCAGCCTGCTCATTGCCATGCCGCTCCGCGAGCAGGCCGAGGTAGAAGAGCGCCTCGGCCGGATCGTCACCGGTGCGCAGCCGCTGGCTGAACCGCCCGGCCGCTTCCTGGAAGTCGCCCTCGCGAAACGCGAGCAAGGCGAGGCGCCGCTCGGCCTGCGGCCCCACATCGTCATCCTGCAACAGGCGCTCGAGCTCGATGCGCGCCTCCTCGACGCGGTCGAGCCGTCCAAGCGTTTCCGCGAGGGCGAAGGCCTGCGCTTTCGGATCGAGGCGACGCGCCGCATTGGCCGCCGCGATGGCGCCGGCGGCGTCACCGCTGGCGGCGAGCACCTGCGCCAGCAGCATCTGCGCGGGCGCCGACTGCGAATCGCGCGCGATCGCGGCCTCGGCCAGCGCGCGTGCGTCGCGAAACACGAAGCTGCCGAAGGCGAGGTCGCCGAGCAGGACGAGCGCGGGCGCATCGAGGTCCGCCGGCTCGACCGCGGAACGCAATGCGACGTAAGTGCCGTAGTCGTTGTCCGCGGATGATGCCGCCTGAGCCAGCGCGGCGAGCGCCTTGCCCGGATCCTCACCCGCAAGGCGCACGGCATCGCGAAATGCCGCCGCCGCCTCGGCATTGTTCCCGACCTGCAGGGCCACGATGCCGGCCATGCGCGCGGCATCGGCACTCTGCGGCGCACGCTGTCGCCACAGCTTCGCAATCCGCGCGGCAGCGTCGTACTGCTGGCAGCCGAGCGCGACCTCGAGCGCACGGCCGAGGTTCGCCTCCGCCGAACCCGAGGCCGCCGCCGCGCCTGCATAGGCCTCGGCGGCGCTGCGGCAGTCGCCGCGCTCGAGCGCGAGTTCCGCGACAATCGTGCCGACGCTCGCTTCGGTGGCGGAGGGCTGTCGGGGTCCGGCGGCGCAGGCCGTGAGCAACACGGCGGCGGCGAGCATCGTCCATCGCATGGCCGGAACTATAGCGGAAGGCGCCGCGATCCCGGAGAATTCCGCACCCTCATGAAAGACTCGATACGCCAGCGCCTCGAACGGTCGCTCGAACGCACCGAAGAGGTCGGGCGGCTGCTCGCCGACCCCGCCACGGCGGGGCATACCCGGGAGTTCCGCGACCTGTCGATGGAGTACGCGCGGCTCGAACCGCTGGCGGCGCGCTACCGGCAGTACCTCGCACTTGAAGGCGAATTGGCTGCGGCGCGGGAACTGGCCACCGGCACCGACCTCGAGCTACGCGAGCTCGGCGACGACGAAGCACGGCGGCTGCAGGCGGCGCTCGCGGCCGACGAGCTCGCGCTGCGCGAACTGCTCGTGCCACGGGACCCGCACGATGAGCGCAACATCTTCCTCGAAGTGCGCGCGGGCACCGGTGGCGACGAAGCGGCGATCTTCGCCGGCGACCTGCTGCGCATGTACACGCGCTACGCGGAGCGGCGGGGCTGGACGGTGGAGCTCATCTCGCAAAGCCCCGGCGAACACGGGGGCTTCCGAGAGGTGATCTGCCGCATCGTCGGCAGGGGCGCCTACTCCTGGTTCCGCTTCGAGGCCGGCACGCACCGCGTGCAGCGCGTGCCGGCGACCGAAGCGCAGGGCCGCATCCACACCTCTGCCTGCACGGTCGCCGTGCTGCCCGAACTCGAAGAAGTCGATGAGATCGCCATCAATCCGGCGGACCTGCGCATCGACACCTTTCGCTCCTCGGGCGCGGGCGGCCAGCACGTCAACAAGACGGACTCGGCGATCCGCATCACCCACCTGCCCTCGGGCCTGGTCGTCGAATGCCAGGACGAGCGCTCGCAGCACAAGAACCGCTCGCGCGCGATGGCGCTGCTGTCGGCGCGCCTGCTCGCCGCGGAAACCGCGAAGCGCAATGCGGCCGAGGCCGCGGCCCGCAAGAGCCAGGTGGGCAGCGGCGATCGCTCGGAGCGCATCCGCACCTACAACTTCCCGCAGGGCCGCGTCACCGACCATCGCATCAACGTGACGCTCTACCGGCTCGACGATGTCATGCAGGGCGACCTCGATGGCCTGATCGAGCCGCTGCGGCTCGAGCATCAGGCGGAACTGTTGGCGCGCGATGCGTGATGCGTGTCGCCGGCCGGCGGCGCGGCGATTCATCCGCTCCCTCGCTATCCGGGCGCGCCATCTCCGATGGCGTGCCCTCGGAGAGGGGGCGCCCGGCGTACACAGGTTTTTCCGCTACTACCGGCACAGTGCGCCGGGCGCCGCCGCGACGAGAGGACCGCCGCAGGCGGCGCTCGACCCGTGAGGAACCGGAGGCCCCGCTTCCCCTCCGGTCCGCCACCGACTAAACGTCGCGCGCAGCCCTGGTGCGCGCCCGCAGGTCGTCGAACACCACCAGCAGGAACGCGCTGAGGTAAAGGACGGCGAGCGCGGCCGCGAGCAGCACGATGGCGGCGGCGAGGCTGCCCTGCACGGCGGCGCCCGCGGCACTTGCGAGCCCGGCAACAACCGCCGTTGCAAGGCCCGCGAGGATCACCATCACGATCAGGGTGGCGAGGATCGCGACCACGATCAGCACGAGCCGCTGGTAGTGGGCCACGGCGAGCCGCAGGCCGATGGCCACGGCAGCCAGCGAGGATCGCCCTTCCAGCACGAGGGCCGGCCACCCGAGGCTCACCGCTGCACTCGTCGCGAGGATCGGCAGCAGCACCAGCGCGGTGCGCAGTCCCGGCGACATGGCGAACAGCGCGGCCAGCAGGCCGAAGGGAAATGACACGAGCAGCACGACGACGAAGCTCGCGAGGCAGAAGCCGACGATCGCCGGCAGGCGCGCCAGCATCGCGCCGGCGCCCGGCATCGCCGCGGCACCTGGCGCCGCGGCACCATCCGGCGCCACCGCAACGCCGGCCGCGATGCGTTGCTGCTTCAGAAGCACGATCGCCCACAGGACGAGGCTCGCCAGCGTCCCGAGGGCATAGAGCGCCCACCATTCGCCGCCCTTCTGAGCGAGCGAGGCCGCGGTCAGCGGCACCGGCTTGCCGTGCATGGCCATGTCATAGGCGGCCGGCAACTGGCCGAGCAAGGTGCCGATCGTCGCGAGCGGCAGGCAGGGCAGCACCGAGCGCCCGAAAAGGCGCAGGCTCGTCTCGATGACTTCCCGAACCGAAGGCGGCTCGGCAAATGGCAAAATGGCGGGCGACATGGCCACGACTTTAGCAGACGAGGCGACGACGATTGCGGACCTGCTGGCGGACGCCCGCCGCGCACTCGCGGCCCACGATGCGATCGGGGCCGCCGACGCGCTGCGCGAAGCCGAGATGCTCGTCGCGGCCGCGCTGCAGCTCGGCCGGGCCACGCTGCTCGCGCATCCCGAACGCCGGGTTGCGGGCGACGACCTGGTGCGTGTGCGCGACTGGCTCGCACGCCGCGCGCGCGGCGAGCCGTTGGCGTATCTCGCGGGCCGGCGGGAGTTCTGGTCGATGGTGCTGCGGGTCACCCCGGACGTCCTCGTGCCGCGTCCCGAGACGGAAGAACTCGTGGCACGCGCACTCGAACTCGGCGATGGCATCGCTGCCCGCAGCGACGTGCCCGCGATCGTCGACCTCGGCACCGGCAGCGGCTGCATCGCGCTCGCGATCGCGCATGAGCGCGCCCGCTGGCGCGTCACCGCGACGGATGCCTCGGCCGATGCACTCGCGGTCGCGCGCGGTAATGCGGCCAGCCTCGGCCTCGCGCAAGTGGAGTTCGCCCTCGGCCGCTGGTACGAGCCGCTCGCGGGCCGGCGATTCGACCTGATCCTCAGCAATCCGCCCTATGTCGCGGCCGACGATATCGCGCTGGCCGACCCGGCCCTGCGCCATGAGCCGCGCATGGCGCTCACGCCCGGGGGCGACGGCCTCGCCGCGCTGCGGCACCTCATCGCCGACGCGCCGGGGTTCCTGCAGCCGGCCGGCTGGATCGTGCTCGAGCACGGCGCCGGCCAGGGCGCCGACGTCGCCGGGATGCTTGTCGCGCGCGGCTTCCGTCACGTACGCTGCGCCCCCGATCTCGCCGGTCGCGACCGCGTGACCAGCGCCCAATGGCCCCCATCCGCAGCAGGACTCCCATGATCCGTTTCGAGACCACCCTCGGCAGCTTCGACGTCGAACTCGACGATGAGGCCGCGCCGCTCTCCGCCGCCAACTTCCTCGCCTATGTCGAGGACGGCTTCTTCGACGGCACGCTCTTTCACCGCGTGATCCCGGGATTCATGATCCAGGGCGGCGGCATGACCGCGGGCCTTGCGCAGAAGGACGCGCGCGCGCCGATCCAGAACGAGGCGAAGAACGGCCTCAAGAACAAGCGCGGCACGCTCTCGATGGCACGCACCAACGACATCCACAGCGCCACCTCGCAGTTCTTCGTGAACCTCGTCGACAACGCGTTCCTCGACCACAGCCCCGGCAACTACGGCTATGCGGTCTTCGGCCGCGTCACCGCCGGCATGGAGACCGTCGACAAGATCGCGCAGGTGAAGACCGGCCGGTCGCGGGGCCATGGCGACGTGCCGCTCGAGGACGTCGTCGTGATCTCGGCGCGGCGCATCGACGCCTGAAGAGGCGCGGCGTGGCGCGCAAGGGGATAGTCGCGCGCCTCGCGCGCGCGCTCCTGCTGCTCGTCCTCGGGTTCTTCGCCGCGTCGGCGCTCGCGGTGCTCGTGCTGCGCTGGATCGACCCGTGGACGAGCGCCGTCATGCTCGAATCGCGCATCGAGGCCTGGCGCAAGGACGATGTGAAGTATCGCCTGCGCCAGGACTGGGTCGACGCCGCGCAGATGTCGCCCCATTGCGCGCGCGCGGTCATCGCCGCCGAAGACCAGTTGTTCGTCGAGCACGCGGGCTTCGATTTCGAAGCGATCCGCAAGGCTGCCGAGCACAACGCGCGCAGCACGCGCGTGCGCGGCGCGAGCACGATCAGCCAGCAGGTGGCGAAGAATCTCTTCCTCTGGCGCGGCCGCTCATGGGTGAGGAAGGGGTTCGAAGTCTGGTTCACGGTGTTGATCGAAACCCTCTGGCCGAAGGAGCGCATCCTCGAGGTCTACCTCAACATCGCCGAGTTCGGCCGCGGCGTCTACGGCGTGGAGGCCGCGGCGCAGGCGTTCTGGCACAAGAGCGCGAAGCGCCTGACCCGCAGCGAGGCGGCGACGCTCGCGGCCGTACTGCCCAATCCGCGCCGCTTTCGCGCCGACGCGCCCTCCCCCTACGTACAGCGCCGCCGCGACTGGATCCTGCGCCAGATGGCGGGCATCGAGTTGCCCGAAGCTAGCGAGCGCGCGCCGCGTGCTCGCGCAACGAACTGAGCAGGTCGCCCCACCACAACCCCATCGTGCGGATGAAGGCGGCCGTGTCCATGCCATGGCGCACAGGGTGGTCGGCGGGCAGGCTCGCCCAGCCGCGATGGACCACCGTGACGCAGGTGCCCGATGGGATCGCGGCGAAGCTCACCTCGACTTCGGTTTTCTCGCCGGCCGTGAAGTTCGTGTTCCGCCATTCGAAGACGAAGCGCACGGGCGGCTCCCAGGCAAGGATGCGCCCGAACTCGACGAGGCAGGGTCCGGCGTCGCCCTCATACTCCTCGAACAGCCGCCCGCCGGTCCGCGGCTCGAAGTGCAGCGCAGAGGGCGCGCGGCCCGCCGCCCTGAACCGCACGCCGCGACGCCACCACAGATCCGTTGCGCGCGTGAAAAGATCGAACGCGGCAACCGGATCGATCGCGACGGCCACGCTCGCCTCGACTCGATCGCCCGCGATGCGCGCGCCGGGATCGGATCCCTTCGCCAGCGGCCCGGCAGTCGAGGACCCGCTCATCGCCGGGGCCGGCTGCGGCGCTCGGCGAAGCGCTTGAAGGCCGCCAGTTCTTCCGTCCAGAAGGCCTCGATGCCCTCCGCCCAGCCACGCAGCGCCGCGAAACGCTCGGGTCGCAGCTGGTAGAGGCGCACGCGCGCGTCGCCCACGACGCCGGTTTCCTCGACGAGACCGCCGCGCCGCAGGGCGCGCAGGTGCTGGCTCATGCGCGGCGCGCTCAGCGAGAACTCGCGCGCAAGCTCGCCCGCCCGCGCCGGCCCCTTGCGCAGCCGCTCCACCACAGCGCGGCGCGCGGGATCGGCGAGCGCCGCGAGTGCGGCATCGAGATCGGCCGACCGGGACGAAGTCATTGCCCGGGCGTGCGCAAGCGCTGCATGAACCACCAGCGGTGTCCTTCCGGATCGACCGCGAGGTAGGTGCGGTCGGTCCAGTAGTCGTCGCCGTAATCGGTGGTAGTAGGCTCCATCTCGATGCGGGCACCCGCGGCGCGCGCGTGCGCGCAGTGGGCATCGACGTCGTCCACGAAGATGCACATCGCCTGCGTGTTGCGCTCGCCCACGGCCTTCGGGCTCGCCGGAAAAGCCCGCCCCGGCTTGGCGTTCGCGCCACCCGCCCCGCCCACGAACATGAGCCCTTCGCCGTAGGTCAGCTCCGAGTGCTCGATGCGACCGCCCTCGCCCACGATCTTCATGCGCACTTCGAAGCCGAATGCGTCGGCGAGCCAGTCGATCGCCCGCGCCGGATCATCGTAGAAGACGCTGCTCGCGATGCGGGGCCAGCCCGGAGGAGTTGCACGCATGGTGATTGCTCCGTGTTGCAATATTTAAACTATTGTGCAATTTGTAGCACGATGGCGCGAGGGCACGCAAGTGGGGTGCCTGACGGGCGGCGGGCTGGGTGATGCGGGTTGCGGGCCAGCGGCGCGGCGATTCATCCACTGCCTCGCTATCCGGGCGCCGCCGCGACGAGGGGACCACCGCAGGCGGCGCTCGACCCGTGAGGAACCGGCGGGGCCTCGCTCCCCCTCCGGCCCGCCGCTCACCGCCCGCTCTACGCGGGCTCGTACCCCAGGTTCGGCGCCAGCCACCGCTCCGCCTCGGCGAGCGTCCAGCCCTTGCGGCGCGCATAGTCTTCCACCTGGTCGCGCGCGATCTTGCCGACCGGGAAGTAATGCGCCGCCGGATGCGCGAGATACCAGCCGCTGACCGCGGCGGTCGGATACATCGCGAACGATTCCGTGAGCCGGATGCCGGCGCGCCGCTCGGCATCGAGCAGCCGCCAGAGCTTCTCCTTCTCGGTGTGGTCCGGGCAGGCGGGGTAACCCGCGGCCGGGCGGATGCCGCGGTAGGTTTCGCGGATGCGTTCGTCGTTGGTGAGTTGCTCGTCCGGCGCATAGCCCCACCACTCGCGGCGTACGCGCTCGTGGAAGTGTTCGGCCGCCGCCTCCGCGAGCCGGTCGGCGAGCGCCTTCAGGATGATGCCCGAATAGTCGTCGTGCGCCGCGCGGAAGCGCTCGAGCTGCGGCTCGATGCCGATGCCGGCCGTGACCGCGAACGCGCCGACGTAGTCGCGCACGCCGCTGTCCTTCGGTGCGATGTAGTCGGTGAGGCAGGAATGCGCATGGCCGTCGGGCTTCTGCTTCTGCTGGCGCAGGTGGGACAGGGTCGCGAGGACGGTACCGCGCGACTCGTCCGCGTACACCTCGATGTCGTCGCCGACCGCGTTTGCCGGCCAGAGACCGATCACGGCATTCACCGTGAGCCAGTGCTCGGCGACGATCTTCTTCAGCATGCGCCGCGCGTCGGCATAGAGGTTGCTCGCGGCCTCCCCCACCACCGGGTCGGTGAGGATGTCGGGGAACTTGCCCGAGAATTCCCACGCATTGAAAAACGGCATCCAGTCGACGAACGGCAGCAGCTCGGTGACCGGATAGTCGAGGAACTCCTGCACGCCGAGCGCCACCGGCCGCACCGGCCGTTCGCTGCGCCAGTCGATGGGGTGGCGGTTCGCGCGCGCCGCCTCGATCGTGAGCGCGGGCTGCTTGACGTTCTTGCCGGCATGCTGCTCGCGCCGCCGCTCGTGCTCCTGCGCGACCTTTTCCATGAAGGGCCCGCGCAAGTCTTCCGTGATGAGCAACTGGCACACGCTCACCGAGCGCGAGGCATCCTTCACGTAGACGACCGCCTCGGGGTACTGCGGCGCGATCTTCACCGAGGTGTGCGCGGGCGAGGTCGTCGCGCCGCCGATCAGCAGCGGCAACTTCATGCCCTGCCGCTTCATCTCGCGCGCGACGTGCACCATTTCGTCGAGCGAGGGCGTGATGAGGCCGGAGAGGCCGATCAGGTCGGCCTCCTCGCGCCTCGCCGCCTCGAGGATCTGTTCGCAGGGCACCATCACGCCGAGGTCCACGACCTCGAAGTTGTTGCACTGGAGCACCACGCCGACGATGTTCTTGCCGATGTCGTGCACGTCGCCCTTGACCGTGGCGAGCACGATCTTGCCGTTCGAGCGGGATCCGCCGTCCTTCTGCTGCTCGATGTAGGGAATCAGGTGCGCCACCGCCTTCTTCATGACGCGCGCGCTCTTGACCACCTGCGGCAGGAACATCTTGCCGGCGCCGAAGAGGTCGCCGACGACGTTCATGCCGTCCATCAGCGGGCCCTCGATCACGGTGATCGGGCGGTCGGTCGCGAGCCGCGCCTCCTCCGTGTCCTGCACCACGAAGTCATCGACGCCCTTGACCAGCGCGTGCTCCAGGCGCTTCGCCACGGGCAGGGAACGCCACGCGAGGTCGGCCTCGCGCCGCTCGGTCTTGCCGCCCTTGAAGCGCTGGGCGAGCCCGAGCAGGCGCTCGGTCGCATCCGGGCGCCGGTTCAGCACCACGTCCTCGCAGGCCTCGCGCAGGGCCGGGTCGATGTCCTCGTAGATCGCCAGCTGGCCCGCGTTCACGATGCCCATGTCCATGCCGGCGCGGATCGCGTGGTACAGGAACACCGAGTGCATCGCCTCGCGCACGGGATCGTTGCCGCGGAACGAGAACGAGACGTTGCTGACGCCGCCCGACACCATGGCGTGCGGCAGCCGCCGCTTGATCTCGCGGGTCGCCTCGATGAAGGCCACGCCGTAACCGTTGTGCTCGTCGATGCCGGTCGCGATCGCGAAGATGTTCGGGTCGAAGATGATGTCTTCGGGCGGGAAGCCGACCTGCTCCGTCAGCAGCCGGTAGGAGCGCTCGCAGATCGACACCTTGCGCTCGATGGTGTCGGCCTGGCCCTGCTCGTCGAACGCCATCACGACCACCGCGGCCCCGTAGCGGCGCAGCTTGCGCGCCTGCTCGAGGAAGGGCGCCTCGCCCTCCTTCATGCTGATCGAGTTGACGATGCCCTTGCCCTGCAGGCACTTGAGGCCCGCCTCGAGCACGCTCCACTTCGAGGAATCGAGCATCACCGGCACCCGCGCGATGTCGGGCTCGGCGGCAATGAGGTTGAGGAAGCGCACCATCGCCGCCTCGGAATCGAGCATGCCCTCGTCCATGTTGATGTCGATGACCTGCGCGCCGCTCGCCACCTGCTGGCGCGCAACCTCGACGGCGGCCGCATAGTCGCCCGCTTCGATCAGCTTCCTGAACTTCGCGCTGCCGGTGACATTGGTGCGCTCGCCGACGTTCACGAACAGGCTCGTGTCGGTGATCGCAAGCGGCTCGAGGCCCGCGAGCCGGCACTGCACCGGCAACTGCGGCGGCACGCGGCGCGGCACCGCGACGGCCGCCGCGCGGATCAGCCGGATGTGCTCCGGCGTCGTGCCGCAACAGCCGCCGAGGATGTTGACGAAGCCCGAGGTCGCGAACTCGTGCACGATCGCCGCAGTCTCCCGCGGCAGCTCGTCGTATTCGCCGAAGGCGTTCGGCAGGCCGGCGTTCGGGTACACGCACACGTAAGTGTCGGCGACGCGCGCGAGTTCCTCGACGTAGGGGCGGAGCTGGCGCGCGCCGAGCGCGCAATTGAGCCCGATCGCGAGCGGCGCCGCGTGGCGCACCGAGTTCCAGAAGGCCTCCCCGGTCTGGCCCGAGAGCGTGCGGCCCGACGCATCGGTGATCGTGCCCGAGACGATGATCGGCAGGTCGAGGCCAAGCTCGTCGAGCGCGCGGCGTGCGCCGTAGAGCGCCGCCTTGGCGTTCAGCGTGTCGATCACCGTCTCGACCAGCAGCAGGTCGACCCCGCCCAGCGCCAGCGCGCGGGTGGCATCGCCATAGGTCGCGGCGAGCTCGTCGAAGCTGACGTTGCGGAATCCCGGGTCGTTGACGTCGGGCGACAGCGAGGCGGTGCGCGTCGTCGGGCCGATTGCGCCGGCGACGAAGCGCGGCTCGCCGCTCCTTGCGGCGATCTCGTCCGCGATGCCGCGCGCGAGCCGCGCGGAGGCGTAGTTCAGTTCGGGCACGAGCGCCGCCATGCCGTAGTC
>CAUJHJ010000040.1 GCA_963204835.1 Pseudomonadota bacterium
TGTTCGGCACCGACTGGCCGGTGATCGATCCGGAACGCGCCGTGGAGGAGATCGCGGCACTCGGGATGCGCCCGGCATCGCATCGCGCGATGATGCGCGACAATGCGCTCGCGGTGTTCAGGAAGATCCCCCGTCCGCGCCGCGGCCGCGCCTGAGGCGGCCGTAGATATCCTTAAGGTGCCGTTCAGCCGCGGCCGGTAGAATCCGGGCTGAATTACATTTCCGGGGAATACCGATGCTGCGCCAGCTGCTGTCCGCCATGACCCTGACTTTCGTCCTTGCATCCCAGGCCTTCGCGTCGGGCCCGGCCCCCTCCGAGGCCCAGCTGAAGCGCGGCAAGCTCCTGTTTACGCAGTGCCAGGCCTGCCACCAGGTCAAGGCCGGCGCGCCCGCCATGATGGGCCCGAACCTCGCCGGGGTGATGGGTCGCAAGGCCGCCAGCGCGCCCGGCTTCAATTATTCGCCCGCGCTCAAGAAATCGAATGTCACCTGGGACGCCGCGACGCTCGACAAGTGGCTGCACCGTCCCTCTGAACTCGTGCCGGGCAACACCATGGCGTTTGCGGGCATCGCCAGGCCCGAGGATCGTGCGGCCCTGATCGCATGGCTCGCGGCCGAGACGGCTGCGCCCAAGCAGGCGGCAGCGCGCAAGTAGTCCAACTGGCGCCTCAGGCGAGCCAGCGGGCGATCGCCACCAGTCCGGCGATCGCGATCGCCAGCGTCACGAAGGCGAACAGCAGGATCGAAAGCGGCACGACCCCGAGCATCAGGCGGGTACGCCGCACCGTCCGCTCGGGGTCCTCCCGCCAGCGATCGAGCAGCGCGAGATTGCGCAGGTGGGGCTTGAAGGCGAAGTCGAACAGGTCGCCGGCGAGCGGGACGGCGCCGATCGCGGCATCGAGGCCGACATTCGCAAGCATCCGCGCCTGCAGCGCAAGCGGCGCCCCCATGCGACGGGCGACCAGCACCCCATAGGTGCCGAACACGGCGCCGACGAAATCGCCGACACCGGGCACGAGGCCGATCAGTGCATCAATGCCGAAACGAAAGCGCGTACCCGGCAGCGCAAAGGCGCTGTCGAGGAGCCTGCTGAGGCGCGCGTACTGCGCGAGGTGCGCATCGTTGCCCTGCGCGGCCGGGCTCGTCACGGGCCGGCCTGAAGCAGTCCCGCGATGGCCTTGCGCAGCTGGACATCGAATCCGGCCGGATCCTCCATCATCAGGAAGTGCCCGCGGCCCGGCATCACCACCGCATTGAAGGTCGGCGCGACTCGCCGGATCCGCTCGAGATCGACCGGTCCGTAGAGATCGGTCTCGATGTCGACGATCGGCACATGGAGGGCCGCGAGTGTCGGCGCGTAGTCGTAGTCGAACAGGGCGCGCAGCGAGGGAATGGCGATTTCGGGGGGCGCGAGCGCCATGTCGTCGGCCACCCGGCGGGCGAGCGCGGGATCGGCGTCCTTCGCGAACAACTGAGTCGTCACGAACTCGCGCGTCGCGCCGATGTAGTCGGCGTGCAGGCGCGCGATCAGGGAGTCCGCGAACTTGCGGCTGGCCGCGCTCCCCGTGGCACCGATGTCATGGAAGGCGTCGACCCCGATGACACCCAGTACGCGATCCGGAACGAGGCGGGCCGCTTCCAGCGCCACCGGCCCACCCATCGAGTGACCGACCAGCACGACCTTGCCTTCGGGCAGGGCCGCGAGCACCGCCGCCACGTCGGCCCCGTAGGCCTCGATCGTCCAGTGGCTGCGGTTGCGCCCGGAAGCGCCGTGGCCCGCGAGGTTGACGGCGACCACCGTGTACGTGCGCTTCAGGTCCTCTATCTGGGCGCGCCAATAGTTGGCGTCGCAGGACCAGCCGTGGATCAGGACGATGAGCGGCTCGCCGCGGCCGAAGACGCGGTAGTCGATGTGTACGCTGTCCGGCGCGAGTGCGATGCGTGGTGCGCCTTCGGCGGTGCGCGCCGCAGGGGCCGAGGGCGTTGCAGGCGTGGGTTCCTCGGCGTGGCGGCTGCAGGCCGCGGCCACGAGCAGGCCCGCGAGCATCGAGGGAACGAGGCGCGCAAGGCCGGGCATTCAGCGCGTCCCCGCCGCGCGCGCGGCGCCGGCCGCGATCTCCGCGCGAAACAGCGGACGCGCCCACAGGAGCAGCAGGCAGGCGACGACCGCGGCCGTCCCGGCCACCAGCGCCACCGACTTGCCGACGGCGAGGTCGTCCTGGAACCAGCGATCGGTGAGCAGCGCAGTCGCGAAAGGCGCGAAACCGATGCCGATCATGTTGACGCACAGGAGGTAGATCGCCGACACCTGCGCACGCATGCGTGGCGGAGTCAGGACGACGATGGCGGTGGCGCCGGCGCCGTAGGGAAACGACGTGAAGAATCCGATCGGGGCAAGCAACACGGTTGACAGCGTGAGGTTGCCCGCGAGCGTGCACCACACCGACAGCGGCACGAGCACGACGGCCGCCACCAGCCCCACGATGATCGCGGCGTCGGTGTGCCCCGCGCTGCGCCAACGGTCCGTCAACCAGCCGCCGGCCAGGATGCCGGCCGTGCCGAAGACGGCAATCGCCATGCCGAGGCGCATGCCCGCCCCCGAGATCGTCAGGTCGTGCACCCGCACGAAGTACTGCACGCCCCAGATCTGGTAGACGTTGATCGCCATGCCGAGCACCGAGAAACCGAGGATCATCGCGGCATACACGCGCCAGCGCTGCGTCATCCAGGCAACGGTCGCGGCGAAGGAGACATGCTCGCTGTCCCCCGGTCGCTTGCGGCGCGCCGGTTCACGGATCGTCAGGATCCAGAGTCCCAGCACGAGCCCGGGCAGGCCGACGACGAAGAAAACCAGCTGCCACGCGCGGATCGTGCCGACGATCGGCAGCACATACTCGGACGCGCCGGAGACCGCATTGATGACGAGCCCGCCGATGATCAGCGCAAGGCCGACGCCGACGGGCAGGCCGAACATGAATACCGACAGGGCGCGCCCGAGGCGCTTCTCCGGGAAGCTGTCGCCGGCCATCGAATACGCCCCCGGCGAGAGGGCCGCCTCGCCGATTGCCACGCCGATGCGCGCGAGCGCGAGTTGCGTGAAGTTGCGCGCCACGCCGCACAGCATCGTCATGGCGCTCCAGAGTGCGACGCTCGCCGCCACGATCGAGCGGCGGTTGTAGCGGTCGATGGCCCAGGCGACCGGGATGCCGATCACGGTGTAGAAGAAGGCGAACACGAAGCCGTACAGCAGCGACATCTGCGTGTCGCTCACGCCAAGGTCGGCGCGGATCGGGCCGACCAGCAGGCCGAGCACCACCCGGTCGATGAACGACAGGATGTAGGCGAGCATCAACACCCCGACCATGTACCAGGCGACCGCCGGGCGTGGCCAGTTCTCTTGCGGTTCAGTCATTGGGTCTTCAGCACCTTGCCGGGATTCATGATGCCGTTCGGGTCGAACGCGCGCTTCACCGCGCGCATCAGTTCGAGCTCGACGGGGGGCGCGTAGCGCGCGAGTTCGTCGACTTTCAGGCGCCCGATGCCGTGTTCCGCGCTCACGCTGCCACCGAAGGAGGCGACCAGGTCGTGCACGACGCGCTGCACTTCGTCCGCCCGTGCGACGAACCGCAGCGGGTCGGCGCCGGCGCGCGCGTTCACATTGAAGTGCAGGTTGCCGTCGCCCACGTGGCCATAGGCGACGAGCACCGCGTCCGGCACATGGGCCGCGATCCATGCGGCCGCTTCCTCCACGAAGCGCGGCAGCTTGCCGATCGGCAGGGCGACGTCATGCTTCAGGCTCGGGCCCTCGATGCGCTGCGCTTCGGGGATCGATTCGCGCAGCCGCCAGAAGGCCGCGCGCTGGCGCTCGTTCTGCGCGAGCGCGGCGTCGTCGAGCAGGCCGCCGTCCATCGCGTCGCGCAGGGCGTCTTCGAGCATCCCGTCGAGCGCATCCGCCGTGCGCGCCGAGCTGAGCTCGCACAGTACGTACCACGGGTACTCGCCCGCGAGCGGTTGCGCGATGCCCGGTACGTGCCGGATCGTCAGGTCGACCGCGACATGCGGGATGAGTTCGAAGGAACTGACCCGATCGCCGCTCGCCTCACGCAGCAGGCCGAGCAGGTCGACCGCGGCGGCGACGCCGCGCACGGCGACGAAGGCGGTGGCGATCGCGCGCGGCCGCGGCAGGAGCTTCAGGCTTGCCGCGGTGATCACGCCGAGCGTGCCCTCGGCACCGATGAACAGCGACTTCAGGTCGTAGCCGGTATTGTCCTTGCGCAGCTCTCCGAGCGTCGACAGCACCCGGCCGTCGGCCAGCACCACCTCGAGGCCGAGCACCAGCTCGCGCGTCATGCCATAGCGCAGGACATTGAGGCCGCCGGCGTTGGTCGAGAGATTGCCGCCGATCTGGCAACTGCCCTCCGAGCCGAGGGAGAGCGGAAAGAACCGGTCGGCCGCTTCGGCTTCGCGCTGCAGGTTCGCGAGGATGCAGCCGGCTTCCGCGACCATCGAATAGTTCGCGGCGTCGATGCGGCGCAGGCGCGCGAGTCGTGCGAGCGACAGCACGACCTGACGGCCCGAATCGTCGGGCGTGGCGCCGCCGCAGTAGCCCGTGTTGCCTCCCTGGGGCACGACCCCGATGCCCGTGCCGTTGCAAAAGGCGAGCAGTTCCGAGACTTCCCCGACGGATCCCGGGCGCAATACGGCGAGCGCCGTGCCCTCGTACAGCTTGCGGTGGTCCGTGAGATAGGGCGCCGTCACCTCCGGATCGGTGAGCACGGCATCCGCCCCGAGCATGCGGCGAAAGCCCGCGAGCGCAACCTTCGTAGTGACCCCGGCTGCCATCGGCTCGTGCGCTGCTAGCTCACCGCGGGCCGTGGATGCGCCGCGCGGATCGGTCGCGCGCGGCAAGCGGCACGGGCTTCAGGTCCCAGATGATGCCTAGCCAGGACAGCAGCTTCAGCAGGTAGTAGGTGATGTCGATCTCCCACCAGTAGAAGCCCTGCCGCACGGCGCTCGGGTAGTGATGGTGGTTGTTGTGCCAGCCCTCGCCGAGCGTTACGAGCGCGAGCAGCCAGTTGTTGCGGCTCGAGTCGCCGGTGCGATAGCGCTGGCGGCCGAAGACGTGCGACAGCGAATTGATCGTGTAGGTGCCGTGGTAGCAGGCGACCGTCGAGATGAAAAACCCCCACACCAGCATCTGCCAGCCGTTCGTGCCGAGATGAGGCGCGACATCCTCGAGCAGTGCGCCGAGGCCGAACATGCCGGCGGCCAGCAGCACGGGCACGAGGATGTCGAAGCGGTCGAGCCAGCGCAGCTCGGGGAACTGCAGCAGGTCGCGCACGCGCTTCAGGTCCGGCACGAAGCCGCGCTTGGAGAGGAACCAGCCCATGTGGGAGCGCAGGAAGCCGTGCTGGATCGGCGAATGCGGGTCTTCCTTTCGATCGGACCAGGCGTGGTGGTGGCGGTGGTGGGCAGCCCACCAGAGCGGCCCGCGCTGCACGGCGGAGGCGCCGAGGATGCCGAACACGAACTGGCCGATGCGCGAGGTCTTGAAGGAGCGGTGCGAGAAGTAGCGGTGGTAGAAGCCCGTGATCGCGAACATGCGCACGAGGTAGGCGATCGCCGCCACGAGGATCGCGACTGGGCTGACGCCGACGACGAATGCAAGGAGGCAGGCGAGGTGCATGCCGACGAACGGCAGGATGCGCGCGAGGTCGATGCGGTCGTCGCCGGTGTCGGCCCGCGAGGCGGCCATGTCGCCCGAATCGAACCAGCGCAGCAGCGCCCGCAGGTAGCGCGCTCCGCCGTGCGCGGCGGCTGCGCCGGCATCGGCGGGCGTATCGGACCTGGTCATCTGCTCAGAGGCGCGCGTTGCGCAGCGCTTCGATCCGCTCATCGAGCGGCGGGTGGCTCATGAAGAGGCGCTTGAGGCCCGCGCCGGGTCCTCCCGCGATGCCGAAGGCGGCCATCTGCGAGGGCAGCGGCTGCGGATGGGCGGCCTTCAGGCGCTCGAGCGCGCCGATCATGTTCGAGGTGCCGGCGAGGTGCGCGCCACCCGCGTCGGCGCGGAACTCGCGCTGCCGCGAGAACCACATGACGATCATGCTGGCGAGGATGCCGAGCACCAGTTCCGCGACCATTACCGTGGCGAAATAGGCCATGCCGCGGCCGTCCTCGCGGCGATCCACGAGGCCACCGATGACGCGCGCGAGGAAAATGACGAACGTGTTCACCACGCCCTGGATCAACGTGAGCGTGACCATGTCGCCATTGGCCACGTGGCTCACTTCGTGGCCGAGCACCGCCTCGGCTTCCTTCTGGCTCATCGAGCGCAGCAGGCCCGTGCTGACCGCCACGAGCGCGGCATCACGCCGTGCGCCGGTGGCGAACGCGTTGGGCTGCGGCGAATCGAAGATGCCGACCTCCGGCATGCCGATGCCGGCCTGCTCGGCCTGGGCGCGCACGGTGTTCACGAGCCACTGCTCGGTCGGGTTCGCCGGCTGGGTGATGACGCGCACGCCCATCGAGCGCTTGGCCATCCACTTGGAAATGGCGAGCGAGATGAAGGCGCCGCCGAAGCCGAACAGGGCGGCAAAGACCAGCAGGCCGCTCAGGTCGCCGCCGCGGGCCGTCATGTACTGGTCGATGCCGAGCAGTCGTGCGACGACCGACAGCACCAGCACGACGGCGAGGTTCGTGACGAGGAACAGGAATATGCGCTTCATGGAGTGCCTTCAGGCCGTGGGTTGCAGGGACGTGGGGGCAGGGAGGCGGCTTTCAAGGCCGGCGACCGGCTGACGGCCGCGCGAGGCGGGATCAACGCTCGTCGTCGTCATCGTCTTCGTAGTCGTCGTCCTCGTCGTCGTCGTCCCAGTCGTCGTCGTCTTCATCCTCGTCTTCGTCGTCCTCATCATCTTCGTCGTCATCGTCGCCGTCGTCACGGTCGGCCCAGCCTTCCGGCTCGGTCGTTTTCTCGAGGTCCATCTCGTGCCAGGTCTCGAGGTCGATCTCCTCGATCTCGCCGTCGAGATACTCGATCTCGACCAGCTCGGAATCCTCGTCGACGGTGAGTACACGGAACGTCTCTTCTTCCTCGACGTTTTCGTACCACTGGCCGGGGGCGGGTTCGTAGTCTCTGCTCATGGAGCTAGTATGCGGTCCGCCCGGGGCCGAGGCAACGCGGCCATGACGTATAATCGGCGGGTTTATGCACACCCGCCGAACGGCCCCCCCCGCCATTCCGCTCGCCAAAGCCCGCCGCATCGTCGTCAAGGTCGGATCGGCCCTGCTGGTCGATGGCGCAAGCGGCCGGCTGAACCGCGCCTGGCTCGAAACGCTCGCCGAGGACCTGGTGCGGCTGCGCCGTCGTGGCCAGGAAGTCGTCCTCGTTTCCTCCGGCGCCATCGCCCTGGGTCGCCGCCACCTCGGCCTCGCGCCCGGCCCCTTGCGGCTCGAGGAAAGCCAGGCCGCGGCCGCCGTCGGCCAGATCCGGCTCGCCCATGCCTACAAGGAGCTGTTCGAGGCGCACGACGTGACCGTCGCGCAGGTGCTGCTCACGCTCGAGGACAGTGAGCGCCGGCGCCGCTATCTCAATGCCCGCGCCACGCTGCACGGCCTGCTCGCCCTCGGTGCGCTCCCGGTGATCAACGAGAACGACACGGTGGCGACCGCCGAGATCCGCTACGGCGACAACGACCGCCTCGCCGCGCGCGTCGCGCAGATGGCGTCGGCCGACTGCGTGCTGCTGCTGTCGGACGTCGACGGCCTCTACACCGCCGATCCGCGCAAGAACGCGAAGGCGGCCTTCATCGACCGCGTGCCACGCGTCACCCCCGAGATCGAGGCGATGGCGGGGGCGGCGGTCTCCGATGTAGGCACCGGCGGCATGTCGACCAAGATCGCCGCCGCGAAGATCGCCGTGTCCGCGGGCGCGCATTTCTGCATTGCCGCGGGTGCGCACAAGCACCCGGTGCGGCGCATCGAGAATGGCGCCCGCTGCACCTGGTTCCTGCCGCAGGGCAATCCGGCGGCCGCGCGCAAGCAGTGGATCGCCGGCACCCTGCGCCCCGGCGGTGCGCTCACGGTCGACGAGGGTGCGCTGCGCGCGCTGCGCGCGGGCAAGAGCCTGCTGCCGGCGGGCGTGGTCCGTTCGCGTGGCCGCTTCGATCGCGGCGATACGGTGAGCGTGCTCGCGCCGGACGGCCGCGAGGTCGCGCGCGGCATTTCGGCTTATGCCGACGGCGACGTCACGCGCATCATGGGCCGCAAGACGAGTGAGATCGCCATGCTGCTGGGCTTCAGCGGCCGCGATGAAATGATCCATCGCGACGACCTCGTGATGATCGATGGCGGGGCGGACCGATGAACGCCCCGGTCGTCGACATTCCTGCGCTTATGACGGGCATCGGCCGCGCAGCGCAGGCTGTGCGCCCGGCGCTCGCGGCGGCGGATGCCGCGCGGAAGAATGCGGCGCTCGCCGCGGCCTCCGCGGCCGTTCGCGCGGGCTGCGCGGCGATCCTCGCGGCCAATGAAGCGGACATGGCGCGCGCCCGCGCGCGTGGGCTGGGTGCGGCGCTGCTCGATCGGCTGCGCCTCGATGCCGCGCGCGTCGAGGCCATGGCACGCGGCCTGGATGAAATCGCGGCCCTGCCCGATCCGGTGGGCAGCATCGCGGCGGAGTGGCGGCGGCCGAACGGCCTTCGCATCCAGCGCGTGCGCGTGCCCCTGGGCGTCGTCGGCATCATCTATGAAAGCCGGCCCAACGTGACGGCGGACGCCGGCGCGTTGTGCCTGAAGGCCGGCAATCCGGTGATCCTGCGCGGCGGTTCGGAAAGCACCGAATCCAATCGCGCCATCCATGCCGCGCTCGTCGCGGGGCTCGAAGCGGCGGGCCTGCCGCGCGAGGCGATCCAGCTCGTGCCCACCGCCGACCGCGCGGCGGTGGGTTGCATGCTCGCGTCGATGCGCGGACTGCTCGACGTGCTCGTGCCGCGCGGGGGCAAGGCGCTGGTTGCGCGCGTGCAGGCCGAGGCGCGCGTGCCGGTGATCGGGCATCTCGAGGGCTTGTGCCACGTGTATGTCGATCGCGATGCCGACCCCGACATGGCGTGCCGCATCGTGCACAACGCGAAGTTGCGTCGCACCGGCGTGTGCGGCGCGGCCGAGACCCTGCTCGTCGATCGCGCGGCGCCTGCGCTCCTCGGTCCGATCGTGCGCGACCTGCTCGACGCGGGCTGCGAGGTGCGCGGCGATGTCGCAACGCAGGCGGTCGATGCGCGCGTGCGCCCGGCGACGGAGGAAGACTGGTCCACCGAGTACCTCGATGCAGTGATCGCGGTGCGCGTGGTCGACGGTGTCGAGGCGGCCATCGCGCACATTGCGCAGTATGGCTCCTCGCACACCGAATCGATCGTCACGGCCAATGCGCAGACGGCCGAGCTGTTCCTTGCCCGCGTGGACAGCGCGATCGTGCTGCACAACGCCTCGACCCAGTTCGCGGACGGCGGCGAGTTCGGCATGGGCGCCGAGATCGGCATTTCAACCGACCGGTTCCATGCCCGTGGTCCGGTGGGCGTGGAGCAGTTGACTAGCTACAAGTACGTGGTGCGCGGCGCCGGCCAGACGCGCGCTTGAGCGCGCTACGGCGCGCGATGCAGCGGGTGGTGCGCGTGCGCCTGGCGGGCCTGCAGCGCCGCCGCTCCACCGCGCAATGAAAACGCGCCGCTGATCCCCCGCGCACGCAGGGCTTCGGCGGCCGCGTGGCTGCGCACGCCGCGCGCGCAGACGAGCAGCAGACGTTCGTTGGGATCGAGCGCGGCCGAAAGCAGTTCGCCCATCGGCAGGCGGCGCGCGCGGTGCGCCTCGAGCGGGTCGGCGGCACTCTCTGCCGGCTCGCGGATGTCGACGACCGCGAAGCCGGCGGCCTCGGCGGCGGCGATCGAATCGTAAGCCACGTCCACTTCGGCCATCGCAGGCGCGGTTGCCACGACGCTGCGGCCGTGTTGCGCGTGATCGGGCGCCGGCCGCGCCTTCAACCGCTGCGTCGCGAGCGACAGCAGGTCGATCATCAGCACGTCGTCGTCGAGACGGCCGGGCAGGCTGAGCACGATCTTCAGCACCTCGAGCGCCTGCAGGGTTCCGAGCGTGCCGGGCACCGGGCCGAGCACGCCGGCTTCGGCGCAATTGCCGACGAGGCCGTCGCGCGTCGCGGCGGGCCACACGCAGCGCAGGCAGGTCGTGCCGCGCCGTGGATCGACGACCTGCAACTGGCCCTCGTACTGGTAGACGCTCGCGAACACCGCGATGCGGCCGAGGGCGAGCGCGGCGTCGTTCAGCAGGAACTTCGTGGCGAAATTGTCGGAGCAGTCGACGACGATGTCGTAGGGGGCAAGCAGTGCCCCGACGTTCGTTGCATCGACACGCGTGACATGGGTGTCGATGCGCACCTCGGGATTGAGCGCGGCAAGGCGCGCGGCCGCCAGCGCGGCCTTCGGTGCGCCGCAATCGGCGAGCGCGTACATCGTCTGGCGGTGCAGGTTCGAGGCCTCGAGCCGGTCGTGGTCGACGACACCGAGGCGGCCGATGCCTGCCGCCGCGAGGAACTGCAATACGGGCACGCCGAGCCCGCCGGCGCCGACGACCAGCACCGACGCGGCGCGCAACTTGCCCTGGCCCATCGGGCCCACTTCGCGCAGGGCCATCTGGCGGGAGTAGTCGGGAGTGGCCTTCGCGCCGCCGCTACGGGTTGCGGGTTGCACGTGGTGGGCGTGATCGTGATGGTGACCATGGTCGTGATCGTGGTCGGGCGCAGCGGCAGCGCAGCGCTCGCAATTCACCCAGCCCGAATCGCCGTCGACGTAGTGTTCCTTCTTCCAGATCGGCACCCGGTGCTTCACTTCGTCGATGATGAAGCGGCAGGCGCGGAAGGCTTCGTCGCGGTGTGGCGCGCTGACGCCGACCCACACGGCCATGTCCCCGATCGCGAGGTCGCCGAGCCGGTGCACGCAGGCGGCGCGCGTGACGCCGAAGCGCTCGCAGGCCTCCGCGATGATGCGCTCGCCCTCGCTCAGGCCGAGCGGTTCGAAGGCTTCGTACTCGAGGTGTTCGACGCGCTGGCCGTCGTTCAGGTCGCGAACCCAGCCCTCGAACGCGGCGTAGCCGCCGCAGGCCGGGTCGGCGAGCGCCGCGCACGCCGCGTCTGCGTCGATCGCCGTGGTGGTGAAGTGGAACCGGGCCATGCGGAACCCTTCACCCGCCCGCCACGGGCGGAATGAAGACGACCGCATCGCCGTCGGCGAGCGGCTGTTCCCAGTCGCCGAACTCCGCATTGACCGCAACGCGCAGCAACTCCGGCGGCAGGCTGAACGGATGGCGCACGCGCAGCTCGTCGTAGAACTCGCGCGGCGTGCGCGCGCGCGTCTCGACGGTCTCCTCGCTGCGGCCCGCCTGCTCGCGCAGCAGGGCGAAATACTGCACGCGGATGCGCGAGGGCGAGTCGGCGAACTTCAGGGCATCCATGGCCGACCAATACTCTTGCGCCGCGTTGACGTTGTCGAGGGCGACGGGATCGACAGGATCGAGCAGCGCCGGCCCGGCCCCGATCAGGAACTTGCGCGGGCAGCCGCGGCCGGAGGCCACCGCGGCCGCGAGCATCGCGTGGCTCGCCGGCTCCCAGATGGCGCAGAGCGGTTCGGGCAGGCCGTCATGCGCACTGCGATAGGCGGTGGCCACCCGCGTGGGGTCGCGCCGCGCCACGAGCTGCGCCAGGGTCTCGCGGCCGAGGAACGGCAGGTCGCAAGCGAGCACGAGCCAGGCGGCGTCGGGATGGGCCGCCTGCGCCGCGAGGATGCCCGCGGCCGGTCCTCCCGCCGCCAGCGTGTCGCGGATTTGCGGGAAGCGCGCGCGCAACGCGTCGTCCGGCTGGTCGGCGCGCACGGAAATGAAGCGCTGCTTCGTCCACGGCTCGAGCAGCGCCCACGCGCGCTCGAGTTGCGTTGCGCCGCGGTAGGCGAGGGCCGCCTCGTCGCGCTTCATGCGGGTGCTGCGGCCGCCCGCGAGCACGAGGCCGTAGAGGGGCGCCGCGCTCATGGCTTCCTTCTCCGGAAATCGCGCTTGCCGCCCGACTTGGCGATGAGGCGCACCGGCCCGATCACGATGTCGTGCGACAGGGCCTTCGTCATGTCGTAGATCGTGAGCGCGGCGACGCTCGCGCCGGCGAGCGCTTCCATCTCGACGCCGGTGCGGCCGTGCAGCGCCACGTCGCAGCGGATCGCGATGCGGCCGAGGCGCGCCTCCTCGATGGAAACCTTGCAGCGCTCGAGCGCGAGCGGGTGGCAGAACGGGATGAGCTCGTGGGTGCGCTTGGCCGCCATGACGCCCGCCACGATCGCGGTGTCGAACACCGGTCCCTTCTTCGTGCGCTGGCCGGCACGGCGCAGCGCGAGCGCGGCCGCGCGCGGCAAGGCGACGATCGCCTCGGCGCTCGCTTCGCGCAGCGTGATCTCCTTCGCGCCGACATCGACCATGGTGGGGCGGCGCGCGGCGTCGACGTGGGTGAGGACCGGCTTGCGCCTGCTGCGGGTGGGCATCGTCAACCGCCGATGTAGTTCATTTCGACCTTCGGCTCCTGCGCCGCGCCCGCGCGCAGGGTGGCGCGCAGCTCGCTGTAGCGGTCGGCGCGAGCCGTCCAGCGCTCGCGCACGATCGCGAGGAGTTCCTCGTCGCTCGCGCCCGCCCGCAGCGGCGCGCGCAGGTCGAGGCCGTGGGTCGCGAACAGGCATGTGTAGAGCACGCCGTCCGATGACAGGCGTGCGCGCGAACAGTCGCCGCAGAAGGGCTGGGAGATCGAGGAGATGAAGCCTATCTCGCCCTCGCCGTCGGCGTACGCATAGCGCTGTGCGACTTCCCCGACGTAGTTGCGGCTGAGCGGCACGAGCGGCCAGCGTGCGTGGATGCGCGCATGCAGCTCGGCGGATGGCACCACGAGGTCGGGTTGCCAGCGATTGCGGTTGCCGACATCCATGTACTCGATGTAACGCACGACGACGCCGGTGCCGCGAAAGCGCGCGGCGATGTCGAGCGCGCCTGCGTCGTTGACGCCGCGCTGGACCACGGTGTTGACCTTGAGCGGCGTCAGGCCGGCGCGCCGCGCATGCTCGATGCCGGCCAGCACCGCTTCGAGCTCGTCGAAGCCGCCGCACAGCTTGCGGAAGATTTCCGGGTCGAGGCTGTCGAGGCTCACCGTGACGCGCGCGAGGCCGGCGGCCTTCAGCTCGCTCGCATACTTCGCGAGCAGCACGCCGTTGGTCGTCAGTGCGACGTCGGGCCCGCCAGGCAGCGCCGTCAGGTCGCCGACGAGATCGGCGAGGTTGGCGCGCAGCAGCGGCTCGCCGCCGGTGACGCGGATCTTCTGCACGCCGAGCGCAACGAACAGGCGCGCCAGGCGCACGATTTCCTCGAACGAGAGGCGCTCTGCGCTCTTCATGAACCGGTAGCTGTCGTGGAACGTGTCCCGCGGCATGCAATAGGGGCAGCGGAAGTTGCAGCGGTCCATCACCGAGATGCGCAGGTCGCGCAGCGGGCGCGCCAGCGCGTCACGCGGCCCGCGCGCGTGCGCAATCTGGACTACACGTTCATTCGGGGGCATGTACGCATTGTCGCGCCGAAGCGCGCGCCGGTACAGTGACGGCGAGGGAAAGAGCCGCGCGAAGTGATCTCGCGCAAAGTCGTGCCGCCGCCGGGTCGCGCGCGACGCGCGCTGCCCGGCGGCGGCGGGTCCAGGGCCCCGCGAGCGGCTTACTTCTGGTGCGCCTTGTTGAAGGCCTTGATCTGCTCGTTGAAGCGGCCGGCCACCGCCTCGAGCTCATCGATCGCGGCGTTGTGCTTCTGCATCTGGCGCTTGTCGAGCTCGGCCTTCTGTTCCGGGGTGAGCGTGGCCGCGTCGGCAGCAAGCTGCGTGTCGAACTCGAGCTTGATGCAGGCGAGATACGCCTCCATGTCCTTGTTGTACTGCTCCACCAGCTTCTTGCCCGCGAGCATCTCGTCCTTCGAGGCGACCGTGCCGTCAGGCAGCTTTTCCGGTGCCTTGGGGTAGCTGCAGGCCGCGTAAGCGGGGCCACCCGCGATGGCCAGCGCCAGCGTCGCGGCGAGAATCGACACCTTCATGGAGGGCTTCCTTGGATGGGAGACGGGGAGCCGAGCTTACCCCGATCCGCAGGTGCCGAATAGCGGGCGGAAGGCGGCGGATGGCGCCCGGCCATCCGCCGCCCGCAGGGGCGATCCGCCGCGATGCCCCTCAGCGGAACTTGTCGGGGAACTGCGCCGCAAGGCCATTGGCGAGCGCATCGGCGATGACATTCATGTGCGAGGCCATCGCCGCCCAGGTGCGTGCCTCGGCGTCGTACTGGCCCGCGTGCAACTGCTGGATCTGCTGCACATGGTGCGCGCCGTGCGCCGAGAGCAGGCCGCGCAACGTGGTTGCCGGCCAATGCGGGTTGGCGCTCGCCAGGAAGTCCGCGATCGCATTGGCATTCGCGCCGAGCTTCGCAAAGGCCGCCTCCTGCTGCGGCTTCGAGTTCGCGCGGGTCGCATCGAGGTAGGCGCTGATTGCGCCCCAGTGGCCGGCGAGCAGCTGGAAGAGCTGGTCGGATGCCGCCTTGCCGTAGAAGGGTTCGACGGCGCCGGCGATCGCCTTTGCGTTGGCGACCACTTCGGCCTCGGCAGCCTTGGCGGCGGCCGCGTTGCCGCCGAGGCGCGCCAGCACGACATTGCGCACCCAGAATATGTGCTGGAACCAGAGGCCTCGCAGCGCATCCTTCGTGTCCGCGAGCCTGGCAGGCACCGTAGAGGTGGCGGCAGGCGCGTTCGCGGCGTCGTGATGGGTCGTCGCGGACAGCGCCGGTCCGGGCAGGGCGGTGACGAGCGCGGCGGCGGCAAGGGCAGGCAACAGGCGTTTCATCGTGGAGTCTCCATGGGTGGCTGGGGCCTGTCGTTGTACGCTGGTAAAAACACAAACGAAATATTAATATGCCAAAAGTATGGCGGAACTCTACGGCGAACGCCGCAAGCGGCTGCTGCGCCACCTGCTGCGGCACAAGCCGGGCGCGACCATCGACGAGCTGGCCGCGGCGCTCGGCGTCACCCGTACCGCGGTGCGCCAGCACCTCGCTTCGCTGATGCGCGACGGGCTCGTGGCCGCGGGCGCCGAGCGCGCCTCGGGCGGGCGGCCGCTGCGGCTCTACGTGCTGACGGACGAGGGGCGCGAAGTCTTCCCGCGCCGCTACTCGTGGTTTGCGCGCCTGCTCATCGAAGCGATGGCGCAGGAGCATGGTGCGGCGGGCCTGCGCACCCGCTTCGGGCGCATCGCGGCGACCGTCGTGGCGCAGTTGCCGCACCGGCCGCCGCCGGGCGCGAGCCGGTGCGAAAAGGTCGAGGAGCTGTCAGGGCTGATGGACCAGCTCGGTTACGACGCCCGCAAGGTAAAGGATGTCGGCGGCGCCCCGACCATCGAGGCCGACAACTGCGTCTTCCACGAACTCGCGCAGCGCAACCCGGCCATCTGCCACTTCGATCTCGCGCTGCTGACGAGCTACACGGGCAGCAAGGTCGAACTGCACGAGTGCATGGCCAAGGGTGGCCATGTGTGCCGCTTCCGATTCCTGCCGCCCGGGTAGCGGGGCGCGTCAGGGCGTCTCGCCCTTGATCTCCCAGATGTAGTCGGCGTGCGATCCGCAGATGGCGCTGAAAGCCGGCGTCAGCGGGTTCTTCTGCAGCGCAGCGACCACTGCCGTGCGCGCCTTCATCAGCGCGCCGACGTCGGCGGCCGTCATGGTTGCCAGCCGGCGATACTGCGCGCCGACGATGTGCTCGTTCCAGCCCCAGGACTTGAGCGAGCCGTCCGCGACCAACCGGTCATAGATGGGCGCGAACACGCCCTTGACGAGCGCGTCGGCCTCGGACTCGCGCGCCTCGTCGCACACGTAATAGGTTGAGAAGCTGGCGCCGCCGCGTGCGCGCTCGTTGCCTGAGCCAGCGACGGTCCGCCAGATGTAGTCGTCGTGTGAATTGCAGATGCGGCCGAACTCGGTCACGAGCTTCTTGTTCTTCGCATCGGCCTGGTCGCCGACTTTCTTCTGGGCGGCAAGCAGCGCGTCGATGGAGCCGGCGCGGAAATACTGCACGCGGCGCCAGTGGCCGCCCGTGTGGTGCGCCATCCAGCCCCAGCCGGCGACCGAGCCGTCGGCGATCGCCGCGTCCCACAACGGCTTGTCGAGCTGCATGGCGATCTCGTCGGCCCGTTCCTGCAGCGTGACGTCGCATTTGAAATAAGTGGCGTAGATGTACGATTCGGGCGGCTTGTCCTGCGCGAGCGCAGTATCGGACGCCGTGAGGCAGGCGAGCGACGCAAGCGCCGCCGCTGCCGTGATGATTCCCTTCATCATGGTGCTCCCCTTGTTGTTGGCCGGCCTTGCGGGCCGGTCTGGCCGGGGAGTATAGGCCTGCGGGCCGTCTCGCGCGCGAGCGGCGGAGCGGCCCGTGTAGAATGCGCCCGTCAGTCCACCCCCGCGCGCCCGTAGCTCAGCTGGATAGAGCATCAGGCTTCGAACCTGAGGGTCGGGAGTTCGAATCTCTCCGGGCGCGCCAAATGGGGAACTTCACGTGCCCGCGACGACTCGCACCATGAGTACGTCGCAGCAAGGAGTGCAGGGTGTACAGCGACTCCGACGCCCTCGTCATCTTCGGCATCACCGGCGATCTCGCCTTCAAGCAGATCATCCCGGCGATCGCGAAGCTCGCACAGCGCGGGCGGATCAAGGGCCCGCTGATCGGCGTCGCACGTGACGCCTGGAGCGCGGAGCGCCTTGCGGCGCGGGTGTGCGAGAGCCTGCGGAACCGGGGCGACGGCTACGACGCGTCGGCGGCAAGCGCGCTCGGCCAGCGGCTGCAGTATGTCGCGGGCGACTACCGTGACGCCGAAACCTTCCAGCGGCTCAAGGCGGCGCTCGGGCCGGTGCGCGCGCCGCTCTTCTACCTTGCGATTCCGCCGAGTCTCTTCGGCGAGGTGGTCGGCCATCTCGGGGCGTCGGGCTGTGCCGGAGCCAATGCGCGGGTCGTCGTCGAGAAGCCGCTCGGGCGCGACCTCGCCTCGGCGCAGGTGCTCAACCGTCATCTCGCGCAGGTATTCGACGAGCCGCGAATCTTTCGCATCGATCATTTCCTCGGCAAGGAGCCGGTGCAGAACCTGCTGTACTTCCGCTTCGCCAATTCCTTCCTCGAGCCGCTCTGGCATCGCGACCATGTGGCGAGCGTGCAGCTCACCATGGCGGAAGCCTTCGGCGTCGGAACGCGCGGGCGGCTCTACGAAGAACTGGGCGCCGTGCGCGACGTGCTGCAGAACCACCTGCTGCAGGTCGTGAGCCTGCTCGCGATGGAGCGGCCGGTGCATTACACGAGCGATGCCCTGCGTGACGGGAAGGTGAAGGTGCTCGAGGCGATCCCGCCGCTCGGCGCGCGGGACATCGTCCGCGGCCAGTACGACGGCTATCGCAGCGAGACCGACGTCGCGGCGGGTTCGAACGTCGAGACTTACGCAGCCGTGCGCTTCGCGGTGCGCACGCCGCGCTGGGAGGGCGTGCCGTTCCTGGTGCGGGCCGGCAAGGGGCTTGCGGTCACCGCGACACAGGTGACCGTGCGCTTGCGTGCGCCGTCGCCGGCGTTGTTCGAAGGCAAGGCGGGCGACCCGAACTACGTGCGTTTCCGCCTCGGCCCGGATCGCGTGTCGATCGGCCTCGGCGTGCGCACGAAGGAACCCGGCGAGGACATGCGCGGCCGTGACACCGAGTTGCTGATGTGCGATGCCGAGGCGGGCGCCATGAGCGCCTACGAGCGCCTGATCGGTGATGCGCTGCGCGGCGATCCTGCGCTGTTCGCGCGCCAGGATTCGATCGAGGCCGCCTGGCGCATCGTCGACGGCATCGCGGCCGGCGCACCTGCCGTGGCGCCGCCGCTGTCCTACGCGCGCGGCAGTCGTGGCCCGGCCGCCGCCGAGGCGATGGCCGCCGACATCGGCGGATGGGTCGATCCGGGTACAGGCTGCTGACCCCATGCGTTGGGTCACCGGTGAGGACGTCGCGACGACCGAGCAGGCCGCCGCGGAGTTCATCGCTGCCGAACTCGGGCGGTCGATCCGTGAGCGCGGCCGCGCGACGCTCGCCGTGAGTGGCGGGCGCACGCCCTGGGGCATGTTCGGCCGGCTCGCGGCGCTCGAGCTCGAGTGGACCCGGATCCATCTCTTCCAGGCCGATGAGCGCATCGCCCCCGCGAACGACGCGGCGCGCAACTGGACGCAGTTCTCGGCAACGACCCTCCTGGCGCGGATTCCGGTGGCGCAGCGCCACCCGATGCCGGTGGAGATCGCGGACGCGCGGGTCGCCGCGGATCGCTATGCGGCTAGCCTCGCTGCGGCCTGCGGCGAGCCGGCTGTGCTCGATGTCGTGCATCTCGGCCTCGGCGACGACGGCCACACGGCATCGCTCTTCGCGGGCGATGCCTTGCTCGGGGAAAATGCGCGCGATGTCGGCGTGAGCGGGCCGCACGCCGGCCTGTGCCGGCTGTCGCTCACGTTGCCCGCGCTCAACCGGGCGCGTTGCGTCGTGTGGCTCGCGCTCGGTGCGGGACGGCAGCGGGCGGTGGCGAGGCTTTTCGCGGCCGACCGAACCATGCCCGCGAGTCTCGTGGCCCGCGAGCGCGCCACCGCGTTCACCGATCCCGAAGCGGCGCCTTAGGCTGGACCGCCAACGGGATCCTTCGGCGGCGGCAGCGGATGCCCGCCGAATGCATTGCGCACGAGCGCCAGCAGCCGCGCGCCGAAATCGTCCGCGCCCTGCGATGCGAAGCGCGCCATCAGGGCCGCGCTGATCACCGGCGCGGGGACGCCGAGATCGATCGCTTCCGTGGCAGTCCAGCGTCCCTCGCCCGAATCGGCGATGCGCGCACCGACGCGGCCGAGCGCCTGCGGGTCCTGCAGGACGCCTGCTGTCAGGTCGAGCAACCATGAACGGACCACGGTGCCGTGCCGCCAGGCTTCGGCGATCGCGCCGAGCGGCAGCTCGAGGTCCTTGCGCGCCGCGAGCAGTGCAAAGCCCTCCGCGTAGGCCTGCATCATTCCGTACTCGATGCCGTTGTGGACCATCTTCGTGAAATGGCCCGCCCCCGGGGGACCGCAGTAGACCCAGCCCTTGTCGGGCGCGGGCGCGAGGGCCCGCCAGAGCGGCAGGGCCCGCTCGAACTGCGCGCGCTCGCCGCCAACCATCAGGCCATAGCCTTCCTCGAGCCCCCACACGCCGCCCGAGACGCCAGCGTCGAGGAAGCCGATCCCCCGCTGAGCGAGCAGGGTCGCGCGGCGCTGCGAGTCCCGATAGAACGCATTGCCGCCGTCGATCACGAGGTCGCCGGGCGAGAGGCGTTGCGCGAGCGCCGTGATGTTCTCTTCGGTCGCGCTTCCCGCGGGTACCATCAGCCACACGATGCGCGGCGCGGGCAGCGTGGCGACCAGGGCATCGAGCTTGCCCAGGATCCGGATGCGCGGTTCGTCCGCGAAGCTGGCTGCAGCGGCCGGATCGAGGCTGAAGCCGGCGACGGTGATGCCGTGCCTCGCCATCCGCCGCGCCATGTTGCCGCCCATGCGGCCGAGTCCGATGAGGCCGATCTGCATGGCCCGATGGTAGCCCTCGAGGGTGGGGGCCCGTCATCGCGGCCCCGGTACCACGATTTTCCATAAAGTCCCGCACGACACAAGGTCAACGCCGGCAGCCTGCTTGCGCTAAATTGCAGGCTTGGGGAAGACCAAGAAAACATGCGTGGCCCTGCTCGCGGCCTGCGTGACGGGATGGATGGGGAGGCCGGCCGCCGCCGCGTCACCGCACCCGGCGGCCGCGCTCGTCGAGCGCGGCGCGGTCGCGATGCGTTCCGATCCCGAGGCGAGCAAGCGTGACGCCGAAGCGGCGCTCGCGGCGCTGCGCGGGCGTCCCGATGCCGATCTCGAGATCAGGGCGCGGTTGCTCCTGTGCGACTACGCCTCCGAGCGCGACCAGCGCGCGCTCGAGGTGCAGGTGAAGGCCATCGAGTCCCTGCTTCCCCGCGGCAAGCGGCCGGGCCTGCGGGCCGGACTGCTGGCCTGCCAGGGCGAGATGCGCGAGACGCTCGGCGACAATGCGCAGGCGCTCGTCCTCTTCGAGCAGGCCGTGCGCGTCGCCGCCGAGGCGCGCGACGACGAGATGCTGGCGGGCGCGCTCTTCTCGCGCGGCTACGTGCTCGGCCTGCAGGGCGAGTATGCGCTCGGCCTCGCGGACCTGCGCCGCTCGCAGGGCCTCTTCGAAACGCTCGGCTTGCGCCATCACGCGCTCACGGCGATGAACGGCATCGCGATCCTCTACAACCGCATGGGCGACTATGCCCAGGCGCGCGACATCTACACCGCGGCGCTCGCCCAGCAGCGCGAGGCGGGGATGCTGCGCGAACAGGCGGTCACGCTGCACAACCTCGGTCGTGCGCACGAGTACCTGCAGGAATGGCCCGAGGCACGCCATTCGTTCACGGAATCCCTGGCGATCAACCGGGAGATCCGCTATGCGCGCGGCGAGGCGTATGCGCTGCGCGGCCTGGCGGCCGTCGAGAACGGCCTCGGCAAATGGCGCAGCGCACTCACCCTGCTCGGGCAGGCGGCGGCGCTGCAGCGTGCGACGCCCGATGCGCGCCTGCGCGCGCAGATCGACCTGTCACGCGGCATCGCCTTGCACGGCGAGGGCGATCTCGAGGCGAGTGCGGCCGCGCTGCGTGCCGCGATCGAGGTGTTCCGCGGCGGCGAGGCCCGCGGCGAGCTGGCGACGAGCTATGCGGAGCTGGCGTCCGTCGAGGCCGCCCGCGGCGACTGGCGCAGCGGCTACACGCAGCTCGCGCTCGCGAAGCAGGTCAGCGAGCGGCTGCTGCGCAACCAGCTCGACCAGCGCTTCGCCACGCTGCGCGTCGAATTCGATACGGCCTCCAAGGAGGCCGAGAATGCCCAGCTGCTGAAGGACATCCGTGCGAACGAGCGCGCGCTCGCGCAGGGCCGCGACGTGCGCCGGCTGCAGGCGATCGTGATCGCGCTCGCGACGCTGCTCGTACTGCTGCTCGCGACGCTCGCCCTGCACCAGCGCCGCTCCACGCTGCGCATGCGCAAGCTCGCGCACACCGACGAGCTGACATCCGCGCCGAACCGCCGCGCCGTGCTCAACCGGCTCGCCGAAACCCTGGCACGCGCCGGCGCCGGTCCCTGCACGATCCTCATCACCGACATCGACCATTTCAAGGGCATCAACGACCGCTATGGCCATCCGGTGGGCGACGAGGTCCTGAAGGTCATGGCGCAGGCCGTGCGCGACGACCTGCGCGAGCCGGCCTTTTTCGGCCGCCTCGGCGGCGAGGAGTTCCTGGTGGTGCTGCCGGAAACCGCCCCGGCCGAAGGGCGCGCGACCGCCGAGCGCCTGCGCGAGCGCATCGCGGCGATCGATCTCGCGCCCATCTGCCCGGTGGGCTGCGGCATCACGGCCAGCATCGGTGTCACGACTTCCGCGGCGGGCGATACGCCGAGCACCATGTTGCAGCGGGCCGACGAAGCCCTCTATTCGGCCAAGCGTGCCGGCCGCAATGCCGTGCGCGTCTGTGCGGCGGCCGGCGCCTTGTCAGCAGCGGTCGCGGATGGCGCGCCGCACGATGCCGTCGACGAGCCGCGGCGCGACGAGCTTCAGGAAGCGTCCGGCCCGGCCACGCACTGAAGTGATCAGCAGCCGATCGCGCCGCGCCATCGCGCGGTGCATCCGGAGCGCGCATTCCTCCGCCGTCATGACCCGCTGCACCTGTAGCGGGCTCGAGCCGAGCGGCCGGCCATCCGGACCCGTCGCCCGCTTGTGGATTTCGCTCAGCACGAAATCGGGTGCGACGATCGTGACATCGACGCCGCCTGGCGCAATCTCGATGCGCAGCGATTCGCAGAAGCCGACGAGCGCGTGCTTGCTGGCCGCGTAGGCGGTGCGTTCGGGTACGCCCGTCAGTCCCGCGACGCTCGCGACCGCGACGATCAGGCCGTGCGTGCGCGCAAGATGCGGCAATGCCGCCGCGGTGAGCCACACGTTGCTGTGGAAATTGAGGCGCATCAGGCGCTCGAAGAGCCCGAGGTCTGCAAGCGCATCGAAGCGGCCCCACATGGTGGCGCCGGCATTGGCGACGAGGACATCGAGCTGGCCGAACTGCGCCACGGCTCGCTGGACCAGCGCTTCGCAGGCGGCCCGGTCGGTGACGTCGGTGGGCACCGCCACGGCCGCGGCACCGAGCGCCTGGCATTCGGCGACGAGCGATTCGAGCCGGGACGCGTTGCGCGCGGCCAGTACGAGCCTCGGGCGCTCGCGAGCCAGCGACAGCGCGAGCGCACGGCCGATGCCCTCGGACGCGCCCGTGACCAGGATCACCTTGCCGGCGAAGTGCATGGCGGCAACGCTACCATCGCCCCGGGGGAGACACTATCCTTGGGGGCGATGTCCATCGCGCCCGGCGTAGCGCGCCTGCTCGCCCCCAATGCATCGATGATGACGGGTCCCGGCACCAACACCTGGCTGCTCGGCGATCCGCCCGTCGCCGTGCTCGATCCCGGTCCCGATATCCCTGCGCATGTCGAGGCGATCCTCGCGGCCGCGCCGCGCCTCGAGACGATCTTCGTCACGCACACCCATCGCGACCATTCGCCGGCGGCGGCGACCCTCAAGGCGCGCTGTGGTGCGCGCGTCGTGGGCCGGCCCGCGCCGCGCGATGGCCTGCAGGACGAACGCTTCGTACCGGACGCGATTCCGGCGCGCGACGAGGTTTTCGCGGCGGGCCGCTTGCGCCTGCGCGCCATCGACACGCCCGGCCACGCGTCCAACCACGTGTGCTGGCTGCTCGAGGGCGACGGGCTCCTCTTTACGGGCGACCACATCCTCGAGGGCGTGACGCCGGTGATCCTCGTGCCCGACGGCGATCTCGCCGCCTACCTCGAGGCGCTCGAGCGGCTCAGGCGTTATCCGCTGCGCGCCATCGCGCCCGGCCATGGCCGCCTGATCGAAGATCCCGTGGGCGAGATCGATCGCGTCATCGCGCATCGCCTGGCGCGCGAGGCGAAAGTGCTCGCGGCCCTCGCGGCGCACGGCCCCGCGACGCTCGATGAACTGCTCGCGCCCGTCTACGCGGACGTGCCGGCGGACCGGCATGCCCTCGCGCGCATGACGCTCGAGGCGCAGCTCATCAAGCTCGAGCGCGAGGGCAGGGCCGCGCGTGACGGAGGCGCCTGGCGTGGCTGCTAAGCCTCGTGCGTCGCGCCATCTCGCGGTCGAGCTCGCGCACGTCGACCTCGACCGTGGCGGCCGCGCCGTGCTGCGCGACATCGGGTGGAAGATCACGCCGGGCGAGCGCTGGCTGCTCCTCGGCGCCAACGGTGCGGGCAAGACGCAGTTGCTCAAGCTCGTGGCAGGCGCGGTCTGGCCGAAACCGACGGGCCGCGAGCGGCGCCGCTACCGGCTCGGCGGCCAATGGCAGCACACCCCGCAGGATGCGCTTGCCGAGGTGGCCTATCTCGGTCCGGAGCGCCAGGACCGCTACCACCGCTACGGCTGGAACACGACGGTCGAGCGCATCGTCGCAACCGGGCATTTCCGCACCGACATCCTGCTCGATCCGCCCGACGCGCAGGCACGCCGCGCCGTGCGCCGGGCGCTGGCGGATCTCGCGATCGAGCGCCTCGCGCGCCGGCGTTTCCTCACGCTGTCCTTCGGCGAACGTCGCCTCGTGCTGATCGCGCGCGCGCTCGCCGCGCGGCCGCGCCTGCTGCTGCTCGACGAGCTCTTCACTGGCCTCGACGCCGTGTATCGCGCGCGCGTGAGCGCGTGGCTCGAGCGCAGCGCGCGCTCCCGCCGGCCCTGGGTGCTGGCGGCGCATCGCGTCGGGGACGTACCGCGGGCGGCCACCCATGCGCTGCTACTCGAACGCGGCCGCGTCGCATGGCGCGGCCCGATCGCGCGCGCGCCGCTTGCGGGGTGGTTCCGGCGGGATGCGATGTTGTCCACGAGCGGCTCTCCACGCACGTCCCCGCGCAATCCCCTGCGAACAACCCGCGGGGCACGCAAGGCGAGGCCCGGGCGCGTGCTGGCGCGTCTGGCACGCGCGGATGTCCACCTCGACGGCGTGCGGGTGTTGCGCGGGATCGAGTTCGAACTGCGCGCCGGGGAATGCTGGGTCGTGCACGGCGGCAACGGCTCGGGCAAGACGACCCTGTTGCGTACCCTGTACGGCGATCACGGCGTGGCGAGCGGCGGCACGATCGAGCGCGACGGCATCGAGCCCGGTGTCGCTCTCGAGGCGTTCAGGCTGCGCGTCGGCCTCGTGGCGCCGCACCTGCAGACCGAGCATCCGCCGCAGCTCACGGTGGCCGAGGTGGTGCAGTCGGGCGCGCACGCGAGCATCGGGCTCAACGAACCCGCGAGCCGTGCGGAGCGCGCGGCCGCGACGGTGGCGATGCGCGAATTTGCCGTTGCACGCTTCGCGACCCGGCCGCTCGGCGAGTTGTCCTACGGCCAATCGCGGCGCGTGCTCTTTGCGCGTGCCGCCATGGGCCGACCCGACCTGCTGCTCTTCGATGAGCCCTTCGCGGGGCTCGATCCGCCCACCCGTGCCGATCTCATGCGCAGGCTCGGCCAGCGCGCCGCCGCGGGCACCGCCATCGTCATCGCCACCCATCATCGCGAAGAATGGCCCGCGTTCGCGACGCACGAACTCGAACTGCGACGCGGGGCCGTCCACTACCGCGGACCGATACGCCCATGACTGATGTCAGGAAGCCGTCTTGCCTGATCCTGGCCTTCGTCGTGGCGCTCACGACGGCGGCCTGCTCCCCGCGGGGTGAGCCTGTCGCGCAGGTGCCGGTCGCGGGCGGCAACGCCCCGCCCATGCCGCCATTGCCCGCCGCGGAGGCGCATGTCGAGGCCGCGGCACTCGAGGCGGCCGCCATCGAGGCGCAGCGCCAGGGCGCCGACGCGCTGCTGGTCGCGCGCAACGGCCATTTGATCTTCGAGCGCTATTGGCACGGCAGTGCGTTCACGACGCCGGTCGAGGCGGACGGCTGGCAGCGGCTGGCCGACGACCTGCTCGCCGGCGCGCTCATCGAGGATCGCAAGCCGGTCCACGGGGATGCGACGCCGGATCAGGCGGCCATCGCGCGCGCCGCGGGCATGACCTATGGCGCCTACCTTTCGAAGCGCCTCTGGCGCCCGCTGGGCGCCCACGATGCCGCGCTCGGGCCCGGCTTGCGGGCCGCGCAGGGCGACTGGATCCGCATTGGCGAACTGCTCGCGAACGACGGCGTCTACCAGGGCGAGGAAATCGTGCGGCCCGGCTGGGCCGCGCGCGTGCTGGCGCGCCAGTCGGCCGCGGGGGAGGGTGCTCCGCCCGCCGCAATGATGGGCGTGTACCGCTTGCCTGGTGCGGGCGCCTCGATCCTGTGGGTCGCGCCTTCGCTGCGGCTCATCATCCTGCGGACGGGCGGCACGTCCGACGCAGCGGGCGACCCGGTCGGTGACAGAATCGCGCAGTTCGTGCTGCGAGGCGTGATGGACCGTCCCCGCCCCGCGGCGGACGAGAATGGCGCGCCGGATCCGGCGACGCTCGTACCGGCGCACTGAAGCCGTCGTAGGGAGGCTGCACTTGAAACCATTGTTGACGCTGTTCATCGTCTGCGTCATCGACGTACTGGGCTTCGGCGTGATCGTGCCGCTGATCCCGTACATCGGCTCGCGCTTCGATGCGTCGCCCGCCCTGATTACCGCGATCCTCGGCGTGCACGCCCTGTGCCAGCTGATCGCGGCGCCCGTGTGGGGCCGGCTCAGCGACCGCTATGGCCGCCGCCCGATCCTGATGTTCTCGCTCGCCGGCGCCTGCGTGTCCTACGCCATCCTCGGTTTCGCGCCCGACATCGGCTGGGTGCTGGCGTCGCGCGTCCTCGGCGGGCTGATGGCAGGCAACATCTCTGCGGCAATGGCCTATGCGTCCGACATCAGCACGCCGCAAGACCGGGCGAAGGCGCTTGGCACGATCGGTGCGGCGATCGGCATCGGATTCATGATGGGTCCCGCGATCGGCGGGCTGCTCGCGGGCAACGACCTCGCCACCGCAAGCTTCGTGCGGCCCGCGCTCGTCTCCATGGCGCTCGCCGTGTTCGCGATCGTGCTGGTCGCGCTGCGCCTGCCGGAGAGCCATACCCCCGAACAGCGCGCGCGCGCTGCGCTCGAGGAAGGCGCGCGTCGCTCGCCGCTCGCGCTGCTGAGGGAGCTTCCGGCCTTGCGCTACGTGACCCTCGCGGCGCTCTGCATCGCCATTGCGCAGGCGATCTTCGAATCGATCTTTGCGCTCTGGGCGCTCGCGCGCTTCGGATACGGCCCGCGCACCGTCGGGCTTTTCATGTTCGGTCTCGCGATCGTGCCGGTGCTCATGCAGGGCGGCCTCGTGCGCGTGCTCGTGCCGCGTTTCGGCGAATACCGGATTGCCTACGCGGGCATCGCCTCCTTCGTGATCGGCATGGCCATCGCGGCGCTCGCGCCCGGCATCGAAGTCGCGGTGCTCGGGCTCGTCATTTGCGGGGCGGGCTCGGGCGCCTTCAACCCGACGGGTTCCGCGCTCGCCTCGAAGCAGGCCGGCGGCGGCAACCGCGGCAGCGTGCTCGGCACCTACCAGTCGAGCAGCAGCCTCGGGCGCGTCATCGGGCCGTTCCTGTCGGGGGCCGTGTTCGCGCGCTTTGGCGCGGGCGCGCCGCTGCTGCTCGGTGCGATGATCGCTGCGCCCGCCGCGGTAGCGATCGCGCTGTCTAGTAGGCGAGCTCGAAGCGCAGGCCAAACGCCAGCGCGTGATCCGAACCCGGTTCGAGGCCCGGGTTGATGATGTACTGGATGTCGGGCTGCAGCGTCAGCCACCCGGTGACTGGAATGCGCCAGGTGAGTTCGAGGTTGTCCTCATTGCCACGCACCGGCGCAATGGCGTGCACGTGCGCATACGCGAGGCCTACGCCGCGCCAGGTGAAACCCGCGCCGATGTAGCGCTCGATCGGGCTGACATCGTCATCGGCCACGCCGATGCGCAGGAAGCCGGTGAGCTGCCGGTCCGGAGTCGCCACGTCGCCGAGCAGGCGCACGTCGATGAGGCCGTAGACGCCGCTGTTGCCGGAGCGCATGACCGGGTCGCCGTTCACGTCGACGGCTTCAACGTCGGGAAATTCCGCGGTGTAGTGCCACACGCCAATGGCGGCCTTCCTGATCCGCTCCCCGCGACGCTGCACTTCAGCGATCAGCAGCGCGCCATCGCCCTTGTCGAAGCGGATCGCGGTGCGCTTGGGGTGCGCCGGGTCGCCCGGCACGCCGTCGAGCGCGGCGGCGAGCACCGACCAGCGCTCGAAGTCGGCGCGCCAGCGCAGGGCGAGGCTCGTGACGGGAAAGATCGAGGGGCCGTTCTGGCCGGAGTCGGCCAGCTCGGAACCGATGCCGTGCGCCGAATTGATGAACAGGGAGCCGCTCTCGATCGAATCGAACTCGGAGTTCAGGTCGTAGAGGCCGAAACGCAGCGACTGGCGGCGATCCACGCCGAAGCGCCAATCGGCCCAGGCCTCGTAGAGGCGCGCGGCCTGCACGCCCGTCTCGATGTTGCTGACGCCGTGCATGTCGCCGGTGAGTTCACCGCCGAAAGTCTGGCCGTTGTTGTAGAGGCCATAGAGGAAGAACTCGACGCCGGACAGGCCGAACGCGCGCTCGGCGTCGATGGAAAGGGTTACATCGAGGTTGTCGAGGTAACGGGTGCCCGTGTCGAGCCCGCCGTCCTGGTTGCGCCACCACTCGCCGGTGTAGGTGACACCGAAGTCATAGGGCGATTCGGCAAGGGCGGATCCGGCAAGGGTCGTTGCGAGGAGTGCCAGCGCCAGCCGGCCGCGCGAGTGGATCAAGATGACGGTATCCCGGGCTCTGGAAACGAAGGTGCGTATTGGACTACAGCTTCCCTCCCCGCAGGAGGACACAGGAAGGGTTCGACCGCCTGTCAGACTGCTTGAGGGGGCGGACGGCGCCCCCGGCCAAAACCGATATGCTTGTCACATGAGCGAATGCCTCAAGCCGTTTGCCAGGGGTGACGTATTCGTCGGCGTCACGGAGCTCAACGACCCGCTCGATGACCACGCCGGCCGCGGCCGCATCATCCAGTATGACGCGAACCTGCGGCCGAAGGGGGTGTTGTGGCTCGGGGCCACCTCCCATCTCGTCGGCGGGCTCGGCTTCGACGCGCGCGGCGTATTGTGGGCCTTCGATTCGCATTCCTTCGTCGTGCTGAACATCCACCCGGACGGCCGGGTGCAGATCCGCGACGAACTGCCGACGCGCGCCTTCTCGCACGCGACCTTCGCGAAGGACGGATCGATGCTGCTCGGCGAGCATGTGGCGGGCGATTCGGTCCGCCCCGAAGTCGCCGCGCGCATGAAGACGAAAGTGCCGTTCTTCCCGGGAGGCGACCGTTTCGGCGACGGACACGTGTGGCGCTTCTCCGCCGACGGCAAGTTGCTGCGCGAATACGCGACCCAGACCCATGGCGGCATGGCGGGGTTCCTTGGCGTCACGCATTCGGCCATCGCGCCCGACGGCCGCACGCTCGTCTATTGCACCGAGACCGGCCCGCGCCTCATGCGCTACGACCTCGCGAACGACCGCCAGTTGCCGGACCTGCAGTCTTTCCAGCCGCCCTTCAAGGGGCCGCCCGAGATGTTCTTCGGCATGGCCTATGGGCACGACGGATTGCTGTACGTGTCGCGCGGGGGCCGCATCGATGTGGTGAACGACCGCGGCGAAACCCAGCGCTCCATCCCGCTCGAGGGCTTCGGCTGGGCGACCCTCGCGCTCACGCCCGACGGACGGTTTGCATACCTGGGCAGCTTCCTGTCGGGCCAGGTGGCTCAGGTCTCTTTGAAGACCGGTGCGGTAACGCACACGGCCGAGACCGGTCAGGCGCGGGCGCTGGCGGGGCTCGCGGTGTTTGCGGGCAAGGGGCGCGTGGTCAGGAAGAAGAAGGCTCCCGCGAAGAAAGCTCCCGCGAGGAAGACCGCCGGCAAGAAGAAGGCGGTCAGGCGGTCAGCGCGAAAAGCAGCGCCACGGCGAGGGCGGCGATAACGGCGAGCGGCGTGCGGCTGGGGGAAATGAACATGGCGGCCTCCTTGTCAGGGGCGCAAGTGTCACGCGCGCTGTCGTCGCGAAAAAGCCGACAAACTTGAAATCATTGTCCGGTGCTGATAAACAATCGGCGTGGACCGGCTCGCCGTCATGGCCACTTTCGTCCGGGTCGCCGAGCGCGGCAGTTTCACGCGCGCGGCCAATGACCTCGGAATCTCGCGCGCGCAGGCGAGCCAGCAGGTGGCGTCGCTCGAGAAGCGGCTCGGCGTGCGCCTCTTCGACCGCACGACCCGCAAGGTGGCGCTGAGCAACGACGGCGCCGAATACCTCGAGCGTTCCCGACGCATCCTCGCTGAAGTGGCACAGGCGGACGAGGCGATGAGCCGCACGCGCGAGCGGCCGCAGGGGCGGCTGCGGGTCGACGTGCCGATCGCCTTCGGCCGCAACCTGCTGATACCCGCGCTGCCGGAGTTCCTGCGCCGCTACCCGGGCCTCGCGCTCGAGGTCCGCTGCAACGACCGGGTGGTCGACCTGCTCGAGGAGAAGGTCGATGTGGCGCTGCGCTTCGGCCCGGTGCGCGATGGCCGGCTGATTGCGCGCCCGCTCTGCACCACGCGCTGGCTGACCTGCGCGGCGCCTGCCTATCTCGCCGCGCGGGGTGCGCCGCGTGACCCGGCCGACCTCGCGGGCCACCAGTGCATCGGCTACCTCGCCGGTGATGCGGGCCGCCCGCGCGAGTGGCGCTTCCGCAAGGGCAAGGCACATGTGAAGCAGCGCGTCGCCTGCGTGCTCGCCTTCGACAGCGCCGAGTCCGTGCTCTCGGCTGGCCTCGCCGGCGCGGGCATCTTCCAGACGAACCAGTTGCTCGCGGCGAGGGCGCTGCATACTGGCGCCCTGCAGCAGGTGCTCGCGGACTACGCCGACGAGGGTGCGCCTGCGTCGATCGTCTACCCCGCGAGCGCGCGGCAATCCGCTGCCGTGCGCGTCTTCGGGGATTTCATGGGGCGGCTGCTGCGCGACTACGCCGATCGCGGCGCCGGGATCGCGGCAAAGGATCCGGGAGGTACCGGATGATCTTCCGACTGGGCGAGCGGTGGCTCGAGACCGATGGCGACGCGTGGTACGTGGCGCCGGGTGCGCAGGTGATCGGCAGCGTGCGGCTCGGGCGCGACGCCAGCGTCTGGTTCAACGCGGTATTGCGCGGCGACAGCGACTGGATCGACATCGGCGCCGGCACCAACGTGCAGGACGGCAGCGTGATCCACACCGACGCCGGCGCTCCCACGCATATCGGCACGGGCGTGACCATCGGCCACATGGCGCTGCTGCACAGTTGCACGGTGGGCGACGAAACCCTGGTCGGCAATGGCGCGATGGTGCTCGACCGCGCACGCATCGGCCGCCGCTGCGTCATCGCAGCGGGGACCCTCGTGCCACCCGACCGCGAGATCCCTGATGGTTCGCTCGCCATGGGCTCCCCGGCCCGCGTCGTGCGCGAGGTCGGCGAGCGCGAGCTGGCCATGATTGCGCACGCGGCGGCGCACTACCGCGCGCGCGCCATCGAATATCGCAAGGGATTGCGCGCCGATCCGCGCGGCACGGGCGATTGGTGACCCGAAGCCGGGCTCAGTGATCGAGGCGGGACCGACGCTCGCGCATGCTGCGCCATGCCACCCCGGTGCCTGCGGAGAGAAGCACCGAAGCCGTCAGGAGCCATAGTACGGCGAGGCCTGCAAGCTTCGCCAGCTTCATTGCGACCAGGGCGACCACAAGGACTCGCCGATCGCCATCTTGATGGAGAATCAGGCCGAGACCGACAAGGTTCTCGAGCCAATCGAAGGCTGTGGGAACCAGCAGCAGCGGCCACAGCGATCGTGCACTCAGGCGTGCATATGCGCCGGGCCAGGCGCTGCGCACACCGAATGCCACCAGCGCGGCAAACACTTCATGGCCGCGGTGCGCGTCGTGCCTAGCCCCTGTACTCTCCGTCCACGGGCGAACAATGGCCACTGCGATGGGGGACTCATGATCGATCCAGCAAAGCGAATCCTGTGGGCCGCCTGCGCGGTGTGCGGCCTTGTACCCGCGATCGCGGGCGCCGAAGGGCAGGTGCCGGGCGCGACGCCGCAGCAGCAGGCGGCGATGGAGGCGCAGGCAAGGGTAGGCGCACCGGGCGCTCCTCACGCCGGGCTGGCCGCTTCGGCGGGAAGCTACGACATCATGATAAGGAGCTGGCGTTCGCCTGCGGAGCCGCCCACGGAAGATGCCGGGACGGCGACGCGCAAGATGATTCTCGACGGGCGCGTGCTGGTCGAGATGATGAATGCGACGTTGATGGGTCGACCCTACACCGGGCACGAAATGAGCGGCTACGACAATGCCACCGGCGAATACTGGACGACCTGGATGGACAATAATTCGACCGGCCTGATGGTATTCCGCGGCAGCTGTGACGCCGCAGGCGCGTGCTCGCTGAGCGGCAGCTGGCAGGATCCGGCCACGAAGCGCTCGGTCACCGCACGCATGACGACCCGCTGGACCAGCCCCGGTACACAGCTGTTCGAAATGTTCGGTCCCGGCCGGGACGGCAAGGAAGTCAAGGCGCTGGAAATCGTCTACACGAAGAAATGAGCGCGCAACCGTAAGTTCGCCCTGTCAGTATCAGGATCCTGAAAGGTTGCCGGGCGGCAAGTGGCCCGGTCATTGCTGCCGATGTATTTGCATCGGGACAGGCGCGGGACAGGTGCGAAATTCGCGCGGCCAGCAAAGCTCAGTCATGGTTGACGGCACGAACCGGGTCCAGGCGCGGCACCAGTACGTGATGGATCGCGAACGTCACGAGGTAGGCGAAAGCGCAGAACGTCAACAGGACCGTGTAAGCGGCCGCCTCGTCGCCCGCGGCCCTGTAGTGGTCGAGGGTCATGCCGCAAACGATCGGGAACAGCATGCCGCCGATCGCACCCGCGAATCCGCCGATGCCTGTCACTGAAGCGACGGCCCGCTGCGGGAACAGGTCGGACACCGTGGTGAACAAGGTTGCCGACCAGGCCTGGTGCGCCGAGCCCGCCAGGGCGATCAACAGCACCGCAGGCCACACGTCGACCCGCGTGGCGGCGACCACCGGCACGACGCAGATCGCAAACAGCAACATGCCGCACTTGCGGGCCCGGGTGATGGTCCATCCCCGCCCGTACAGGTGGCCGGTGATCCACCCGCCAGCAATGCTCAACACCGTGACGATCGCGTAGATGGCGACGAGCTTGTCCCAGCTCTGCCTGATGTCGAGCCCGTAGACTTTCTTGAAGAAGTCCGGCAGCCAGATCAGGAAGAACCACCAGACCGGGTCCGTCAGGAACTTGGCGGTTATGAAGGACCACGTCTGCCGATATCGCAGCAGCTGCGCCCACGATATCTTCGCGGCCCCACTGCTTGCCGGCGAGTCGGCCTCGATCAGGGCAAGCTCGGCGGGCGACACCCGGCTCGACTCCCGCGGCTCCGAGTACAACCACCACCAGAAGGCGAGCCAGACGAACCCGGCAATGCCCGCGAGCACGAACGCCGACTGCCAGCCCCAGTTCAGCGCGATGGCCGGCACGATCGCGGGCGCCAGTACCGCCCCGACGTTGGTGCCCGAGTTGAACAGGCTGGTCGCGAGCGCCCGTTCGCCTTTCGGGAACCACTGCGCGACGGCCTTGATCGCGGTCGGGAAGTTGCCGCCTTCGCCCAGGCCGAGTGCGATGCGGGCCGACAGGAATCCCGATACGCTGCCGACGGCGGCATGTGCCATGGCTGCGAGGCTCCAGGCGACGATGGATATCGCATAGCCGGGCCTCGTGCCGATCCGGTCGACCAGCCAGCCGAATCCCAGCAGGCTGACGCCGTAAGCGCCCTGGAACGCCGAGTTGACGATGCCGAACTCGGTTGCGCTCCAGCCGAGTTCCTCATCGAGGAGTTCCTTGATGAGGGACAGGACTTGCCGATCGACATAGTTGATCGTGGTGGCGAAGAACAGCAATGCGCAGACGATCCAGCGGAAGCGGCTGGTGGTCGGTGTTGCGGCCATTACCGTTGCCACGATCGGCCTGCAGGCCTGCCCATTCGCATGATTCCCCGGATGGTGCCGTCGTTCAGCGTGTTGCTGCGATCGCCGCCGCGGCGTTGCGGGTGATGTCGCTCCATGCGCTGCGCCGCAAGAGTCCTGCCGCGGCGATCCACGATCCGCCGACGCACGCGACGTTTGGCTGCGCGAGGTAACTTGCCGCATTGCCGGGCGAGATGCCTCCAGTCGGGCAGAAGCGCAGCGCTGGAAACACCGGTGCGACGGATCTCAGCAACTCGATTCCCCCGCAATGGGCTGCCGGAAAAAGCTTCAGGCAGGTGTAGCCCTCACTCTCAAGGTCCATCATTTCGCTGGGCGTCGCGACGCCCGGCAGCCACGGGATCGGCAAGCGACCTGCCGCGGTGACCAGTGCCGCAGTCGAGCCTGGGCTCACCGCGAACGCCGCCCCCGCATCGGCGACCCGCTGCAAGTCCTCTGCCCTGAGGCAGGTGCCGCCGCCTACGCAGAATCCGGGTCGCTCGCGCGCCAGCCGCCCAATGCCGGCCAGCGCCTGCGCAGTTCTCAGGGTCACTTCCATGATGCCGATGCCGCCGGCCTGCAGGGCGTCGGCGAGCGGTACGGCGTGCGCAGGGTCGTCGAGCGTCACCACGGGAATCACCTTGCTGATGCCCAGGTAACCGGCAATTCCATCAACCATTGGGAGCCTCCCGCAGGACTGCACGGACGCGCGCCCGCACTCCGCACTGCATGATCCCGGCAATTTCGTTCGTCAGCTGCCTGCTAAATCCCGGGCTCTCCGGCAGGTCGGCTCCGAAGATTTCGCGCATCCCGAGGAATCCTTCGGCCAGCCCCGCGGCGCTGCCGGATTCGCGGCTGGCAATCTCCGCGAAGCGGGCCGCGAGCGGGTCGTCGACCGTATGCGGTGCGCCCTCTCCGAGGCCCGCGGCGTACAGGATCCAAGCGGCGATCACGAGCAGGATCAAGGATGCGGATTGACCCGCCTCAAGTCGCTGCCGCAACGGCGCGAGCAGTCGCTGCGGCAGCTTCTGCGAGCCGTCCATCGCGATCTGCCCGAGCGCGTGCCGCAAGGCGCTGTTGCCGAAGCGCGCCAGCAGGCGATGCTGGTAGGCGGCCAGATCGAGACCCTCGGTTGGCACCAGGGTGGGGGCCAGTTCGTCGCGCATCAGCATTTCGATGAAAGGGCGAAGATCGGAGTCGGCCATCGCCTCGTGCACCATGCGATAGCCCGCGGCGAGGCCGAGATAGGCCAGGCTCGAATGGCTGCCATTGAGCAACCGCAACTTGGCGATCTCGAACGGCCGCACGTCCCTCACCCACTGTACGCCGGTGAGATCGAGGGCGGGGCGGGCGCCGGCGAACCGGTCTTCGATCACCCACTGGGTGAAAGGCTCCGTCACCACCAGTGCGAGATCCCGAAGGCCCGTCTCCGACTCGGCCTCGGCAATATCGGCGGCTGTGGTCGCGGGAACGAGGCGATCGACCATGCTCGAGGGAAACGCCACGCCGCGTTCGATCCAATCGGCCAGGCCCGGATCGAGCCGCCCGGCAAGATCCACCACGATGCGGCGCAAGGCGGCGCCGTTGTTCGGCAGGTTGTCGCAACAAAGGACTGTCGGTGCCGCCACGCTTGCCTGCCGCCGCGCCCGCAGGCCGGCGACAAGCAGGCCAATTGCACTGCGGGGCCGCACGGGATCGCGAAGGTCGTGGACGATGTCGTCGTGCTCGATGTCGAGCCGGCCGGTAGCGGGAGAGCGGCAGTAACCCTTCTCGGTCACCGTCATCGAGATGAGCCGCGTCGATGGCCGCGCGATGGTTGCGATGACGGCGGCAGGGTCGTCCGGCGCAACAAGGACCGCGGCCAGCGACTGGACCAGGCGATAGCGCGTGCCGGCGGCATCGCGCTCGGCCACCGTGTACAGGCACTCCTGGGGCAGAAGCTGTTCGCGGACGGATGCCGAGCGGCACGAGACGCCACAGATCCGCCAGTCGCCACCGGCGCGATCCAGCAGTTCGTCAAAATGACTGGCCTGGTGCGCGCGATGGAAAGCCCCCAGCCCGAGATGGACGATGCCCACGCCGTGGGCCTCGCGCCGGTAGCGGGGCCGGCGCACGGCCGGGGACAGGCGCGCAAGGCTCGCCGGATGCAGGCGCGTCGCGTTCACAGCCGATAGGCTCGCTTGCAGAGCCGGTAGGCGAGGTCGATGGCGATTTCAAGCGCCTCGTCCTCGTCGAGCTGGTGCTCTGCCACGAGTTCGGCGAGATAGCCGCAATCGACCCGGCGCGCAACGTCGTGCCGAGCCGGAATCGAGCAGAAGGCCCGGGTATCGTCGTTGAATCCCACTGTGTTGTAGAAGCCGGCCGTTTCGGTCACCTGGCGCCGAAACCTCCGCATGCCTTCCGGGCTATCGTGAAACCACCACGCGGGGCCGAGTTTCAGCGCGGGGTAGTGGCCGGCGAGCGGCGCGAGCTCGCGTGCATAAGTCGACTCGTCCAGCGTGAAGACGATCAGTGTCAGGCGGGAGTCGTTGCCGTGGCGGTCGAGGAGCGGCTTGAGTCCCCCGACATAGTCCGTGCGTTGCGGCATGTCGGCGCCCTTGTCGCGGCCGAACCGTGCGAAGAGCTCCGCGTTGTGATTGCGATGGGAGCCCGGGTGCAGTTGCATGACGAGGCCGTCTTCCAGGCTCATGCCTGCCATGACCGTCAGCATGTGCGCGCGGAACAGTTCCGCATCCCGGGCCGTGATGGCGCCCGCGACGACTCGCCGGAACAACGCCCGTGCCTCCCGGTCACCCAGGCTCGCGGTCGCCGCCGTCGGATGACCGTGATCGGTCGCCGTGGCTCCCATCGCGGCGAAATAGCGCCGCCGCGCGCGCAATGCGTCCAGATAGCCCTGGTAGCCGAAGGCATCGCAGCCGGTGATATCGGAGAGTCGCGCGAGATTGCCGCGAAAACCCTCGAATTCCGGATCGAGCACCGGGTCGGGCCGGAAGGTCGTGATCAGGCGCCCCGGCCAGCCTGAACGGCGCGTCTCCTCGTGATGCCGCAGGTCATCGAGCGGGGATTCCGTGGTCGCGAGGACTTCGATGCCGAATTGCTCGAAGAGTGCGCGCGGCCGGAACGCCGCCTCCGCCAGCTTGCCGCTGATCGCGTCGAAATAGTGATCGGCCGTTTCTGCCTGCAGCCTGACGTCGAGGCCGAAGACCGCGGCGAACACCCAGTCGAGCCACAGGCGTGACGGCGTGCCGCGGAACAGGTGGTAGTTCGCGGCGAACAACCGCCAGACGCTGCGGGAGTCCGCCTCGCGGGGCGTGCCGTCGCTGCGCGCCACCCCCAGCCGCTCGAGCGCAATGCCCTGGCTGTACAGCATGCGCAGCAGGTAGTGGTCGGGCGTGATGAGCAATTGCGCGGGATCGGCGAAGGGCTCATTGCCCGCGAACCAGGCAGGGTCCGTGTGCCCGTGCGGGCTGACGATGGGCAACCGCCTGACCTCGGAATACAGGCGGCGTGCGATCGCGCGCGTGCCCGGCTCCGCAGGCAAGAGCCTGTCGGGGTGCAGGGCCAGTGAGGCAGCCACGAAGTTAGTGGCGCGCCAGCGCGGCTGCCACGGCGAAGCGATTGCGCCGTGCCACGGCCTTGGCCTTGGCCGCCGCCAGCGCCTCCGATTCGGTCGCGTCGAGGAGGTAGTTCATGACCTGCTTGAGGTGCTTCTGCATCGCCGTCCGCGCCGCCTGCGCGTCGCGGTTGCGCAGGGCGTTGAGGATCGCCCGATGTTCGGCAATGACCGGCTTGACGCCGCGTGCGCGCGAACGCCGGAAGAGCTCGACGCACAGCGGGCTCTTCAGCCGGATGGTCCACAGCGACTCGACGACCGACGCGATGGCCCGGTTGCCCGTGGCATCCGCGATCATCTGGTGGAACTTCCGGTCGGCGTCCTCGCCATGGCCGTGCCGGTTGGCTGCCTCCATTTCCGCCAGCAGGTCCTCGAGCCCGGCGATCTCGCGGTCGGAAATCTGGGTGGCGGCGAGTGCGGCGGATTCGCCCTCGAACAGGATGCGGGCTTCGGTCAGGTCGAACGGGCCGACATCCACTGGCAGCGAAAGGATCCGGGTGGTCGGCAGCGCAATGACATACACCCCGGAACCCTTCTTCACCTTGACCGCGCCGTCGTTCTGCAGGGTGACGATGGCCTCGCGGACGGTCGTGCGGCTCACCCTGAAGGCCGTTGCGAGGTCGCGCTCGCCGGGCAGCCGGCCGCCGACGGGGTACTTGCCGCCGGCAATCGCCATCGCGAGCTTTTCGGCCAGCTGGCGGTAGAGGCGCGAGCTGTGGGTCTCGGGCTTCTCAGGGGTTCGTGCCATGAAAGTTACCAAAGTGGTGTGGGCTATCGTGGCGGAAGTGTAGCCCACTTATACTACCCGGTATCCGGTAGACACACACAGGAGCCGGTTCGCGCCCCATGAAAATCAGTGCCGCACGCGTCATCGTCACTTCGCCGGGGCGCAATTTCGTCACGCTCAAGTTGCAGACCGATGAGGGCCTGTACGGCATCGGCGACGCCACCCTGAACGGCCGCGAACTGGCCGTCGTCGCCTACCTGAACGATCACGTGCTGCCGTGCCTGATCGGCCGCGACCCGGCGCGCATCGAGGACATCTGGCAGTTCCTGTATCGCGGCGCCTATTGGCGGCGCGGGCCGGTGACGATGCGCGCCATCGCCGCCGTCGACGTGGCCTTGTGGGACATCAAGGCCAAGCTGGCAGGCATGCCGCTGTACCAGTTGCTCGGCGGCAGGAGCCGCGAGCGGGTGCTGGTCTACGGGCATGCCAACGGCGAGGACCTGGATGCGACCGTGGACGCCGTCGGTCGGTACATCGACATGGGCTACAGGGCGGTGCGGGCGCAGTCGGGAGTTCCGGGTGTTACTCTGGCCTATGGAGTCGGGAGGGGCACCCTGAACTACGAGCCCGCCGATGCCGCGCTGCCGACGGAAACGGCCTGGAATACGTCCCGCTATCTCGACTTCGTGCCACGGCTTTTCGACCGGCTGCGCGCGCGCTTCGGCAACGAAGTCGAACTGCTGCACGACGTGCATCATCGCCTCACGCCGATGGAGGCGGCCCGCCTGGGGCGGTCACTCGAGCCGCACCGGCTCTTCTGGCTCGAGGATGCCACGCCTGCCGAGAATCAGGAGGCGTTCAGGCTGATTCGCGCACACACGACCACGCCGCTCGCCGTCGGCGAGGTGTTCAACAGCATCTGGGACTGCAAGGACCTGATCCAGGGCCAGCTCATCGACTACATACGCACGACCGTGGTGGGCGCGGGCGGCATCACGCACTTGCGCCGCATCGCCGACCTGGCTGCGCTGTACCAGGTGCGCACCGGTTGCCACGGCGCGACCGACCTGTCGCCGGTGACGATGGGCGCGGCCCTGCACTTCGATACCTGGGTGCCGAATTTCGGCATCCAGGAATACATGCGCCATACGAGCGAGACCGACGCCGTGTTTCCGCATGACTACAGGTTCGAGCGGGGCTACCTGTTCGCAGGCGATTCGCCGGGGCATGGCGTCGATATCGACGAGTCGCTGGCAGCCCGCTTCCCGTACAAGCCGGCGAGCCTGCCCATTGCGCGGCTCGAAGACGGAACGATGTGGAACTGGTAGTCGACGTTGCCCGGCCGGTCGTCGCGGTCGGCGAGTGCATGCTCGAGCTGTCATGCATGGGTGCGGCGGAGGGCGCGCGCCTGGGCGCAGGCTGGACGCTCGGTCTCGGCGGCGACACTTACAACACCGCCGTCCACCTGCGCAGGCTGGGGCTGCCGGTGCGGTATTTCAGCGCACTCGGCCAGGATCAGTACAGTGCGGAGATGCTGGCGGCGTGGCGGGCGGAAGGGCTGGATACCGGCCTCGTCCTGTTCCATCCACGGCACATGCCGGGCCTCTACGCGATCCACACCGATGCGCAAGGCGAGCGCGGGTTCGCCTACTGGAGGAACTGCTCGGCAGCCCGATCCCTGTTCGATTTGCCGGGGATCGAGTCGGCATTGGCCGCTGCGGAGACGGCCGGCCTCCTGTACCTGTCAGGCATCACCCTGTCGCTGTTCGGTCCCGCGCAGCGCGCGCGCCTCGTCGAGTTGGCCGCATGCGTCCGCGCACGGGGAGGCGTCGTCGCCTTCGACGGCAACTACCGCCCGGCCGGCTGGGCGGATGTGGCCGCTGCGCGCGCGGCCATGCAGGCCGTCGCACCGCAGGTGTCGATCGCGTTGCCGACGCTGGAGGACGAGCAGCGGCTGTTTGGCGATGCGAGCGCCGGGGACGTCATCGATCGCTGGCTCGGAAGCGGTGCGATTGAAGTCGTCGTCAAGCGCGGCGCCGCGGGTTGTGTCGTGGGCGCTGCCTCGGGACGGGTTGAAGTCCCGGCGGCAGCCGTCGACCGCGTGCTCGATACGACCGGCGCAGGCGACGCCTTCAACGCCGGTTATCTCGCGGCCCGCGCGCATGGCAAAGCGCCCCCTGAAGCCGCGCAGGCCGCCGCGCGGCTTGCCGCCCGGGTGGTGCAGCATCGCGGTGCCCTCCTGCCCCGCCAGCAGGCATGGAGCGCCGACCCGGGAGGCCACGGCTAGAGGCTGGGCCCCGGGTAGGCGGGCGGTCGGCTCAGGGCTTTCCCGCGTCGGATTTCGCGTTGGACTGGATGGCCGCCTTGATGACTTCCTGCTGGAACGCCATGCGCTCCGGGAAGATCGCCGGAAGCAGTTTCGGCGCCTCGCCGAGGTCCATGGTCCATGGGTGGGCGCGAGTGAACGGCTTCCAGTCCGGAACGTCGCTCCCATTCGGGCTGCCGGTGCGGGCAAAGTTGATCCAGTAGTGCCTCAGCGGGGCCGACACTTCGATGTCGTGCGGGCTCAGGGTCATTCCCGGCCACAGCGGCTGGAGAAACAGTTGGCTGACCTCGGCGCCGTGGCCCGCGCCGGGCACCTTGCCGCGCTGGCCGTCGTCGACATAGGTGTAGTAGTAAAGCCAGGCAGGCGCCTTGGCCGCCTCCATGTCGGCGACCAGGGTCCACGCCGGGGCGAGAAACAACATGTCGCCGAAGTAGGTGTCCTTCAGCGCCTTGTCGTCCAGCGGCCCATATACCGCACGGGCCTGGTCCGGCGTGACGCCGAGCATGATCGCGTCGAGCGGCAGGTTGATGCGCTGGATCAGGTTGGCTTCCCAGCTGTTGGCACCGGCGATGTACGGAACGGGGTTCTGGCGGCCTTCGCGGAAGACGCGACCCAGGTCATCGGGGATGACCCGGCCATCCACCACCGGATTCATGGAGCTGTCCTTCTGGGGATAGGCGAGGATCTGCGCTGCGGTGAGCGCCCGCATCTTCGCCGGCGCCTGCTCGTCGTCGGCGATGCCGAAGCTCGCGGCAAACTCGAGTCCATCGGACTCGAGCGACTTGAAGCGACCGGAAGCCTTGCGCAGGTGGCGGCTGGCGTCGGCGGCGACACCGCCGCTCTCGGAAATGGCGCGCTGGAACAGTCCCCGGGCCGACGGCGCGACCATCAGGTAGTTCACCGATACGCCACCGGCCGATTGGCCGAAGATGGTCACCTCGCGCGGATTGCCGCCGAAGGCGGCGATGTTGTCGTGCACCCACTGCAGCGCCGCGATCTGGTCCATCAGGCCGTAGTTCGCCAGTCCTTCGCTGGACTGCGCGCGGGTCAACGCCGGGTGGCCGAAACGACCCAGGCGGTCGAGCCGGTAGTTGATCGTGACCAGCACGATTCCCTGCCGCGCGAACTGGCTGCCGTCATAGCCGGGTTGCGACCCCGCTCCGGCGCGAAAGCCGCCACCGTGGATCCAGACCATCACCGGCAGGGCCCCCGCCTGCGCGCCAGCCGGCGCGTAGATGTTCAGGCTCAGGCAGTCCTCGCTCTGCGGCATCTCCGGCGCTCCCGGGCGAACCGGCTGCGGGCAGATCGGGCCGAATGCCGCGGCATCCCGCACGCCGTCCCAGGCTGCTGCCGGCTGCGGCGGACGCCAGCGAAGGGCGCCCACCGGCGGCGCGGCGAAAGGAATTCCGCGGAACACACGGATACCGTCCTGCGTGGTGCCGCGCAGCTTGCCCTGGGCGGTCCGCACTTCCGGGCCCGCCGCCTGCGCCGCAACGGCCAAGGCCAGGCAGGTGAGCAGCGCGCAAGCTGACATCAGTGAGTGGACTGCTCTCATTCGAAACCCCTTCTGGTGTTCGAGGCCAGGCGCCGGAATTTGTTCTGGACTGCCCGGAGGTATGCAAGGTGGCATGGCATCGTCATCCACATTGGTAACCGGATTTGTCAGACGCTGTCAATCGGTTACTATCAGGACCGACGTCGACGGGCGCACCTGACGATCGACCAGCACAAATACCAGGGGGAGTTGACCAGTCATGCAACGCGAAACTGCCAGCCGCATTGGTTCCGTCGCCGTGCTGACCGCGACCTTGGCGGCGCTCAGCACGCCGGCCGTCGCCATCGAGGAAGTCGTCGTGACGGCCCGCAAGATGGAGGAGCGGCTCGTCGACGTGCCGATGGCCATCACCGCCATGACGTCGGAAGACATCGAGCAGAAGGGGATCCGCAGCCTGGATGACGTGGCCGCCAACACCCCGGGCCTCACCTTTTCGAACCTGCAGGGCGAACAACTTCCGGCGCCGGTCATCCGTGGCGTGGCGCCGATCGACATTTTCGGCGAGAACAACGTCGGCATCTTCATCGATGGCGTCTACGTGTCCGGTCGCTCGGGCCTGAACTTCAGCCAGATCGACATGGAGCGCATCGAGGTCATCAAGGGCCCCCAGGCAGCGCTGTATGGCCGCAACAGCTTCAGCGGCGCCATCAATTACGTCACCGAGAAGCCGACGGACCAGTTCAAGGCGAAGACCGAAGTGACGGTCGGCAAGGACGGCAAGTTCAGGACGGCCGTTTCGGTCGGAGGCCCGCTGGTCGAGGGCACCCTCAAGGGCCGCCTCGCGGTCAACTACGACAAGTATGACGGCGCATACGAGAACCAGTACTCCGGGATCGGCCGTGGCGCCGACATCGGCGGTTTCGAGTACTAGACCGGCCACGGCTCCCTCGTGTGGACGCCCAATGACGCATTCGAGGCCGAACTCGGGCTGTATGTGTCGAAGGACCAGATCGACAACACGCCGCAGCACCCGGTGGCGGCGAACTGCGAGGATCGGCGCGCTGTCAATCCGATGCTTTCGAGCCGGCTGCAGAACTTCTGCGGCACGCTCGAATCCGTTGGTCGCGAGGGCGTCACGGTCATCCCACAGGCCCTCGGTGAGAGTCGCAGGCTGAGCAGGGCCAACCTCCGCCTAAACTGGGATACCAATGCCGGAACGCTCACGTCGCTGACTGGCTATTCGGCCCTGAGGAACAGCTTCCTCATCGACGGCGGCAGGGGCCTCGGCGAACAAGTGATCTTCACCTACCTGTCGGGGCTGATGGTTCCCGGGCCGCCGTTCAACCGCTACAGCCAGCGCAGGCAGTTCACCACCGGCCTTCTTCAGGTCGAGCCTGAGTCCTCGACGGATGAGTTGAGCGAGGAATTGCGGTTCACCAGCCCCGCAGACCGCCCGTTCCGGTACTCCGGCGGCCTCTATGTGTACCAGACGAAATTCAAGGGTGTAACGCGCGGCACGGTGGCCACCCGGGCGCTGCCGGCGGATTTCGGCTCTTTCTGCCTGGCCTGTACCTTCACCGGACCGGGTGGCTGGGTCGATTTCGCGCAAGGCGCCGGCGATGCAACCTTCCTGCCGTGGTTCAACGACAAGCCCCTGGGCGGTGGCAGTGCCGAGAAAACCAACCTGACCGAAGACAGGGCCTATGCGGTGTTCGCCTCGGCGGACTGGGATTTCCTCGAGAACTGGACCGGCCGCATCGAGGGTCGCTATACGCGCACCGAGAAGGAATTCGAGAACACGGTGAACGGCGAGTCGGGCGACGATTCGTGGGGTACCAAGGATTGGCGCGCCACCGTGAGCTACAAGCCGGCCGACAACATGACGGTTTACGGGACGATCGGCCACGCGGAGAAGGCGGGCGGCTTCGACACGGGCACCGTGCAGTTCCAGGACAATCCCGGCGTGAACGTCAACGTGTTCAGGTCATTCGATCCGGAGCAGAACCTCACCTACGAGCTGGGATTCAAGTCCGAATTCTTGGATCGCCGGCTGCGCACCGACATTGCGGTCTACTACATCGACTGGTCCGACATCGTGATTCCGCAGGGCCAGGAGTCGATCGATGGCCGGCCGCTGGTGACGCCCACCGCCTTCAACGTGAATAGCGGCGATGCTTCCATCACGGGCGTCGAGTTTTCCGTGGCGGCGACGATCACCGATCGCCTGAGCGCCAATTTCGGCGTTTCCTACCAGGACGCGAAGTACGGCGACGCGGCCCTCGATTCCTACACCCTGTTCCCGAGCTTCGCTCCGGACGGCAACGTGAAGGGCAACACCATCCTGTGGACCTCCGAGTGGCAGGCGACGGCCGGCGCGGGCTACCAGGCGCCGCTGCGGGGCGAGCTCGACTGGTACCTGCGCGCGGACGCGGCCTATCGCGGCAAGCAGTTCCAGGATGCCGGCAACGAGGCCATGGTCCCCGCATCCACCACGGTCAACGCCCACCTCGGCCTGACGAAGGAAAACTGGACGGTCGAGCTGTATGCCCTGAACCTGTCCGGCAACGACAAGCCAACCGGGGGTTACCGCGACGTGTTCTTCAGCAACACGACACCGGACGGCGTGAACAACAGCGGCACGTTCTTTCCGTGGCGCTACAGCGCGAGCTATCCGCGGCTGGAGCAGTTCGGCGTGACCTGGCGCATGAAGTTCTAGCCAACCGTCTTGGGGCTGAAGCGGGCTCAGTATTCGGCGCACTGCGGCGGTGCCGCCGGATCGAGCGCGACCTCCACCTGCCCGTCATGGACGCGCAATCGGTGCACCGGCAGCGGCTCCGCTGCCGGTCCCTTCAGCGCGCGGCCGTCGCGCACGTCGAACACCGCGCCGTGCAGCGGGCACTCGAGCTTGTGGCCGCGCAGCCGGCCTTCCTCGAGCCGCGCGTAAGCGTGCGTGCAGATGTTGTCGACGGCATGCAGCCCCTCCTTCGTGTGGCAGACGAGCACGCTGCGGCCGCCGATCGTGCATGCCCGCATCCGGCCCTGCGGCAGGTCGACGAGCGCGACAGCGGGTTCGAACTCCTGCTCCGCCACGGGTGGCCTACAGGCTGAGGCTCGTTTCGAACACGAGTGCGGCATCGCCGACGACGCGGATCGTGCCGACGCCGCCGTCCACGTATTCGAGCTCGACATCGACCTTGCCGGGGCGGCCGAGGTAGTGGCCCTGCGCGCCGCTGAAGCCGGCCCGGTCGCCGTGGCGCGCCAGCAATTCGAGCGATGCGAGATAGGCCCCGAGCATGCCGTGCGCGTTGCCGCTCACGGGGTCTTCCGGGATGCCGATCGCCGGGCAGAACATGCGTGATTCAGTCAGTACGCCCGGCACCTGCGGCGCGAGCGTGAACACGAAGTAGCCCGCGGCGCCCAGCTGGGCCGAGAGGGTGGTGAGGCGCGCGGCGTCGGGCTTCAACTGGCGCAGCTGTTCAGTGCCGCGCACGCCGACCATGAGGCGCGTGCTCGCGCTGCCGCAGACGAGCAGCGGGCAATGGCCGTCGAGGTCGCCGCTCGAGAGAGCGAGCGCGTCGAGCACGGCGAGCCGCTCGCGCGCCGAAAGCTCGCGGCCGATCAGCGGCGGCGATTGCTGGATCGCGATGCGGCGCCCGTCGCCCTCGCCGCGCACTTCGATCTCGACGATGCCCGCTTTCTGCTTCTGGCGCAGGCGCCGCGGCCCCGGGCGCCGCGACATGACGTAGTGGGCGGCAACGGTCGCATGCGCGACGAAAGGCGCCTCGATGCGCGGCGTGAAGAAACGCACCCGCACGTCGTGGTCGGCGCCGTCGGGCGCGGAAACGAACGCCGTGTCGGCATTGTTCAGTTCGCGCGCGATGGCGAGCATTTCCTCTTCGGTCAGCGCGTCCGCGCCGAGCACCACGCCCGCGGGGTTGCCGGTGAAGCGTTGTTGCGTGAAGGCATCGACCTGGAATACGGCGAGGCTGCGATTCATGGGCGCGATTCTAATCGCTTGCACTCCGCCGCACGATCACTAACATACGCGTCACATCCTTGGGGTGGCCCGCTCGCGGGGCCTGAGATGCCAGTTGGCGAACCCGTTGAACCTGATCCGGCTAGTACCGGCGTAGGGAGCAGGCATGCAGTTTTCATTTGGCTCGTTCGGGCGCGTCGCAGGCGCCGCTGTCCTGTGCGCGCTGCCTTGCGCGCAGGCGGAGGACCTCGACGAGGTGCTCGTCGTCACGTCGCGGCTGCGCGAGGTCGCGGTCGACGTGCTGCCCGCGAGCGTCACCGTGCTCTCGCGCCAGACCCTCGCCGACGCGGGACTGCAGCACTTCGAGGACGTGATGCCGCTCGTGCCGAACCTCAACTGGTCGGCCGGCACGGTGCGGCCGCGCTATTTCCAGTTGCGCGGCATCGGCGAGCTCGAGCAGTACCAGGGCGCGCCGAACCCTTCCGTCGGATTCCTGATCGACGACATCGATTTCTCGGGCGTCGGCATGCCGGCGACGACCTTCGACACCGAGCAGATCGAGGTGCTGCGCGGCCCGCAGGGAACCGCCCTCGGCGCGAACGCATTGGCCGGCCTCGTCAGCATCCGCACGCGCGATGCGCGGCCGCAATTCGAGTTGCGTGGCGAGGCGACGGCGGGTGACTTCGGCACCCGGGGCGGCGGGGGCGTCATCGGCGGTGCGCTCGATCGGGCGGGAAATGCGGCCTTCCGGCTCGTTGCGCATCACTACGAAAGCAACGGTTTTCGCGAAAATGACTACCTCGGGCGCGACGACACGAACGGCTACGACGAGGACACGCTGCGCGCCCGCCTGCGCTGGGAGCCCTCGGGCACGCTTTCGTTGGGCCTCACCGCCATGCTTGTCGACATCGACGACGGCTACGATGCGTTCTCGATCGACAATTCGCGCGTGACGCACTCGGACCATCCGGGAGTCGATCGGCAGCGCACGGCGGCCGGCGCCGTGAATCTCGCCTGGACGGGCGCGACCACGTTCGAGCTGCGCAGCGTGACGACCTGGGCCGATTCGAGGATCGGCTATGGCTTCGACGGCGACTGGGGCAACGACGCCGGCTGGGGCGCGAACGCGCCTTATGACTACACCACGTACTTCGCGCGTCGCCGCCGCTCGGTGAGCGAGGACCTGCGGCTTGTTTCGACGGCCAACGGGGCCACGGGCGGCCTCGGCTGGACGGTGGGCGCCTACGCGCTCGACATCGACGAGCGCAACGACCAGCACGACACTTCGAGCGGCGAGGCGTACCGGCTGCTCGCGAGCGACTACACGGCGACGAACCTTGCGCTCTACGGCGAGATCGACTGGCTGGCTGCACCGCGCACGGTGCTGTCCCTCGGCGCACGCGCCGAGCGGCGCGACGCAAACTACCGCGATCGCGATGCCGTGAGCGGCGACACGAGCGCTTTTGCGCCGGTCGACACGATGTGGGGCGGGCACCTGAGCCTCTCGTTCGGGGAAAGCGCTGCGCGCACCTGGTACGCGACGCTGTCGCGCGGCTACAAGGCGGGCGGGTTCAACATCGGGGCCGCCGTGCCCGCGGCGCGCCGGCGCTTTGGCCCCGAGGCGCTGTGGAACCTCGAGGCAGGGCTCGCCTGGCGCGCCGCCGACGACCGCTGGTCGACCCGCACGTCGCTCTTCTACATGCGACGCGAGTCGCAGCAGGTCGCGACCTCGCAGCAGCTCGTGGCCGGCGATCCGCTGTCGTATGTGTTTTTCACGGACAACGCGGCGCGCGGCCGCAACTACGGGCTCGAGGCGAGCGGGCACTACGCCGTGACGCCGCGCTTCGATGTCGCGGCGACACTCGGGCTTCTCGATACAGCCTACCTCGGCTACCGCACCGGCAATCCGCTGCGTGACGCGGCGCTCGATGGCCGCGAGCAGGCGCATGCGCCGCAGTACCAGTATTCCGTCAGCCTCGCGTACCGTGACCCGGCCGGATTCTTCGCGCGCGCGGATGTGCAGGGCGTGGACGACTTCTATTTCGACACGGGCCACGACCAGCGCTCCGGCGCCTACACCGTCGTCAACCTGCGCGTCGGCTACGGTCGCGGGCGCTGGTCGGCCGCGGCCTTCGCGCGCAACCTGTTCGACGAGCGGTATGCGATGCGCGGCTTCTACTTCGGCCTTGAGCCGCCGGACTTCGCCGACAAGCGCTACGTGCAGCTCGCGGACGGGCGCCTCGTCGGCGTCTCGCTCGACTACCACTTCGAATGACGGGAGAGCGCATGGACATCGGTGTCGAGATCAGCCTCTATCCGCTCGATGCGGATTTCATCCCGCCGATCCAGGATTTCATCGATCGCCTGAACGGCCACGGGGACTTGAGGATCGTGACGAACGGCCTGAGCACGCAGGTCTTCGGTCCCTACGAGAAGGTCTGGGCGGCCCTGCAGGCGGAAGTGCGCCCGAGCTTCGAGCGCGGCAACAAGGCCGTGTTCGTCATGAAGGTCATCGGCCCGTACTCGCCGGGCTGAAGGCTGGCGCTTGGCGGCTTTCTTCGCACAGCTGCTCGCGGACCTGCGCGCGACCTCGGCGCTCGAGGGCGTCACGGTGGCGCTCGGATTCGTGTACGTGGTGCTCGCCGTACGGCGCAGCCGCTGGTGCTGGGTGTACGGCGGCCTCTCCTCCGCGGGCCTGGCGTGGCTGTCGGCGCGTGCGGCGCTGCCGATGCAGGGGCTGCTGCAGGCGTTCTACGTGGCGATGGCGGTCTATGGCTTCTGGCGCTGGAGCGCGGAGCGCGAGGCGGGCGGGCAGGTCAGGGTCGGCTGGTGGCCGTGGCGGGCGCATGTCGCGGGCTGGATCGCCATCGCGGTGCTGACGTTCGCCGCTTCGAATGCGCTCGCGCGCTACACGCACGCCGCGCAACCCCTGCTGGATGCCGCGTGCACCGCCGGCAGCCTGCTCGCGACCTGGCTGGCCGCGCGCGCGCGCATCGAGAACTGGCTGTACTGGATCGTCGTCGACGCGGCCCTGGGCGTGCTGTACGCGAAGCAGGGGCTCGCGCTCGTGACCCTGCTGTACTTCGCCTACCTCGGCATGGCGATGGTGGGCTTTGCAAGCTGGCTGCGGCGCCACCCCGGGGGTGCGGCAGCGTGACTGCCATGCCGGGACCGGATGCGATGGCCTGGGTCCCGGGCGCGACGCGAGGTGCTCGGCCGCAGGTCCGGGCCCTGACCGGCGGCCTCACCAATCGCAGTTTTCTCGTCACGACGGACGAGGGTCGTTTCGTCGTGCGTCTCGGTACGGTCCATGACGAGCTGCTCGCGATCGACCGGCGCGTGGAATCAACGGTGCAGCGCCTGGCGGCGCACGTGGGGGTCGCACCCGATATCGTGCACGCCGATGCCGCAAGCGGACTGCTGGTCACCCGGTATGTCGAGGGTCGCGGCTGGGCCGGCGCCGATTTCGCGGACCCGGCGGGAATCGACCGGTTGTGCGCGCAGCTGGCGAGCCTGCAGTCGATCGAGGTGCGTGCGGCGCAGGGGATCGGCAGGCTCGAGCCGATCGCGCTCGCACGGGCTTACGTCGAACGGATCCTGGCGGCTGCACCCGGGGAGAAGGCGCAGCTCGAGGCCTTGCTCGGGCAGGCCGGGCGTCGATCGAGGGACACCGGCGCATCCGCGCGTCGCCCGGTGCTCGTGCACAGCGACCTGCACGGCAGCAATCTCGTGGACGGCGAACGGCTCTGGCTCATCGACTGGGAGTACGCGGCGCTTGCCGACCCCTTGCACGATCTCGCCTGCCTGCTCGCCTACCATCCCCAGGCCGCGCCCCACGTCGCCCGCATGCTCGCGGCGCTCGGACTCGGTCGCGCGGTGACGGCGCAGATGCTGGACGCCTCGGTCTGGCTGTTCCAACTGCTTGTTTTCCTGTGGTATCGGGCCCGCCGCGTGGCGGTCGCCCCGACTGCGCTGGAGCAAGCCGCCGAGGCGCGCGCCGCCCGCGCGCTCGGTCCCCTCATGCATAATAGAAGTCTTTGACCGAGGGGAGTGCGGATGGCGGTGCTGAAGGTCGTCGATCGGGACGGCGTCGAACACGATGTCGAGAGCGAGACAGGGCTCAAGGTCATGGAAGTCCTGCGCGAACTCGACTACGGGGTGGCGGCGATTTGCGGGGGCATGTGTTCCTGCGCGACCTGCCACGTCTACGTCGATCCGGAATGGGCGGCGAAGTTGCCGGCGCCGATGTCGGACGAGAAAGACCTGCTCGTCGAGCTCACGCATTACGGCGAGCGCTCGCGCCTGTCCTGCCAGATCGACTTTACGCCCGCGCTCGATGGCCTGAAGGTCACCATAGCGCCCGACGAATGAGGAGCCGACATGTCTGATACCGTTCTCGTGGAGGTTCGTGGCGAGGTCGCCGTCGTCACGCTCAATCGCCCGGACACCGCCAACACGCTCGATCTCGCGATGGGCCGCGAGCTGCTCGCCGCCGCGCTGCGCTGCGAAGCCGACCCGGCCGTGCGCGCCGTCGTGCTGACGGGCGCGGGCAAGGCCTTCTGCTTCGGCGGCGACCTGCGCGGCATGATGGGCGGCGAGGTGCCGATCGAGCCCTACCTCAAGGAACTCACGACACACCTGCATGCGGCCGTGGCGCGTTTCATGCGCATGGATGCGCCGGTCGTCGCGGCCGTGAACGGCACCACCGCGGGCGCGGGCGTCGGCCTTGTCGCCATGGCGGATCTTGCGGTCATGGCGGCGGGCGCAAAGATCTCGCTTGCCTATACCGGAGTCGGCCTGACGCCCGACGGGGGCACCTCGTTCCTGCTGCCGCGCGCCGTCGGCACCAAGCGTGCGATGGAACTGGTCCTCACGAATCGCGCGCTCACGGCGCCCGAGGCGCTCGAATGGGGCCTCGTCAATCAGGTCGTGCCGGACGCGGAAGTGCTCGAAAAGGCGCTCGAGCTTGCCGGGCGACTCGCCGCGGGTCCAAAGGGCGCGTTCGGGCGCTCGAAGCGGCTCATCGCCGCCTCGCTCGGTGCGCTCGAGTCGCAGCTCTCGCTCGAAAGCGAGACGATCGCCGCGCAGGCGGCGACAGTGGAAGGCCGCGAGGGCATCGGCGCGTTCTTCGAGAAGCGCAAGGCGCAATACCCCAGGTAGCCGCCGCGGGAGCCGCCATGAAGATCGCGTACCTGTTGTTGCTCCTGCTCGGCGGGGCGATCGCGCTCGCGCGCATCTGGATCAGCATCAAGAAGGCGCGCGACCTGCCTGCTCATAGCTGGGACGCGAAGCTGATCGAGAAGCTGCGCGCGTCGGGCTCGGATCCCTTCCAGCCGCACGACGTGGTGTTCTTCTTCGGCCTGCCGAACGAGGGCGCCGCGCAGCGGGTGGTCGAGCGCCTCGTGCGCGACGGCTACGCCGCCGAGTACAAGCACGTGCCGGACCAGGCGGAGCTGAGCTACGCAGTGCACGCGCAGCGCTCGATCCGCCTGTCCGTGTCCGACATGCAGGAGACGAGCCGCAAGTTCAACGACATGGCCGCCGAGTTCCACGGCCGCTATGACGGCTGGGCGGCGGCCCACAACAAGCGGCCGGAGTAGGCAGGAAGCCAGCAGCGGGCTGCTGGCAGCTTGCAGCTGACAGCCAGAAGACGTTGGCTACGCCTCTGGCTGCCAGCTGTTCGCCGTCAACTCTTCGCTTGCTTCAGAACGTATACGTCGCCCGGAAGTTCCAGAACCGGCCACGCGGGTTGTGCAGGTTCTGCACGTACCCGTAGAGGTCGGCGTCGCCGTCGCCGATCGCGAACGGCGGCTTCTCGTCGAGCGCGTTGTCCACGCCCAGCAGCAGCTTCAGGTGCTCGAGCGCCGTGTAGCGGAACTGCAGGTTCAGCGTCGTGAAGGCGCCCACGTCGCGGGTCTTCACGGTGTCGTAGTCGAGCACGCCGTCGAAGTCGTTGTCGGGCTTGTCCTGGAACGGCCCGATGTAGTTGATCGCGGCGTAGACGCCCCACTGGTCGTTGCCCCAGTCGCCCGTCAGCGTGGCGCGATCCTCGGGGTATTCGTATTCGCCCTCGAGCGGACGGGTCACGAAGGCCGTGCCGGCCGAGTTCAGCTCGACCTTCTCGAACTTCAGCAGGCGGGTGTAGCTGAGCCCCGCAGTGAGCGTACCGGCACCGAGATCGGTGCTGAAGTGGCCGCCGAGATCGAGGCCGCTCGCGGTCTGCTCGCCGATGTTCAGGAAGCCGCTGTTGATCGACTGCAGCGTGCCGAGCGTCTGTCCGGGCAGCGGGGCGCTGCGTACGCACACGGTGCTCGCCTGGGTGCCGCAGTTGTTCAGGTAGATGAAGCCGAACGGGGCTTCCTCGATCTTGTGCTCCTGCTTGATGTCCCAGTAGTCGAGCGAGAGCTCGAGCGACGCGGACGGCTTCCAGGCCACGCCGAAGTTGTACGACTCGGATTCCTCGGCCTTGAGGTTGGGGTTGCCCGAGAAGATGATGTTGTAGTCGAGCGGGATGCAGGCGCCTGGCACGCCAGCCGTGCAGCCGTAGGTATCGATGAAGAACTGCGACTCCTGCGACGGCCCGAGGCCGATCTGCGCAAGCGAGGGCGCGCGGAAACCGGTACCCCAGGACGCGCGGAACGCGAGCGACTCGATCGGCGCCCAGCGCAGCGCGACTTTCGGGTTGGTGGTGTTGCCGAAGTCGCTGTAGTCGTCGTAGCGGCCGGCCAGCGACAGCTCGAGGCCCGTGAACAGCGGTACGGCGAGCTCGACATAGGCCGCCCAGCTGTCGCGCGAACCCGCGGCGCTCACCGCCTCGGTGCCGAAGATCAGGCCGCGCTGGAACTGGTCGTCCGGCACGTCCTTCACGCTCTCGTCGCGATATTCGACGCCCGCCGCCATGCGCACCTTGCCGGCCGGCATGTCGAACAGGTCGCCGGTGATCTGGCCGTCGTACATCGTGAGCTCGGCCTTGCCACGGCGCACGAGGCTGGTCGTGATCGCATTGATCACCGACTGCGGGTTCTGCACGCCGCCGAACGGGTTGTACCGGCCGGCATTGATCTCCGCCTGCAGGAAGTCCGTGCGCACCCAGCCCATCGAGCGATCGCCGGACTGCTCGGACTTGCTGCGCGCGCGCTGTGCCGCAACCTCCCAGTCCCAGTTGTTGCCGAACTTGCCGCGCAGGCCGACGACGGCCCGCAGGTTGTCGGACTCGATGTCCCACTGGCGTGGACCGGCGTCCACCGTGCGATAGCGCCCGATCTGGATGCTGGTCGCGCCCGGGAACGGATTGTTGGGATGGGTCACCGGTACGGTCAGGTTCGCGGATTCGTCGAGCGGGGTCGGCGCGCCCTGCGCGAACGAGTTGTTGTGCTGCACGCCGATCTCGGTGAAGAGCTCGACCCCGGCGCCCAGGGCCTGGTGGCCGAGGAGCATGAGGCCGGTACGCTCGGCCTTCGGGATCAGGAGGTTCCAGGGACCGAAGTCGTAGAGGCAGGTTTGGCCCGCGATGCTGCCCGTCGGGCAGGCCGGATCGCGCGTCGTCACGCCGTTCACGATGAACCGGCCGGGATAGCCGCGCGAGGAGCGGAAGTCCTCGCCGCCGCGGGCCGACTGGTTCGCGGTGCCGAGCGAGCCGCGGTCCTTGTTCGCGAGCGTCGTGTTCTTGAAGTAGTCGAAGATCAGCGTGAGGTTCGAGTCGTCGTCGCCGATGCCCCAGATCGCCGACGCCGTGGTCTCGTCGTAGGGACCGCTCGTGACGCTGCCGTAGCCGCCCGAGAGTTGCAGGCCCTCGTAGTCCTTGCGCAGGATGATGTTGATCACGCCGGCGACGGCGTCGGAGCCGTACAGCGCCGAGGCACCGTCCTTCAGGACTTCGACGCGCTCGATCGCGGCGACCGGGATCGAGTTGATGTCGACGAAGTTCGTCGTGATGTTCTCGGCGAAGGCGCTGATCGCGACCCGGCGGCCGTTCACCAGCACGAGCGTGGCGTCGGCGCCGAGGCCGCGCAGGCTGATCGAGGCCGCGCCGTTGGCGGTCGAGTCCTGGTTGTTGCCGCGGGTGGAGAATGCGCCGGCGCCGTTCGCCGGCAGCTTCTCCATTAGCTGTTGCAGGTTGCTATAGCCCGATTTCTCGATGTCTTCACGGCTCACCGTGACGACCGGCGAGGGGTTCTCGAAATCCGAGCCGCGCGCGATGCGCGATCCGGTGACGACGACCTCCTCGTTGCCCTCGCCCTGGGCATAGCCCGTGGAGACTGTCGCGAGCGCTGCGAGCGCAAGCAGGCCGCCACGGGCGCAGGTGCCCGCACGCGACCGCGAGTGAATGGTACTCATCCGTGAAACACTCCCCTGATGGTTGTATGGCCCAGTTGTTGGGGCCTGACAACATCTTCTTCCTTCGCCCGACCCGTGTCAAAGGCGCCCAGGAAGCGGGACAAATCGGGCTACATGCCAGATCCCGCGATGCAGGTGTTGCAGAAAAGCATCAATTCAGGCGCGGGCTGACGCCTGCCGCTTCACGGCGTCCGCCGCGGCCGCGATCGCGGCGGCATCACCCAGGTAGCGGCTCGCCACCGGGCGCAGCGCAGCGTCGAACTCGTAGACGCGCGGCACGCCGGTCGGGATGTTCAGTTCCACGATGTCCGCTTCCGATACATCGTCGAGCATCTTCACCATCGCCCGCAGGCTGTTGCCGTGCGCGACAACGGCGACGTTGCGGCCGCCGCGCAGCGCCGGGGCAATGCGCTCGTTCCAGACGGGCAGCACGCGCGCGAGCGTGTCCTTCAGTGACTCCGTCGCGGGCAACAGGGCGGGATCGACCCCCGCGTAGCGTGGATCGAAGCGCGGATGGCGCGGATCGTCGGCGGCGAGCGGCGGCGGCGGGATATCGTAGCTGCGGCGCCAGACCTTCACTTGCGCCTCGCCATGCTTCTCGACCGTCTGCGCCTTGTCGAGGCCCTGCAGGGAGCCATAGTGGCGCTCGTTCAGGCGCCAGTTGCGCTCGACCGGCACCCACATGCGGTCCGTCTCGTCGAGGATGTACCAGAGCGTGCGAATCGCACGCTTCAGCACCGAAGTGAACGCGAGGTCGATGGCGACGCCGGCGCGGCGGATCTCGATGCCCGCCTGCTTCGCTTCCGCGCGACCTTGCTCGGTCAGGTCGACATCGGTCCAGCCGGTGAAGAGATTCTCGAGGTTCCAGGTGCTCTGGCCATGGCGGACGAGGATCAGGGTACCGGGCATCGAACACTCCAGCGGCGGTGGGCGGGGGAGCGCGCAGCTTACAGCCAGACGGCCGTGTTTGCAGGGTGCGCATCGAGCCCGTGGGCGCAGCGCGTGGCGCCGCTCGCGAGCGTCGCGGCCAGCCGCGCTTCGTTCGCCGTGCGCCGGTCGCGCCCGGCGGGCGCGTGGTGCAAATGCCAGGCAATGCCGCCGAACAGCAGCGTGCGGCGGTGGCGGCCGAGATGGCCGAGGCGCGCGACGAGTTCCTTGTCCTCGGGGCCCCAGCCGATGAAGGCCTCGTCGAAACCGTTCACGGCCACGAGGTCCGCGCGCCAGGCCGCAAGATTGCAGCTCTTCACCGCGACGAAATGGTTCGCGAGCCGCGCGCAGGCACGCGCGAGCGGCGTGCAGTGCAGTCCGTATGGCCGGCGCAGGCTGAAGGCGCCGCGCGGCGCGTTTGCCAGGGTGGCCGGCGCATGCCCGGGCGCCGCCGCGAGCGCGGCCCGGGTCGCCGCCGCATCGAGCGGGATCCGCATGCCCTGCACGAAGGCGCCGGCGCGCGCCGCCGCCGCGTGATCGGCCACGAAAGCGGGATGCAGCAGCATGTCGCCGTCGACGAAGAGCAGGTATTCGCAACGACTCGCCACGATCGCGAGGTTGCGCAGGCGCGCGGCGCGAAAGCCCGCATGCTCCTGGCGGACATACGCGACCGGCGCCCCGGTGCGGCCGGCGAAGCGGGCCACCGCCTCGCGGGTGGCGGGGCCGGAGCCGTCGTCGGCGACCAGGACCTCATCGGGCGCCCGCCGCTGCGCCGCCACGGTGGCGAGCACCGCGGCGAGCGCGTCGGGCCGCTCGTACGTCGTTACGACGAGCGCGATGCGCATCAGCCGCTAGGCATCGGCCAGCTTGCGGATCGCCTCGACCCCGACCGACAGCGTGGCGAAGTCCGGCCGATCCGTGGCACGCATGTCGGTGAGCATGCGGGCCCACTGCGCATGGTCGTCGCCCTTCGCGGCGATCCAGGCCGTGATCGGATCGCGCGCCGCGTCGCGTCGCCCCGACGCACCGAGGACCTGCGCCGTGAGCTTGCGGTGTGCCCGCGCTGCGCTGCTGCGCAGGGCCGAGCGGGCGCTCGCCTGCCAGGGGCCGGACACGCCGAGGCTGCCGATCTGCGTGCGGATCCAGTCGAGGCCGGTGGCCGCGCCGATCGCGTAGTACGTGCGCGCGGCATCGCGCACCGAAATCCGGTGCTCCGCCGCGAGCTCGACGAAATCGAATGCCGGTTCCATCGACTCGAGCACGCCGATGCGCTCGGCGAGCGCCGGCGGCAGGCCCGCCTTGTGCAGCTGCGCGATGCGCTCCGCATTGTGCTCGACGACGAGGCCGGTCGCGATCTCCTGCACGGCCGCGCCGATCTCGCGCACGCCGGGGCGGAACTCCGCCACGGTACGCTCGACGTGCAGGTTGCGCCGGCGATTGGCGAGTAGCCAGTAGCTCAGGTGCCGCAGGCTGCGGGCGGTCTGGTCGTAGGCGAGGTACTGGGCGTTCGCGGGCACCTTGCTGCCGAGGGCCTCGATGGCGCTCCAGGTGTCGCGCATCGCGAAGCTCTCCCGCGCGATCGTGTAGGCGCGGGCGATCTGCCCGATCGACGCGCCGGTCTCCTCGCTCGCGCGCCACGCGAAGACGGGGCCCATGCGATTGACGAGGCTGTTGGTCGTGGCGGTGACGATGATCTCGCGCCGCAGGCGATGATGGTCGATGTCCGCCGCGAACCGCTTGCGCAGCGCTTCCGGGAAGTAGCGGCGCAGCTCCTCCGAAAGGTAGGGGTCTTCCGGCACGTCGGATTCGATCAACTCGCCCGATAGCCAGATCTTGCTGTAGGCGAGCACGACGGCGAGCTCGGGGCGGGTGAGGCCGGCGCCGCGCTTGGCGCGCTCGACGAACTCGTCTTCGCCGGGCAGGAACTCGATCGCGCGGTCGAGGTCGCCGGCCCGCTCGAGCGAGCGGATGAGGCCCCGGTATTCGCTGAGGCGGGCCGCCGCATTGAGCTCGAGCGTCGACAGCGCCTGGCTCTGCAGGAAGTTGTTGCGCAGGACCAGCGCACTGATGTCGGGGGTCATGCGCGCCAGCAGCTTGTTGCGGGCGGGTCGCGCGAGGCGGCCGGCGCGCTCGGGGCGCGACAAAAGGATCTTGATGTTCACCTCGAGGTCCGAGGTGTTGACGCCCGCCGAGTTGTCGATGAAGTCGGTGTTGATGCGCCCGCCGGTCATCGCGTACTCGATGCGGCCGCGTTGCGTGCAGCCGAGGTTGCCGCCCTCGCCGACGACGCGCGCGCAGAGCTCGCGGCCGTCGACGCGCACGCCATCATTGCTGCGATCGCCGACTTCCGCGTGCCGCTCGGTGGACGCCTTGACGTAGGTGCCGATGCCGCCGTTCCACAGCAGGTCGACCCTCATGCGCAGGATGGCACGGATCACTTCCTGCGGCGTCGCCGCGCTCGCCTCGACGCCGAGCACGCGCCGCGCTTCCGGCGAGAGCGGGATCGACTTCACGCTGCGCGGGAAGACGCCGCCACCGCGCGAGATCAGCTTGCGGTCGTAGTCGTCCCAGGTCGAGCGCGGCAGCCTGAAGAGCCGCTGGCGTTCGACGAAGCCGCGCGCGGCGTCGGGTTCCGGGTCGAGGAAGACGTGCATGTGGTTGAAGGCCGCGACCAGGCGGATGTGCTTCGAGAGCAGCATGCCGTTGCCGAACACGTCGCCCGCCATGTCGCCGATGCCCGCGACGGTGAAGTCCTGCGACTGCGAGTCGATGCCCACCTCGAGCAGGTGGCGCTTGACGCATTCCCAGGCGCCACGCGCGGTGATGCCCATGCCCTTGTGGTCATAGCCCGCCGAACCGCCCGACGCGAATGCATCGCCGAGCCAGAAGCCGTACTCGGCCGAAATGGAATTGGCGATGTCGGAGAACGTGGCCGTGCCCTTGTCGGCCGCGACCACGAGGTAGGAGTCGTCGGCATCGTGCCGCACGACATCCGCGGGCGGCGCGACCTTGCCGCCGACGATGTTGTCGGTGATGTCGAGCAGGCCGCGGATGAAGGTGCGGTAGCTTTCGATCGCCTCCTTCTGCACCTCGTCGCGCGTGCCGCCCGGCGGCAGCCGCTTCGGCACGAAGCCGCCCTTGGCGCCCGCCGGCACGATCACGGTGTTCTTGACGTTCTGTGCCTTCATCAGGCCGAGCACTTCGGTGCGGAAGTCCTCGCGCCGGTCGGACCAGCGGATGCCGCCGCGCGCGACCGCGGCCATGCGCAGGTGCACGCCCTCGACCCGCGGACTGTAGATGAAGATCTCGAACTTCGGCCGCGGCAGCGGCAGGTCCGGGATCTTCGCCGGATCGAGCTTGATCGACACGTAGTCCTTCGGCAGGCCGGCGGCGGTGCGCTGGTAGAAGTTCGTGCGGCGCGTCGCCCGCATCACCGCGAGGTAGGCGCGCAGGATGCGATCCTCATCGAGGCTCGTGACGGCCGACAGCGCCGCGCCGATCGCGCGCACGCGCTGCTCCACGCCGCGCGCCCGCGACCGGGCCGCGATCGCGGGATCGAACAGGGCGTGGAACAGGGCGACCAGTTGCGCGGCGATCGCCGGGTTGCGCGCGAGCGCACGCTCCATGGCCGCCTGGCTGAACGGCACCCCGGTTTGCAGCAGGTACTTGGCGATCGTGCGCACGGCGACGATGTCGCGCGAGGGCAGGTTCGCGAGCAGCACGAGCCGATTGAAGCCGTCGTTTTCGATCAGGCCGTGCCAGGCGGCATCGACGCCTTCCTTGAAGCGCTCCTCGACCCGCCCGATGTCGATCTCGAGGCCGTCGCGGTGCTCGAGTTCGAAGTCCTGGATCCAGGCCTCGCCGCCTTCCGGCCATGCGAGCTCGTAGGGGTGTTCGGTGATCACGCGCAGCCCGAAGTTCTCGAGCAGCGGCAACATGTCGGAGATCGGGATCGTGCCGCCCAGCTTGACGAACTTCAGGTGCACGCGCGTGGCGACCTGGTCCGCGGGACGGTGCAGGTTCAGGCGCAGGGCAGAGGCGTTCCCGCGCAGCCATTCAAGGTCGGCGATGTCCTCGAGCATGTCGCCGGCGGCGACTTCCTGCTGGTAAGCCGCGGGAAAGGCGCGGGTGTAGCGCGACAGCAGCTCGAGCGCCGCGGACTCGTCGTAGCGGGTCTTGAGCGCGGCGGCCAGCCGGTCGAGCCAGTTGGTTGCGGCGGTGGCGATCTCGCGCTGCATGCGCGGGACATCGACCTTGACGCGCTGTTCGCGGTCGATGCGCACGACCACATGCACGCGCGCATGGCGCGAATCGGAAATCTGGACCTGCGACTCGAACGCGACGCCGTGGAAGCCGGCCAGCAGGATGCGTTCGACCTGGTGGCGCACGTCCGTGCTGTAGCGGTCGCGCGGCACGTAGACGAGGCAGGAGTAGAAGCGGCCGTAGGGGTCGCGGCGCGCGAGCAGGCGCACGGAGCGCCGGTCGTAGAGGTTCACCACCTCGCGCACGATGCGGATCAGGTCGGCGACGCTCGCCTGGAACAGCTCGTCGCGCGGATAGGTCTCGAGCACGTTCACGACCGCCTTGGCGTCGTGGCTCTGCGGGGCGAGGCCGAAATGGCCGATCACGCTCTCGACCTTGCGGCGCAGGACCGGGATCGCGCGCGCGCTGCGGTAGTAGACCGTCGAGGTCCACAGGCCGAGGATGCGATGCTCGCCGTCGACGCGGCCCCGGGCATCGAAGGTCTTCACGCCGACATAGTCGAGGTAAGTGCCGCGATGCACCGTGGCGAGGGTGTTGGCCTTCGTCAGGATCAGCAATTCCGGGTCGCGTGCGCGCTGGCGCAGTTCGCCGCGCAGGCGCACGGCGTGCGATCGCCGGCCCCCGTGGCCGTCGCGCAGGATGCCGAGCCCGGAACGGGCCACCGGCACGAGCTTGTCCTCGCCTGCGCCACGCACGAGCCGGTAGCGGCGATAGCCGAGGAACACGAAGTGCTGCGCTTCCATCCACTCGAGCAGCGCGCGGGCCTCGGAGATCTCGTCGGCTGCGAGGGGTGTCGACTCGGCGAGGCCCGCCGCGATGGCACGCACGCGATCGCGGGTGGGCGCCCAGTCCTCGACCGCAGCCTGAACATCGACGATCGCCGCGCGGATCTCTTCGGCGAGCTTCGCGAGCGCCTGCGCATCATCCTGCCGGTCGACCTCGTAGAGCTGCCAGGACTCGGCCCTGGCCTGCGTGTCCTCGCCGCCGGCGATGCCGGTCGCGCGACCGCGCGCGTCGCGTCGCACCGGGATCACCGGGTGGATGATCAGGTGCATGGCCAGCTGGTTGCGCGCGAAGACGATGCCGACCGAGTCGACCAGGAACGGCATGTCGTCGGTGACGACCTGCACGATCGTGTGCGGCGAATGGAAACCGTCGCGCGCCGGGTCGGGGTTGAAGACGCGCACATGCGCGCGGCCCGCCGCGCGGCTGCGCCCGAGTGCGAGATGGTTCAGCGCGAGGCCGGCCATTTCCGCCGGCTCGCGCCCGCCGAGGTCGGTCTCGGGAACGCCGCGGAAATACGCGCGGAAGAAACCGCCATCGGCGGTGCGCTGGCGCGCTCCGCGTCCCGCAGGCGCGGCCTTCACGATGCGTTCGATGAGGGTGAGTCGGGCTGCCGGAATGGCGTCTTTCACGATTGCAGGTCCTTTCACGACACCCGCCGCGAACGCGGCGACATCATGCGTCAGGCTTCAGCGAATTCCTGCGCGCGGCGCGGCATTATACATGGCGCCGCAAATCCATCGCGCGGCGGGTCAGCTTGTCGAGCAGCTTCCAGAGCGCATCGCGCTCCCGCAAGTCGAGCGACGCGAGCAGCGCCGCCTCGTAGGCGAGCGCATAGGGCGCGACCTTCGCGTACACGGCGGTGCCGGCGCGCGACAGGCGCAGCGCGGAGCGCCTGCGGTCGTGGCTCGAGGTCGCCCGCGCGACTCGGCCCGCGCGGCGCAGCGACGCCACGGCGCGGCTGACCGCCACCTTGTCCATCGCCGTGCGGGCGGCCACCTCGGCCGCACTCATGCCGGATTGCTCCCCGAGCGCGGCGACCACCCGCCACTCGGAAATGCTGAGGCCGAAGCGCTCGACATAGGCCGCGGCGATGGCGCTGCTGACCAGGTTGGTCAGCACGGACAGGCGGTACGGGACGAAGCGGTCGAGCTGCAGGCTGGGTGCTTGGGCCATGGATGCGTATAATAGTTGCATCTGAAACCAATAACAGGTGGTCAGGATGGTCGCCAGTCTCGACAACCCGATGGGCACCGACGGCTTCGAGTTCGTCGAGTACACGGCCCCGGACCCGGCCCTGCTGCGCAGCCTCTTCGCCCGGATGGGATTCCCGGTCACGGCGCGCCATCGCAGCAAGGACGTCACCTTGCATCGCCAGGGCGACGTCAACTTCCTGATCAACGCCGAGCCGGATTCATTTGCGCAGGGTTTCGCGGCGCAACACGGCCCGTCGGCCTGCGCGATGGCCTTCCGCGTCAGGGATGCGGCGCGCGCCTTCGAGCGGGCGATCGCCCTCGGCGCCAGGCCGTACCAGGGACGGGTCGGGCCGATGGAGCTCAACATTCCCGCGATCGAGGGCATCGGGGGTTCGCTGCTCTACCTCGTCGACCGCTATGGCGGGCAGTCGATCTACGACGTCGACTTTCGCGCGGTGGACGAGGGCGCCAGCGCGGCGGGCGTCGGCTTTGCGCAGATCGACCACCTCACGCACAACGTGCAGCGCGGCGGCATGGACCGGTGGGCGGGGTTCTACGAACGGCTGTTCAATTTCCGCGAGATCCGCTACTTCGACATCGAAGGCCGGCATACCGGGCTCTTCAGCCGTGCGATGACGAGCCCCTGCGGCAAGATCCGCATCCCGATCAACGAATCGCAGGACGACAAGTCGCAGATCGAGGAGTACCTCAAGCTCTACCACGGCGAAGGCATCCAGCACATCGCGCTCTCTACCGGCGACATCCAGCGCACCGTCGACCAGTTGCGCGCCCGCGGCGTCGAGTTTCAGGATACGCCCGATACCTACTACGAAGGCATCGATGCGCGCGTGCCGCACCACGGCGAGGACATCGCGGCACTGCGCAAGCGCCGCATCCTGATCGACGGCAATCCGGATCGCGGCGAAGGCACGCTGCTGCAGATCTTCACGCAGAACGTGATCGGCCCGATTTTCTTCGAAGTGATCCAGCGCAAGGGCAATGAGGGATTCGGCGAAGGCAACTTCCGTGCCCTGTTCGAGTCGATCGAGCTGGACCAGGTTCGTCGCGGAGTGATCTAGGGCGGTGGGCGGCGCGCCGGAGGAGGAGCGGGGCATCCGGCTCCTCGCGGGTCGAGCGCCGCCGGCGGCGGTCCCCTCGTCGCGGCGGCGGCCGGCTACCCAATATGGGCTGCCTGATTGAGAGGCGAGTTGTGTCTTGCAAGCTGTCGGCCAGAGGCGCGGTGATTCATCCGCCGACGAGCGTGGCGGGCACGCCATCGAAGATGGCGCGCCCGGATAGCGAGGAGGTGGATGAATCATCGTGCCCCGGCCCGCAACCCGCATCACGGATCACGCAACCCGCCGCCCCTCAACCATGCGATCGCGCCAGGTACTGCTCCGTCTGCATCTCGGCCAGCCGGCTCGATGTGCGCTGGAACTCGAAGGCGAGGCGCGTGCCGCGATACAGGCGCTCGGGCGGCGCAGCGGCGCTCAGCGCGAGGTTGACGCCGCGGTCATACAACTCGTCGATCAGCGAGATGAAGCGGCGGGCCGCATTGTCGCCCGTCTCGTCGAACACCGGGACATTGGACAACAGGACGGCGGGGTAGTCGCCGGCGATTTCGATGTAGTCGTCCTGGCCGCGCGGGCCCTCGCAGAGCGCCGCGAACTCGAACCACGCGGCGTTGTGGCTTTCGCGCAGGACTTCGATCGGCCGTCCCGCGATCTCGATCTGCCCTGCCGCGACGCCGGGGCCGCCGGCGAAGAACTCGAACAGGCGGGCCATGGCCGCAGGCGTCGCCGCGAGCTGCGAGTCGAGATAAAGCGACGCCTTGGCCAGTTCGCGCAACCGGTAGTCGGTGCCGGCGTCCACCGCGACGACCTCGGTGTGCTTCTCGAGCATCGCGATCGCCGGCAGGAAGCGGCGGCGCTGCAGCCCGTCGCGGTAGAGGCCGGCGGGCGGCACGTTCGAGGTGAACACCAGCGTGACGCCGCGATCGTGCAGGGCGGCGAACAGGCGCGCGAGGATCATCGCGTCGGCGATGTCGTTGACGTGCAGTTCATCGAGGCACAGCACGCGCAGCCCCGTCGCGAAGCGGTCGGCGACGACCTGCAGGGGCGACTCGGTCTGCGCGAGGGTCTTCAATTGCGCATGCACTTCGTGCATGAAGCGGTGGAAGTGCCGGCGACGCTTGCCCTCGAAGGGCAGGCTTTCGTGGAAGGCGTCCATCAGCAGCGTCTTGCCGCGGCCGACTCCGCCCCAGAGATAGACGCCGCGTTCGGCCGCTGACCGCGGCGGGCGCAGCAGGCGTCGCATGCGCGCGAGCGGCTTGCGTTCCGCGCGCTCCGCGGCGATCAGCCGCCGGCGCAGGTCTTCGAGCCGCGCGATGGCGGCGAGCTGCGAAGCGTCCGGCGCGTATCCGCGCCGCTCGAGCTCGCGCGCGAGGAGCGGGGCGGGCATCGTCAATCGGCGAGTTCGGGCAGGTCCCGGAACAGCTCGAGCGCCGCGGGATTCGCCAGTGCGTCGCGATTGGCGACCGGCTTGCCGTGCACCATGTCGCGAACCGCAAGCTCGACCAGCTTGCCGCTCAGGGTGCGCGGCAGGTCGGGCACCGCGATGATCTTCGCGGGCACGTGCCGCGGCGTCGTATTGCGGCGGATCGTGTCGCGGATGCGGGCGCGCAGCGCATCGTCGAGTGCGGCGCCGGCGCGCAGTCGCACGAACAGCACCACGCGCACGTCGCCCTCCCACTGCTGGCCAATGGCGAGCGACTCCAGCACTTCGGCCAGTTGTTCGACCTGGCGGTAGATCTCGGCGGTGCCGATGCGCACGCCGCCAGGGTTCAGCACGGCGTCCGAACGGCCGTAGATGATGAAGCCGCCGTGGATGGTTTCGAGTGCGTCGTCGCCGTGATGCCAGGTGTTCCCGAAACGCTCGAAGTAGGCCGCGCGGTAGCGCTTGCCGTCCGGGTCGTTCCAGAAGCCGACCGGCATCGAGGGAAAGGGGGCCGCGCAGACGAGTTCGCCGCGGGCGTCGATGACCCGCTGCCCCGCGTTGTCGAACACTTCCGTGCGCATGCCGAGGCCGCGGCACTGGATCTCGCCCTTGCGCACCGGCAGTACGGGGCTGCCGAGGCAGAAGCACGAGACGATGTCGGTGCCGCCCGAGATCGAGGACAGTTGCAGGTCGGCCTTCACCGCGCGATAGACGTAGTCGTAGGTTTCGGGCAGCAGCGGCGAGCCGGTTGAAAGCAGTACGCGCAGGGCCGCGAGGTCGGCTTCCTTCGCCGGCTCGAAGCCCGCCTTGTCGAGTGCCGCGAGGTACTTGGCGCTCGCGCCGAAGACCGCCACCCTTTCCGCGCCCGCGATGTCCCACAGCACGCGCGGCCCGGGATGAAAGGGCGAGCCGTCGTAGAGGACGAGCGTCGCGCCGCTCGCGAGGCCGCTCGCGAGCCAGTTCCACATCATCCAGCCGCAGGTCGTGTAGAAAAAGAGGCGATCACCCGCGCGCAGGTCGGAGTGCAGCAGGTGTTCCTTCTGGTGCTGCAGCAGCGTGCCGCCGGCGCCGTGCACGATGCACTTCGGCTTGCCGGTCGTGCCGGACGAGTAAAGGATATAGAGCGGGTGGTCGAATGGCAGCCGCTCGAAGCGCAGTGCGGCGCTCGCGCGGCCGAAGTCGGCATAGCGGACCGCGCCCGGCACGGCTGCGAGGTCCGGCTTTGCGTCGACATAGGGAACGACGACCACGGCGGCGAGGCCGGGCAGCTGCGGCGCCACCTGCGCCATCGGCGCGAGCGAATCGAGGGTCTTGCCGGCGTAGAAATAGCCGTCTGCCGTGAACAGCACCTTGGGCGCGATCTGGCCGAAGCGATCGAGCACGCCGTTGACGCCGAAATCGGGCGAGCAGGACGACCATGTCGCGCCAAGGCTCGAGGTGGCGAGCATCGCGACGATGGCCTCGGGGATGTTCGGCAGGAAACCCGCGACCCGGTCTCCCACGCCGACTCCGCAGGCACGCAGCCCCTCGGCGACGCGCGCGACCTCGGTGCGCAGCTGCCGTCGCGAGACTTCGCGGCGCGCGCCGCGTTCGTTGACGAAGATCAGCGCGGCGTGATCCCCGTCGTGGCGCAGGAGGTTTTCGGCGTAGTTGAGGCGCGCCGCCGGAAACCAGCGCGCGCCAGGCATCCGGTGGCCGTCCACGAGCGCCGGGCCGTCGCCCCATTCGGCGCGGGTATCGCTGAAGCGGGCGAGTTCCACCCAGAAATCCGCGGGCGACTCGAGCGACCAGGCCTCGAGCGCCGCATAGTCGGCGAGCGCAAGCTGCCGTCGCGCATTGATGCACGACCTGAAGCGAGTGACGACTGCGTCGTCGATCCTGTCGGAGGAGGGCGCCCAGATCGGTGTTGTCATGTGCGCGTCAGAGGGTCTGGTAGTTGGGTCCCGAGCCGCCTTCCGGCGTCGTCCAGGTAATGATGCCGTACGGATCCTTGATGTCGCAGGCCTTGCAGTGCACGCAGTTCGCGGCATTGATCTGCAGCCGCTTGCCGCCCTGCCCATCGTCGACCATTTCGTAGACGTTCGCCGGGCAGAAGCGCGTGCACGGATTGTCGAACTCGATGCGGCAGCGCGTCGCGCAGATATCGGTATCCGCCACCTTGAGGTGGGCGGGCTGGGCCTCGTCGTGGGTGGTGGCCGCGAAGAACACCGACGCCAGGCGGTCGCGCGGCGGCAGGCTGCGCTCGATCCAGCCGCGATCAGGAGAAGCGTATTCGTCCACGCGCCGCATGGCCGCCGCATTGTCGCGGTTGCGCAGGGTCCAGGGCGTGCGTCCGCCGGTGACGACCTCGAGCGCCGAGTTCGCGAGCCCGAACCACAAGCCGCGCTTGAAGCCCGGCTTGAAGTTGCGCACCTTGCGCAGTTCCTGCCCGCCGGGCGAAGCGCGCCACAGCGCGTCGAAGCCCGCCGGGGCGCCGCTCGCCACGAGGTGTTCCGCGGCGAGGGAACCCGAGCGTATCGCCTGGTGGATGCCCTTGATCTTCGGCACGTTGAGCGTGCCGCCCGCGTCGCCGACGATCATGGCGCCGGGCATGTCGAGTTTCGGCAGCGACTGCCAGCCGCCGGCCGCGAGCGTGCGCGCACCGGCGGCGAGGATCTCCCCGCCCTCGAGCAGTGGCTTCACCGCCGGGTGATGCTTGAACTGCTGGAAGGCCTCGAAGGGCTGCAGGCGCGGATCGGCGTAGTCGAGCCCGACCACGAAGCCCACGTACACGCGGTCCGCGTCGAGGTGATAGATGAAGCTGCCGCCGTAGGTGCCGCCATCGAGCGGCCAGCCGACGCTGTGCTGGATGAGTCCTGCCTCCGCGCGGCCGGCGGGCAGCTGCCAGAGCTCCTTCAGGCCGAGCCCGAAGGTCTGCGGATGGCTGTCGGCGTCGAGCGAGTAGCGCTTGATGAGTGACTTGGTGACGCTGCCACGGCAACCTTCCGCCAGGATGGTCGTGCGTGCACGGATCTCGGGGCCAGGTGCGTAATTCGGCCCGGGCTCGCCATTCTTCCCGAGCCCCATGTCGCCGATCTGCACGCCCGCCACCGCGCCCTGCGCGTCGAATAGCGGCGCGGCCGCGGCGAAGCCCGCGAACACATCGACGCCGAGGCCCTCCGCCTTCTGCGCGAGCCATGGCGTCAGCAGGCCGAGCGAAATGATGAAGTTGCCGTGGTTGCTCTGTTGCGGCGGTACCGGCAGGCGGTGCGCCCCCGTGCGCGTGAAGTAGCGCAGCTCGTCGCGGCCCGCGGGCACGCACACGCCGAGCTTCGCATCGCGCCATTCGGGCGCGAGCGCATCGAGCGGCCCCGGTTCCATGACTGCGCCGGAGAGCGAATGCGCGCCGACCGCAGCGCCCTTTTCGAGGACGCAGACGCCGAGGTCGGGCCGCAGCTGCCTGAGGCGGATCGCACAGGCGAGGCCCGCGGGGCCAGCGCCCACGATGACGACGTCGTACTCCATGACGTCGCGCTCGACATTGCCGCTCAGGCTCGCTGCCACCGCCCGCTCCTTACTTCGGCTGCATCCGGATGGCGCCGTCAAGGCGGATCGTTTCGCCGTTCAGCATCGGGATCTCGAAGATCGACTGCACCAGGGCCGCATATTCCTCGGGCTTGCCGAGCCGCGCCGGGAAGGGTGCCTGCCGGCCGAGCGATTCCTGCACGTCCTGCGGCATGCCGGCGACCATCGGCGTGCGGAAAATGCCGGGCGCGATCGCCATGCAACGAATGCCGAAGGCCGCGAGTTCGCGCGCCATGGGCATCGTCATGCCCATCACCGCCGCCTTGGTGGCCGAGTAGGCGGCCTGGCCGATCTGTCCCTCGAAGGCCGCGACCGACGAGGTGTGGATCAGTACGCCGCGCTCGCCGTCCTCATTCGGCGTGTTCGCCTGCATGATGTTCGCGGCCGCCTTGTCGCACAGGAAAGTGCCGATCAGGTTGATATGGATCACTTTGGTGAAGAAGTCGCCCGCCATCGGCCCGTTGCGGCCGAGTACGCGACCAGCGCCGATGACGCCGGCGCAGTTCACCAGCAGGTTGATGCCGCCCATGAAGGCCTTCGCGCTGTCCATCGCGGCGTTCACTTCGGCTTCCGAGGTCACGTCGCACTTGACGAAACGCGCACCCGCGCCGAGTTCGGCGGCGGCGGCCTGGCCGGGACCCTCCTGCACGTCGAGCAGGGTGACCTTGCCGCCCTGCGCCGCCACGTGGCGGGCGACGGCGTTGCCGAGCCCGGAGGCCGCGCCCGTCACGACGGCGCGCGCATCTTTCATCTTCATGCTTGTCCTCTGAAATACGGAAAAACGGGGGAGCTGGCTAGTTAATCACAAGCGCTTGCGGCGCGCGAGGAATGCCGCGATGCGTGCCTGGGCTTCCTGCGACAGGCGCAGGCGCGCGAGGCGATGGCTCGTCCTGCGCCGCAGGGCGGCATCGAGCGGTGCACCCGCGATGTCGCGCAGCAGCGCCTTCACTTCGCCCTGCGCCCCGGGCCCGCCCTGCAGCAATTCCGCCACGACCGACTCGAGCGCGGCGTCGAGCTGCGCCAGGTCGGCGGCGGCCACATGCAGCAGCCCGAGGGCCTCTGCGCGCAACCCGTCGAAACGCTCGCCGGTGAGCGCGAGCGCGCGGGTGGCGCGCGCGCCGATCGCCGCGACGACATGGGGCGAGATGGTCGCGGGCACGAGACCGAGCTTCACTTCCGAGAGCGCGAAGCGCGCGCCGGCGAGGCCGACGGCGATGTCGCAGCAGGCGACGAGGCCGACGCCGCCGCCGAAGGCATCGCCGTTGACGCGCGCCACGAGCGGCTTGCCGCATTCGTCCAGCGCCGCGAGCATGTCGGCGAGCGCAAGCGCGTCGGCGTAGTTCGCTTCCTCCGACGCCGCGGCCATCGCGCGCATGTGATCGAGGTCCGCGCCGGCGCAGAAACTGTCGCCCGCCCCGCTGATCACGATCACGCGCACCGCCGCATCGCGCCCGAGGGCCTCGATCGCCGCGCGCAACGCGGCGATGAGCGCGCCGTCGAACGCATTGTGCCGCCCGGGCCGGTCGAGCGTGACGCGCGCCACGCCCCGGCTGTCGGTTTCGATGCGCAGGCCGCTGGTGATTGCCGCCATGCTACATCCTGAAAATGCCGTAACGCTCGCCGTCCGGCCGCGGCCCGCGTGCGGCGAGATGCAGCGCGAGGCCCAGCACACGGCGCGTGTCGAGCGGATCGATGACGCCGTCATCCCACAGGCGAGCCGTGGAATAGTAGGGATGGCCCTGCTGTTCGTAGCGCGCGCGGATGTCGTCCATGAAGGCCTGCTGATCGGCCGCGGGCCAGTCGGCGCCGCGCGCTCCATCGCGCCGCACGGTCGCGAGCACCTGCGCGGCCTGCTCGCCGCCCATCACGGAAATGCGCGCGTTGGGCCACATCCAAAGGAAGCGCGCGCCGTATGCCCGGCCGCACATCGCGTAGTTGCCCGCACCGAAGGAGCCGCCGATGATCACGGTGAGCTTCGGCACGGTGGCGGAAGCCACCGCGGTCACCATCTTCGCGCCGTCCTTGGCGATGCCCGCCTGCTCGTATTTCGCGCCGACCATGAAGCCGGTGATGTTCTGCAGGAAGAGGAGCGGCGTGCCGCGCCGGTTGGCGAGCTGCACGAAGTGCGCGGCCTTGAGCGCCGACTCCGAGAACAGCACCCCATTGTTCGCCACGATCGCGACCGGGCAGCCGTGGATGCGGGCAAAGCCGCACACGATCGTCGTGCCGTACTCGGGCTTGAACTCGTGGAAATCCGAATCGTCGACGAGCCGGCCGACGATCTCGCGCACGTCGTAGGGCTGGCGCGTGTCGCGCGGCACGATGCCGAGGATCTCGCGCGGGTCGAGCGCGGGCTCGCGGCTCGCCGCGAGGTCGAGCCACGCGGGGTCGCGCGGGCGCAGCGTCGCGATCGCCGAGCGGGCGAGCGCGAGCGCATGCGCGTCGTTCCCGGCGAGGTGGTCGGCGACACCCGAGCGGCGCGCGTGCACGTCGCCGCCGCCGAGCGATTCGGCGTCGATCTCCTCGCCGGTCGCCGCCTTCACGAGCGGCGGACCACCGAGGAAGATCGTGCCCTGCTTCTGCACGATGATCGTCTCGTCCGACATGGCGGGCACGTAGGCACCGCCCGCCGTGCAACTGCCCATGACCACCGCGATTTGCGCCAGTCCGCGCGCGGACATCTGCGCCTGGTTGTAGAAGATGCGCCCGAAGTGCTCGCGATCGGGAAACACCTCGTCCTGCAGCGGCAGGTAGGCGCCGCCGGAGTCGACGAGGTACACGCAGGGCAGCGCGTGCTCGAGCGCGACCTGTTGTGCACGCAGGTGCTTCTTCACCGTGACAGGGAAATAAGTGCCGCCCTTGACCGTGGCGTCGTTGGCGATGACGAGCGCTTCGCGGCCATGGATGCGGCCGACTCCGGCGATCAGGCCGGCCGCGGGCGCCTCGCCGTCGTACAGGCCGTGGGCCGCGAGCGGCGCGATCTCGAGGAAGGGACTGCCCGGATCGAGCAGCGTCGTCACGCGCTCGCGCGGCAGCAGCTTGCCGCGCGCCGTGTGGCGCGCCCGGGCACTGTCGCTGCCGCCGCGCGCGGCCCGCGCGAGCTCTCCGCGCAGGTCCGTGACCAGCTTTTCCATGTGCGCTCGGTTCGCGCGGAAGCCGTCGCTCGCGGGATCGATCGCCGTTGGAAGGCGCGCCATGGCGCGGCAGCTTACAGCAGCTCGATCGCGATTGCCGTAGCCTCGCCGCCGCCGATGCAGAGCGAGGCGACGCCGCGGCGGCCGCCGGTCTTTCTCAGTGCGTGCAACAGCGTCGTGACGATGCGCGCGCCGGTGGCGCCGATCGGATGGCCGAGCGCGCAGGCCCCGCCGTACAGGTTGACGCGCGCGTGATCGAGGCCGACGTCGTGCATCGCGGCCATCGTGACCGCCGCGAAAGCTTCGTTGATTTCGTACAAGTCCACATCCCCCGGCTTCCAGCCAGTCGCGGCGAGGACCTTCCGGATTGCGCCCACGGGTGCGGTGGTGAACCACTCCGGGGCCTGTGCGTGGCTCGCATGCGCGAGCACGCGCGCGAGCGGCTTTGCGCCGAGGCGTTTCGCGGCCGACTCGCTCATCAGGACGGTGGCCGCCGCGCCATCTGAGATGGACGAGGAAGAGGCCGCCGTGACGGTGCCATCCTTGCGAAAGGCGGGCTTGAGCGTCGGGATCTTGTCGATATTGCAGGTGGAGGGCGTTTCGTCGCGGTCGACGATCGTTTCGCCCTTGCGTCCCTTGACGGTCACCGGCGAAATCTCGGCGGTGAAGGTGCCGTCTGCGACCGCGGCCTGTGCGCGGCGCACCGACTCGGCCGCGAACGCGTCCTGCGCGGCGCGCGTAAACGCGTACTTGTCGGCGGTCTGTTCGGCGAACACGCCCATCATCTGGCCGTCGAAGGGGCTCTGCAGGCCGTCGCAGAACATGTGGTCGAGCACTTCACCGTGGCCCATGCGGTAGCCACCGCGCGCCTTCGGCAGGAGGTAGGGCGCATTGGTCATCGATTCGAGGCCGCCGGCGAGGATCACCTCGGCGCCGCCGGCCCCAATCTGGTCGGCGGCCATCATGATGGCCTTGAGGCCCGAGCCGCACATCTTGTTGATCGTGGTCGCGGGTACCGCGTGCGGGATGCCCGCGGATATCGCCGCCTGGCGCGCGGGCGCTTGCCCGAGGCCCGCCGGCAGCACGCATCCCATGATCACTTCCTCGATTTGGCCGGGCTCGATGCCCGCGGCGGCGATGGCGCCGCGGGCGGCGGCCGCGCCGAGCTGCGGCGCGGTCGCGCCCGCGAGCGCGCCCTGGAAGGCGCCGATCGGCGTGCGCTGCGCGGCGACGATGACGACGGAGGAAGGAGAGGCTTTCTGGCTCATGGGGATTTTCCTGAAGTGACCCCGCTCGGGCGCGGGGCGAGGCCGTTGACGAACAGTTCGACGAAACGCTCCGCGATCTCGGCGGCCGAGAGCGAAGCGTCGTCGCGATACCAGTGGGCGATCCAGTTGAGGGCGCCGGCGAGCGCGAACGCGGTCATCTTGGGGTCGCAGTGGCCGATCGAGCCGTCGGTGATGCCCTGGCGCACGAGCGCGCGCATCTCCTGGTCGATCCCGGACTTGAGCTTCTTGATGCGCGCGCCCATCGCCGGGCTCAAGTCCTGGTCCTCGGCACGCACCATGCACCACCCGAAGTCCGAGGTGATGGCCTCCGCATAGCCGCGCACAACCTCGACGAGGCGCTCACGGCCGCTCGCTTGCGCGCCGCGTGCCTCGCCGCAGGCGCTCGCCACCCGGCCGAGACCCTCGCGGAAGCACTCGAACAGCATCTGCTCCTTGTTCGAGACGTAGTAGTACAGGGTGGGCTTGGTGACGTGCAGCAGCGCGGCGATGTCGTCGAGCGAGGTGTTGTGGTAACCGCGCTCGCGGAAGGCGCGGGCTGCGGCGAGAATGACGGCGTCGCGCTTCAGTTCGCGCCGGCGCTCCCGGTCTCCCGGCACCTGCCAGGGTGATGTTGGCTTGCCCATCGCCGGAAGATTATACTGGCCGGTATAAATTCTACTAGCCGGTAACATACGTATGGCGAACCGTGCGGCACATCAGGGTCAGGTTCCGGTCGCGGACGCGGGCACGGCGGCGTTGCCGCTGCGCTTCGTGAGCGCCGCTTCGCTGTTCGACGGCCACGATGCGGCGATCAACATGATCCGCCGCCTGCTGCAGGCGCACGGCGCCGAGGTCGTGCATCTCGGGCACAATCGCAGCGTGGCGGACATCGTCCGCGCCGCCATCCAGGAAGACGCCGACGCGATCGCCGTCAGTTCCTACCAGGGCGGTCACAACGAGTATTTCGCGTACATGGTCGACATGCTGCGCGATCTCGGCGCGCCGCACATCCGTGTAATTGTCGGGGGCGGCGGCACGATCTCGCCGCAGGAGATCGCGGCGCTCGAGGCCCATGGCGTCGAGAAGATCTATACGCCGGAGGACGGCCGTCGCATGGGCCTCGCCGGCATGATCGACGACGTCTTCGCGCGCGTGCGTCGCGCGCAGAAACCCGCCTACGAGTTCGGGCCATTGAATCCGAGGGACCCGCAGCATATCGCGCGCACGATCTCCTGCCTCGAGGGCGCGCTCGGCAACGAGAACGTGCGCGCGCAGGTCGCGCGCGCGATCGCCCGCAACGAGCGGCGCGCGCCGGTGATCGGCATCACCGGCACGGGAGGCGCAGGCAAGTCGAGCCTCAACGACGAGCTGCTGGCGCGCTTCGTGCGCTTTTTCCCCGACCGCAACATCGCGGTGGTGGCGATCGACCCGACGCGCCGCCGCTCGGGCGGTGCGCTGCTCGGCGATCGCATCCGCATGAACAGCCTCGCGGCGGAGCGCCTCTTCATGCGCTCGCTCGCGACCCGGCGCCGCCACAGCGCGACCAGCGAAGCGCTGCAGGACGTCATCGCGCTGTACCAGCTCGCGGGCTTCGACCTGATCGTGGTCGAGACGGCCGGCATCGGCCAGAGCGATACCGAGATCGTCGATTTCGTCGACCTGTCGCTCTACGTGATGACGAGCGAGTACGGCGCCGCGAGCCAGCTCGAGAAGATCGACATGCTCGACTATGCCGACATGGTCGTGCTCAACAAGTTCGAGAAGCGCGGTGCGGAAGATGCGTTGCGCGACGTGCGCAAGCAGTGGCGGCGCAACCACCCCGATCGCCTGAAGATCGCGGACGCCCTCGTGCCCGTCTATCCGACCATCGCGAGCCGCTTCAACGACCCGGGAGTCAACCATCTTTTCCAGGCGATCTGCGCGAAGCTCGGCTGGCAGGCCGGCGACGTCGGGCCCACTGAATTCACTTCGCACGCGGCGCTGATCCCGGCGGATCGCGTGCGCTATCTCGCCGAGATCGCCGAGGGCGGGCGTGATGCGCGCGCACGCGTCGAGCAGCAGGTCGAGGCCGCGCGCCGCGCCTACGCGCACTACGAGTCGCTGAAGGAGCTGCGCGATCCGCAGCTGCCCGCGCCGCTCGACCGCTATCCAGAAGCGGCGCTCGCGGGCGAAGGCGACGCCTCGCGCCGCGAGCTGCGCGCGGCGTACAACGCCGCGCTCGATGCGGTGGGCGCCGAGGGGGTCGGCGAGCTCAGGGCCTGGCCCGCGCGCGCGAAATCCGTCACCGACGAGACCTACTCCTACCTCGTGCGCGGCAAGGCGGTTACCGGCGAGAACTACACCGAGACGCTGAGCCGCAACCGCGTGCCGAAGCTCGCCGTGCCGCGCAGCGTCGACTGGGGCGAGATCCTCGCCTTCCTCGGCAACGAAAACCTGCCGGGCTCCTATCCCTACACGGGCGGCGTGTATCCCTATCGCCGCGAGGCGGAGGACCCGACCCGCATGTTCGCGGGCGAAGGGCCGCCCGAGCGCACCAACCGCCGCTTTCACCTGCTGGCGGGCGGCCATGAGGCCACTCGCCTCTCGACGGCTTTCGACTCGACCACGCTCTACGGCGAGGACCCCGATACCCGGCCCGACATCTACGGCCGCACCGGCAATTCGGGCGTATCGATCGCGACGCTCGACGACATGAAGAAGCTCTACTCGGGCTTCGACCTGTGCCTGCCGACGACCTCGGTGTCGATGACGATCAACGGGCCCGCGCCGATGATCCTCGCGATGTTCATGAACACCGCGATCGACCAGCGCATCGAACGCTGGCTGCGAGCGGAAGGCCGCTGGCCGGCGGCCGAAGCGCGCCTCGCGGAACTGCGCCGCGATATCGCCGCGACCGGCGCGCCGCTGCCCGCGTACAAGGGTGAGCTGCCCGCGGGTCACGACGGCACCGGCCTTGCGCTGCTTGGCGTGAGCGGCGAGCAGTTGATCGCGCCCGCAGTGCTCGACCGCGACACTTACGAGCGCCTGCGCGCCGAGGCGCTGTCGCTGGTGCGCGGCACGGTGCAGGCCGACATCCTGAAGGAAGACCAGGCGCAGAACACCTGCATCTTCTCGACCGAGTTCGCGCTGCGCATGATGGGCGACGTGCAGCAGCACTTCATCGACCACAAGGTGCGCAACTTCTACTCGGTGTCGATCTCCGGCTATCACATCGCGGAGGCGGGCGCGAACCCGGTTAGCCAGCTCGCCTTCACGCTGTCGAACGGCTTCACGATCGTCGAGTACTACCTCGCGCGCGGCATGGCGATCGACGACTTCGCCCCGAACCTGTCGTTCTTCTTCTCGAACGGCATGGATCCGGAGTACGTGGTGATCGGCCGCGTGGCGCGGCGAATCTGGGCGCGTGCGATGCGCGAGCGCTATGGCGCGGGCGCGCGCAGCCAGATGCTCAAGTACCACGTGCAGACCTCGGGGCGCTCGCTGCACGCCCAGGAGATCCAGTTCAACGACATCCGCACCACGCTGCAGGCGCTGTACGCGCTGTTCGACAACTGCAATTCGCTGCACACCAACGCCTTCGACGAGGCGCTCACCACGCCGACCGAGGACAGCGTGCGCCGTGCGGTGGCGATCCAGCTGATCATCAACCGCGAACTCGGACTCAACCGCAACCAGAACCCCTGGCAGGGTTCGTACGCGATCGACTACCTGACCGACATGGTGGAGGAGGCGGTCTACCGCGAGTTCGAGTCGATCGCGGCGCGCGGCGGCGTGCTCGGCGCGATGGAGACTATGTACCAGCGCGGCAAGATCCAGGAAGAGAGCCTCTACTACGAGACGAAGAAGCACGACGGCTCGCTGCCGCTGATCGGCGTGAACACCTTCCTCTCCGGCCACGACGCATCGGAGGCGCACGCCAACGTCGCGCTCATCCGCTCGACCGAGGAGGAGAAGCAGGACCAGGTGGCCGCGGTGCGCGCATTCCAGCAGCGGCACGCGGCCGAAGCGCCGGCCGCGCTCGCACGGCTGCAGCGGGTGGCGGCGGCCGGCGGCAATGTGTTCGCCGAGCTGATGGAGACAGTCAAGGTCTGCTCGCTCGGGCAGGTCTCGCGCGCGCTCTATCAGGTCGGCGGGCAGTACCGGCGCAATGTCTAGCCGGTTGCGCTAGCCGTATCGCGCGAGGGCGAGCCCACCCGGGTCGATCGCGGGCGGGTGTCCGGTGATCAGGTCGGCCAGCACGCGGCCGGAGCCGCAGGCCATCGTCCAGCCGAGCGTGCCGTGGCCCGTATTGAGCCACAGGTTGCGGTAGCTCGATGCGCCGACCACCGGCGTGCCGTCCGGCGTCATCGGCCGCATGCCGGTCCAGAAGCTCACGTCCGAATAGTCGCCGCCCGCGGGGAAGAGGCTGCGCGCCGAGAGCTCGAGCGTCGCGCGCCGCGCCGGGTGCAGGCGGGTGTTGTAGCCGGATAGCTCGGCGGTCCCGCCCACGCGGATGCGGTTGCCGAGGCGCGTGATCGCGACCTTGTAGCTCTCGTCCATTACGGTCGACACCGGTGCTTTCGCCGCATCGGCAACGGGCACGGTGATCGAGTAGCCCTTGACCGGGTACACCGGCAGCCGGATCCCGAGCGAGCGCGCCATCCGGGTCGAGAAACTGCCGAGCGCGAGCACGTAGGCGTCGGCCGTTACGCGGCCTGCGTCGGTGCGCAGCGCCTCGATGCGATCTCCGCTGCGCTCGACACCGAGGATGTTGACGCCATAGCGGAACTGCACGCCGCGCGACAGCGCAAGCGCGGCGAGGCGCTGCGTGAAGAGATGGCAGTCGCCGGTCTCGTCGTCGGGAAGGCGCAAGCCGCCGACGATCAGCGGGCGGACATCCGCGAGCCCGGGCTCGGCGGCGATGCAGCCGTTCGCGTCAAGCACGTGATAGGACACGCCGAGCTTCTCGAGTACCGCGATGTCGCCCGCGGCGCCGTCGAGCTGTTGCTGCGTGCGAAAGAGCTGCAGCGTGCCGAGCGAGCGCTCGTCGTAGGCGATGCCCGTGGCGGCGCGCAGCCGGCGCAGTTCGTCGCGGCTGTACTCGGCGATCGGCACCATGCGGCTCTTGTTGATGGCATAGCGCGCCGTGGTGCAGTTGCGCAGCATGCGCAGGATCCACAGGTACATCGCCGGATCGATCCCGGGGCGGATCACGAGCGGCGCATGCCGCTCGAACAGCCACTGGATCGCCTTCAGCGGCATGCCGGGACCCGCCCAGGGCGAGGCGTAGCCGGGCGAGATCTCGCCCGCGTTCGCGAAGCTCGTTTCGAGGGCGGCGCCGGGCTGGCGCTCGATCACCTCGACTTCGGCGCCCGCCTGCGAGAGATACCACGCGGCCGTCACGCCGATCACGCCGCCGCCCATGACTGCAACCCGCAAGATGCACTCCGCCAGGGAAAGACGTGCATTTTAGCCTAGGGCTGCGCGAGGTACACCGTGCTCCAGAGTTGCGCGGCGTTCGACTCGGTCTCATCTTCACGCCGCTGGCCGAAGGGCTCCACGCGATAGCGGCCGGCGTGCTGCGACCACGACCACAACTCCGAACCGCGCACCGCGGTGGACGCCTGCATCGCAGCTGCGAGCCGTGTCCGCGCCTGCCCCAGGGTTTTCCTGGCGCTGGGAGTCAGGTCGCCGCGTACGAGCTGGCGATCGATCCCGGCAGCGAGCAAGGCCTGCTGCCAGGACCAGGCGACCGCACCGTGATAGCGGTTGCGCGCGAAGTCGGGTTGCAGGGCCGGGTCCGCGAAGGCGGCATTCGCGACCAGCAGGCCCGCGCCCGTCAGCAGGCCCGCGGGGAACGGCCGCGTGAGCCGATCGGCAATGCGCACAGCCTCGGCGGGCGGCAGGTCGAGCAACAGGAGCGCGAAGGCTTCGTCGGAGTTCAGTACCGCGACCGCGCGTCCGCCCGCATCGAGTGACAGGGCGCGAAACGTGAGGCCGGACCCGTCGATCGATGCGAGCGCAGGCGCGGCGTCGACGCCGATGGCTTTCGCATAGGCGGTGACCTGCTTGCGCGCGTCGGCCGCGGGCACGGACACTTCGAAAAAACCTGGCGCATCGTGCTGCCAGACCCGCGCCATGGCGGCCGCATCCGCGAAGGGCGCCGTCGATCCCGCGCCCAGATAGGGCGCGAGCAGGCCGCTGTCGTCGAGGCGAGCGATGGCGGTGAGTGCGGCAGGGGCCCAGACGCCATTCACATCGTAGGGGTAGCGCCCGCCGCCGAGTCCCCGCTCGCTGTCGCGCCAGTTGCCCACCGCAAACCCAGGCTTCAGCGCAATCAGGTTCTGCCGCGATGGTGCACGCGCAAAGGGGGCTGTGTTGGCGATGACGAAGCGGAAATTGCGCGCGAGCAGGGCCCCGTAACTCGCGCCGGATGGCGAGCGGCGCGCGAGGAAGGCCTGCGCGCGGGTACGGCCCGCCGGCATGTCGAGCAGGTACTGGGCCGCGACCGGCGCGAGCATGTAGTCGTCGTCGATCATCTTGTAATCGAGGAGCGGAGCGTCGCCGGGCGGCAGATGCTCGAGCCGGCGCCGCAGGACGGCAAACTCCCCGATGTCTTCCTCGTGCGCCACCTCGCCGCCTTCGTCGAGGCGCTCGAGCACCGCGCCGAGCCCCGCTTCCATGAGCGCGGGCTGGGCGACCGGCGCAAGGAGCCGCAGCGACATCAGGGTGTCGCGGCCGAAGTAGGTGTCGAAGCGCCACGAGCCTGCAAGCAGTTTTTCCCCGTAGGACAGGAACTCGAGGGCCCGGCGCAGGCGGGGGTCACGCGCGGCGCCCGCGCCGAGGAGGTCGTCCGCGGCGATCGGCGTGAGCGGTCGATCGCCAGTGAGGCCGGTCAGCCGCAGGCGCAGGCGCCCCGCGCGATCCGGCTGCAATACGAGCGGCTGCGACTCGTCGCCGCGCAGCTCACCTGCCAGCACCTCGACGGCGAGGTAGTAGCCCGCGCCGCCATCGAGGCGGCGGCGCTGCCAGACGATCGTGCTGCCGCTGCGTGCGGGCAGGGTGCTGACTTCGCGCGCCGGCGCTTCGCCGCCGTCCTGGTAGTTGCGGATCACGCGGATGCTGCCGATGATGGCCTCGCGGACCTCGAGCGGCCCGCCGGTCGCGACGAGCTCCGCGCTCACTCCGCGCAGCAAACTGCCATCCGCGAGCGTGCGCGCCACCGGCATGAGCTCGCCGGGCGCCTGCCATGCGAAGGCCGCGGATGCGGCTTCAAACCACAGTGCCGCTCCGCTGTTGCCAGCGGGAAAGGCAAATACGACCCGCGGCTTCATGCCTGAAGTCAGCACGAGGTGTGCGGCCGTCGGGCCGCGGCGATAGAACTGGTTCTGGACCCGGCCCTCGGGAATCGAGAAACGCAGCGCGGCGATGCGGGAGTCCGCCGCGACGCTGCCCGCGGCGGCCATCCAGCCAGCAAGGCAAGCCGCGAGCAGGATGCGCAGCGTCCTTGCGCGCACGGCGCTCATCGCGGCGAGGCGACCGAATCGCGGATGATGATCTCGTAGTCGAACCGGTGGACGGTGTCGCCGCCGCGCGCGCCGTGTTGGGGCCGCATCGACTGCAACAGGCATTGCACGGCACCGGTCGCCATGGCGCGGATGGGCTGCCGCACCGTCGTCAGGCCCGGGTAGACGTAGCGTGCGATCGGCGCGTCGTCGTAGCCCGCGACCGACAGGTCGGCGGGTACGGCGAGACCGAGCTCCTGCGCGGCGTGCAGCACGCCGGCCGCCATGTCGTCGTTGCTCGCGAAGATCGCTGTCGGGCGATCGGCCTGGCGCAGGAGCCGGCGCGCGCACTCGACCCCCGACTCGAAGGAGAGGAGCCCGTTCGCGATCAGGCGCTCGTCGACGGCAAGGCCATGCTGGCGATGCGCCTCGAGGTACCCGGCCAGGCGGCGCGAGGCCGCGCCGTGCCGCGGGTCGGCCTTGATGAAGCCGATGCGCCGATGGCCGCGACCGAGCAGGTATTCGGTGAGATCGCAGCTTGCGCGCACGTCGTCGACCGATACGAAAGGCTTGCCGCGATCCTCGTGCAGCGGCGCGATGGAAACGTACTGGGTGCCATCGGCGTCGAGCGTCGCGAGCAGGGGCTCGAGGTCGCACAGGGGCGGAGTCAGGACCAGCCCGCTCGGCCGCCGTTGCGCGAGCATGTCGTGCACCTGGTCGCAGATCCGCGGGCTCGATGCGTCGAAGGGTTGCAGCAGCACGCCGTAGTCGGCCGCCTCGCACGCTGCCTGCACGCCCTCGAGCACGCGAACGATGTAGCTGTCGCTCGGGTTGTCGTAGAGCACCGCCACCAGATAGGCGCGCGAGCTCGCAAGGTTGCGGGCCGAGAAGTTCGGCCGGTACTTGAGATCGCGGATCGCCCGGTGCACCCGCTGCGCCGTGTCGTCACGGACATTCGGTTCGCGATTGACGACGCGCGAGACCGTCTTGATCGAGACGCCGGCGCGCGCGGCGACATCGTTGATCGTGTGCACGCTCTTGCGGCGACGCGCGCCTGCGGTCTCGGGTGTCGCCACGCGCGGCGGGTGCGCCGTCGGTCGTACGGGTCGGGTCATGGGTCGTTTCGCGGCCGGGTGGACAGGGTTGCGCGCGTCCCCGCGGGCAACGCGTTACTTGCGCAAATGATAGCGCTATCGAGGATTTCCCCTGCGAATCCTCGCAAAGCTTCGCTGTTGTGGCGCGTGCGATAGTTCGGATGGACCGTCAAAATTGGTATTAGCATATTGATTAATATAAATAAAATATTAGATGCGCCGCTGGCTGTGTGGCGGGAGTCACGCGGTGGGTTTGACAGTGCAACGAGAGGGTGGTAGAAAAAGACAACGCTGTCAACAAGCGTAGGGTGGAATTGGGGCCTTGGTCGACCGGCGGCAAGGATGCCGGGCGTGCCGGGTTGCTGCGAACCAAAATGAACCGGAGAAGTTCCATGAGCTCTCAGGCGATTCGTTCCCACTGTCTGGTCTTTTCGCTCCTCGCCACCGCGCTGGCGGCGCCCGCCGCGGCTCAAGCCCAGGATCAGGCGGGCGCACTCGAAGAAGTGGTAGTCACTGGCACCGCCGCCGGCGCGGAGATCCGCAAGCTCGACGCGAGTTTTGCCATCACGACCATCGACGATCAGGCCATCACCGAGTTCTCGCCGCAGAGCACCGCGGATCTGCTGCGGCTGATACCCGGCGTCTGGACGGAAAGCACCGGCGGCGTGTCCGGCGCGAACGTCATGGTGCGCGGCTTCCCCGGAGGCGGCGATGCGCCCTACCTCACGGTGCAGGTGAACGGCGCGCCGATCTATCCGATCTCGACGCTGTCCTTCCTCGAGAACACGACGCTGTTTCGCATCGACGAGACAGTGAAGCGGGTCGAGGCACTGCGCGGCGGTTCGAACCCGGTGTTCTCGAACGGCCAGCCGGGCCTCACGACGAACTTCCTGCTGAAGGAGGGCGGCGACGAGACCGAAGGGATGGTCAAGTACACGACGTCCGACTATGACCTGCGGCGCTTCGACGGCTATATCAGTGGCCCGCTCAGCAAGGATTTCTACTACATGATCGGCGGGTACATCACGAGTTCGCCGGGCTTGCGCGACGCCGGCTACAACTCGGACGAAGGCAACCAGGTCACGATCAACCTGACGAAGAAGCTCGAGCGCGGCAAGGTCAATGTGTTCTACCGCCGGACCGACGACTTCGGACAGTGGTACCTGCCCGTGGCCTTCAACGTGCCGGGCGTCGACGCCTCGTACAACCAGCTGGGCCCCCGCAACCGGTTCCAGCAGATCATGACCGACAATCCCGGGCCGGGCTTTGCCAACGGTGGCGATCCGGCCGCGGCCAACCGCACCGTCAAGACGCTCGACCTCGACGAAGGCCGCGGCTGGAAGGGCGCCATGGCGGGCGGTTCCGTGGTGTTCGAAGTCGCCGACAACTGGACGCTCACGGACCGCTTCGGCTACACCTCCGGTGACGCCCCGACGGTCGGCCTCGTGCCGGATGGCGCCGCGGTTCAGGTGGGCGCGCTGCTGGCCAATCCCATGGCCGATCCCCGCGCGGTCGTGACCGGCCCGATCCGCGGTGCCGTAACGGGTCGCGCGATCGGCAACGCCGAGTTCATCCAGCAGTTCGGCGCCTGGGAAGTCCGCAAGGACATCGAATCCTTCACCAACGACATCAGCCTGACCTGGAAATACGACCGGGGCTCGACCACCTTCGGATTCTATTCGGCGGATGCCTCGAGCCACGACCTCTGGGCCCTGGGAAATTCCCAGTACCAGGTAGTGCAGTCGCACGGCGAAATCGTCACCGGCATCGCCTGCAACAACCCGACCGTCGTCGACAGCTGCGGCTTCAACTACGACATCGACGAGAACGGCGACGCGACGTCGCGGGCGCTGTACGCCGCCACCTCATTCAAGATCACCGATGCCTTGCGGGCGGATATCGGGGTCCGCTACGAGAACTACGAGGTCGACTACACGCTCGACGAGGGCCGGGCGGGCACGATCGATTTCGCGGTGTCGGACGACATGTCGAAGACATCCTGGACGGCGGCCCTCGACTACCAGTTCACGGATCACATGGGCGTGTTCGGGCGCATCAACAAGGGCTACCTGCTGCCGCAGTTCGACACTTATCGCGACGGCCGCGGTGCTTTCGCGCAGGGTGCCGACCTTGTCCAGGGCATCGAGCAGTATGAGCTCGGCTTCAAGTGGGCGACCGACCGGCTTTCGCTGTATGCGACCGCCTTCTCCACGGACATCGATCCGCGGCAGGTCAACTTCCAGTTCGGCGGGCCGTCCATCCTCACGACGCAGGAGTCGCAGGGCGTCGAACTCGATGCGACTTGGCGGACCGACGTGGGTTTCTCGGTATCGCTCAATGGCACGCTGCTGAAGAGCAAGATCAAGAGTTCCGATCCGTCGCTCGACGGCAAGGAAACGGAGCGCCAGCCCGGCTGGCAGCTGCGCCTCTCGCCGGCCTACTCCTGGAGCGTCGGCAGCATCGAGGGCACGGTCTATGGCACCTTGTCCGCGGTCGACGACCGATGGGGCGAGGCGACCAACGTCAATCGCCTCGATGGTTACGAGAAAGTCGACCTCGGCGTCATCATGCGGATCAACGATGCATTCGTCGTGCAGATCTCGGGTGACAACATCACCGACAAGGAAGCCTTCACGGAGAGCGATCCGCGCACTTTCACGGCGCCGAACGGGCGCTTCATCATGCCGCGCAGCTTCGAATTCAGCGTGGGCTACTCATTCTGACGGGAGCATGCGCGCAATAAGCCTGACCGGAAAGCGCCGGCTCGCCTGCGCCCGCGGCCTGCCCCTGTGGCTGGCCGTGGGCGCGGTCGCGATGGCAGCCGCGCGCGCCGACGTCGGTGCGCCGGTCCTCACGCCCGCCGAGCTGTATCCGGGCCTCTTCGAACAAGTGCAGACGCAGCAGGTGCTCGGCGACGGGGTGAGTTTCGTCCAGGCCCTGCCGCGCAGTTCGCCCGCAGCGGTGCTTGCGGCCTGGCGCAAGGAATCGGCGCAACCGGGGTTCAGCCTGAAGGCCTTCGTCGCAGCGCAGTTCCGGTTTCCCGGGGGGGGAGCCACCGACTATCGGTCGAACCACGCCGACATCGTGCAGCACATCGACCGGCTGTGGCCGGTGCTCACGCGGCCCGCCGACGCCCCGGTGCCGTACTCGTCGCTGCTGCCGTTGCCGTTCCCGTATGTGGTGCCGGGCGGGCGCTTCCAGGAGATCTACTACTGGGATTCGTACTTCACGATGCTCGGGCTCGAGCAGAGCGGTCGGCACGATCTCGTGCGCGACATGGTGAAGGACTTCGCCTACCTGATCGACCGCTACGGACACGTCCCGAACGGCAACCGCAGCTATTACCTCAGCCGCTCGCAGCCGCCGTTCTTCTCGGCGATGGTACGCCTGCTGGCGCGGCGCGACGGCGATGCGGCGCTCGTGACCTACCTGCCGCAACTCGAGCGCGAGTATGCGTTCTGGATGGACGGCGCGGCGACGCTCGCGCGCGGGCAGGCCCATCGTCGCGTGCTGCGCCTCGCCGACGGCGCGCTGCTCAACCGCTATTGGGACGATCGTGATACGCCGCGCGAGGAATCGTGGCGCAACGATGTCGCCACGGCGCGCGAGGCCGCGAATCGGCCCGCCGCGGTGGTGTACCGGAACCTGCGCGCGGCCGCCGAGAGCGGCTGGGATTTCAGTTCCAGGTGGCTTGCCGACGGCCGCACGCTCGCCACGATCCGCACCGTCGAAATTGCGCCCGTCGACCTCAACAGCCTCCTGTACGGCCTCGAACAGACGCTCGCGCGGGCCTATCGCCTCGCCGGCCGCGACGCCGACGCCACGCGCGCCGGGGCGCGCGCCTGGGCGCGCCGCGCAGCGATGCACCGCCACCTGTGGGACGCAAAGCGCCGGACCTGGGGCGACCTGCTGTGGAGGAAAGGCGAGCTTACCGGTATCGCGAGTGCGGCCATGCTGTACCCGCTGTTCTGCGGCATCGCGACGCCCGAGCAGGCGCAGGGGGTCGCGGACGCCGTGCGCGCGCAGTTGCTGGCGCCCGGCGGCATTGCGACGACGGCGACGGTGACCGGGCAGCAATGGGATGCGCCGAACGGCTGGGCGCCGCTGCAGTGGATCGCGATCGAGGGGCTCGGCAACTACGGGTTTGCCACGCTCGCGGCCGATATCGCGCACCGCTGGATCCACGAGAATCTCGAGGTTTATCGCGCGACCGGCAAGCTGGTCGAAAAATACGACGTGAGCGGCGATGCCGCCGGTGGCGGCGGGGAGTACCCGCTGCAGGACGGTTTCGGCTGGACCAACGGCGTGTTGCGCCGGTTGCTCGCGATCTATCCGCGCTAGGCCGCCTGGCTGAGGTCCGGTTCGCCGAGCGCTTCGAGGATGGCCGAGCGCGCCCGTTCGCGCAGCGCCGCGGTGGCAGGCTCCGCGCTGCCCACGATCGCAGGCAGCGCCGGCAGGAACTCGACTTCGAGGCGGCCCCGCGAGAGCCGCATCCCGGGCGTCGGCAACGCTTCGCGCGTGCCGCGCAGCACGCAAGGCACCACGGGGCAGCCGGCGCGCGTCGCCGCGTGGAAGGCGCCCGAGTGGAATTTCAGCAATCCGGGCCGCTTGGCGAACGTGCCTTCGGGAAAGAACACCAGCGAGTGCCCGTTGCTCGCCGTGCGCAGCACCCGGCGCGCATCGCTCGCCCCCTTCTGCCGGTCGAAGCGCTCGACGAACTCCGAGCCGATGCGCGAGAGCAGCAGGCCCGCGAGCGGCACGCCCGACATTTCCCGCTTGATCACGAAGCCGAAGCGCGGCGGCAGTGCCGCCGTCAGCACGAGGCCATCGAGATAGCCGGCGTGGTTCGCGACCAGCACGCAATGGCCGGACGGCAGCCGGTCGGCGTGCCGCACATCGAGCTGCATGCCGGTGAGCGCGAGCCAGGAGCGTGCCGCCGCGCGTGCCACCCTGCGCCGCAGCCCAAGCCCGGGCAGCAGCATGCCGAGCAGCGCGATCACGGCGATCGGCAGGAACGCGAGGTAGGCGTACAGGGTGTACAGCCGGTCGATCGGTGCGGGCAGGCGAGGGGTGCCGGGCATGGGGTGCCGTATCGCGCTTTCGCGGCCTCGGTGGTGTGAACTGGTTCTCTTTATGTTAATGCTTCCCGGCATATGTGAAGGTGATCACGCCGACTCCGGCAGGGGTTCCCCACACTGGCTCCAAATGGCACGCCCCGCGACTGCAACCGAATTGCGCAAACCTGCCGGCGAGACCGATCCGGCGGTGTCCCGCTTCATCGACGCTGTCTGGATGGAGCGGGGCCTGTCGTCGAACACGCTCGCGGCCTATCGCGCTGACCTCACGGCGCTCGCACGCTGGCTCGCCGAGCGCGGCCGCGACATCAGCGCGACCAGCCGCGCCGACCTGATGGATTTCATCGCGTTTCGCGTGCAGGCCGGGGCCCGGCCGCGCTCGACCGCCCGCCAGCTGTCCTCGTTCCGCCGCTTCTTCCGCCACCTCGTGCGCGAAGGCACGCTGCGCGAGGATCCGACCGCGCAGATCGCGATGCCGAAGATCGGCCGCTCGCTGCCGCGTTCGCTGAGCGAAGAGGAAGTGGAGTCCTTGCTGAATGCGCCGGTCATCGGCGACCCGCTCGGCAACCGCGACCGCGCGATGCTCGAAGTGCTCTACGCCACGGGGCTGCGGGTCTCGGAGCTCGTGAGCCTGAAGCACAGCCAGGTGAACCTGAACCAGGGCGTGCTGCGCATCGTCGGCAAGGGCAATCGCGAGCGGCTGATCCCGCTCGGCGAGGAAGCGGTGCGCTGGCTGACCGAATTCACGCGCGGTCCGCGCAACGAGATCCTGCTCGATCGCACGACCGACTACCTCTTCCCGACGCGACGCGGCGATCGCATGACCCGCCAGGCCTTCTGGCACATCATCAAGCGCTACGCGCGCAAGGCCGGCGTCGAACGCGACCTGTCGCCGCACACGCTGCGCCATGCCTTCGCCACGCACCTCCTGAACCACGGCGCCGACCTGCGCGTGGTGCAGATGCTCCTTGGCCACAGCGACCTGTCGACCACGCAGATCTATACGCATGTCGCCCGCGAGCGCATGAAGGACCTGCACGCCCAGCATCACCCCCGGGGCTGATAGAATCGGCGCGCCCGCGCGGCCGACCGAACCAATCCGGCTGCGGCGGGTCGAAGCCACCACCATGCTGCGAACCCTTGCGATCATCCTTTCCCTGGGCCTGGCCACCGCGGCCGCCCAGGCCGACACGCGCGCCGACATCGCGAAGAAGTTCCCCGGCGCCACGGCCGAAGACGTGCGGCCGGCGCCGGTCCCGGGCCTCTTCGAGCTGCGCCGCGGCGGCGACATCGTCTACGTGACGCCGGACGCCCGCTACGCCTTCACGGGCGATCTCTACGACCTCGGTTCCAACAACAACCTGAGCGAGGCGCGCCGGCGCGGCCTGCGCCAGGAACTGCTCGCCGCGGTGCCAGACAGCCAGACGCTGGTTTTCTCGCCGCAGGACCCGAAGTACACGATCAGCGTGTTCACCGATGTCGACTGCGGCTATTGCCGCAAGCTGCACAGCCAGATCGCCGAGTACAACCGCCTCGGCGTGCGTGTGCGCTACCTGTTCTTCCCGCGTTCGGGCCCCGATACCGAGTCCTGGCACAAGGCCGAGAGCGTCTGGTGCGCCGCGGATCGCAAGGATGCGCTGACCCGCGCCAAGCGCGGCGAGACCGTGAAATCGAAACCCTGCGGTGCGACGCCGGTCGCGAAGCAGTACCAGCTCGGCGAAGACCTCGGCATCCAGGGCACGCCGGCCATCGTTCTCGCCAACGGCGAGTTGCTGCCGGGCTATGTGCCGCCCGCCATCCTGGTGGATCACCTGAAGACCGCCGCGCGCTGAACGCGGCGGCGAATCAGCGCTCGAGCAAGCCGCGCTTGCCGGGCTTGCCTTCCCATTCCTTGGCGTCAGCCGGAGGTTCGCCCTTTTCGGTGATCACCGGCCACTTGCGCGCGAGCTCCGCGTTCAGGGGCTTGTAGTCGAGCTGGTCGGCGGGCAGCTCTTCCTCCGAGAAGATCGCCTCGACCGGGCACTCGGGCTCGCACAGGGTGCAGTCGATGCATTCGTCCGGATCGATCACCAGGAAATTCGGGCCTTCATGGAAGCAGTCGACGGGACAGACTTCCACGCAGTCCATGTATTTGCACTTGATGCAATTCTCGGTGACGACGAAGGCCATGATCGATCCTGCTGCCGGGGCCTGCTATTTTGCCATGCATGGCCCGCGCGGCGTAGCCGGGCAGCGGGTCATCCCGTCCGCGCTTCGAACGTCGTGAAATGATGGTCCTCGCGTCCGCGCACGCGATCCTCGACGAAGCGGCGCAGGGCGAAGGTGATGCTCGGGAATGCGAGGTCGGCCCACGGGATTTCGCCTTCGGTGACCATCCTGGTCTCGAGGCTCTCGGGCCCCACGCCGAATTCCGGCTCGGCGAGGCGGGCGCGAAAGAAGACATGCACCTGCTGCGCGGAATGCACGTGCACGATCGCGAGCAGCGAGCCGATCTGCACGCGGGCCAGCGCTTCCTCGTGCGACTCGCGCTCCGCGGCCTGCTGCAGCGTCTCGCCGGTTTCCATGAAGCCCGCGGGTACCGTCCAGTAGCCGCGCCGTGGCTCGATGGCGCGCCGGCAGAGCAGGATGCGCCCGCCATCTTCCGGCACGCAGCCGACGATGAGCTTCGGGTTGCGATAGTGGATCGTGCCGCAGCGTTCGCAGACGTGGCGCGGCAGGTGATCGCCCGCGGGCACCTTGCTGATGACCGGCGAGCCGCAATGGCTGCAGAAATTCATCGCGCGCCGGCGGAGGCGGCCCGGCTGCGTGCCTGGTCGAGCCCGGCGCGGATCGCGTTCGCCCACTGGCGCATCGCGCGGCGCGCATCGGCGGCATTCGTCACGCTGTTGGCGATCTCGAAGTAGCCCCGGTCGACGCCCTGCTTGCGGTCGACGACGCGTGCCAGCAGCGCGCCGCTCTCGCCGTCATGGAAATCCGCGGTGAGCGTCATGCGGCCCGGGTCGACCGTATAGGTGCGCACGCGGCCGGCCGTGTCGAGCGAGCGGTCCGGCGCATTGATGTAGAGGTCGACGATCGCCGGCGCGATCCGCAACGTCTCAGGGCCTGCCTCGGTGACGATCCGGTACTGGCCACCCGCCGAGAAGGCGGCCGTGAAGACTTCGCGGAACTCCGTCGCGAGGACCCGCCGGATGCGCGCGGTGTCCACCTGTCGCAGCGACACCGATCCCGCGTTCGGGTCCCAGTTCCTGTCGAACGATACCTGCAGCGGTTCGAGCAGTATCTCGGTATAGCGCGCGAAATTGGCTTGCGGCTTGAGGTAAACGGCGTCGAGCTGCTTCTGGGGATAGAGCTCGAGCCCGTCCAGGCGCGCCTGCGGGACCGGCGCCGAGGCGCAGGCGGCGAGCAGCAGGGCCGCGCCCGTGCAGCTCCAACGGATAGGGGTCAGCATGTGAGTCACCTCGCTGGGTGGTGCCGGGAGAGGGAATCGAACCCACACTCTGTTGCCAGAACCGGATTTTGAGTCCGGCGCGTCTACCAGTTCCGCCATCCCGGCCGAGCCTGAAAGAAAATTCTGGCAGATCGGCGCCAGCGCTGCGACCTTTTTCGCTGCCGGCGCATCCAATCGATGTGGCAGGATTCGGCGACATCGACCCCGGCGAGGCATTGATCGTGGCAGCCGCCCGCGGCGAGCGTGCGGCGCGCGCGCACCTGTATGCGCGCCTCGCGCCCGTGGTTCGCGCCCTTGCGCGCCGCCTGTGCACTCCCGCGGCGGCGGACGACATCATGCAGGACACGCTGATGGCGGTCTTCGATCACCTCGCGGATTTTCGCGGCGAATGTCCTTTCGGCCTCTGGGTGCGGCGCATCGCGCTGACGCGCTGCCTGATGCACCTTCGTTCGCCATGGCAGCGCGCGCAGGCCGCGTGGAGCAGTGCGCTCGCGGACGAACTGCCGGCGCCGGGCGCGCCGGTCGGGGAACTGCTCGACCTGCAGCGAGCGCTCGACCGCCTGCCACCGACCGCGCGGGCGGTGGTCTGGATGTACGAGGTGGAGGGCTACACCCACGAGGAGATCGCGCGGGCCTTTCGCCGCAGCGTGAGCTTCTCGAAATCGCAGCTGGCGCGCGCCCACGCACGACTGCGGCTCGGCCGGACGAACGGTGCAGAGGAGGCGACATGCCTGGCGATCACCGACTGATGGCGCTCGCGGCGCAGGATGCGGCGTGCGAAGCGCCGTATTCCTTCGAGGAATTCGAGCGGCGCGGCCTGCGCGCCGGCAGCGTGGCGCGCCGCCGCGAGCGCATTGCCGGCCTTTCGGCCGCCGCCATGATCGTGGCCGCTCTCGTGGGCGGGTTGTGGCTCGTCGCCTCGCGCCCGGGCGTGCCCGTCGCGCAGGGGCGGGCGCCGGCGACGCCTCCCATGGATGCGGTCACGGCCGAACATTGGCTCGCGGCCGTCCCGGCGGAGCCGGTGGTGGTGCGGGCACACAGTTACGCGACCGTGGCCGCGCTCGAGGACCGCCTCGCTTTCATCGACGATCGCCTCAACGACAGCCGCATGACGGGCACCGCGCCGGATGACGGCGGTGCGCTCGGCCGCGAGCGCGAGCGCCTCGTGAACGCGCTCGCGAGCGTGCGCTACGCGCAGATGCTGGCGGTCAATTCCCGGTGACACCGGACAAGGCAGATTGCAAAGGAGCCTTACCATGACACGCATTGCCATTGGCGTCGCCCTTGCCTGGCTCGCCTGCGCGGCGGGCGTCGCGCAGGCGGCGGGCGATACGGCGGACATCGAAGCCCGGCTCGCCGCTGCGCAGGCGCGCCTCGAAGCCGCGGCCAACGAGATCGCGGCCCTGTCCACGCAGCTCGGCGAGCCCATGTTGCGGCGGATGATCATTCGCAGCCCGGGTGCCGCGCCGCCGCCACTCGTCGGCCTGTCGCTCGATCCGGGCGACGGCAAGGAAGGAGTGCGTGTGCTCGACGTGAGTCCCGGCGGGCCGGCCGCGGCGGCCGGTGTCCGCCAGGGCGATGTCATCGTGTCGATCGACGGCGAAGGCCTGGCCGGGCGCGAGCGGGCCGCACGCGAGGCAACCCGCCTGTTGCGCTCGGCGTCGCCCGGGCGGCCGGTGAAGCTCAAGGTGCTGCGCGCGGGCAAGCCGCTCGAGCTGGCGGTGCTGCCGCGCGAACTGCACTTCGACGCGGATGCATTCGGGCACGATGGGCCGTTCACGGCGGCGTTGCCGATGCCGCCCATGCCACCGCAGCGGGGCGACTTCCTGGTGGGGCGTGAGGGAGGTGGGCTTGCGGGCCTCGAGTTCGTGACCCTGACGCCGGGACTCGGCCAGTACTTCGGCGCCGACAAGGGCGTGCTCGTCGTGCGCGCGCCGAAGTCCGGCGCACTGCAGTTGCAGGAAGGCGATGTCATCCAGTCGATCGGCGATCGTGTGCCGCGCAGCGGTGCACATGCAACCCGCATCCTCGCCTCCTACCAGCCGGGCGAGAGCACCGCGATCAAGGTGCTGCGCCGGCGCAAGGTCGTGACGCTGAATGCCGCCTTTGCGGGCTAGCGCCCGCGCGGCGCCGGCCGGCGGCGGGGCCCCTGCTACCATGCGCGCGTGCGCATTGAAGATTTCCGATTCGATCTGCCCGCCGGCCTGATCGCGCAAGTCCCGCTGCCCCGTCGCTCCGCGAGCCGCCTGTTGACGCTCGATGGCGCCACGGGCGCGTGGGCCGACCGCTGGGTGCAGGACCTGCCTTCGCTGCTCGATGCGGGCGACCTGCTCGTGTTCAACGACACGCGCGTCGTGCCGGCGCGCATCCATGGCGTGAAGCCGACGGGTGGGCGCGTCGAAATGCTGTTCGAGCGCGGCGCCGGTGGGCGCGAGGCGTGGGTGCAGCTGCGCGCGAGCAAGGGCTTCAAGGACGGCGCGAAGTTCGCCACGGCGGGCGGCGCGGTGCGCGTGCTCGGGCGCGATGAGGACCTCTGGAGGGTCGAGCTGCCGCAGGAAGCACTCGCTTTTTTCGAGCAGCACGGCGAAACGCCCTTGCCGCCCTATATCGGGCGGGCCGCGGACGCCAGCGACCGCGAACGCTACCAGGCCGTGTTTGCGCGCGAACGGGGTGCGGTCGCGGCGCCCACCGCGAGCCTGCACTTCGATGCGGAACTCCTTGCGGCGCTTGCCGCGCGCGGCGTCGGGCATGCGTTCGTCACGCTGCACGTCGGTGCCGGCACCTTCCAGCCGGTGCGAACCGCGAACCTGGAAGACCACCGCATGCATGCCGAGCGGGTCACGGTGCCGCATGCCGTGTGCGAGGCGGCGGCCCGCGCACGTGCCGCGGGCAAGCGCGTGGTCGCGGTCGGCACGACCGTGGCGCGTGCGCTCGAGTCCGCGGCCGCGGCGGGCGTGCTCACGCCGTTTGCGGGCGAGACGCGCATCTTCATCTATCCCGGCTATCGCTTCCGCGCCGTCGATGCGCTGCTTACCAACTTCCACCTGCCCGAGTCCACCCTGCTCATGATGGTGAGCGCGTTTGCCGGGCGCGAGCATGTGCTCGCGGCCTATGCACATGCGGTGGCCGCGCAGTACCGTTTCTTCAGCTATGGGGATGCCATGTTCATGACACCCGCGGCCGGTGCCCGGATGGGCGGAGGCAGCGCGTGACGCTGCAGTTTGAAATCCTGGCCCGCGACGGCGCCGCGCGCTGCGGCCGGCTCACGCTGCGCCACGGCATCGTCGATACGCCCGCCTTCATGCCCGTCGGCACCTACGGCACCGTCAAGGCGATGACACCCGAGGAGCTCGTGGGCGTCGGTGCGCAGATCGTGCTCGGCAACACCTTCCACCTGATGTTGCGGCCGGGCACGAAGGTGGTTGCCGCGCACGGCGACCTGCACGGCTTCATGCACTGGGAGCGGCCGATCCTCACGGACTCGGGCGGCTTCCAGGTGTTCAGCCTCGCGAAACTGCGCAAGATCGACGAGGAGGGAGTGCGCTTCCGTTCGCCGATCGACGGCGCCGAAGTGCGCCTCACGCCGGAAATATCGATGGATGTGCAGCGCGCGCTCGGCTCCGACATCGTGATGGCCTTCGACGACTGCACGGCTTATCCCGCAACCCACGAAGCCGCGCGCCTGTCGATGGAACGCTCGATGCGCTGGGCCCTGCGCTGCCGCGACCACTACGGGCGCGCGGCCACGCCCGGCGTGCTGTTCGGCATCGTGCAGGGCGGGATGCATGGCGACCTGCGCCGCGCGTCGCTCGAGTCCCTGCTGGCGCTCGGCCTGCCGGGCCTTGCGGTCGGCGGCCTTGCGGTCGGCGAGCCCGAGCCGGAGCGCCTGCGCGTGCTCGAGGAACTCGTGCCGCATATGCCGGTCGCACAGCCGCGCTACCTGATGGGAGTGGGACGCCCCGAGGACATCGTGCAGGCGGTGCTGCGCGGCATCGACATGTTCGATTGCGTGATGCCCACCCGCCATGCCCGCAACGGCCACCTCTTCACCACGACCGGCGTGATCAACATCAGGAACGCCGTGCACCAGGAGGATACCGGCCCGGTCGACCCGGCCTGCGGCTGCTATACCTGCGCGAATTACTCGCGCGCCTACCTGCGCCACCTCGACCGCTGCAACGAGATCCTCGGCTCGCGCCTCGGCACGATCCACAACCTGCACTTCTACCTCGACCTGATGCAGCGCATCCGGGCGAGCATCGCCGCCGGCCGGTTGGCGGCCTTTGCCCGGGACTTTCTCGCCGCCCGGCAGGCCCCGGCGCGCGCTATGGCATAATGCCCGGCTTTACCAGCACGCATTCCTCCAAGGGGTGTCCCCGATGAACGCTTTGATCCCAGTTGCCCACGCGCAGGCCGCCGGCGCGGCCCCGGGCGGTTCGTTCGCACCGCTGCTGATGATGGTGGTCTTCATCGTCATCTTCTATTTCCTGCTGATCCGCCCGCAGCAGAAGAAGGCGAAGGAGCACCAGGCGATGCTCGCGAAGATCGCGGCCGGCGACGAGGTCGTGACCTCGGGCGGCATCCTCGGCAAGGTGGTGGAGGTCGGCGACAGCTTCACGACGGTCGAGATCGCCGACGGCGTGCGCATCAAGGTGCAGAAGTTCCAGATCGGCTCGCTCGTGCCGAAGGGCACGCTCAAGGGCGCCTGAGGAAAGAACCCCGATGCTCGAGTTCGCCCGCTGGAAGTACATCCTCGTCGGCCTCGTCCTGCTCCTCGCGTGCTTCTTTGCGCTGCCGAATTTCTTCGGCGAAGACCCGGCGCTGCAGGTCGTGCGCAAGGACCGCGCCCCGATGGATGTGGCGGCCGAGGCGCGCATCGGCAAGTTCCTCGGCGAACGCGGCGTCGCCTATACCTCGTCCTTCGTCGACAATGGCCGGCTGATGGTGCGTTTCGGCAGCGTCGCGGCGCAGCTCGCGGCGCGCGATGCCGTCAACGAGGGCCTGAAGGACGAGTACATCACGGCGCTGTCGTTCGCCTCGCGCGCGCCCGCCTGGCTTGCGCGGATGGGCCTCAGGCCCATGCCGCTCGGCCTCGACCTGCGCGGCGGCCTGCACCTGCTGTACCAGGTGGACGTCAACGGCGCGGTGGGCCAGCTGCTCGAGAGCTATGAGCAGGACTTCCGCCGCGTGCTCGGCGAGAAGCAGCTGTCCTTCCTCGACATCGTCACGATCACGCAGGGCGCCGACATGCCGAACGGCGTGCGCGTGCTGCTCGCGCCGGGCGCGGACGCCGACGCGGTACGCGCGGCACTGCAGGCCCTGCAGGCCGACCTCGCGATCGACACCGTGAACCTCGCGAGCGGCCCGGCCGTGCAGGCCGTGCTGACGCCGGCGCAGATCCGCCAGCGCCAGGACTACGCGATCCAGCAGAACCTCACGACGCTCCGCAACCGCGTCAACGAACTCGGCGTCTCCGAGCCGATCGTGCAGCGCCAGGGCTTCGACCGCATCATCGTGCAGCTGCCCGGCGTGCAGAACTCGGCCGACGTCAAGGACATCCTCGGCAAGGTGGCGACCCTCGAGTTCCGCCTGGTCGACACGCAGGGCAGCATCGCGGAGGCCGTGCAGAGCGGCCGCGCGCCGCTCGGCTCGAAGCTCTACAAGGACAAGAACGGCCAGCCGGTGCTGCTGAAGCGCGAACTGATCGTCACCGGCGACCAGCTGACCGACGCGCTCACCGCGGCGACACAGGACGGCCCGGGCGTGTCGGTCAAGCTCGATGCGCGCGGCGGCGCGCAGATGCTGAAGACCACGCAGGCGAACCTCGGCAAGCCGATGGCGGTGGTGTTCATCGAGAAATCGCGCCAGACCGTCGACGTCGGCGGCAGGAAGATCGAGCGCGAGGTCACCGACCAGCGGGTGATCAGCGTCGCGACGATCCGCGGCGTGTTCAGCAACCAGTTCCAGATCACCGGGCTCACGCAGAGCGAGGCGCGCGAGCTTGCGCTGCTGCTGCGCGCCGGCTCGCTCGCCGCGCCGATCTTCCTTGCCGAGGAGCGCGCGATCGGCCCGAGCCTCGGCGCGAAGAACATCGAGCAGGGCGTCAAGGCGCTGATCGTCGGCATGGCCGCGGTGTTCCTCTTCATGCTGGTCTATTACCAGGTGTTCGGGCTCGTCGCGGACCTCGTGCTGCTCGCCAACGTGCTGCTGCTCACCGCGCTGCTGTCGATGATGGGCGCGGCGCTGTCGCTGCCGGGCATCGCCGGCATCATCCTCACCGTCGGCATGGCGGTCGATGCGAACGTGCTGATCTACGAGCGCATCCGCGAGGAGCTGCGCAACGGCGTGTCGCCGCAGGCGGCGATCCGCGCCGGCTTCGACAAGGCCTTCTCGGCGATCGCGGACTCGAACGTCACGACCCTGATCGCCGGCATCGTGCTGTGGGTGTTCGGCACCGGCGCGATCCGCGGCTTCGCGGTCGTGCTGTCGCTCGGCATCGCGACCTCGATGTTCACGGCCTTGATGGGCAGCCGCGCGCTGCTGACCTTGATGTACGGCGGGCGCGCGAAGATCCGCAAGCTCGCGATCGGCTGAGCCCGCGGGGCGAGGACAGGACATGGAGTTTTTCCACAAGCAGACCAGGATCGCGTTCATGCACACCCGCAAGGTGTGGTACGCGCTCTCGGCGGTGATGATGGTCGTTTCGCTCGGTGCACTGGTCACCAAGGGCCTCAACCTCGCGATCGATTTCACCGGCGGCGTGTCGGTCGAGGCGGCGCTGCCGTCGGCGGCGAACGTCGACGCGATCCGCGGCAAGCTCGAGGCCGCCGGCTTCCACGAGCCCCAGGTCGGCATCTTCGGGTCCTCGCGCGAGGTGGCGATCCGCCTGCCGCCCGATCCGAAGCAGTCGGTCGCGGAAATCCGCGCGCGCGTCGAGGCGGCGCTGCTCGAGGTCGAGCCCGGCGCCGAGGTGCGCAAGCTCGACGTGGTGGGGCCGCAGGTGGGCGACGAGCTGCGTACCAGCGCGATCTGGGCGCTCAGCTTCACGCTGCTGCTGATCTTCATCTACATCGCGTTCCGCTTCCATACCTGGCGCCTGTCGGCGGGCGCGATCGTCGCGGTCATGCACGACCCGATCCTCGTGCTCGGCATCTTCTCGCTGACGCAAACCCCGTTCGACCTCGCGGTGGTGGCGGCGATCCTCGCCGTGATCGGCTATTCGCTCAACGACACGGTGGTCATCTTCGACCGCATCCGCGAGCGCTTCGAGCACAACCGCCGGCTCGCGCCGCTGACCGTGCTCGACCAGGCGATCAACCAGACCCTGTCGCGCACCATCATGACCAAGGTGGTCACGATGATCGTGGTCGTCGCGCTGCTGTTCCTCGGCGGGCCGGTGCTGCGCGGCTTCTCCGAGGCGCTCGCGATCGGCATCCTCGCCGGCACCTATTCCTCCATCTATATCTCCTCCGCGATCGCGCTCGACGCGGGCCTGACGGCCGAACACGTGTTCCCGACCGTCAAGAAGTCGGCGGTCGACGACATGCCCTGAAGCGCGTGACGCCGCCGGGCGATCTGCCTATGATGCCGCCAAAGCCGAATTTCACGACGGGGTCAAACGATGAAATGGCGCACGAAGTCGGTCGATCAGGTCCAGGCTGAATACGATCGCGGGGAGCTGAAGCGCTCGCTCGGTCCCTGGCACCTCGTGCTGCTCGGCATCGGCTGCATCATCGGTGCAGGCATCTTCGTGCGCACCGGCAATGCCGCGGCGCTGCACGCCGGCCCCGCGGTGATGATCTCCTTCGTGATCGCGGGTGTCGTCTGCGCCTTCGCCGGGCTCTGCTACGCCGAACTCGCCTCGATGCTGCCGGTCTCGGGCTCCGCCTACACCTACACCTATACGACGATCGGCGAGTTCGGCGCGTGGATCATGGGTGCGCTGCTGTTGCTCGAGTACGGCCTCGCCGCCTCGGTCGTCGCGGTCGGCTGGTCGGGCTATGCGATGAGCCTGCTGCACGACATCGGATTCGGCATTCCCGCGGAATACACCCAGGCCATGGGCAAGCTCGTGATCGCCCACGCCACCACCTTCGGCATCACCGATCCGCTCGTGAGCCTGAACGGCGTGACCGGGCGCCTCGCCGACGGATCGCTGGTGCAATTCCTCTCGACCGGCAGCGCACACCTGCCTGGCGTGCACCAGTCGGCGCTGGCCCTGTACGACGTGGTCGGGGGCAGCGCGGGCGGCGGCTTCACGCTGACCAATGCCGCCGACATCCACCTCTCGCAGGACACCCAGGCGGCGCTCGCGAGCACGGTCAAGGTGATCGATGCGGCGAGCGGCCACTTGCGCGAGCTGGCGGCCGGCACTTCGGTGGTCGCGCCCGCCGGCTCGATCGTGCAGTTGCCGGCCGGGTCGATCGTGCCGATCGCCGCGAGTGCCGTCGTGACCGCGCTGTTCAACGTGCCGGCGGTCGCCATCGTGGTGGCGGTCACGCTGCTGCTCGTGATCGGCGTGTCCGAGTCGGCCACCGTCAACAACGTCATCGTCGCGATCAAGGTCGTGGTGATCCTCGCCTTCATCGCGGTCGGCGCGTTCTATGTCGACAGCGCCAACTGGCGGCCCTTCATCCCCGAGCCGACCGGCGTGCCCTTCGAGTTCGGCTGGAGCGGCGTGCTGCGCGCGGCGACCATCGTGTTCTTCGCCTACATCGGCTTCGAGGCGGTGTCGACGGCCGGCCAGGAGGCGAAGAATCCGCGCCGCGACATGCCCTTCGGCATCCTCGGGTCGCTCGTCATCTGCACGATCCTGTACATGGCAACGTCGGCCGTGCTGACCGGCGTCATCTCCTACACCAAGCTCAATGTCGCGGCGCCCGTGGCGGTCGCGGCCGACACCTTCGGCCCGCAATGGGGCTGGCTCGTGAAGGCGATCAAGATCGGCGCGATCGCGGGCCTCTCGTCGGTGATCCTGGTGCTGATGTTCGGGCAGACGCGCGTCTTCTACACGATGTCGCGCGACGGCCTGCTGCCGAACGTGCTGGCCAAGGTGCACCCGCGCTTCAAGACGCCGTGGATCAATACGCTGATCGTCGGCGTGGTGGTGGCGCTCGCCGCGGCGGTGTTCGACATCAATACGCTCGGCGACCTCACGTCGATCGGCACGCTGGCCGCGTTCGCGATCGTGTGCCTCGCGGTGATATGGCTGCGCCATTCGCGGCCCGACCTGCCGCGCCAGTTCAGGACGCCGTTCTATCCGCTGACGCCGATCCTCGGCATCCTTTCCTGCCTCTTCCTGATCACCCAGGTCGAGCCGCGCGTGCTGCACTTCTTCGCGTGGTTCCTCGCAGGCTCGGTGATCGTGTACTTCCTGTACGGCTACTGGGCGAGCCCGATGCGCAGCCGCGCCTCGGGCGGGGCGTAAGGGCGGCGGCGCCCGCCGGCGCCGCGGCGGCTCAGGCCTTCAGGGCCTCGGGCACGTGCGGCGCCAGCAGTTCGAGCAGGGCCTCGTACACCTTCGGCGTGCCGGCGAGCACGTGCGGCGAGAGGTTGTAGGGCGCGCCAGCGAGCGTGCCGATGCGGCCGCCCGCCTCCTGGATCAGGAGCGCACCCGCGGCCGTGTCCCAGGCGTTGAGGCCGATTTCCCAGAATCCATCGACGCGGCCGGCCGCGACATAGGCGAGGTCGAGCGCCGCGGCGCCTGGGCGGCGCACGCCGGCGGTCGCCTGCATGACGGCCTTGAGCTGCGCGAGATAGGAGTCGACATGCTCCTCGTTGGCGCGATAGGGAAAGCCCGTCGCCACGAGCGCACCTTCGATGCCCGGCCGGTTGCTGACGCGCAGGCGGCGGTTCTCGAGGCGTGCGCCATCGCCGCGGCTCGCGGTGAACAGTTCCTGGCTCATCGGGTCGTAGATCACCGCGTGTTCGAGGCGGCCGCGGTGCTGGCAGGCGATCGACACGGCGAAAGTCGGGAAGCCGTGCAGGTAGTTCGTGGTGCCGTCGAGCGGGTCGATGATCCAGACCGTTTCGGAATCGCCCGTGCGGCCGCTTTCCTCCGCGAGGAAGGCGTGCCGCGGATAGGCCTTCGAGATGATCCCGATGATCTCGTGCTCGGCGGCGCGGTCGACTTCGCTGGCGAAGTCGTTGCGGCCCTTGGCGGTGACCTGCAGGCTCTCGAGCCGGTTCATGCTGCGAACGATGATTTCGCCGGCGCGGCGGGCGGCACGGACCGCGATGTTGACTGCTGGCTGCATGGGAAACGGGACTCGGCGGGGAAGGCACTACAATATCACGATGCATGCGCTCGACATCAGGTTCGTGCTGGTCGGCACCCAGCATCCCGGCAACATCGGAGCCGTGGCCCGCGCCATGAAGAACATGGCGCTCGACCGGCTCGTGCTGGTGAATCCGCGGGAATTCCCGCACCCGGAAGCCGTGGCGCGTGCCTCCGGCGCCGACGACGTTCTCGCCGGGGCGCGCCTGGCCGCGAGCCTCGATGCAGCCATTGGCGATTGCGGCCTCGTGGTCGCGACCACCGCGCGCGAGCGCGAGCACAACCATCGCGTGATCGACGTGCGCGACGCCGCGCGGCGCATCGTGCAGGAGGCGGCGGGCGGCCCGGTCGCCGTGCTGTTCGGTGGCGAGCGCGCCGGACTGTCGAACGAGGAAATCGATGCGGCCCACCTGCTGGCGCGCATTCCCGCCAACCCCGCCTACACTTCGCTCAACATCGCGATGGCCGCGCAACTGATCGCCTACGAAATCCATCGCGCGCGTGGCGCGCGGGTCGAGGCGGCGCAGGGCGCGACGCCGCTTGCGACGGTGAACGAAATGGAGCGCTTCTTCGAACACCTCGAAGCGGTGCTGGCCGAGGTCGGGTTTCGCGACCGCACCGCGAGCGGCACTCACCTGCAGCAGCGCTTGCGGCGCCTGTTCCAGCGCGCGGAGATGGACCAGAACGAAGTAAACATCCTGCGCGGCGTGCTCGCGGCCGTGCAGGGCAGGCGCAAGGTGGCGGGCAGCAAGTGCCCGCCGCGCGAGCCGCGATGAACGGCGCGGGCGCCGCGCGCCCGGCCTATCTCGACAACGCCGCCACCACGGCCGTCGATCCGCGCGTCGCCGCGGCGATGGCGGAGTGCCTCACCGGGGAGGGCGCCTACGGCAATCCGTCCTCGACGACCCATGCCTACGGCCACGAAGCCGCGGCGCGCGTCGAGGCGGCGCGCGCGGAAGTCGCCGCCCTGGTCGGGGCACGACCCGCCGAGATCGTCTTTACCTCGGGCGCGACCGAGGCGTCGAACCTCGCGATCCTCGGCACGGCGCGCGCCAACGCCGACCGGCGCCGCCACCTTGTCACCGCGCGAACCGAGCATCGTGCGACGCTCGATCCCATGCGCCGGCTCGAGAGGGAAGGCTTCGCGGTCACCTGGCTGGCGGCGGATCGCGATGGGCGCATTGCGCCCGACGCCGTCCGCGCGGCATTGCGGCCCGATACGCTGCTCGTCTCGATCATGCAGGTGAACAACGAGACCGGTGCGGTGCAGGACATCGCGGCGATCGGCGCCGCCTGCCGCGCCGCGGGTGCGCTGCTGCACAGCGATCTCGCGCAGGGCGTGGGCAAGCTGCCCACCCTATTCGCAGGGCAAGTCGATTTCGCCTCGTTCACGGCCCACAAGATCCACGGGCCGAAAGGGATCGGGGCACTGTACGTGGCCGCCGCCGCGCGCCCGTGGATCGCGCCCATCGTGTTCGGCGGTGGCCAGGAGCGCGGCCTGCGGTCGGGCACATTGCCGACTCACCAGATCGCCGGTTTCGGGCGGGCCTGCGCGCTCGCGCGGGCCGAGGGCACTGCGGACGCGGCCCGGATGGCCGGGCTGCGCGCCGCCTTGTGGCGTAACCTGTCGGAGATGCCCGGCGTGCTGCCCAATAGCCCGCTCGCGGACGGTTCGCCCGCGATCCTCAACGTATCGTTCGAGGGGGTCGAGGGCGAGAGCCTCGTCACCGCCCTGGAGGAGATTGCCGTCTCGACAGGCTCGGCCTGCAGCTCGGCGAGCGGCGAGCCCTCGTATGTCCTGCGTGCGCTCGGGCGCAGCACGGAGCTGGCACAGGGCTCGCTGCGTTTCAGCCTCGGGCGTTTCACGACTGCGACAGACATCGAGCGGGCGGGGGATGCCGTGCGTCGTGCGGTCACCCGCCTGCGGGGCATAGCGCCGTGATCGGGGAAGCCCTGACTCCGCTCGCGCGCGAGCATTTCCAGCGCCTGGCCCATGGCGGCTGCTTCGCGCCCGGCGTGGCCGCCGTGAGCGGCGAAGCCGGCCGGGAGTCCATCGGGACCCGGGTGCGTTTCCACTTGCGCCTCGCGGGCGCGGCGGTGGCCGAGGCCCGTTTCCAGGCTTATGGCTGCCCCCATGTCCTCGCCGTCGCGAGCTGGCTTGCCGGCGAACTGGCGGGCCGCCGGCGCGATGCGCTCATTCCGGGCTCCCCCGCCGAATGGGCCCGGCTGTTCGGGGTGCCAGACGCCAAGCTGGGCCGCCTGCTGGTGATCGAGGATGCGTTGCGGGACTGCATCGCGAAATGGCCGCCCGGGCCACCCCCGCCGGGCCAACAGTCGTAAAATGCCTGCATGAGCATCCACCTGACCGCCTCGGCCGCCGAACGCGTCAAGACCTTCATCGCCTCGCGCGGCAAGGGGCTTGGCCTGCGCCTTGGGGTGCGCAAGACGGGCTGTTCGGGCTTCGCCTATGTCGTCAATTACGCCGACGAGGCGCAGCCGGACGACCGGGTTTTCGAGGACCGTGGCGTGAAGGTCTTCGTCGACCCCGAGAGCCTGCCGCTCGTCGAGGGCACGACCGTGGACTTCGTCCGGCAGGGCCTCAACGAGGCCTTCCGCTTCTCGAACCCCAATGTCCGGGGCGAATGCGGCTGCGGGGAGAGCTTCAGCGTGTAAACTAGCGGGTTTGCAGGCCAAACCCCGAGGAATACGCATGGCGCTCGAGCGCACTTTTTCCATCGTCAAGCCGGACGGCGTGACGCGCAATCTCATCGGCGAAGTGGTTCGCCGCCTGGAATCCGCCGGCCTCAAGGTCATCGGCAGCCGCATGGTCCGCCTCACGAAGGCCGAGGCCGAGGGCTTCTATGCCGTGCACCGCGAGCGGCCCTTCTTCAACGACCTCGTGCGGTACATGACCTCGGGCCCCGTGGTGCTGCAGGTCCTCGAAGGCGAGAACGCCGTGGCGAAGAACCGCGAAGTGATGGGCGCCACCGATCCGAAGAAGGCGGCCGCGGGCACGATCCGCGCCGACCTTGCCGAGAGCATCGAGGCGAACACGGTGCACGGGTCGGATTCCGTGGAGAACGCGAAGATCGAGATCGCGTACTTCTTCAAGGACGGCCAGGTCTGCCCGAGGGGCTGAAGGCCGCAGGGTTGCGGGCAGGACACGTCATGACTGGCGAACCGGCTGCACAGGAACGCATCAATCTGCTCGGCCTCGAGAGGGCCGGGCTCGAGGCGTTCGTCGGCACGCTCGGCAGCAAGCCGTTTCGCGCGCGCCAGCTGATGCAGTGGATCTACGGTCGCGGCGAGTCGCGGTTTCCGGCGATGACCGACCTCGCGAAGGACTTCCGCACGCTCCTCGGGGAGCGCGCGGAAGTGCGCGCGCCCGAGATCGTGACCTCGCAGCGCTCGGCCGACGGCACGCGCAAGTGGCTGCTGCGCGCGGACTCGACCCAGGCGATCGAGATGGTGTACATCCCCGAGGAGGGGCGCGGCACGCTGTGCATCTCCTCGCAGGTCGGTTGCGCGATGGACTGCTCCTTCTGCTCGACCGCGCAGCAGGGCTTCAACAGGAACCTGACCACCGCGGAAATCGTCGGCCAGGTGTGGCTCGCCGAGCGTGAGCTCGCGCGCGATTTCGTGCCGCCGGCCGGCGCCTCGCCGGGCCAGCGCGCCATCACCAATGTCGTGCTGATGGGAATGGGCGAGCCGCTCGCCAACTTCAGGAACGTGGTGCCCGCGCTGCGCCTCTTCACCGACGACTTCGGCTTCGAGATCTCGCGCCGGCGTGTCACGCTCTCGACCTCGGGCCTCGTGCCGCAGATCTACAAGCTGGCCGAGGAAACGAATGTCGCGCTCGCGGTGTCGCTGCACGCGCCGACCGACGAATTGCGCAACGAGCTCGTGCCGATCAACCGCAAGCATCCGATCGCGGAACTCCTCGAGGCCTGCTGGCACTACCTCGATGAGCAGAACGGCCGCAGCGTCACCTTCGAATACGTGATGCTCGAGGGCGTGAACGACCAGCGCGAGCACGCGCGCGGCCTCGTGCGCCTGCTGAAGGGCCAGCCGGCGAAGCTGAACCTGATTCCCTTCAATCCGTTCCCGGGGACGCAGTATCGCCGCTCGGGCGCGGCGGCGATCGCGGCGTTCCGCGACGAACTGCTGTCGCACGGCGTGCTGGCAACCATCCGGCGCACGCGCGGGGACGACATCGACGCCGCCTGCGGGCAGCTCGCGGGCCGCGTCCAGGATCGCACCACGGTGCGCCTCGGCAGCAAACTGATCGGCGTGGCGGTATCGACATGAGTGCAGGACGGATCGTTGCGGTTGCCTTGCTGGTCGCGCTGCTCGCGGCGTGCGCATCGGGTGGCAGCGAATTCCCGCGGTCCAGCGAAAGCGCCGCGAGCTACAACGTGCAACTGGGCTACGCGTACCTGCAGCAGGGCAACCTGCCGCTTGCCAAGGAGAAGCTCGAGCGCGCCGTGCAGCAGGACGCCACGAGCCCGGACGTCCACAGTGCGCTCGGCCTCCTGTACGAGCGCCTCGGCGATTCGAAGCGCGCGGACCGGCACTTCCTGACCGCGCTGCGCCTCGCGCCGAAGGACCCGCAGATCGAGAACAACTACGCCATTTACCTGTGCCGCAATGGCCGCGCGGAAGAGGGCGTGCGCCACTTCGAGTCCGCAGCCCGCAATCCGCTCTATCGCACGCCCGCAACCGCCTATACGAACGCGGGCGTCTGCCTGCGCAACGACGGCCGCATGGCCGACGCCGAGAAGAACTTCCGGCGCGCGCTCGAGGTGATGCCGAACAGCGCCGAGGCGATGTTCCAGCTGGGTGACCTGCGCCTGCAGCAGGGCGCGGCCGCCGACGCGCGCACGGAGGTCGATCGCTACCTCGATGCATTCCGGGCGACTCCGGACCTGCTGCTGCTGCGCGTGCGGATCGCGCGCGCCACGGGAGACAAGCTCGCCGAGGAAAAATTTTCGCGCCGCCTGCGCATCGACTTTCCCGACACCGACCAGGCGCGGGCGCTGGCCGCGCCGGACCGCAATCCGGGATGACCGGCCCAGCCGACGCGACCGCGGACCCGGGTGTCGGCGCGCGGCTGCGCGCCGCGCGCGAGCGCGCCGGCCTTTCATCGCTGCAGGCCGCCGCGAAACTGCACCTTGAGCCGCGCGTGATAGAAGCGCTCGAGGCCGGCGAGTTCGCGGTGCTCGGTGCACCCGTCTATGTGCGCGGCCACCTGCGGCGCTACGCGGAACTGATCAACGCGCCAGCCGGGGAATTGCTCGCGGCCTACGCCGCGGAGGCTGCGCTGGATGCGCCACCGGATCCGGCGCAGTTGAAGGCCAACGTTCCCGTCCGTCCGCCGCGACAGCTCGCCGGCCCCGTCGTCGGCGTCATCGTGGCGGCCACGGTGTTGGCGGGCATCTGGCTTGCCCTCAAGGGCCTGCCGAACGCCTCGCAGCCCGGCGCCGTGCCGCCACCCGCCTCCTCGACGCCCGCCACCGGCCAACCGCTCGCGGCCACGACGCCGGTGGCCCACCCGCCGGCACCCGTGACGACCTCAACCGCGACGGCTGCAACGGCCGAGGCGCCCGCAGCCGCGCCTGCGGCCGATGCCGTGAGCCCGAGCGGCGCCGCCGCACGCGCCAGCACGCAGGCGCTGCACTTGCGCCTGACGATCAACGCCGACTCCTGGCTCGAAGTTCACGACGCCACCGGCAAGCGCCTCTATTACGACCTGGCGCGCGCGCCAGGCAGCGTGTCGCTCACGGGCGTGCCGCCGCTTCGGGTGCTGCTCGGATTTGCCGAAGGCGTCGGGATCGAGGCCGACGGCCGGCGGCTCGCGCTGCCGGCGGACGCGCGCCGCGGCCGCAGCGCCCGCTTCGAGGTTTCCGCGGGCGGTGTGGTGAGCCCTTCGACATGAGCAACGGCATCCAGCCCATCCGCGGCATGAACGACGTGCTGCCTGCCGAGATCGGCTTGTGGCAGCACCTCGAAGCGGCGCTGCGCGAGCTCGTCGCCATGTACGGCTACGAGGAAATCCGCGTCCCGGTCGTCGAGCACACCGATCTCTTCAAGCGCTCGATCGGCGAGTTCACCGACATCGTCGAGAAGGAGATGTACACGTTCCGCGACCAGGGCGGCGACAGCCTCACGCTGCGGCCGGAAGCCACCGCGGGCATCGCGCGCGCGGCCATCTCGAACGGCATGCTGCGTGGCCAGAAGCACAAGCTGTGGTGCATCGGCCCGATGTTCCGCCATGAGCGCCCGCAGAAAGGCCGCTACCGGCAATTCCACCAGTTCGACGTCGAGGCGCTCGGCTTCGACGGCCCCGACGTCGATGCCGAGCTGATCGTCATGATGGCGCGCCTGTGGCGCAGGCTCGGACTCACCCGCGTCAGCCTGCAGCTGAATTCGCTCGGCACGCCGGAGTCGCGCGCGCAGTATCGCGAGAAGCTCGTGGACTACTTTCGCGGGCACGAGGCAGCGCTCGATGCCGACAGCCGGCGGCGGCTCGGCGGCAATCCGCTGCGCATCCTCGACAGCAAGAACCCGGAGATGCAGGCGGTCATCGCGGGCGCACCGCTGATCGTCGACCACCTCGATGCAGTCTCGCGCGCGCACTTCGAGGCCTTGCAGGCATCGCTGCGGGCCGTCGGCATTGCCTACACCGTCAATCCGCGACTGGTGCGCGGGCTCGACTACTATTCGCGCACGGTGTTCGAATGGACGACCGACGCGCTCGGCTCGCAGGACGCGGTGTGCTCGGGCGGCCGTTACGACGGCCTGATCGCCCAGCTCGGCGGCGAGGCGACGGCTGCGATCGGCTTCGCGATGGGAATCGAGCGTGTCGTGGAACTCCTGCGGCAGGCGCAGGTCGTTCCCGAGGGGCAGGCTCCCGACGCTTACATCGTGGCGCAGGGCGAGCGCGCGGCGGCAGCCGCCCTGGCGTTCGCCGAGCGCCTGCGCGACGAGATGCCGCGGCGGCGAGTCGCGCTCGGCCTCGGTGGCGGCAATTTCAAGGCGCAGTTCCGGCGCGCCGACCGCAGCGGCGCGCGCTTCGCGCTGGTGCTCGGCGACAGCGAGCTGGATCGTGGCGTGGTCGCGATCAAGGACCTGCGTGGCGAGGCAAACCAGATCGAATGCCCGATGGCCGAGGCGAGTGCCCGGCTCGAGGCTGTCCTGAAGGAGTGAGCGTGGACGAGTTCATGTCGGAGAGCGAGCAGTGGGAATCCGTCAAGCGCTGGGTGCGCGAGAACGCGATCTGGATCGTGGGTGGCGTGGTGCTGGGCGTGCTCGTCCTCACGGGCTGGCGGATCTGGCAGGAGCGCGTCGAGCGGCTCGCCGCCGAGGCGAGCGGCCGTTACGAGCAGGCGATCGATGCCTTCGGCCGCAACGACCGCACCCGTGGCATCACGCTGGTCGATGAGCTGCGGCGCGACCACGGTGGCTCCCCCTACGCCGACCAGGCCGACCTGCTGGCGGCGCGAGTCGAGGTCGACGCGCGCGAGTTCGACAAGGCCGCCGCGCGCCTGAAGCGCGTGATGGACGGCTCGCCCGACGCCGAGCTGAAGCTGGTCGCGCGCGGCCGCCTCGCGCGTGTCTACCTCGAACAGGGCAAGCCCGACGATGCGCTCGCACTGCTGAAGAGCGACGCGGGCGGGGCCTTCGCGCCGCGCTTCGACGAGATCCGCGGTGACGTGCTCCTCGCCAAGGGGGACAGGGCCGGCGCGCTCACGGCCTACCGCGCCGCCCGCGCCGGTGCCGCCACGGGTTCGGTCGACCCGGGCCTGATCGAATTGAAGGTCAATGCCCTCGAGCCAGCCGGCGCTGCGGATGCGGCTGGCACACCCGCGAAGGTGAATTGACGTGCGCCGCCTCGCTGCTTGCGCCGCGCTGTTGCTCGCTCTCGCCGCCTGCTCGAAGGACAAGGAGGTCAATCCGCCGGCCGAACTGGTCGATTTCAAGCAGACGCTGGCGGTCGAGCGGTTGTGGGACGCGAGCCTCGGCGGCGGTGAAGCCGCGCTGCGCCTTGGCCTTGGGGCCACGGTGGTGGGCGATCGCGTGTATGCGGCGGGCCACGGCGGCGAAGTCGCGGCGCTCGCGCTCGCGAACGGCAAGACGATCTGGCAGGCGAAGACCAAGGCACCCCTGAGCGCCAGCGCCGGTGCCGATGCGACGCTGGTCGCCGTCGGATCGAGCGAAGGCGAAGTGATCGCGCTCTCCGCCGACAGCGGCGGCATCCTGTGGCGCGTGCGCGTGCGTGGCGAGTTGCTGTCGGCGCCGCTCGTGGCGCCCACCGCGGTCGTCGTGCGCACGGTCGATGGCCGCCTGGTCGCGCTCGCGCGCGACGACGGCCACGAGCTGTGGAGCGCCGAGCAGCAGATTCCGCGCCTCACGCTGCGCGGCATCGCCGCTCCGGTGCTCGCGGGCGACGTGGTGCTGTGCGGCTTCGACAACGGCAAGGTGGTCGGCGCGAGCCTGCGCGACGGCTCGGTGCTGTGGGAAACGCCAGTGGCGCCGCCGCGTGGGCGCACGGAGCTCGAGCGGCTGAGCGACATCGACTCGCGCGTGGAAGTGTCGGGCGACAACGTGTTCGCGGTCGGCTTCCAGGGACGCATCGCGATGCTCGCGCTCGATACCGGGCAGATCTGGTGGTCGCGCGACCTGTCGAGCTACCGCGGCCTCGCGCTCGAAGGCGACCATCTCTACATCTCGACAGCCGAGGGCGACGTCGTGTCGATGGAAAGCCGCGCGGGCGGCGAGACCTGGCGGCAGAAGGCGCTCGCGTATCGCGGCCTGTCGGCGCCCGCCGTGCTCGGCAACCACATCGTCGTTGCCGATTTCGAAGGCTACCTGCACTTCCTCGACAAGGCGACCGGCGCGATTGCCGCGCGCGTGAAGTCTGGGGGCAAGCGCGTGTCGAACCCGCCGGTGATCGCGGGTGACATCGTCGTCGTGGTCAACGACGATGGCCGCGTAAGCGCGTTCCGGGCGAAGGCCTGACGCCAGGGCGCGGGGTGCCGGCATGCTGCCTGTCGTTGCCCTCGTCGGCCGCCCCAATGTCGGCAAGTCCACGCTCTTCAATGCGCTGACGCGCACGCGTGACGCCATCGTCGCCGACGTGCCCGGCGTCACGCGCGACCGGCAATATGGCTACGGCAAGGTGGGGCCGACGGCCTTTGTCGTGATCGACACGGGCGGCATCGTCGAGCAGCCCTCCGGCATCGAGTCGCCGATGCGCGTGCAGACCGATCGCGCGGTCGCCGAGGCCGACCACCTCGTCTTCCTCGTCGATGCGCGCGCCGGCATCACCCCGCAGGACGAATTCATCGCGCGCCAATTGCGCCGCTCCGGCAAGCGCGTGGTGCTCGCGGCCAACAAGGCCGAGGGCCTCGACAGCGATGTCGCCGTGGCGGAGTTCCACGGGCTCGGCTTCGGCGAGCCGATACCGCTGTCGGCCGCGCACGGCCAGGGCGCGCATGACCTCATGGACGCCGTGTTCGCGGGCGAACTCGCGACCCCCGACATCGGCGCCGAGACCGCCGATCCCGGGCGCGATGCGATCCGCATCGCCGTGATCGGCCGCCCCAATGTCGGCAAGTCGACGCTCGTCAACCGCTTGCTCGGCGAGGAGCGCGTGATCGCGAGCGACATGCCGGGCACGACGCGCGACAGCATTTTCGTGCCGTTCACGCGTGACGGCCGCGAGTTCCTGCTGATCGACACCGCGGGCGTGCGCCGCCGCGCGAAGATCGATGACGCGATCGAGCGCGCGAGCGTCTCGAAGACGCTGCAGGCGATCGTCGAGGCGCATGTGGTGGTCGTGGTGCTCGACGCTCACGATACGGTCGGCGAGCAGGATGCGAGCGTGCTGGGCCTCGCGCTCGAGCGGGGCAGGGCGCTGCTGATCGCCGTCAACAAGTGGGACAACATCCCGATGGAGCAGCGCGAGGAGATCCGCGGCAAGCTCGCGCTGAAGCTCGATTTCGCGCCGTTCGTGCCGGTGCATTTCATTTCCGCGCGCCACGGGACCGGGGTCGGCGATCTCGCGCAGGCGGCGATCCGCGCCTACGACGGCGCAATGCGCGAAATGCGCACGCCCGAGCTCACGAAGACGCTCGAGCGCGCGATGACGCAGCACCAGCCGCCGCTCGTGCGCGGCCGGCGCATCAAGCTGCGCTACGCGCACCAGGGCGGGCGCAATCCGCCACGCATCGTGATCCACGGCAACCAGACCAAACACGTGCCGGATGCCTACCGGCGCTACCTCGCGAACGTTTTCCGCGAGACCTTCGACCTGTTCGCCTCGCCCGTCGCGGTCGAGTTCCGGACCGACTCGAACCCGTACGACTCAGCGCGCCGCCGCGGGCGCGGCCAGCGGCAGAAATAGCGCCGGATCGACCGACGCGCGGTTCAGGATCACGCCCCAGTGCAGGTGCGGGCCGGTGACGCGCCCGGTGGCGCCGACCTTGCCGATCACATCACCCGTCTTCACGGCTTCGCCAGGCTGGACACCTATCACTGACAAGTGGCAATACATCGTCACGAGCCCCTGGCCGTGGTCGATCAGGACCGTGTTGCCGTTGAAGAAGAAGTCGCCCGTGTCGATCACGCGGCCGTCGGCGGGCGCGACGATCGGGGTGCCGGTCGGCGCGGCGATGTCCATTCCAGAATGCGGATTGCGGGACTCGCCGTTGAACACCCGGCGCAGGCCATAGGAACTCGAGCGCGGGCCGGGCACGGGCTGCGCCAGCTCGAGGGTCACGGGCGGATCGGGCGAGAAGGTGGCGAGCACCGCGAGGATGCGCGTTCGCTCCGCATCGGCACGGGCGAGATCTTCCTTCGAGAGGTTCACCTGGCCCGGTTTGACCTTGAGGCGCTGCGTTGCGTATTGCTTGTCCGTGATGTCGACGCCGACTCGGCGTTCGCCGCCATCGTGGTCCTTGATGACGATTTCCACGGTCGCCGGCGCGGGCTGCGAAAGCGGCAAGCCGACCACGGCGGTCCAGCGATCGCGCTGGCGCAGGACCATGGCGCGCGCGCCATCCACGGTCACGACAGGCGCGGCCCCGGTGCTTGCAGCGATGGGGCCCGCATCGACGAGCACCACGCCCCCGGGAGTCGCGCTCTGGCGTGGCAGGGTCGGATCCGCGATCGCCGCGGCAGGCAGGCTCGCAACGATCGAAGCGAGGACCATTGATCTTGCGGCCATCAATCCTCCACGACACGCGAGCGGAACTGCCCCGCAGCGAGGCGCGTAACGAGCGTGTCACCCGCGGCGAGCGTCGCGGCATCGCTGACGAGCGTGCCGCCTGCCTCACGCGTCACGACGGCGAAACCGCGACGCAGGGTCGCGAGCGGGCTGACCGCATCGAGTGTGCGGCTCGCGAGGTCGAGTCGATGTAGTCCGCGGGAAAGCGACTCGCGCATGGCGAACTCCAGGCGCACCGACAGGGCCGCGCCCCGCGCGACGCCCGCCTGCAGGCGGGCGGCCGGTGAAGCGGCGAGCAGCCGATGGGACAGCTCAGCCGTGTCGTGGCGGCGGGCGAGGAGGGTCGCTTGTGCTGCGCGGGCAAGGCGCTGCTCGAGGTCGTCCAGGCGCTGCGCGGCATGGGCGACGCGCACCGCGGGGGAGGCGAGCCTCATGCGCTGCCCGAGCTGGGAGAGCGTGGTGGAGGCATCGCGCAGGACCCTTTGGCCGCCCGCGAGCAGGCGTTGCTCGATGCGCGCGAGCGACTGCAACCACGCGCGGCCGTCGGGCACCGCAAGTTGCGCGGCGGCCGTGGGGGTGGGTGCGCGCAGGTCCGCGACGAAATCCGCGATCGTGAAATCCACTTCGTGGCCGATGCCGGTGACGACGGGCATCGGCATGGCGCGGATCGCGCGCGCCACGCGCTCGTCGTTGAAGGCCCAGAGGTCCTCGAGCGAGCCGCCACCGCGTGCGACGATCAGCACGTCGCATTCGGCGCGAACCGCCGCCCGATCGAGCGCGGCGAGGAGGCCAGGCACGGCCGCGGCGCCCTGCACCGGCGTCGGGTAGATCAGCACCGGCGTGGCTGCGAAGCGCCGCTCGAGCACGTGGAGGATGTCGCGTATCGCCGCCCCGGTGGGCGAGGTCACGACACCGATCCGTCGTGGCACCGCGGGCAGCGGGCGTTTGCGGCCGTCGTCGAAGAGGCCTTCCGCCTTGAGCTTGTCGCGCAGCCGCTCGAACTCGCGCTGCAGGGCTCCGAGGCCGGCTTCCTCGAGGTGCTCGACGATCAGCTGGAAGTCGCCACGCGGTTCATAGAGGCTGACGCGCCCGCGCGCCATGACGGCCGAACCGTCCTTCGGCTGGAACTTTACGGCGCTGTTCTTCTGCCGGAACATCGCGCAGCGGATCTGCGCGTCGCGGTCTTTCAGCGAGAAATACCAGTGGCCCGATCCGGGGCGGGCGAGGTTCGAGATCTCGCCCTCCACCCACACCCCCGGCAGGCCCTGCTCGAGCAGCAGGCGCACCTCGCGGTTGAGGCGGCTGACGGTGTAGACGTTGGGTTCCTGGGGCATCGGCGTCCCATTCTAGCGGCTATCGCTGTGCAACGAGCGTTCCGGAACGAGACCGCGGGTACGCATGTCATCGAGTTTCGCCTTCTCTTCGGCAATATGTTTCCGATAGGCGTCGCGCACGTGCCCGAAGCCGGGGTCGGTCCGCAGTCGGGTGAAAAGCGGATCACGATCGAAGGTGTACCAGCCGTTCTCCCAATCCCCGCGCTCCAGCATGTCGCGCCTGAGTGCGGCGACGGCCTCGTGGTTGCGCCCCAAGGCAGCGAGAGCCCGGGCGCGCACCGCGCCAGTACACAGGAGAGAGTCTGGCGGGCGAGTCCTGGTCTCACGGGCCGCCGGCGCCTCCAGCAGTTGTCGGGCCTCGCGCATCCTGCCGGAGTTTTCAAGCAGCCATGCCATCACGACAGCGACCTGTTCATTGTCCGGCTCGACCGTGGCCTCTCCGTCCCTGTTCCAAAGCGAGACGCGCTCCTGGAGGAACTGCTGCGCGCGCGCCACGTTGCCTGTCGCCCTCGCATGTTCCAGCAGCGCGTCCGGATCGACGCCACAGCGCTCAAACTCCTCCGGGCGTGCATATATCAATGCGGCGGCCCGATCGTACTGGCGTTCGTAAAAATACAGCTCGATTGCCATTCCGCGATCGGGAACATGCTGCACGAGCAGGCTTCTCGCCGCCTCCGCATCGCCCAGATCCAGGTACCAGGAAAGCAAATAGCCCCGCAACCACTGGGACTCCGGATCGATCCGCAGCGCCTGCTCGCCGAGCTTGACTGCGTCTGCGAGGCGTCCGCCTCGCCTCGCGCTGCTCCATCCGAGTCGGGCAAGGGCGGGCGCGTAATCCGGGCGCAGCTTCAGCGTCTCGATCATCAGCCGCTCGCCAGCGGCAACGTCGCCGCGAAAGAATTCGACGAGGCCCGCGTAATATGGGCCTCGCGGATCGAGCGGATCGAGCAGCCGGGCCCGTTCAATTGCTGCGAGGCCTTCCTTGATACTGCGCCGATTGTCGATCAACAGTTCACCGAGGTACTGGTATCCCCGAGCGTCGTTGGGGTTCAATTCGATGGCTCGCCGAAAGGCGGCGTCAGCGCCTGCGACATCACCCTCGATGTTTGCAATGCGTCCACGGACCAGCTGGGCAGCGCTGTCCCCGGAATCCCGATCGAGCGCCGGATTGACGAGGGGTGCGGCACGGGCCGCCGCCATCTGTGACGCCTTCGCCGTGGCAACATCACGTGGCGGTGCGAAGCTCGCCTCGTTGAGATAGGCGTTTGCCAGTTCGGCCCGCGCGGCAGCGAACTCCGGATCGAGGCGAACCGCGCGCTCGAGCAATGCGACGGCTGCATGAAGGTCCCCGGTGAGCCGGGAGGACCCGCGCGCGCGGCCCTGCTCGTAGGCGAGCCATGCATCGAAGTTCGCGGTTCCGATGGGGCGCGGAGACCGGATATCGAAGCCTCCGACGCTCTGCTTCAGTGCGCGCGCAACCTCGAGTGCAATCTCGTCCTGCGTTGCGAAGAAGTCGTCGCGGGGACGATCGAAGGTCTTCGACCAGACGTGAGCGCCAGTCGCGGCGTCGATCAGCTGTGTCGTGACTCTCAGGCGCGTCGAAGAGTCCTGCAGGCTGCCTTCCACCAGATAGCGCGCGTCGAGCTTGCGGCCGATCTCCCGCACGTCTTCATATCGGCCCTGGAATGCAAATGACGAGGTGCGGGCGATCACGTTGATTTCGCGCACATCGGCCAACCGGTGAAGCAGCGATTCCGAGAGCGCCAGTGCGAGGTGCTCGCGGTGCGGATCTCCCGTCAGGTTGGTGAAAGGCAAGACGGCAACGTTGCGGTCGGGTAGCTGCACAGCGGCGCCCGGGTTCGCCACGCGAGCCACCGGGTTTCCCGGCAGGAAGCGCAACCCGAACGCCACGAGCAGCCCGGCAGTCAGCAATGCCAAGCCAGTCAGGGCGCGTCGGGGCCAGCGCCGGGTAGCAGCCTCGGGGCCTTGCTCAGGTCCCGTGTCAGGGGAGACGGATGCAATGAACCGGTAACCGCGCCGCGGAACGGTCTCGATGAAAAGCGGTGCGTCTGCATCGTCTCCAAGGGCGGCGCGCAGCCTCTTGATTGCGGTGTTGAGCCCCGCGTCGGTGTCGATGTACGTCGTGCGGGGCCACAGGTGTGCGATCAGGCGCTCGCGGTCGACCATTTCACCGGGATGGGCCGCAAGCAGCTCGAGAATCCCGCGGGAGTGGTCTTGCAGTCGGACACGCACGCCTTTGCGCGCAATCTCCCCCGATGACGGATCGAACGTCACGTCCCGGAAGCGGAGCTTCGTTGGGCGCGAAGCCGCTGCACCCGTCGCCGATCGACCCTGTATGTCCTGGTCACCCATGCAGTACAGCAACGATACAGCGCCGGGACAGGCCCGATCCATTGATGCGGGCGCCCTCGCTGACCAAGAGTTTCGCCTCCTGGGTGCCCATATTCAGGGGCCGTCCATTTAACAGATGTGCAAGGAGAACCAGATGAAAGCCCGGACCAGAAAATGTGTTGCGCTGTGCGCCCTGGCCTTGTGCCTGCCAGCGCTCGCGGCAGCCGACGAGTTCACCAAGAACCGATGCCGCAACGAGATCCTGCGGGGGCTGTACGTCTTTACCGCCAATGGATTCACTCGCCCACCGGGCAGCACCCCGGGCACACCCTGGGTGCCCAAGGCGATCATCGAGCTGCTCCAGTTCAACGGTGACGGCACGCTGACGACGCCGGGGGTCACGGTGGCCAACCCATTTGGCGATACGGGAGGAATTCTGCAGCCGCCCGCGGGTGCACCGGGCGTGTATACGGTGAACGAGGATTGCAGCGGAAGCATTCAGTTCGGTGACGCCGCCGGCGTGAGCTTCAAGATCCAGGTGGACCCTCACTGGGGTGGCACGCTCTGGTTGATCCAGACAAACCCGACCAACAACGTGTTCCTGGGCACGGCGACACGCGTGCAGGGTGGCCTGCCCTTCATGAGGTGATGAATCGCTCTGCATGACCCGCGGCCAGCGGCGGCCGGCGAGCCCCGCTGGCTGCCGTGGCGCCGCTCCGCCGACAGTCACCGGCGCGGCTTTACGGACGAGGGGGCGGTGCGTACAATGCCGCGTCCAATTCCCCTGGACAAATCCCCGCGATGCGTATCCTCGAAGAAGCACTGACCTTCGACGATGTCCTGTTAGTACCCGCCTACTCGGAAGTCCTGCCGCGCGAAGTCGATCTCTCGACCCAGCTCACCCGCGCGATCCGCCTCAACCTCCCGCTGATGTCGGCCGCCATGGACACGGTGACCGAGGCCCGCCTCGCCATCACCATGGCGCAGGAAGGCGGCATCGGCATCGTCCACAAGAGCATGACCGTCGAGGCGCAGGCGCGTGAAGTCGCGCGCGTCAAGAAGTTCGAGAGCGGCGTGATCCGCGACCCGATCACGGTCACCCCCGACATGACGATCCGGCAGGTGATCGACCTGACCCATGCGCGCGGCATCTCCGGCGTGCCGGTGGTCAACGGCCGCAAGGTCGTCGGCATCGTCACGCACCGCGACCTGCGCTTCGAGGAGAAGCTCGACGCGCCGGTGTCGAGCGTGATGACGCCGCAGGAACGCCTCGTCACCGTGCGCGAGAACGCGCCGAAGGAAGACGTGCTGCTGCTGCTGCACAAGCACCGCATCGAAAAGGTGTTGGTGGTCGGCAACGACTTCGAACTGCGCGGCATGATCACGGTGAAGGATTTCCAGAAGGCGCGCGAGTTCCCACGCGCCTGCAAGGACGAGGGCGGGCGCCTGCGCGTCGGTGCCGCGGTCGGCACCTCGCCCGATACACTCGATCGCGTCGCGGCGCTGCACGAGGCGCACGTCGATGTCGTGGTAGTGGACACGGCCCACGGCCACTCGCGCGGCGTACTCGAGATGGTGAAGAAGCTGAAGGCGAAGTGGCCCGACCTGCAGGTGATCGCGGGCAACATCGCGACGCCCGAGGCGGCGGCCGATCTCGTCAAGGCCGGCGCCGACGCGGTCAAGGTCGGCATCGGGCCGGGTTCGATCTGCACCACGCGCGTCGTCGCGGGTGTCGGCGTGCCGCAGATCTCGGCGGTCTCGAATGTCGCCGAAGGACTCGCGAAGCAGGGCGTGCCGCTGATCGCCGACGGCGGCATCCGCTACAGCGGCGATGTCGCCAAGGCCATCGTTGCCGGAGCGCACGCGGTCATGATCGGCGGGCTCTTTGCCGGCACCGAGGAATCGCCCGGTGAGGTCGAGCTCTACCAGGGCGGATCCTACAAGGCCTATCGCGGCATGGGCTCGCTCGGCGCGATGGCCGAGCGCCATGGCTCGAGCGACCGCTACTTCCAGGACACCACCGCCGAGCTCGAGAAACTCGTGCCCGAAGGCATCGAAGGCCGCGTGCCGTACAAGGGCAGCCTGGTCGCGATCCTGCACCAGCTCGCCGGTGGCCTGCGCGCTGCGATGGGCTATACGGGCAGCAGCAACATCAGCGAAATGCGCACGCGCCCGAAGTTCGTGCGCATGACGAGTGCCGGGGTGCGCGAGAGCCACGTGCACGACGTCACCATCACGAAGGAAGCACCCAACTACCGTGTCAGATAAGGACCTGCACGAGGATCGCATCCTGATCCTCGACTTCGGCGCGCAATACACGCAGCTCATCGCCCGGCGGGTCCGCGAGCTCGGCGTCTACAGCGAAATCCACCCGTGGGACATCACGGACGAAGAAGTCCGCCGCTTTCGCCCGAAGGGCATCATCCTTTCCGGCGGCCCCGAGTCCACCACCGAGTCGCAGGCGCCCGCGGCGCCGCGCGCGGTCTTCGAACTCGGCGTCCCGGTGCTCGGCATCTGCTACGGCATGCAGACGATGGCAAAGCAGCTCGGCGGGCGCGTAGCGACGAGCGACCACCGCGAGTTTGGCTACGCTGAAGTGACGGCCACCGCGCCCTGTCGCCTGCTCGACGGCATCGCCGATCGCGAGGACGGTGAGCGTCGCGCCGTGCTCGACGTGTGGATGAGCCATGGCGACCGGGTGGAAGCGGTGCCGCAGGGCTTTCTCACCGTGGGCACCAGCGCGAACGCGCCGTTCGCGGCGATGGCGGATGAATCACGCCGCTACTACGGCGTGCAGTTTCATCCTGAAGTCACCCACACGCGCCAGGGTGCGCGCCTGCTCGAGCGCTTCGTTCGCGACATCTGCGGCGCCGCGGCGCTCTGGACCGTCGGCAACATCATCGACGACGCGATCGCGCGCGTCCGAGCGCAGGTCGGCAAGGGCAGGGTGCTGCTGGGCCTCTCCGGCGGCGTCGACTCCTCGGTGGTCGCGGCGCTGCTTCACAGGGCGATCGGCGAACAGCTCGTGTGCGTATTCGTCGACCACGGCCTGCTGCGGCTCGATGAAGGCGACCAGGTGATGCGCACCTTTGCGCAGAACCTCGGCGTGCGCGTGATCCGTGTGAATGCCGCGCCGCGCTACTTCGCGGCGCTCGAAGGTGTCACCGACCCGGAGCAGAAGCGCAAGATCATCGGGCGGCTGTTCATCGAGATCTTCGACGAAGAGGCCCACAAGCTCGAGGGCATTGCCTTCCTCGCGCAAGGCACGATCTATCCCGACGTGATCGAATCGGCCGGCGCGCGCACCGGCAAGGCGCATGTGATCAAGTCGCACCACAACGTCGGCGGCCTGCCCGAGAACATGCGGATGCAGCTGGTCGAGCCGCTGCGCGAGCTCTTCAAGGACGAGGTGCGCGAGATGGGTGTCGCGCTCGGCCTGCCGCGCGAAATGGTCTACCGCCATCCGTTCCCTGGTCCCGGCCTCGGCGTGCGCGTCCTCGGCGAAGTGAAGCCGGAGTTCGCGGCCCTGCTGCAAAGGGCGGATGCGATCTTCATCGACGAACTGCGCCGCCACGGCTGGTATGACAAGACGAGCCAGGCGTTCGCGGTGTTCCTGCCGGTGCGTTCGGTCGGCGTGATGGGCGACGGCCGTCGCTACGACTACGTGATTGCGCTGCGCGCGGTCGAGACCGTGGATTTCATGACGGCGCACTGGGCGCACCTGCCGTACGACTTCCTCGATCTCGTCTCGCGGCGGATCGTGAACGAGGTGCGGGGGATTTCCCGCGTCGTCTATGACATTTCTGGGAAGCCGCCGGCCACCATAGAGTGGGAGTGATTTTGAGCCTTTCGTGGTCTATTGCCACACCGCTAAATCACTACTTAAGTCGCTGATAAATAATAAATAACCTTTCGCGACCTATCGCCATCCATCCGCGCCAAGCGAATGACTCTGACGGTAAAAGTGACGGTAAACGATTTGAGTGCCCCTTGAGGGTTCCATTTTTACCGTCAGAAGATTGATGGGCCGGAAAGCGAAAAAACGTCGGAATTACAGGGAAAAAATGGCAGAAACCCGCGATTTCCGCTGCGTGAATTGAGCTAAACGGGCTTCTGACGGTAAAATATGGGCCACACCAAAACGGGGGCCCGCCATGCTTTCCGATATCGCCCTGAAGAAGCTCAAATCCCGGGAAAAGCCGTACAAAGTGACGGACCGGGACGGAATGTACGTGACGGTATCGACGGCCGGGACGATCACGTTCCGGTTCGACTACCGGATCAGCAACCGGCGCGAGACCCTCACTCTGGGTCGCTACGGCCCGGCCGGGCTATCCCTGTCCGCAGCCCGGGAGAAGTGCATTGCCGCCCGGAACACGCTCGCCCAGGGGCATTCCCCGGCCCGGGTGAAGCAGCGGGAGAAGCGCCAGCTGGCGGCGGCCGAGACCCTGGGGCAGTTCGCCACGAAGTGGCTCGACGAGGGTCCCATGGCGGAGAGCACCCGCCGGATGCGCCGGGGAATCTACCGGCGCGAGGTCGAGCCTGAGATCTCGAACCGGCTGCTGTCCGAGGTGTCGTCCGACGACGTTCGTATCCTGTGCCTCAAGATCAAGAACCGAGGGTCGCCCGCGACGGCCATCCACGTCCGGGATATCGTGAAGGGGATCTACAACTTCGCGAACCTGCACGGGCACAAGGTTCCGAACCCGGCCACCGAGGTTGCACCGACTTCCATCGCGGTATTCAAGCCGCGGGAGCGGGCACTCTCCCCGGACGAGATCCGCATCGCCTTCACGCTGATCGACAAGGTGTCGTTTGCCCACATCCATCGCCTCGCGCTGCGAATGATCCTGCTGACGCTCGTCCGCAAGAGCGAGCTGTCAATGGCGACCTGGAGCGAGATCGACTTCGACAAGGGAGTCTGGACGATTCCGAAGGAACGCATGAAGGCGCGCCGGCCGCACACCGTCTATCTGTCGCGCCAGGCGCTGGAGATCTTCACCGCGCTGAAGCTGATGGCCGGAAGCTCGCCTTACGTCTTTCCGTCTCGCTACGACGCCGATGTCCACATCGCTGCCAGCACGCTCAATCGCGTCACGTCGCAGATTGCCGAGAAGGCCAAAGCGGAGAACCTGCCGCTGGAGATGTTCACCGTTCACGACCTGCGCCGTACGGGCTCGACGATCCTGAACGAGATGGGTTTCAACCGAGACTGGATCGAGAAGGCGCTAGCGCACGAGCGGAACGATTCCTCGCGCGGCACGTACAACCGCGCCCAGTACGCGGAGCAGCGGAGGCACATGCTGCAGGAGTGGGCGGACATGATCGACGCGTGGGTGGCAGGCAAGACGCACACGCCGGTACTGCTGCCGTCGTCGATGAAGGTGATCGCAGCGCAGGCGCTGACATAGTGGCCGCAAATGCTTTCGCACGGTGCCGCGCAAGACATGGCGTTCCTGACGCGTCGAATCCCAGATTGCGGGCCGCGACACAGCGCACGATTGCCACAGTGACGGCGAGTTTGGACGGGGCTCTCAGGCCAGGGTAACGGGCGGTGGTAAGGTACCAGCTCGGTTCCGTACAGATTCGATGCTGCTCCAGACCAGTTAGGCCCCGATCCGACGTATGACAATCGATATCATTGGCGCAGACCGGTGTCCCGAACGCGACGCCGCGGAGGCGCTTCGCCAGGTCCTAATGCCGGCAAAGCTCCCTGGAAATCTCCTGATGATTGTCGGGGCGCAGTGCCTCGGTGAATCCGTTCAAGACATCGACATTCTTCTGATTGGCTCTTTCGGTCGAGGCGTCACGTTTAAGGGACGGCACGGACCCTCGCGGGATAAGGACGTCCGCCTGGTCAACTTGTGTCTCGCGTTGGAGGTCAAGGATCATTCTTCAACGCGGGTGAGATTTGATTCGCAGAGAGTGCTTGTTCACTACGCCAAGCAGAACTACTGGTCCGACGCAACAGAACAAGTTCGGCAGCAGCGTCTCTCGCTGAAGCACTATTTGGATCGAAGCGGCGTCTCGCCCCCGTGGATTGAAGGCGCCATCTGGCTGAGAAACTACGAAGGCGTGATTCCGTCGTCGGCTTCCAATGTCCTGGGTTCCAGTCCCTCCGCGCAGGACTTCTTTGCCCTAATCGAAGGTATTCGCGCTCCCCGTGCGGGTGACGACGGGTGGTATATCGCCTTCGCAAAGAATGAGACTGTAACTGCAGTGCAGAAGGCGGCAGCCTTCTTTCGACCAATCGTCACGCCGACAAAACTCGATCGGCGCCGATTGGAGACTATCTGCCGAAAGCTCATCTCCGACCAGAAATACATTGACCGACTTGGGCAGCAGCTGCTCATTTTCCGTGGGCGTGGCGGGAGCGGAAAGACCATCCATTTGCTCCG